>NZ_JBQUZF010000001.1:0-951031 GCF_056313985.1 Pinisolibacter sp. DMC19 | reverse complement strand
CCGCGCACCCCGCCCAACAAGGCAATCCCATCCGCCAGAGCGAACTCAGAACTGGATAAAACTTGGGGGCAACGTCAGAGGCCGCGAAACTCTATGCGGTGGCCAATTCGATCCCCTTCGTCGGGCCGCTGACCATCGACGGCGAGGTCAAGAAGTTCCTGTTCTGCGGGTCGCCGCCGCCGGCTCCCGCGGCCGGGGAGACCGCGCTCAAGCCTTGCATCCCGTTGCCGCCGGCCGCGTTGCAGGCGGCGACCATCGTCCAGAACCTCCTCTCCATCCTCCTCGTCTTCTTCATCGGCCTGGCGCTCAGGAACTATTTCCGGCTGAAGTGACGCTCGCGCCCTCGGCCCCTGCCGCCGCCCCCGGGAACCGACCACCGCGGCCCGTTGCGTCGGCGGGTCCCGTCGCCCCGCCACCCCGCGATCCACCGCGGGCGGGCCTCGCGGCGGAGGGGGTGATCATTCGTCGCGGTAACCCGCTACTGTCGCAATTTACATCGAATTTTACTGAGTGACGTTGCGTAATTGACTCTGATTTGGGCAGCTGCCGACGTATTCGGCGCAGACCCTCGGAAACATCGGAAGAAATCGGCTCACCACCGGGATTCGATTAACCGCGGATAAACCCGTTGGGCGTGTCATGAGGGCACCCAACAATGCTTCCCGGGGTCCGTCATGGCATTGCGTTTTTCCGATCTGCGGATCGGCTTCCAAGTTGCGTCGATCACGGCGGTGGCCGTCGCGGCCTTCGTCGTGGTGGCGACCGTCCAGGTGACCGGCAACAACGAGCGCGACGTCGCGCTGGTCGAGGCCGAGGCCAATCGGGCGCTCGCCGACGAGGTCGGCGGACTGGAGACGACGCTGCTCCAGCTCAGGCGCGCCGAGAAGAACTTCCTGATACGGCTCGACCAGAAGTCGCTCGAAGAACACGATGCCGGCCGCAAGGCCGCGATGGCGAACCTCACGCGCCTCGGCGAGTTGGTGAAGGAGGGCGAGCGCGCCCGTATCGCCGGGACGCTCACCGAGATCTCGACCGGCATCGCCAGCTATTTCGGCGCCTTCGACAAGCTGGTCTCGGCCAAGAAGAAGCTCGGCCTGACGCCGGAGAGCGGCTATCAGGGCGATCTGCGCCGCGCCGCCCACCAGACCGAGGCGGTGATCGCCGGTCTCGGCGCCGGTGCCGATCTCGAGACCATCCTCCTCAAGGCGCGTCGCCACGAGAAGGACTACATGATGCGCGGCGACGCCAAGTATCTCGAGGGCTTCGATCGCCAGCTCACCCTCATCGTCGACCGCGCCGAGTCGCTCGACCTGCCGCCGACGGAGCGCGACGATCTGGTGCGTCTGGCGACGATCTATCGCTCGGGCTTCAACGCCTGGGTCGCCGGCGCGAAGCGCGTGAACGACGCCGAGAACCAGATGGCGCAGGTCCATCGCGGCATCGAGCCGAAGATGGCGGAGATCGAGACCGCCGCCACCGCCCTGCGCAAGGCTTCCGAGACGCAGGCCGCCGCGATCGCCAAGCATGTCGAGCGCCAGATGCAGCTCACCCTGCTCGGCGCCGTGCTGGCGCTGGTCGGCCTGTCCTTCGTCATCGGGCGGGCGATCTCGCGGCCGATTTCCGGCATGACCGACGCCATGGGTCGTCTCGCCGGCGGCGATCTCGAGGTCGTGGTGCCCGGCCGCGACGCCGGCAACGAGATCGGCCGCATGGCCAAGGCGGTCGAGGTGTTCCGCGACAATGCCCGCGAGCGTCTGGCGCTCGAGGCGGCGCAGCGCGAGGCCGACGCCCATGCGGCGGCGGAGCGGCGCGCGGCGATGCTGGCGCTGGCCGATCGCTTCGAGGCGCAGGTCGGCGGCATCGTGACGACCGTCTCTTCGGCCGCGACCGAACTCGAGGCGGCGGCGAGCACGCTGTCGTCGTCGTCGGAAGAGGTGTCCGCCCAGTCGGTGGCGGTCGCAGCTGCCGCCGAAGAGGCCACCGCCAACGTCCAGAACGTGGCGGCGGCGACCGAGGAATTCTCCGCGACCGTGGCCGAGGTCGGCCGTCAGGTCGAACGTTCGGCCGCGACCGCGGCGGCGGCGTTGACGCAAGCCGAGGCGTCGACCGATCAGGTGCGCAGCCTCGCGGCGGCGGCCGATCAGATCGGCACCATCGTCCAGCTGATCTCCGACATCGCGGCGCAGACCAATCTCCTCGCCCTCAACGCCACGATCGAGGCGGCGCGCGCCGGTGAGGCCGGTCGCGGCTTCGCGGTGGTGGCGCAGGAGGTCAAGGGGCTCGCCGAGCAGACCGCCAAGGCGACCGGCGAGATCGGCCGGCAGGTCTCCACCATCCAGACCTCGACCCATCGCGCGGCCGACGCGATCGAGGCGATCGGCTCCACCATCAACACGATGAACGCCATCGCCGGATCGATCGCCGCGGCGGTCGAGGAACAGGGCGCGACCACGGTCGAGATCTCGCGCAGCGTCCAGGAAGCCGCCCATGGTGCTTCCGACGTCAGCGCCAACATCGGCGGCGTCAGCACCGCCGCCTCGTCGTCGAGCGCGGCTTCGACGCAGGTCCTGTCGTCGGCGGGCGAGCTCGCCCGCGAGGCGGAAGGGCTGCGTGCGGCGGTCGAGATCTTCCTCGCCGAAGTGCGCGCCGCCTGAGGCGAAGCGTTCACGCCGCCGTCGTCGACGGTCTATTCTCTCCCGCGAAGGGCGGGGGAGACCATGGGCGGGACGACGGATCGTGAGAAGAACCCCGAGGGACGGGTGGGCGAGGTCTTCCTCGCCTTCCTGCGTCTGGGGCTGACGGCCTTCGGCGGGCCGATCGCCCATCTCGGCTATTTCCGCGAGGAATTCGTCGTCCGCCGGCACTGGCACGACGATGCCACCCACGCCGATCTCGTCGCGCTCTGCCAGTTTCTCCCCGGTCCCGCCTCGTCGCAGGTCGGCATGGCGATCGGCCTCCTGCGCGCCGGACGGCTCGGTGCACTCGCCGCCTTCGTCGGCTTCACCCTGCCGTCGGCGCTGATCATGCTCACTGCTGCGGCCGGGCTCGGCCTCGCCGGGGCGGGCTCCGGCGGCTGGCTGCACGGGTTGGCGGTCGTCGCGGTGGCGGTGGTGGCGGTGGCACTCCTCGGCATGGCGCGGACGCTGGCGGCGACGCGCGAGACGGCGGCGATCGCCGTCCTCGGCATGGGGGTCGCGACGGCACTCGCCGGGCCGCTCGGCCAGATCGGCGCCATCGTCGTCGGCGGGGCCGCCGGAGGTCTCCTCGGATCGCGCATGCCGCGGCGGGGGGCTGGCGGCGATCTTTCGACACCGATCGGTCGGCGCGAGGCGATCGGCTGGCTGGCGCTGCTTCTCGCCGGATCGGTGCTGTTGCCGTCGTGGGCGACGGGCGGCGGCGTCGGCGCGCTGATCGACGGGTTCTGGCGGGCGGGAACGCTGGTCTTCGGCGGCGGTCACGTGGTGCTGCCGTTGCTCGAGGCGGGCTTCGTCGAGACCGGGCGGGTGGCGCCGGAGGCCTTCCTCGCCGGTTACGGCCTCGTCCAGGCGGTGCCGGGGCCGCTCTTCACCTTCGCAGCCTTCCTCGGATCGGTGGCGACGATCGGGCCGGGCGGCTGGCTCGGCGGCACGATCGCGCTTCTGGCGATCTTCGCGCCGTCCTGGCTGCTGGTCGCGGGGCTGCTGCCGTTCTGGCGCGATCTCCGGCGCTCGGCGCGGGTCGCGGCGGTCGCCGCCGGCATCGACGCGGCGGTGGTCGGTCTGCTCGCCGCCGCCTTCCACGATCCGGTCTTCACCGGTGGCATCCGGTCGAGCGGCGACGCGGTGATCGCGACGGCGGCCTTCGTCGCGCTGGCGGTGTGGCGGCTGCCGCCGTGGGTCGTGGTGGCGGCGGGGGCGGCGATCGGTGTCGTCCGGGGTTTCGCGTGAGGCCCGGGCGGCCGAGGCTCACGCCGGGTCCTGTTGTTGCGAGGCTCACGCCTCGGGAGCGAAACGGGCGATCAGCGTCGCCAGTTCCGGCTCTTCGACGAGGAGGCTCGCGTCGGCGACGGTGAACCAGCGCACGTCGCGTTCGCCCTTCTCCTTCCAGTCGTCGAGGGTCTTCGCCACCTTCAGCGCGTAGACCTCGACCCGCAGCAGTTCGAAGCGATCGATCAGTCGCTTGAAGTAGTCGAAGGTGCCGACCGGCGCCTTGCCCGGTCTGCCGGTGAGGCCGGCTTCCTGCTCGGCCTCGAGGCGGGCGGCGTCGCGGTCGGAGCGGTTGCGCATCGGCCAACCCTTGGGCACCGTCCAGCGGCGGGTCTCGCGGGTCGTCACCAGACAGACCTCGAGGCGGCCGTCGACGATCCGCCAGGGCAGGGCGGCGATCTGTCGGCGCGGAACGGTGGGTTCTGCCGACGCCTTCGCCATCAGAACAGCCCCACCAGCCACCAGGAGGCGGCCGAGATCGCGGCCGAGGCCGGGATCGTCACCACCCAGGCGACGACGATCGAGGAGGCGACGTTCCAGCGCACCGCGGAGGTGCGCCGCGCCGCGCCGACGCCGACGATCGAGCCGGTGATGGTGTGGGTGGTCGACACCGGAATGCCGAGCCAGGTGGCGAAGAACAGCGTCATCGCGCCGCCGGTCTCGGCGCAGAAGCCCTGCATCGGCGTCAGCCGCGTGATCTTCGAGCCCATGGTGTGGACGATCTTCCAGCCGCCGAAGAGCGTGCCCATGCCCATCGCCGCCTGACACGAGAGCACCACCCAGAAGGGGACGTGGAACTCGCCGCCGAGGTAGCCCTGCGACCAGAGCAGCACGGCGATGATGCCCATGGTCTTCTGCGCGTCGTTGCCGCCGTGGCCGAGCGAATAGAGCGAGGCGGAGAGGAACTGCAACGAGCGGAAGGAGCGGTCGACCGCGAAGGGGGTGAAGGGTCGGCAGATCCAACTGACGACCGCCACCAGCAGCAGCGCCAGGATGAAGCCGAGCAGCGGCGACAGCACGATCGCGGCGGTGGTCTGGAGAAAGCCCGACATGACGACGGCGGCGATGCCGGCCTTGGCGGTGCCGGCGCCGATCAGGCCGCCGACGAGGGCGTGCGACGACGACGACGGGATGCCGAGGAGCCAGGTGACGACGTTCCAGGTGATCGCCCCGGTCAGCGCGCCGAAGACGACGCGCGGGTCGATCACCGAGGCCTCGACGATGCCCTTGCCGAGCGTCTGGGCGACGTGCAGGCCGAAGAACATGAAGGCGATGAAGTTGAAGAACGCCGCCCAGAGGACGGCATACTGCGGCGACAGCACGCGGGTCGAGACGATCGTGGCGATCGAATTCGCCGCGTCGTGCAGGCCGTTCAGGAAGTCGAAGGCGAGCGCGACGGCGATCAGGCCGACGAGGAGGGGCAGGGCCAGCGTGGCGTCCATGGAACTCTCTTCGGTCTCGGCAGGTCGATCAGACGTGCTCGATGACGATGCCGGAAATCTCGTTGGCCACGTCTTCGAACCGGTCGGCGACGCGCTCGAGGTGGCTGTAGATCTCGGCACCGATCGTATAGGCCATCGGGTCGGAATTGCGATGGGCGACGAAGAGTTCCTTCAGGCCGCGATCGTGCAGCTTGTCGGCGCGGCCCTCGAGTTCGGTGATCTTGACCGCGTAGGCGTTCAGCTCGGCGACGTTGGCGCCGATCTTCCTGAGCAGTGGGATCGCCTGGACGGTCAGCTCGGCCGCCTCGACGGCGATCGCCGCCATCTCGCGCATCGACTCGGTGAACGCGGTCACCTCGAAGAGGAGGATCGCCTTGGAGGTCTGGTGCATCTGGTCGATGGCGTCGTCCATCGACTCGATCAGATCCTTGATGTCGACCCGGTCGAAGGGCGTGATGAAGGATCGGCGCACCGCCAGCAGGACCTCGGCCGTGATGTCGTCGGCGGCGTTCTCGTGGCGCTTCACCTCGGCCGCGGCGGCGGCGATGTCGGGGGCACCGGCGAGCAGGGTGTGCAGCGCCTTCGCGCCGTCGAGCAGAACACGGGCATGGGCCTCGAAGTGATCGAAGAACCCGTCTTCCTTGGGCATGATCGCCCGGAACCAGGACAGCATGGAGATGATCCGCGGTCGTTTCGTCGCGCGGAATTAATGACATTTCCGTGACGAAGGCGAGTCCGAAGTGCTGCCGATCCCCCGAGAAACGCGCCGAAGCGCGCCATGCGCGCCGCGAGGAGCTCCTCGACGCGCTGCGACGCTTGACCGCGGCGGAGCTTCGTGGTCGATCGCGGTCGCCCGCGACGGCGGGCGAAGGAGCGCGCGGATGACGGGTCCGAAGAGTTTGAACGGTGTTGCCGGCTGGGCGATCCTGGCGGCGGCGTCGCTCGTCGTGGCGCTCGGCTTCGAGGAGGCGCGGCTGCCCGCCTCCTTCCTGATCGGACCGCTGCTCGCGGCGATCGGCGTTCGCCTCGCGGGTATCGAACTCGCCGTGCCGCGGCGGGTCTTCCTCTCCTCCCAGGCGGTGGTCGGCGCCATGCTCGGCACCGCGCTGACGCCGTCGATCGTCGCCACCTTCCGGCACGAATGGCCGATCCTGCTCGGCGCCGTCGCGCTGATGGTGGCGACGGCGACGTTTCTCGGCTGGGCGCTGTCGCGCTTCGGCATCGTGCCGGGAACGACCGGCGTCTGGGGCTCCTCGCCGGGCGCGGCTTCGGCCATGGTGGTGCAGGCCGCCCACTACGGCGCCGACGTCCAGCTCGTCGCCTTCATGCAATATGTCCGCGTGCTCTTCGTCGCCTCGACGGCGTCCGTCGCGGCGCGGCTCTTCATCGGCGTCGAGGCGATGCCCGCCCCGCCGGTGCTGTTTCCACCGATCCATCCCGGCCCCTTCGCCCTGACGATCGCGCTGGTCGTGGTCATGGGCGTGCTCGGCGTGCTGTCGCGGGTGCCGTCGGGGGCGATGATCGGACCGCTGGTCGTCGGCGCGGTGCTGCACGGCTCGGACGTCTTCGCGATGGAACTGCCGACCTGGCTGCTGGTCACCGCCTATACCGGCCTCGGCTGGACGATCGGTCTCGGCTTCACCCGCGCCTCGGTCGTCCACGCGGCGCGCGCGCTGCCGTGGATCGCCGCGTCGATCGTCGTCCTGATGGCGGTCTCGGCGGTGGTGGCGCTGGAGCTTCACCAGCGGCTCGGCATCGATCCGCTGACGGCGTGGCTCGCCACCTCGCCGGGCGGCATGGACACGATCGCCGTCATCGCCGCCTCGACGCCGGTCGACGTCTCCTTCGTGCTGGCGCTGCAGGCGGTGCGGTTCTTCGTCCTGGTGGCGATCGGGCCGGCCCTGTCGCGCATGGTCGCACGCACGCTCGAGCGGGGCTGAGGCGCCGTCTCGACCTTTCGTCCGTCACGATCGGCTGATAGGGTCCGCCTTCCTTTTTCTCGGAGACGACGATGAGCGGACGCGTGCGCGACGAGGCGGCGATTTCGGCAGCGGTGACGGCCTTGCAGGCCCGGTTCGGCGAGCGGGTTTCGACCGCCGCCTCGATGCGCGAACAACACGGCCACACGCTGACCTGGATCCCCAATCAGCCGCCGGACGCGGTGGTCTTCGCCCGTTCCGAGGCCGAGGTGGTCGAGATCGTCAAGATCTGCGCCGCTCATCGCTGCCCGATCGTGCCCTTCGGTGCCGGCACTTCGCTCGAGGGTCATCTCAACGCGGCCTTCGGTGGCGTCTCGGTCGATGTCTCGGCGATGGACCGCATCGTCGCGGTCCACCCGGAAGATCTCGACGTGGTGGTCGAACCCGGCATTCGCCGCAAGGCGCTGAACGAGCAGCTGCGCGACACCGGCCTGTTCTTCCCGATCGACCCCGGCGCCGACGCGACGCTCGGCGGCATGGCGGCGACGCGGGCGTCCGGCACCAATGCGGTGCGCTACGGCACGATGAAGGACACGGTGATCGCCATGCGCGTCGTCACCGCCTCCGGCGAGGTGGTCGTCACCTCGCGCCGCGCCAAGAAGTCGGCGACCGGCTACGATCTCACCCGCCTCTTCGTCGGTTCGGAAGGCACGCTCGGCATCATCACCGAGCTGACGCTGCGCCTCTCCGGCATCCCGGAGGCGATCTCGGGCGGCATCTGCCCGTTCCCGAACGTCGCGGCGGCGGCCGATGCGGTGATCGCCACCATCCAGTCGGGCATCCCGGTCGCCCGCATCGAGATCCTCGACGAGGCGCAGGTGAAGGCCTGCAACGCCTATTCGAAACTGTCGCTGCCCGAGACGCCGCTCCTCCTGCTCGAGTTCCACGGCACCGAGGCCGGCGTCGCCGAACAGTCGACCCGCTTCGGCGAGATCGCCGAGGACCTCGGCGGCGGGCCCTTCACCTGGGCGACGGTGGCGGAGGAGCGCACCAGGCTCTGGTCCGCGCGCCACGACGCCTATTGGGCGGGCATGGCGATGCGTCCGGGCTGCCAGACCTTCTCGACCGACGTCTGCGTGCCGATCTCGCGGCTGGCGGAGTGCATCGCCGAGACCAAGCGCGACATCGAGGCCTCGGGTCTCGTCGCGCCGATCGTCGGCCACGTCGGCGACGGCAACTTCCACGTCCTGCCGCTGTTCGATCCGAACGACGCCGCCGAGATCGACACGGTGAAGGCCTTCGTCGGCCGGCTCGTCGAGCGGGCGCTGGCGATGGAGGGGACGGCGTCGGGCGAGCACGGCGTCGGCACCGGCAAGATGAAGTATCTCGAAGCCGAGCACGGTCGTCCCGCCCTCGACGCCATGGCGGCGATCAAGCAGGCGCTCGACCCGCAGGGCATCATGAACCCCGGAAAGATCGTCACGATCTGATGCGGAACCGGCGGAGGGCGCGGTGAACTCGGCCTATATCGGCATCGGGGTCGCCATCATCCTGGCGCTGGTCGCAGCGCTGGTCGGGCCGCTCTTCGTCGACTGGAGCGCGCATCGCGCCGTGTTCGAGCGCGAGGCGAGCCGCATCGTCGGCGCCCCCGTCACCGTGCTCGGCGACGTCGACGCGCGTCTGCTGCCGAGCCCTCGCGTCCGTTTCGGCGACGTGGTGGTGGGCGACGTCGCCCGCCCGCTCGCCCGCGTCGGCCGGTTCGAACTCGATCTCGACGTCGCGGCGCTGACGCACGGCGACGTGCGCGTCGCCGAACTGGTGCTCGAACGCCCCGGGCTCGATCTGGCGATCGACGCGGACGGTCGCGTCACCGGTCTTCCCGCCGCCGGCGGCGATCTCGCCGGCATCGGCATCGAGACGGCGCGGATCGTCGACGGCACGCTGCGCCTCGCCGACCGCCGTTCCGGTCGGCAGGAGAGCGTGACGGCGATCGCCGGCCGCGGCCGGGTCGAAGGCAACGGCGGCCAGTGGCGGCTCGACGTCGAGGGCGATCACGGCGGCAGACATCTGCGGTTCGAAGTGGCGGCACGTCCCGACGGGGCGACGACACGGCTGCGGGCGCTGCTCGCCTCGCCTGCGGACACGGCGAGCGTTCTCCTCCTGGGCACGATCGACGGGGCCGACCGGCCGACCTTCGCGGGTACCGTGTCGCTCGAGCGTCGCGACGGCGGTGTGCCGGTCGCGAGTGCGACCGGGCGGCTCGAGGCCGACGTCTCCGGCGCGCGGGTCGAGGATCTGGCGCTGACGCTCGGGGCGGCCGGCGACGAGACCAAGTTCACCGGACGGCTGGCTGCGACGTTCGGCAAGAGCGCTACCTTCGAGGCGGTGCTGGCGACGCCGCGGATCGATCTCGACCGCGGCGAGACGGGAGGCGGCGCGCGGGCGCGCGTCGCGGCGTTGGCCGAACGGCTCGGCGGATCGCAAGCGCCGGTCGTGCTCCCGGCGGGCTTGCGGGTGACGCTCGGCGTCGACGCGCTGACGCTCGGCGGGCGGGTGCTCTCCGACGTTTCCGTCGAGGCGCGCGGGCGGCCGGGCGGGGTGGCGATCGATCGGCTCGCGGCGCGCCTTCCCGGTGGTGGAAAGCTCGATGTCTCGGGTCGGCTCGATCCGGCGGCATCGCGTTTCGACGGTACCGGCATGCTCGCCGTCGCCGAGCCGGAAGACCTCGCCGCCTGGTGGGCGGGCGAGGCGGCGGGGACGCGGCGGATCGGGGCGATCGAGGTCACCGGCCCCTTCGTCCTGTCGCGCGACGGTTTCTTCGGCCGTGATCTCGAGATCGCGGTGGGACCCGAACGGGCACGCGGGCGGATCGAACGGCGGGCCGACGGACTGACGCGGCTCGGGCTCGTCGCCGAGCGACTCGACGGGCGCCGCCTCTTCGGCCTCGCGGCGGCCGCGACCGCGGTGGGCGGGGCGCCGGGTGTCGAGCGGTCGATCGACGTCGATCTCGACGTCGCGGCCGTGACCCTCGGCGGGCCGACGGCGCGCGGGGTGCGCGCCGGGCTCAGGATCGCGCCGGGCGAATGGGCGATCGACCGGTTGGCGGTCGCCGACCTTCTGGGGGCGAAGCTGGAAGCTGGCGGGCGGATCGCCGACCCCTTCGCCGCGCCGCGCGGGCGGATCGAGGCGAAGCTCTCGGCGACCGACGCGGCCCGCACCGCGCGGGCACTCGCCGCCGCCTTCGCGCCGGATGCCGCCGATCCGTGGGAGGCGGCGGGCGCCGCCGCCGGTTCGTTCGACCTCGATCTCGTCGTCGAGGGCGCCGCGGCCGAGGCCGGCAGCCGGGTGAAGGCGACGCTCGCGGGCCGCGCCGCCGGCGGGCGGCTTTCCGGCGATCTCGATTTCGAAGGCCGCCCCGACGACGTCGCGAGCGGTCGCATCGACGGGCGGTTGGCGCTTTCCGACGCGCGCCTGGGCCGCGAGGCGACGAAGCGCTTCGGCCTCGCGGCGGGCGACGGCATCCGTCTGTCGGGCACGATCGCCGGGCGGCCGTCGGAGGGCCTGCGCTTTTCGCTCGACGCCGGCTTCGGCGATCGCCGTTTGACGATCGAGGGGCACGACGGGCGGGATGCCTCGGGCGCACGCGAATGGGCGGCGACGGGGCGGCTCGCCTCGCCGGATCTCGCCGCACTCGGCGCCCTCGTCGGCCGGCCGGGCCTCGCCTTCGAACGGCGCCTGCCGGTCGATGTCTCGGCCTCGGTTCGTGGGCACGGCGGGCAATGGCGGGTGGAGCAGGCCGAGGGCACGGTCGTCGGCATCCGCGCCACGGCGCAGGGGCTCGTCGACCTCACGGGCGTGCGGCCGAAGTTTTCCGGCGAGATCGGGATCGATCGCGGTGAGGCGGCGACGCTTCTCTTCGGCCTCGCCGGACTTCCCTTCGATCTCGAGGCGACGGCGCGGGCGGCGACGCTCGACGTCGGTGAGGCCTTCGCGCTGACCGGGCTCGCGGGCCGGGTGTCGAGCGCGGACGGGTCGGTGCGACTCGCCGATCTCGCCGCGACCTACGGATCGCTCGCGCTCACCGGCGGCCTCGAGGCGCGGCGGGCGGGCGACGGGCTGGCGCTGTCGGGACGGATCGCGGGGGAGGGCATCTCCCTCGTCGCGGGGACGGCGCGGCCGGCGCTCGAGGGGCGGCTTTCCGGCGAGGTCGCCTTCGAGACCCATGGCGCGAGCGGTCGCGACTTCGTGGCGCGGGCCGGCGGCAGCGGGCGGATGACGCTCGCCGCGGCGCGCCTCCTCGGCGTCGATCCGGCGGCGACGGCGCATCGGCCGGCGGGGCCTACGCTCGAGCCCGCCGAGGCGCTGGCGGCGATGAAGGGAAGGGCCACCGCCTTCGAGGCGACCGACGTGCCGCTCCTCCTCGACGGCGGGCAGCTGCGTCTGCCGCGGGTCGATCTCGCGGCCGGGGCGGTCCGGATCGGCGCGCGCGCCGGGCTCGACGTGGCGACGGGAAAGCTCGACGGGGCGATCACGGTGGAGCCCACGGGCGAGGCCGCGGTGCGGCTGGCGACGCCGATCTCGCGGGCGGTGCCGGCGGTCGACGTGGTGCTCGGTGGGAACGTCCTTTCGCCGCTTCTCTCCATCGACGAGGCGCCGCTCGCGGCGCATCTTCTGCTCGAGCGCACCGAACGCGAGATCGAGGCGAGCGACGTCGAACGCCAGGGGCGGATCGAACGGCTGCGCGCGCGCTCGATCCTCGACCGCATCGAGGCACGACGGCGCGCGCGGGAGGCGGCCGAGGCGGCGAAGATCATGCCGCCTGTGGCGCTTCCCGAGGCGAAGGCACCGGTCGGGCCGGCGGTCGGCGCACCGTGACGTCGAAGGCGGTCGGCGACGCGTGACGTCGCCGCGCCCTCAGGCGGCGCGTTGCATCCAGTGGGCCAACACGGCGACGCGAATGGCGGAGGCGAGGTTGCGGGTCGGGGTGCGTGTTCCGTCGATCTCGGCGACGAGCGCGGAGAGCGAGGAACCGCGTGCCGCGGCGATGGCTTCGAGTGCCGCCCAGAATTCGGGTTCCAGTGCGACCGAGGTGCGATGGCCGGCAATGGTCATGGAACGTTTGTCCATGGCAGCCTCCTCGGGATCAGCCGCGAGAGGCGTCGTCCTCCGATCGAGGCGGCGCAGGGATCTCTTCGCGGCGGTGGGAGTCGAGGCGGCGCTGGTCGATCCGGTCGATCATCGTGACGGTCTCGCGTTCGGAGCGCGTCCGGCCGAACTTGGCACGGTTCTCCTCGGCGCGGCGCTTGTCTTCCGCGCGGGCGCGTTCCTTGCGAGCCTTCGAGAGCGACAGGATTTCGGTCATGACCGCCTCATGCCCTCGAGCTGATCACTTCTTGCGGAACTTGTCGAGTGAGACAACCGTCGCTCCGGTATCAGACGGAGGCGCGGCCGGTTCGACAGCCGTTGCGGCGGGGGCGGCGGGCTTGTCCTCGACCTTGACGACGACCGGTTCGGGGGCCGGCGGGGTCGGGATGACCGAGGGCTCGACCGGCACCAGACGGGCACCGTCGGCGGCCTCCTCGCCGGCTTCCGAGATCACCTCGAACTGCAGGCCGAACTCGACCGAGGGGTCGACGAAGCCCTTCACCGAATTGAACGGCACGTGCAGCCGCTCCGGGATGCCGGAGAAGGACAGGCCGACCTCGAAATACTGGTCGTTGACCTCGAGGTCCCAGTACTGGTGCTGGAGCACCACCGTCATCTCGGTCGGATAGCGCTGACGCAGGCGGCCGGAGAGCCGCACGCCGGGGTGGCGCGTGTCGAAGGAGACGTAGAAGTGATGGTCGCCCGGCAGACCGGTCTTGGCGATCTCCCCCATGACCTTGCGGACGACACCGCGCAGGGCTTCCTGCACGAGAACGTCGTAACGGATGAGATCCTGGGTCATGGCGGTTCGCTTTCGGCTCGGCTCGTGCGGTGTCCGTCCTCTCTTCTAGCGCAAGACGCGCGGATTCGCCACGCGGGCGATCGGAGGGGGGCGGAGAAGGAAGTGAGGGCTTCTGTTGCCAGGTGCCCCCGAACCCCGCCTAGACGCTGCTACACGTCAGGACTTGTTGACCGGAGTCAGAGACCGCTCACGCGGCCACTGCAACCGGAGCATAGTTGTCGTTGGCAACTATAATTTTGACCCGATGACGGCGGTATCATGCCGAGCGAAAGACCGGATTTTAGACCCTCGTCGATCCTGGTTCGCCCCCGCCGGAACCCACCGCGGCTGGTCGCGATGGGCTCGGGTGGAGGCGCCGGGTACTGCCCCCGGGTCCGATAGGCTTATTGCGCCGTTCGTTTATCGCCATAGCCGCCTTGCGACGGCACGACGAATATAGGCGAGGGCGGAGCCTACGAAAAGACCCCGCCGTCGTTTCTCCCGAAGATCGGCTCACAGCGTCGGGCTCGCCCAGCGATCGGCGTGATCGGCGCGGCGCGCGCGGGCCCGGGCGGCGAGCGAACGGGTCGCGGCGCGCGGGTCGTCGTCGAGGCCGACGAGATCGTGCGGGGCGAGGCCGATGTCGGCGAGGCCGGTCGCGTCCAGGCTGCGCAGCACCGCCAGATCGGCCGCGGCGCGGCGACGGCCGAGCAGGGCTGCGAGGGCGTTCGTGACGGTCTCGGCGAAGCGGCGGCCGAGCGAGGGGGCCCAGTCGTCGCGACCGCGGGCGATTTCGAGTGCGGCGTCGCGCATGGCCGTGTTCTCCCGTTCGCGAAGGCGGTGGCCTTCGACGTTTCCGTGGTCCCGATGGTCGGGGATCGACCGCTCTCCGGCCGACGATGACAGGATGCGCGCGTCCAATTGATCAGACAAACGAAAAGGTCTAATCTCCCTCATCAGTGAGATTGAACATTCGAGGTGTCGTCATGGACGTGCTGCGGGATGGAGCGAACGCGGGCGGTGCCGCCCTGGGCGGTTCGGCGATGCTGGAGATCGACCTCCTCAAGACCTTCGCGGCGATCGCCCGCACCGGCTCGTTCAGTCGGGCGGCGCAGGCGGTGCATCGCACGCCCTCGGCGGTCTCGATGCAGATGAAGCGGCTCGAGGAGATCGTCGGGCGTCCGCTCTTCGCCAAGGACGGGCGCTCGGTGGTCTTCACGGAAGCGGGCGACGACCTGCTCGGCTATGCCCGGCGGATCCTGCGCCTCAACGAGGAGGCGTTGATGCGCTTCCGCTGCGCCGACACCGCCGGCATGGTCCGGCTCGGCACGCCCGACGACTACGCGACGCGCTTCCTGCCGCGCATTCTCGCTCGTTTCGCGGCGAGCCATCCGCTCGTCCAGGTCGACGTCGACTGTCGGCCGAGCACCGAGCTCGTCTCTCGGCTCGACGCCGGCCAGATCGACATCGCGCTGGTCTCGGCGGGGATGGGCTGCTCCGTTCCGTTCACCGGGACGATCGTCCATCGCGAGAAGCTGGTCTGGGCCGGCGTGCGCCACGGCGAGGCGCATCAGCGTCGGCCGCTGCCGCTCGCCGTCTCCGGCACGACCTGCTGCTGGCGGATGCGGGCGACCGACGCGCTCGATCAGATGGGCGTGCCCTACCGGGTCGCCTATTCGAGCCAGCACTACGTCGGTCAGATGGCGGCGGTGCTCGCCGATCTCGCCGTGGCGCCGCTGCCGCGCAGCGTCATCGACGGTGAACTGGTGCCGATCGACGAGCGCGACCTGCCGCCGATCGGGCACTACGAGGTGCAGATGATGCGCAGCCCGCGGGCGAACGGCGCGGCGGTCGACGCGCTCGCCGGCCACATCGTCCAGAGCTTCCACGAGGAAGAGATCGAGCAGATGGCGGCCGAGTGAGGCCGCACGCCGTTCGACCGAGTTCTCAGGCGACGATCTCCACCAGCGCCCCTTCGGGCGAGCGGGCGACCGCTTCGAAGTAGCCGTCGCCGGTGGTGCGCGGCGGCGAGATCAGCGCGTTCTCCGAGGCGAGCCGTTCGGCGGCGCTGCGCACCGCGGCTTCCGAGCCGAGCGAGACGGCGACATGGGCCCAGCCGATGCGCTCGCCGGGATCGGCCTTCTCGCCCTCGACCCAGGGACCGGTCATCAGTTCGAGCGCCGCGCCGGAGGCGAAGCGGACGAAGCGCGAGCGGAAGCCCGGGCGGTTGCGGCTGACGTATTCCTCCCCGACGGTCGCGCCGAAGTGGCGGGACCAGAAGTCGGCCGAGGCGTCGAGATCGTGCGTCCAGAGGGCGACGTGGGCGATGCACATGGCGGGCTCCCCGATTCGTTTCGTCCGCCGCTCCATCGCCCGGCATCGCGGCACGAACGTGGCGACGGCGGGGCGCATCGAAACCAGTGGATCGCTGGTATCATCGGCGAGTCGATCGCCCCACATGTGGTAGTCGTCGACGGTCTCCCCGAGGCGTCACGACCGGCGGCAGAGCGAGGATCGCGTCCGATGCAGCAATATCTCGACCTCATGCGGAAGATCCGCGACGAGGGCGCCACCAAGACCGACCGCACCGGCACCGGTACGCGCTCGATCTTCGGCCATCAGATGCGCTTCGATCTCTCGGCCGGCTTCCCGGCGCTGACCACCAAGAAGCTGCATCTGAAGTCGATCGTCCACGAGCTGCTGTGGTTCCTGAGAGGCGACACCAACATCGCCTATCTCAAGGAAAACGGCGTTTCCATCTGGGACGAATGGGCGGACGAGAAGGGCGATCTCGGCCCGGTCTACGGCCATCAGTGGCGCTCCTGGCCGACGGCCGACGGCGGCACCATCGACCAGATCGCGCAGGTCCAGGAGATGATCCGGCGTTCGCCCGACAGCCGGCGGCTGATCGTCTCGGCTTGGAACCCGGCCGACGTCGAGCGCATGGCGCTGCCGCCGTGCCACTGTCTGTTCCAGTTCTACGTCGCCGACGGAAAGCTCTCCTGCCAGCTCTACCAGCGCTCGGCCGACGTCTTCCTCGGCGTGCCCTTCAACATCGCCTCCTATGCGCTCCTCACCATGATGATGGCGCAGGCGACGGGGCTGAAGGCCGGCGACTTCGTCCATTCCTTCGGCGACACGCATCTCTATCTGAACCACCTCGATCAGGTGGAGACGCAGCTTTCGCGCACGCCGCGACGGCTGCCGACGATGAGGATCGACCCGAGCGTGAAGGACGTCTTCGACTTCCGCTTCGAGCATTTCGAGCTCGTCGACTACGATCCCCATCCCCACATCAAGGCGCCGGTGGCGGTATGACAGAGATCTCCATCCGTCCCGCCCGTCCCGGCGAAGCGGGCGTCGTCCTCGGCTTCGTGACGAAGCTCGCGGTCTACGAGAAACTCGAGCACGAGGTGCACGCCACCGAGGCGATGCTCGACGCGGCCCTCTTCGGGCCGAACCCGAGGGTCTTCTGCGACTTCGTCGAAGAGGACGGGGTGCCGGTCGGCATGGCGCTGTGGTTCTACAACTTCTCGACCTTCGAGGGGCGGCACGGGATCTATCTCGAGGATCTCTTCGTCGACCCCGAGAAGCGCGGGAAGGGCTACGGCAAAGCGCTGCTGGTGCATCTCGCCAAGCGCTGCGTCGCGGACGGCCTCGGGCGGTTCGAGTGGTGGGTGCTCGACTGGAACGCCCCGTCGATCGCCTTCTACGAGGCGCTCGGTGCGCGGCCGATGAACGACTGGACGGTGATGCGGGTCGACGGCGAGGCGCTCGTCCGGCTGGCGGCGGAGGGCGGTGCGCGATGACCATCGAGATCGTGGCGATCGTCGCGGCGGGGGCGAACGGGGTGATCGGCCGCGACGGCGACCTGCCGTGGCGCATTCCCTCCGACCTCAAGCACTTCAAGGCGCTGACGCTGGGCCGGCCGATGATCATGGGCCGGCGCACCTGGGCCTCGATCGGCAAGGCGCTGCCGGGACGAACCACCATCGTCGTCACCCGCGATCCCGCCTTCCGCGCCGAGGGCGCCGAGGTGGCGGCGAGCCTCGAGGCGGCGATGACGCGGGGTCGTGTGATCGCGGAGCGCGACGGCGTCGACACGGTCGCCATCGTCGGCGGCGGCGAGATCTATGCCCAGGCGCTGCCCCTGTGCGATCGCATCGAGCTGACGGAGGTGAAGCTCTCGCCCGATCCGGCGGGCGCCGTCTCCTTCCCCCGGCTCGATCCGGCCGTGTGGGTCGAGACCGCGCGGGTCGCCGGCGAAAGGGGGCCGCGCGACGACGCGGATTTCGATTTTGTTTCCCTCGCCCGACGGAAGACGGCGGTTCCGGGCTGATCGCGGCCAAATCGTCGCTCTGCGACGGGGCCGCGCGTTGAAACCATCCGACGCGATACCTATACAACGGGAAGTGCCATGGCGCGGCGTGGACGGTGAGGCCTTCGGGTCTCGCCGTCCGCGCGCGCATCAGACGAGGAAACCAGATGCCTTGGAGCAACCAGAACGGCGGTGGCGGATGGAAGGGCGGCGGCAACGGCGGCCCTTGGGGTCAGCCGCCGCGGGGCCCCTCCGGTGGCGGCAACCAGCCGCCCGATCTCGAGGAGCTGCTCCGGCGCAGTCAGGAACAACTCAAGAGCTGGCTGCCGGGTGGCGGCAGCGGCGGTGGCCGTGACGGTTTCGGCGCCAAGGGCGTGGCGCTCGGCGTCGTCGCCGCCGCGGCGCTGTGGCTGGCGACCGGCTTCTACCGGGTCGAGCCCGACGAACTCGGCGTCGAGCTGGTGCTCGGCCGCGTGATGTCGCAGACGACACCGGGCCTCAACTACAATCTGCCCTATCCGATCGGTCAGGTGTTCACGCCGAAGGTCCTCGCGGTGCGCGAAGTCTCGGTCGGCATGCGCGAGAGCGAGTTCGCGCGCGGTTCGGCGGGCCGCGATCAGGCCGACGAGAGCCTGATGCTGACCGGCGACGAGAACATGATCGACGTCGCCTTCCGCGTGCAGTGGAACGTCAAGGACGCCAAGGCCTATCTCTTCAACATCCAGAACCCGGAAGCGACCGTGAAGGCGGTGGCCGAGAGCGCGATGCGCGAAGTGGTCGGCCGCAACACGATCGAATACATCCTGACCGAGAACCAGCGCCGCATCGAGACCGACGTGCGCCAGTTGATGCAGAAGACGCTCGACAGCTATCAGGCCGGCGTCGAGGTGCGTCTGGTCAACATGTATCGGGTCAACCCGCCGACGCAGGTCATCGACTCCTTCCGCGACGTGCAGGCCGCCCGCATCGACGCCGAGCGTCTGCAGAACGAGGCGCAGGCCTATGCCAACCGGGTCGTCCCGGAAGCGCGCGGTCAGGCCGCCTCGATCACGGCGCAGGCCAACGCCTACAAGCGCCGCATCGTCGAAGAGGCGCGCGGCCAGGCCGACCGCTTCAACTCGGTGCTGACGGAATACAGGCTCGCCCCGGACGTGACGCGTGAACGGCTCTATCTCGAGACGATGGAACGCGTCTTCTCCGGCGTCGACAAGGTCCTCGTCGATCAGGGCAAGGGCGGGGAGGGGGCGATCCAGCCCTATCTGCCGCTCGATCAGCTCGGCCGCCGGCCGGCTGCCAAGACTCAGGCGGGAGGCCAGTGATGAAGAACGGATTTCTCGGCCTCGCCGGCATCGCGGTGGTGATCGTCATCGCCTTCGTCTCGGGCGTCGCCTTCGTCGTGACCCCCACCACCCAGGCGCTCGTGCTCCAGTTCGGTCAGGTCAAGCGGCCGATCGTCGAGCCGGGCCTCTATTTCAAGGTGCCCTTCGTCCAGAACGTCGAGTATCTCGACAAGCGCATCCTCGACATCGACCTCGACCCGCAGGAGCTCATCGCCTCCGACAAGAAGCGGCTCGTGGCGGACGCCTTCGCGCGCTACCGCATCGTCGATCCGGTGCAGTTCTACCAGTCGGTCCGCACCGTGGCGGGCGGCAATCAGCGCCTCAACACCTTCGTGTCGTCGGCGGTGCGCGCCGTGCTCGCCGACGCGACCTTCTTCGAGGTGGTCCGCGACGACCGCGCCGGCCTGATGGAGAAGATCCGCAAACAGGTCGACGAGGAGGCCAAGGGCATCGGCGTGCAGGTGGTCGACGTCAAGCTGCGTCGCGCCGACCTGCCGCAGAAGAACTCGGAGGCCGTGTTCCAGCGGATGCAGACCGAGCGCCAGCGCGAGGCGACCGAGCTGCGCGCCAAGGGCGGCGAAGAGGCGAGCCGCATCCGCGCCAAGGCCGACGCCGAGAAGGAGATCGTGCTGGCGGAAGCCGCGCGCGATGCCGACCGCTCGCGTGGCGAGGGCGATGCCGAGCGCATCAAGATCCTCGCCGAGGCCTACAACAAGGACGCGTCGTTCTTCGCCTTCTACCGCTCGATGCAGGCCTACGAGGCTTCGATGAAGGGCAACGACACCCGCGTCCTGGTGGCGCCGTCGTCGTCGGAGTTCTTCCGCTTCCTCGCCGATCCCAAGGGCGGCGCCGTGGCGGGAGCCAAGTGAGATGTCGCTCGCGCCGGGCGCGAGCGACTTCGTCACCGCGATCGGGCTCGTCCTCGTCATCGAGGGCGGGCTCTACGCGCTCGCGCCCGGCGCGATGAAGCGGATGTTCGAGGCGGCACGCGACTGGGACGAGGGCGCCTTCCGCAAGATCGGCCTCGGCGCCGCGGTCCTCGGGATCGTCGTCGTCTGGATGGTCCGCGGCTGAGCGCGACGGCGCCTTCGCACCCCGACATTCTTCCGCCGTGATCGATTGCACGATCCGGGACGGCAATGAACCGAAGAACGGCCCTGGTGCCGGACAAGGGAAGGACACTCTCCGCGATGATCATCCGCGCCTCCTCCGTGCTCTCTTCCGCGACGACCCGTCTGGCTCTGGCCCTGGTGCTCGCCGGCGGGGTCGCCGTCTCGACCGCCGAGGCCCAGCAGGCCCAGCCGCAGGCGAACGGCCAGACGACGACGTCGCGACCGACCCGTTCCGGGCCGGCCTCGGTCGCCGACCTCGCCGAACGGCTGCAGGACGCGGTGGTCAACATCTCGACCTCGCAGACGCTGCCGGCCGAGCGCAACATCCAGATGCCCAAGGCGCCGGACGGCTCGCCGCTGCAGGAGTTCTTCGACGAATTCTTCAAGCGCCAGCAGGGGCTCGGCGGCGGTCAGCCGCGCAAGGTCCAGTCGCTCGGCTCGGGCTTCGTGATCGATGCCTCCGGCCTCGTCGTCACCAACAACCACGTCATCGAAGGCGCCGACGAGGTGACGGTGATCCTCACCGACAACACTCGCCTCAAGGCCGAGGTGGTGGGTCGCGACAAGAAGACCGACGTGGCGTTGCTCCGCATCAAGCCGGCGAAGCCTCTCAAGTTCGTCGAGTTCGGCGACAGCGATCAGGCCCGTGTCGGCGACTGGGTGATGGCGATCGGCAATCCGCTCGGGCTGGGCGGTTCGGTGACGATCGGCATCGTCTCGGCACGCAACCGCGACATCCACGCCGGTCCCTACGACAACTTCATCCAGACCGACGCGGCGATCAACAAGGGCAACTCGGGCGGCCCGCTGTTCGACATGGACGGCAAGGTGGTCGGCATCAACACGGCGATCGCCTCGCCCAACGGCGGCTCGATCGGCATCGGCTTCGCCCTGCCGTCGAAGACCGCGATGGCGGTGGTCGATCAGCTGAAGCAGTTCGGTGAGACCCGCCGCGGTTGGCTCGGCGTGCGCATCCAGGCGGTCACCGACGACATCGCCGAGGGTCTCGGCCTGAAGGAGGCCAAGGGCGCGCTGGTCGCCGGCATCTCCGAGGGTGGCCCCTCGGCCAAGGCCGGCATCCAGGCGGGCGACGTCATCGTCAAGTTCGACGGCAAGGACGTGCCCAACGTCCGCGAGCTGCCGCGCATGGTCGCCGACACCGCGATCGACAAGAAGGTGCCGGTGACGCTGCTGCGCAAGGGCAAGGAAGTGACCGTCGAGGTCCAGCTCGGCCGCCTCGAGGAGGGCGAGAAGAAGGAAGCCGACAAGACCGGCAAGGGCGGCTCGACCGTCGCCCCGACCGCGAAGTCGGTCGCCGGCATGACGCTCGGCGCGCTCGACGGCGAGGCTCGCGCCAAGTTCAAGATCAAGGATCAGGTGGCCAAGGGCGTCGTCGTCACGGCGGTCGATCCGTCGTCCGCCGCAGCGGAGAAGAAGATCGAGCCGGGCAACGTCATCCTCGAAGTGGCGCAGGAGGAGGTTGCCTCCGCCGACGACGTCGCCAAGAAGGTCGAGGCAGCCAAGAAGGACGGGCGCAAGCGGGTGCTGCTGCTGGTCCAGTCGGCCGAAGGCGAGATGCGCTTCGTGACGATCGACGCCAACTGAGGCGGACCGAGATCCGAGACATGCGGGCGGCGCCGGAGCGATCCGGCGCCGTTCGTCGTTTCAGCCGACGGCGTGGCGGAAGCGCTTCGCCACTGCGCGGGCGGCATCGCCGACCGCCTTGCGGCAGCGCGGCGAATAGAGCACCACGGCGCCGAAGAGCCCGAGGAGCGAGCCCAGGCAGATGTCGACGAAGCGGGCGGCCAAGAGCGCCGTCGGCATGCCGCCGTGGCCGAGCGAGGTCGCGTCGGCGAGCAGGATGGTCAGCGGCGTGATGAAGACCGCGGCGAAGGCGTAGTGGCGGACGATCGCGGTCTCGATGACGAAGGCGAGCGACATCATCACCACGGCGATCGTCCACGGCTCGAGCGGCAGCGACAGGATCGCCACCGCGACGATCATGCCGAGCGCGGTGCCGAGGATGCGGTGGAGATGGCGCGTCCACACCGCGCGCAGCGAGGCGCCCTGGATGACGGCGAGGCAGCTGGTCGGCACCCAGTAGGCGCGATCCATCTGCAGGAACTGGGCGACAGCCATGGCGACGCCGACGCTGGCGCCGATGATCAGCGGCTCGAGGACGACGTCGTCGAAGTCGTCGTTGGGCGCCGGGATCGGCTGGGCCGGCCGACGGCGCAACGCGAAGAGGCTGTAGAAGAAGGCGATGACGGCGGCGAGGATCGTGCCCATCGCGAGCAGGCCGACCATCAGCGGGATGTCGGGAACCGGTGTCGGCGCGTAGAGCGCGATCGACGCCGCCATGACGAAGAACAGCGGACCGGGCGGCGCCACGCGGTAGAAGCGGCAGAGCATGGTCACCAGTGTCGTCAGCGCCGTCACCACCGGGATGACGAGAACGGGAACGTGGTGGCTCATGGCGCCGAGCGCGTAGCAGGCGGTCATGGTGAAGGCGAGCGCCATCAGCGCCGCCATGCGGTGGTGGAGCGCCGTCGCCGGCAGATAGAGGAACACCTGTCCGCCGAGCGCCGAGACGAGGCCGTAGTCGAGCCGGCCGAACCAGGCGCCGACGAAGAGCGGCAGGCCGGAGGAGAGCGCCGCGGCGAAGGGCATCTGCCAGGGACGATCGGACGCCCGCACGGTGACGAGGAGACGCCATTCCTCCTTCAGGAAGGCGGCGGCTCGTTCGAAGATCGACATCGGCATTCTCTCGGTGGCGCGGCCCGCCCTCAGCGGCTGACGAACTCGCTGCGGCGGTAGCCCTGGATGTAGAGCAGCGCGGTCAGGTCGCCGTGGTCGATGCGGGCATGGGCCTCCGCCGCGACCTTGGGCTTGGCGTGGAAGGCGACGCCGAGACCGGCCTCGCGGATCATGGCGAGATCGTTGGCGCCGTCGCCGACGGCGAGCGTCAGCGCCCGCGGCACCTTCTTGGTCGCCGAAAGTTCGCGCAAGGAAGCGAGCTTCGCCTCCTGGCCGAGGATCGGTTCGCCGACCGTGCCGGTGAGCTTGCCGTCCTGCTCGATCAGCGTGTTGGACCGGTGTTCGTGGAAGCCGATCATCTGCGAGATCGGGCCGGTGAAGACGGTGAAGCCGCCGGAGACGAGGGCGGCATAGGCGCCGTTCGCCCGCATGGTGCGGACCAGCTCGATCGCGCCGGGGGTGAGGCGGATGCGCTCGGCGATGACCTTGGAGACGACGTTGGCGGGCAGGCCCTTCAACAGGCCGACGCGCTCGCGCAGGGCGGATTCGAACTCGATCTCGCCGCGCATGGCGCGTTCGGTGATCGCGGCGATCTTCTCCTTCAGGCCGAGTTCGGCGGCGAGCTCGTCGATGCATTCCTGGCCGATCATGGTGGAATCCATGTCGGCGACGAGCAGGCCCTTGGCGCGTCCGTCGGCCTTCTGCACCACGACGTCGACCGGGGCGTCGAGGGCGATGCGCAGCTCTTCGGCGATCCGTTTCTCGTGGCCGACGTCGGCGGCGAAGCGGATGTCGGCGGCGACGCCGGTCGCCAGCCAATCGATCGTCGTGCCCGCGAGCCGGTCGCGCGCCGCCTCGGCGAGCTTGTCGGTCAGCGCCGGCGCGGTCGGGGACGAGATCAGGGTTGCAACATGGGTCATGACGGAGGACAAGCTCCCGATCGGGGACATCCGGAAGAGGTCGAGACGATGAGCGGATCGCCCGCGCGCGCGGTGCTTATCGCAGGACCGACGGCCAGCGGCAAGTCGGCGCTGGCGCTGCGCCTCGCCGAGCGGCTCGGCGGCGTGGTGATCAATGCCGACAGCATGCAGATCTACGACGGGCTGTCCGTCCTGACGGCACGGCCGACGGCCGAGGAAGAGGCGCGCGTCGCCCACCGGCTCTACGGCCACGTCGATCCCGCACGCCCCTTCTCGGTCGCCGACTGGCTCGCCGACGTGAACGTTCAACTGGAGGCACTTCGTCTTCACGAAGAGAGTCCACCGGCGATCTTCGTCGGCGGCACCGGTCTCTATTTCGAGAGTCTCCTCAAGGGGCTGGCTCCGGTTCCTCCGGTTCATGCAGAGATTCGGGCGCACTGGCGGGCGCGTGCCGAGGCGGTCGGAGCGGCCGAACTTCATCGTGAACTGCAACTCCGCGACCCCCTCATGGCGGAGCGCCTCGGGGCTACCGACACCCAGCGGCTGACCCGGGCGCTGGAGGTGATCGAGGCGACCGGGCGCTCGCTGGCCGACTGGCAGAACGATCCGCATTCGCCGCCGCTGGTCGATGGGACGCAAGCCGTCCGCATCGTGCTGGAGCCGGAGCGATCGGTGCTGCACGAGCGCATCGAACGGCGCTTCCATCTCATGGTCGAGGCGGGGGCGATCGACGAGGCGCTCGCCTTCGCCGCGCGCGGGCTCTCGCCGGACATGCCGGCGACGCGGGCGATCGGGGTGGCGGCGATGGTGGCGGTCGGGCGCGGCGAGATCGCGCTCGAGGAAGGCATCCGCCGGGGGATCGTCGAGAGCCGGCAATATGCCAAGCGTCAGTCGACCTGGTTCCGCGGCCGGATGGGAGACTGGCTGCGCGGCGAGGCCGATGCGCTCGAGGCGGCGGCGGTCGCGGCCTTCGGCTGACCGGACGGACGGCGAAGCGCCGTCACGACACCACGGCGCGCCTGAGCGAGACGGGGACGTGGAGTGCGGGCTCGGACGGTGTCGACGGCAGGTCGTGCGGCATGCAGCGGCGCAGAATCTCGTCGGCGAGCCGGGCGAAGTCGCCGACCGCGCGCGCCCGCGGCCGCCACGCCCGCAGCGGCATGTCGCGTCCGAAGGCCTCGGCGACCGCGACGTCGACGCGCACGCCGCCGGCGATCTGGCCGAGGCCGTGGCGACGGGCCAACTGGGCGAGGACCTCCTTCTGCATCGACGAGCGGAGATCGACCCGGCTGGGCACGATCAGGGCATCGGTCGCTCCGGTCCGGAGCTCGGCGACGACGCCGTGATAGGCACGCAGGAACTGGCCGACGCCGTCGAGCGAGAGATGGTCGAGGAGGGTGGGCACCAGCACCGTGTCGGCCGCCATCAGGCCGGCGATGATGATGCGCGGCGAGGAGGGTGGCGTGTCGATCAGGATCAGGTCGTAGCCCCGGGCGACCGGTGCCAGCGCCTTGGCGAGCCGGCGCGGGTCGGAGACGCGGACGTCGCCGTCGAAGAGACGGTCGGCGGGCGCCAGATCGATGCTGGTGTGGTCGGTCGGGACGATCGCCGCGGCGAGGACCGCCGAACCGGAGCGCAGGACGTCGTGGGCGGTGGCCGTGCGGGGCGCCGCGACGCGGCCGAGACCGAGGCCGGCGTGGCCCTGGGCATCGAGATCGACGACGAGGACGCGGCGACCGCGCGCGGCGAACTCGGCGGCGAGATTGACGACGGTGGTCGACTTGGCGGTGCCGCCCTTCTTGTTGGCGACGACCAGGACACGGGCACGGTCGGCGCGCTCGCACGCGTCTTCCACGGTCGTGAAGTCTCCTGCCGTCTCCTCGTACATCGCGGTCGAACTCTCCGGGAACGAATCGTCCGGTGGCCCGCAGACCACCGAAGACCCGTCGACGATAGCATCGAAATGCCGGCCGTGACGCGGCAATCGCTGCGACGAGACGCAGCATCCGCCGGATTCCATGGAGGAATTCCGGTTCCGTTACGGCATGTGGGGCACCCCCGATCCCGTGCCGGTGCGGCGCGTGGTCACGGTTTCGCGGCCGCCGTCGGACGTCCCCCTTGACCTGTCGAGCGGGCACGTCTAGTTTTCGCACCGACTTCATCCGAAAGGACTCGTGCCGCCATGTCGCGCACCAGCATTCTCGTACTCGTATCGCGCGCCGCTGCCGGAGCCTGACAGGCTTCGACAATCGACAGCGAGCGCGCGCACAGGCCCCCCACCGGGGCCTTTTTTATTGCCCGGAATTCAACGACGTACCCCGACAACCCGAGAAGATCGCGCGTCGAGAGCGGCGCCAGAAGCGGAGAAGACCGATGTCACGGCAGATGACCGGAGCGGAAATGGTGATCGCGGCCCTGCAGGATCAGGGTGTCGACGTGCTCTTCGGCTATCCGGGCGGATCGGTGCTGCCGATCTACGACGAGATCTTCAAGCAGGACAAGGTTCGCCACGTGCTCGTCCGCCACGAGCAGGGCGCGGTCCATGCCGCCGAAGGCTATGCGCGGTCGACCGGCAAGGTCGGCGCCGTCCTCGTCACCTCCGGTCCGGGTGCCACCAATGCCGTCACCGGCCTCGCCGACGCGCTGCTGGACAGCATTCCGGTCGTCTGCATCACCGGTCAGGTCCCGACCCATCTGATCGGCAACGACGCCTTCCAGGAGTGCGACACCGTCGGCATCACCCGTCCCTGCACCAAGCACAACTGGCTGGTGAAGCGGATCGAGGACCTGCCGCGCATCCTGCACGAGGCCTTCCACGTCGCGAAGTCGGGCCGCCCCGGCCCGGTCGTCGTCGACATCCCGAAGGACGTCCAGTTCGCCACCGGCACCTACGTCGGCCCGAAGAACATCGCCCACAAGACCTATCGTCCGAAGATCAAGGGCGACATGGCGGCGATCCGTCAGGCCGTCGACATGATCGGCAAGGCCAAGCGCCCGGTGTTCTATTCCGGCGGCGGCGTCATCAACTCGGGGCCCTCGGCGACGCAGCTGCTGCGTGAGATCGTCCGCTCGACCGGCCATCCGATCACCTCGACGCTGATGGGTCTCGGCGCCTATCCGGCCGACGATCAGCAGTTCCTGGGCATGCTCGGCATGCACGGGACCTACGAGGCCAACATGGCGATGCACGAGGCGGACCTGATCGTCTGCGTCGGCGCCCGCTTCGACGACCGCATCACCGGCCGTCTCGACGCCTTCGCGCCGCTGGCCAAGAAGATCCACATCGACATCGATCCCTCGTCGATCAACAAGATCGTCAAGGTCGACTGCGCCATCGTCGGCGACGTCGCGCACGTGCTCGAGGACATGATCCGCGTGCTGCGCGAGACCCAGCCCGCGATGGACAAGCCGGCGCTGGAGAAGTGGTGGAAACGGATCGAGACCTGGCGGGCGCGCAAGTGCCTCTCCTACAAGGCTTCGGACGAGATCATCAAGCCGCAGTACGCCATCCAGCGTCTCTACGAGCTGACCCGCGGCCACGACACCTACATCACGACCGAGGTCGGTCAGCACCAGATGTGGGCGGCGCAGTTCTTCAAGTTCGACGAGCCGAACCGCTGGATGACCTCGGGCGGCCTCGGCACCATGGGCTACGGCATCCCGGCGGCGGTCGGCGTGCAGATGGCCCATCCGAAGAGCCTCGTCATCGACATCGCCGGCGAGGCCTCGGTGATGATGACGATGCAGGAGATCTCGACGGCGGTTCAGTACCGTCTGCCGATCAAGATCTTCATCCTGAACAACCACTACATGGGCATGGTCCGGCAGTGGCAGGAGCTGCTGCACGGCGGCCGCTATTCGGAGAGCTATTCGGAGGCGCTGCCCGACTTCGTCAAGCTCGCCGAGGCGATGGGCGGCGTCGGCATCCGCTGCGACAAGCCGGCCGATCTCGACGCGGCGATCAAGCAGATGATCGACACGCCGAAGCCGGTGATCTTCGACTGCATCGTCGATCCGGCCGAGAACTGCTTCCCGATGATCCCGTCGGGCAAGGCCCACAACGAGATGCTCTTCGGCGAAGCGGTCGAGGACATCGGCAGCGTCATCGACGAGAAGGGCAAGATGCTGGTGTGACGCGAGGATCGAGCCGGTCGCCTGCGGGCCGCCGGCTCTCTTCGTGCCTTTCGATCACGCATCCAACACGACGGGTCTCCCCATGAACACCTCGCACTATCCCTCGCAGCACATCTTCCAGTCGGCCGAGACGCACACGCTTTCGGTGATCGTCGACAACGAACCGGGCGTTCTAGCCCGCGTCGTCGGCCTCTTCTCGGGCCGCGGCTACAACATCGAGAGCTTGACCGTCTCGGAGACCGAACACGAGGCGCACCTTTCGCGTATCACCATCGTGACGACGGGTACGCCGATGGTCATCGAGCAGATCAAGAACCAGCTCGCCCGTCTGGTGCCGGTGCACCGGGTCGTCGACCTGACCGTCAACGGCCGGGTGCTCGCCCGCGAGCTGGCGCTGATCAAGGTGAAGGGCAAGGGCGAGGCCCGCGTCGAGGCGCTGCGTCTCGCCGACGCCTTCCGCGCCCGGGTGGTCGACGCCAACACCGAGAGCTTCGTCTTCGAGCTCACCGGCAAGGGCGACAAGATCGACGAATTCGTCGGCTTGATGCGGCCGCTCGGCCTCGTGGAATATTCCCGCACCGGCGTCGCCGCGATCGCGCGCGGGCCGGACGCCATGTGACGATCGGCTCGCCCGGTCGAGGCGACGGGTCGAGATCGGGGACGGCATGATCGACTGGATGATCCGAGGCCTCGGCCTCTTCTGGTTCGTCGGCGGCGCCGTGGCCATTCGGGCCGCCGCCGAGGACCGTTTCTTCGATGCGGCAGGCGCCGCCCTCGGCGAAGGCTGGGGGCGGCGTCGGCGTGTCCGGGCCGGCGTCCGGGCGCTCGGCGCGCTGCTGACGACGGCGAGCGGAGCGGCCCTGCTGCTGCTCGATCGCGCCGCGCCCTGGCTGATGATCGCCAATCTGGTCGTCCAGACGGCGTGGCACACGGCGGCGCCGCGGCTCTTCCCGATCGACGACGAGAGCCTTCCGGGCCGGACACGCGAACGCAACGCGCTCGTCGTCTGGGGCGCGGCGACGGTGCTCCTCGTCGCGATGGTCCTCGACCGCGCGGTCGTGCTCGCGGGCAATCCGATGGCGGAGGCGGCGATCATGCTGGCGATCGTCGCGGGGATGGCGTGGCAGAGCCGCGAGATCCTCCATGGGGCGACGTCCTGGCGTCCACCGGAGCCTTCGGTCTCCATGGACGAGACTGCGGGCGCCGCGTCCATCGATGCGGAGGCCCAGGGCAACGGCATCGGGCCGCGGCGCTGGCTGATCGCGCCGACGATCGACGGTCTCTTCCTCGTCGACCTCGACGGCGAGGACAAGTGGTTCGTCGACGCGGTCGATCTGCCGGCGGCGCTGAAGGCGCGGCTCGAAGCCTTCGGGGCGGACGTGATCGCGCTGCTGGAGCCTCATCGTACGATCGCGGATCTGTGGGTGCTGCCGAGGACTGCGATCCCCGATCTGGAACGGCGGGCGGTGGAGCTCGCGACCGCGCTCGAGCCGCATGCGCGCGACGGCGAGGCGATGTGGTGGCTGCCGCCGGCCGCCGACGTCACGATCGAGGACCTCGAGCCGCCGCCCCATCCGGCGCTCTGATCCGCTTCCCGAAACGGCGGATCGGCTGCCGCGGTGTCGCCATCGTCTCGGGATTGTATCGCCGCGAGCCGCGCCGAGTCGCGGTGACGCCAACCGCCCGAGTGTTCCCCGTCCATGACCGAAGACCGTCCCGCCGCCGAGGGAGCGACGCCGTCGTCCCTCACCCGCGTCCTCGACTTCCTGCTCGAGCACGAGTTCGCCGTCGCCTTCTGGCTTATGGCGGTGCTCGTCATGACGCCGGTCTTCCTGGTCGACGTGCCGCCGCTCGCCGACTACGTCAATCACCTCGCGCGGATGCGGGTGATCGCGGTCGAGGGCGTCGATCCGTACCTGACCGAGTTCTACGAGATCCAGTGGCAGCTCATCCCCAATCTGGCGATGGATCTGGTCGTGCCGGTTCTGAACCGGGTGCTCGACATCTATCGCTCGGGGCAGGTCTTCACCGCGCTCACCATCCTCGCCATGGTGACCGGGCCGATGATCGTGCAGAAGGCGCTGTTCGGGCGGATGAGCGCCTTCTCGCTGGTCGCCTTCGTGGTCGTCTACAACGGCCTCTTCCTCTTCGGCATGATGAACTTCCTGCTCGGCGTCGGCCTCGCCATGTGGGGGCTCGCCGCCTGGATCGCGCTCTCGGAACGCCCGCTCGTGCTGCGCATGGTGGTGTCGGCGGCCTTCTGCTTCGTGCTCTACGTCTGCCATCTCTATGCCGTCGGCCTCTACGGGCTGGCGATCGGCTCGTTCGAACTGTGGGCCTGGGCGAAGCGCGGCTTCCGCGTCGATCGCGGCCTGGCGGGCGCGCTCGCGGCGCTGATCGTTCCGGTGCTGCCGGTGGTGCCGCTGCTGCTGGCCTCCTCGACGTGGGGGCTCGCCGGCGAATACGCCTGGCTGCCGCAGTCGAAGATGGACGGGCTGTCGCTGGTCTTCCGCACCTATTCCGACGTCCACGATCTGGCGCTGATGACGGCGGGCGGCGCGGCGCTGGGTTATGCGCTGCATCGCCGGCTGCTGTCGTTCCACGGCGCCATCCTGCCGCTCCTGGTGTTCGGCATGGCCGTCTTCCTGGCCATGCCCTACACGCTCTTCGGTTCGGAAATGGCCGACCAGCGCATGCCGATCGCCATGTTGTTCCTGGGGCTCGGCTTCGTCCGGTTCGAGCCGGAGGACCGCTGGACCAAGGCCGGCTTCATGGCGCTGGTGGTCGGCTTCACGCTGCTCCGGGTCGCCGACGTCGCCGTCGAGTGGAAGAAGATCGACACGATCTATGCCGACATGCGCAGGTCGCTCGCCACCGTGCCGCGCGGCGCCAAGATCCTGGTCGCCGTCGCCGACGAACCGAAGGGACCGGAGACCGAACAGGACGCGATCAGCCATGCGCCCTGCATCGCCATGATCGAGCGCTCTGCGCTGGTCTCCACGGCGTTTGCGGTCAAGGGCAAGCAGATCATGTCGGTGCGCCCCGCCTATCACGCCCAGGTCGACACCGAGGACGGCAACCCGCCGACGATCTCGCGTCTGGTCGCCTCCGCCTATGTCCACGACGACGCGCTGCCGCGCGACAATTTCTGGGACAAGTGGACGGCCGAGGACGACTACGTCATCGTGCTCCACACCTTTCGCGACGACGACAATCCGGACGTGGACGACCTCGATCTGGTCCACGACGGTCACGGCTTCCAGCTCTATCGGGTGAAGAAGGAAGCCCAGCAGGGTCAGCGTGCACCGATCGAGCCGCGTCGTCCGCCGGCGTGAGTCAGTCGACCAGCGTCGCCTCCCAGCCGAGCAGCGCGGTCGACATGTCGAGCATCACCAGACGCAGGGTGGCGGCGACGAGCAGGCTGCGCTCGGTCGGGTCGGCGATGTCGGCCCCGGCCAGATCGGCGGCCAGCCGCGCGGCGATCCAGCCGTAGCCCTGAATGTAGATCCGTGGGTAGATCTTCCGCTCGCGATGGACGATGCCGATGCGGGTGACCCGGCGGACGTAGTCGTCGTCGACGCCCTCCTCGAACAGGCGTCGCCAATGGTCCTTCTGGGTGCGGCGCAGGCGGTCGATGTCGACGCCGGCGAGGCGCGTCGCCGTCGGCCCGGTGAGGAGGTGGGCGTAGAAATCGTCGATCAGCGCATCGACCAGCGCGGAGAGCAGATCGGCATGGGCGCGCGCGCGTGCGACGTCGGCATCGGTCAATCCGACCGTGATCATGTTTCTTGCGACTTCGGTCTTCATCGGAACGCAAGCCTCGTTCTGTCACGGAAACTGCGGAGCGTTCATGTCGGCGTCGGCGCCTGCCAAGGCGAGGCCGGCGCCGACGCGTCCTCATGTACATCGGAACAATACAATGAATGGTTGATTTCCTCTACGGAACGTGCAGCTTTTCGCGGTCCGTGGACGCCGCCGCCGGCCGGTCCACCACCGTCTTTCGTTTCATGCGATGCGAGCGCCCTTGACCGCGTCGGACGGCGGCGGTAGGACAGCGATCGTGAGCCGTACCGTACAGTACGGTACGCTGCACTGCGGCAAGACGGCAGACCGCGCGAGCGGTTCGCGGGGCGCCCGGCGGCGGAACCTCATCACCGGCCGATCGCGGCCCGGCACCAGGAGACGACAGGCGTGACGTCGCAATCCCACCCGGAAGAGTTCGCCCCGACGGAGCGCCAGATCGGCGTTCTCGACGCGGTGCTGCGTCTTCTGGTCGAGGAGGGCGACCGCGTCACCACGACCGCGGTGGCGCGGGCGGCGTCGTGCTCCAAGGAGACGCTCTACAAGTGGTTCGGTGACCGCGACGGTCTGCTCGCCGCGACGGTGCGCTGGCAGGCGGCGCGGGTGCGGGTCGGGCCGATCGACCGGTCGCGGCTCGATCGCGACAGTCTTTCCGAGCGGCTCGAGGAATTCGCGGTCAACTGGCTGACGGTGATCGGTTCCGACACCTCGGTCGCGCTCAACCGCGTGGCGATCGGCGCCGCCGCCAAGGCCTCGGCCAAGGGCGGGCGGGGCGGCCGGCCGCTCGATCCGGCATCACTCGGGGCGATCGTGCTGGAGAACGGCCGTTTCGCCATGGGGCGGCGGCTGAAGCCGGTGCTCGAGGCGGGGCGCGCGGCGGGGCTCCTCGGCTTCGACGACACGGAAGAGGCCTTCCGCACCTTCTTCGGGCTCGTCGCCCGCGACGTCCAGATCCGGCTGCTCCTCGGCGATCGGATCGATCTTTCGCCCGACACGATCCGGCGCGACGCCGGCCGTGCGGTCGCACAGTTCCTCGCCCTTCACGGGGCGGAACGGGCGGGGTCCACCGCCTGACTTCGAGACCGGCGGGTTCGCCCGCCATGAGCCAGCCCAGCAGGGAAGGAAAAGGGAAATGCGCGTCTATTACGACTCCGATGCCGACATCAATCTGATCAAGGGCAAGAAGGTCGTCATCGTCGGTTACGGCTCGCAGGGCCGCGCCCACGCGATGAACCTCAAGGATTCGGGCGTCAAGGACATCCGCATCGCGCTCAAGGCCGGCTCCACCACCGCCGCCAAGGTGCAGGCCGACGGCCTCCAGGTCCTGACCGTGGCGGAAGCCGCCGCCTGGGGCGACCTCCTGATGATGGCGACCCCGGACGAGCTGCAGGCCGACATCTACAAGGCCGAGATCGCCCCCTACATCCGTGACGGCGCCGCGATCGCCTTCGCCCACGGCCTCAGCGTCCACTTCGGCCTGATCGAGCCGAAGAAGACCGTCGACGTCGTCATGATCGCGCCGAAGGGCCCGGGTCACACCGTGCGCGGCGAGTATCAGAAGGGCGGCGGCGTGCCGTGCCTGATCGCCGTCCATCAGGACGCCACCGGCAACGCCCACGATCTGGCTCTGTCCTACGCCTGCGGCGTCGGCGGCGGCCGTTCGGGCGTCATCGAGACCAACTTCCGCGAAGAGTGCGAGACCGATCTGTTCGGCGAGCAGGTCGTCCTGTGCGGCGGCCTCGTCGAGCTGATCCGCGCCGGCTTCGAGACCCTGGTCGAGGCGGGCTATGCCCCCGAGATGGCCTATTTCGAGTGCCTGCACGAAGTGAAGCTGATCGTCGACCTCATCTACGAGGGCGGCATCGCCAACATGAACTACTCGATCTCCAACACCGCCGAGTGGGGCGAGTACGTCACTGGCCCGCGCATCATCACGTCCGAGACCAAGGCCGAGATGAAGAAGGTGCTCAAGGACATCCAGACCGGTAAGTTCACCTCGGACTGGATGCAGGAGTATCGCGCCGGCGCCGCCCGCTTCAAGGGCATCCGCCGCGTCAACGACGAGCATCAGATCGAGGCCGTCGGCGCCAAGCTGCGCGCCATGATGCCGTGGATCGGCAAGAACAAGCTGGTCGACAAGGCGAAGAACTGAGCCTCTCCGCGCGAGAGACGACGAGGAAAGGCCGGGCGAGAGCCCGGCCTTTTCGCGTTTTCGGGGCAAGCCGATCGTGTGAACTCCAGACATCGGGCCTTTCGCAAAGGCCCTTCATGTCGAGGCGCGAGCGTCAGCGAGCCTCGAAACGCGAAGGGCCGAGTGGCACGGCCCGTCGACGACTTCGCCCTTCGAGGCCCGGCCTTTGGCCGGGCACCTCAGGGTGAAGCCGAACAGCGAGGGAAATGTGGGAGACTTTGTCGTTCGGGGCAGGTTTCACCCGTGGCGCAGATCGTCCCAGATGCGGTCGACGAGGCGGGCGGCGAGGTAGTCGACGCGGTCGCCGCGTTCCTCGTGGAAGCGGCCGCCGGCGTCGACGTCTAGGACGCGCTCGACCTGGGTGCGGCGCAGCGGACCGTGGCCGCCGGCGGCGGGCGCGAAGCGCCATTCGGCGACGGCGACGTCCTTCACCGGCTCGGGGCGGAAGGGACCCGAGGCGACCGCGGCCGGGCGCTCGGCGAGATGGAGCGCGACGAGCGCGATCTCGAGGCGGGGGAGGGACGGGTTACCGACCTCGACCGCGCGGGCGAAGACGTCGTCGACCACGATCCGCGCAGTCGCGGCGAAGCGGCGGCGGTCGGCCTCCTCGAAGGAGCCGGCGAGGCCGTCGGCGTCGATCGCCACCTCGCGGAAGCGATCGGCGATCATCGGCCGAAGACCGCCGACCATGCAGCCGGCGAGGGGCCAGGCGAGGAGGCCGGCGAGGACGCCGCGACGATGCATCATGGCTCGAATTCGCGGCGAGCCCAGCCGGCGGCGAGGCGGAGGAGATCGGCGAGACGGCGATCCTCGTTGTCCGGCGCGTTCCACGGGCCGGAGCTCGGTGGGCGCGAGACGTCGAAGCGGCGGGTCTCGCGCCGGCCGCCGACCGCGATCGAGATGCGACCGACGAACTGGTCTTCGGACCCGCCGGGGAAGAGGCTGTTGCCCTCCGACGTGTCGGAGGTCAGCAGGATCTCGTCGACGTGGAGGACGAGGTCGGCAGCGGCGGGGTCGCGCGGCGCCATGCGCTCGGCGAAGGCGTCGGCGAGGGCGCGCTTCGCCATCGCCTCGACCTTGACCGCGTAGTTCGGCAGGCCGCGTTCGACGAGGCCGGAGACGTCGGCGCGCACCGAGCGGTAGCGCGTCGCGGTGATCGGTCCGCCCTGGGCACGGGCGATGCCGGCGAGCGGCAGTGCGGCGGCGGCGAGGAGCAGGGCGCGGCGGGAAAGCGTCGTCATGGATCACTCCGAATGATCCGGCCGCCGTCTCGGCGACGGACGGCCGGACGTTCTCGCGGACGAGGTCAGGCGCCGAACTCGCGCCGCGCCCAGCCGACGAAGGCCTTGGCGACGGCATCGATGCGGCGCTGGTCGGCGTCGGGCAGGTTGCGCCCGCCGGCGGCCTCGGCCTTGGTGTTGGCCGAGACACGGCGGCTGAACGAACCGTAGACGAGACGCCCCTCGATCCAGTCCTCGTCGTCGGCGGCGCCGAAGGTGCCGAAGGGGATCGTGCGCCAGCGCCCGGCCAAGTAGACCGGGAAGTTGCAGGCATCGATGCGGATGGTCAGCACCGGCGCCTTGCGGTCGCGCGGGTCGACGAGATCGGCGAAGGCGGGACCGGCGGCGCGGCGCACCGCCTCGCCGACGCGGGCCGCCCAATGGGGTACGCCGGCGGCGGCCATCGGCGAAGTGTCGACCTTCACCGCGCGGAAGCGGCGGGTAGGCAGCCGCGACTCGGTGCCGAGCGCCTCGTCGACGGTCAGCCGTTCGGCGCAGCCGCCGAGCGGGGCCAGCGCGAGGGCCGCGACCAGCGCGCGGCGAGTGAGGGTCTTCGACGTGTCCGTCATCGTTTCGTCCTTCGTGTCATGACCGGTCTCGTCGCGACGCCTCCCCGCGTCGCGTCAGTCTTCGGCGCGCAGCATCTGGAAATGGTCGATCAGGCCCAGCGTCGAGCCGTCGCGACCGCCGGCGGGGATCTCGCCCTTGACCATCGGCAGCAGTTCGGTCGCCAGCTGCTTGCCGAGCTCGACGCCCCACTGGTCGAAGGAATTGACGTCGAAGATCACGCCCTGGACGAAGACCTTGTGTTCGTAGAGCGCGAGCAGACGTCCGAGCGTGAAGGGATCGAGCCGGCGATAGAGCAGGGTGTTCGACGGCCGGTTGCCGGGGAACACCTTGTGCGGCGTCAGCGCGTCGATCTCGGCCTTGGGGAGGCCGGCGGCGACGAGTTCGGCGCGCACCACGCGTTCCTTCTTGCCCTTCATCAGCGCCTCGGCCTGGGCGAGGCAGTTGGCGACGAGCTTGGCGTGATGGTCGCCCATCGCCTCGTTGGGCTCGGCCGCCAGCAGGAAGTCGACCGGGATGACGTCGGTGCCCTGGTGGATCAGCTGGAAGAAGGCGTGCTGGCCGTTGGTGCCGGGTTCGCCCCACACCACCGGGCCGGTCGGCCCTTCGACCGGACGGCCGTCGCGGCGCGTCTGCTTGCCGTTCGACTCCATGTCCAGCTGCTGGAGATGGGCGGCGAAGCGGGAGAGCCGCTGATCGTAGGGGATGACGGCCTGGGTCGGCATGCGCATCAGCGAGCGATACCAGACGCCGATCAGCGCCAGCAGCACGGGCAGGTTGCGCTCGAGCGGGGCCTCGAGGAAGTGGTCGTCCATCGCCGCGCCGCCGGCGAGGAAGGCGCGGAAATTGTCCGGTCCGATCGCGAGCATCACCGGCAGGCCGATCGCCGACCACACCGAATAGCGGCCGCCGACCCAGTCCCAGAAGCCGAAGATGCGGTCCTCGGCGATGCCGAAGGCCTTGACCTTGGGAATGGCGGTGGAGATGGCGGCGAAATGGTCGCCGATCGCCTTCTCGCCGAGGGCTGCGACCAGCCAGTCGCGGGCGGACGCCGCGTTGGTCATGGTCTCGAGCGTGGTGAAGGTCTTCGAGGCGATCAGGAACAACGTCGTCTCGGGATCGAGGCCCTTCAGCGTGTCGTGCAGATGGGCGCCGTCGACATTGGAGACGTAGTGGACGCGGGGGCCGTCGTGCCAGGGGGCGAGCGCCAGCGTCACCATCGCCGGGCCGAGGTCCGAGCCGCCGATGCCGAGGTTGACGACGTCGGTGAAGGCTTTGCCGGTGGCGCCGCGGATCGTGCCGCCGCGCACTGCGTTCGCGAAGGCCGTCATGGCGACGAGCACCGCCTCGACGTCGGCGGTGACGTCGCGGCCGTCGACCGCGAAGGGACGGCGGCGATCGGGGTTGCGCAGCGCGACGTGGAGGACGGCGCGGCCCTCGGTGGCGTTGATCTTCTCGCCCGCGAACATCGCGGCGCGGCGCTCGACCAGCTTGGAGGCGCGGGCGAGCGCCAGCAGCAGCTGCATCGTCTCGTCGTTGACGCGATTCTTCGAATAGTCGAGCAGCAGGTCGTCGTGGCGGGCCGAGAAACGGGCGAATCGGTCGGCGTCGGCGGCGAAGAGATCGACGATCCGGGCCGCGCGCATGGTTTCGGCGTGGGCGCGGAGAGCCTGGAAGGCGACGTTGCGCTTTTCGGTCATGGGGTGACCTCGTTCGAGGGCTCGCCGCAAGGGTGGGCGACGACGGGCGCCGGCGAGCGGACGCCCGTCCGGGACGTCAGAATGCCTTGAAGGTGATGACGGTCTTGGTGTCGACGATCCCCGGCACGGTCTGGACCTTCTGGTTGACGAAGTGACCGATGTCGGCCTCGTCCTCGACGTAGAACTTCGCGATCAGGTCGTGATCGCCGGCGGTCGAATAGATCTCCGAGGCGATCTCGGCATCGGCGATGGCGGTGGCCACCTCGTAGGATCGACCGAGCGCGCACTTGATGAGGACGAAGAAGGGTTTCATCTGTTTTTTCCGTTCCTTCGGATGTGGCGCCAGTCGACCAGATGCAGCCGGCGAGGGCAAGAGCGGAGCGCTGCGGATCGACGTCGCGGAGCCCTTCGTCCCCCGTCGCGGCCGGAAATGCGGTCGGCGCGATCATCGGCGGCGACATGGGCGAAGGCGTGGCGACGATGGTCGAACGGTCGTCGGAGCCGGGCTTTTTCACACCCCCTTGCCATCGCTCGATCGCCGGCTTAACTCTTTGGTACAAATCTCATCGGGGTGCCCGGCGCGTTCGGGCTGAGAGGCTCAGGCCAACCCATAGAACCTGATCCGGGTCGTGCCGGCGGAGGGACTTGAGATGTCGATGACGGATACCCATACCCTCTCTCCCGTCGGCAAGGCCAAGACGCTCGCTCCGCGACGCGTCGCCGAGATTCTCGCCCGTCTTCGCGAGCGCCGGCCGCGCATTCACGTGCTGACCTCGCCGGTCGCCCAGACCTTCACCGCCAACATGCTGCTGGCGGTCGGGGCCGAGCCGTCGATGACTTTCGCGCCCGAGGAGGTGCCGGCCTTCGTCGCGGCCTCCGACGCGCTGCTGATCAATCTCGGCATGCTCGACCGCGTGCGGCGCGACGCCTCGCTGACGGCGGTCGAGGTCGCCAAGGATTCGGGCGTGCCGTGGACGCTCGACCCGGTGAAGATCCAGATCTCGCCGTCGCGGCTCGAGTTCGCCCGCCGGCTGATCGATCTCGAGCCCGATCTCGTCCACGTCAATCACGCCGAGTTCGCCGGCCTCTCCGGCCTCGAGACCACCGACGAGAACGTCCGCGACTTCGCCGTCCACTTCGTCTCGACGCTCGCCGTCACCGGCGAGGTCGACATCGTCACCGACGGGACGCGGACGATCCGCGTCGCCAACGGCCATCCGCTGATGGATCGCGTCACTGCAATCGGTTGCGCGGGCTTCGCGGTCGCCACCGCCTTCCGTGCGGTCGAGCCCGATCCGGTCGTCGCCGGAGCGGCGGCGCTGGTGGCGATGGGGGTGGCGGGCGAGACGGCGGCCGCCGCGGCGCACGGGCCGGGCTCCTTCGCCGTCGAGATCGTCGACGCGCTGCACGCGCTCGACGAGGAAACCATCATCGCACGAGCCGAGATCCGATGACCGTCGACATCCGTTGTCATGCCATCCTCGATCCCGAACACGTGCGCGGGCGGGATCTCGCCGATCTGGCGCGCGCCGCGGCTTCGGGTGGGGCGACCATCGTCCAGCTGCGCGACAAGCACGGCACGACCCGCGAGATGGTGGCGCGCGCCCGCGCGGTCGTCGCCGCGCTGGAAGGCACCGGCGTGCCGCTCATCGTCAACGACCGCGTCGACGTGGCGCTGGCCTCGGGTGCGGCGGGCGTCCACGTCGGCCAGGACGACATGGCGGCGGAGGATGCGCGCCGGCTGCTCGGGCCCACGGCGATCGTCGGCCTGACGGTCAAGAACGAGCGCCATGCCGAGACGGTGCCGGTCGCGGCGGTCGACTACGTCTGCATCGGCGGCGTCTTCGCCACCGTTTCCAAGCACAATCCGGATGCGCCGGTCGGCCTCGACGGGCTGGCGCGGCTGGCATCGATCGTGCGGCGGATGCGGGGCGATCTGCCGGTCGGGGCGATCGCCGGCATTCGCGCCGACAACGCCGGCGAAGTGATCGCCGCGGGTGCCGACGGCGTCGCGGTGATCTCGGAGATCTTCATGGCCGACGACCCGCAGGCGGCGACGGCACGACTGGCGGAGGAAGTGGCGGCGGCTCTGGCCGTGCGCCGCCGGTGACGGATGGAGACCGCGGCACCTGCCGCGGTGGGGGAGGAAACGACGTGACGGCCAAGGCACTCACCATCGCCGGCTCGGATTCGGGTGGCGGTGCCGGCATCCAGGCGGATCTGAAGACCTTTTCGGCGCTCGGCGTCTACGGCGCCAGCGTGATCACCGCGCTGACGGCACAGAACACCCGCGGCGTCACCGGCGTGCACGACGTGCCGGTCGACTTCGTCACGGCGCAGATCGACGCGGTCTTCTCCGACATCGGCTTCGATGCGGTGAAGATCGGCATGTTGTCGCAAGGTGCGGTGATCCGCGCCGTGCGTGCCGGGCTCGACCGCTGGCGGGCGTCGAACGTGGTGCTCGATCCGGTGATGGTGGCGACCTCGGGCGATCTGCTGCTCGCCGAGGACGCGGTCGCGACGCTGCGCGAGGTGCTGCTGCCGCGCGCCACGGTGATCACGCCCAATCTCGCCGAGGCCGCCGTGCTGACCGGAAGGCCGCGGGCGACGAACCGCGACGAGATGGTCGATCAGGGCCGGGCGCTCGTCGCCATGGGGGCGCAGGCCGTGCTGGTGAAGGGGGGCCATTTCGAGGGCGAGGCGGCCGACGACGTGCTGGTCGATGCGCGCTCGGCGCAGTGGTTCTCGGCACCGCGCCACCACACCCGCAACACCCACGGCACCGGCTGCACGCTCTCCTCGGCCATCGCCGCGGGGCTGGCGCAGGGGCTCGATCTCGGTCAGTCGGTGCGCGCCGCCAAGGCCTATCTCACGGCGGCGATCCGCACCTCGGATCGTCTCGGCGTCGGTCAGGGCCACGGCCCGGTCGATCATTTCCACGCCTGGTGGTCGGACCGCGCCTGAGGCGGCCGACGAGACGGAGCCTTCGATGACCGGATCTTCTCCCACCCGCCGCGCGGCGCTCGGCGCGCTGGCGCTCTCCGCCGGTGCCGGCCTCGCCCGCCCGGCGATCGCCCGCGGTCTCGTCGAATGGCGGATGGTCACCTCCTGGCCGAAGAACCTGCCGGGGCCGGGCGTCTCGGCGGAACGGCTGGCGCGGTCGATCGAGCGGCTCTCCGACGGGCGGCTGACGGTCAAGGTGCTGGCGGCGGGCGAACTGGTGCCGGCGCTCGAGGTGTTCGACGCGGTCTCCGGCGGTACCGCCGAGATCGGCCACACCGCGGCGATCTACTGGGCCGGCAAGATGCCGGCGGCGCCGATCTTCACCTCGCTGCCCTTCGGCCTGACGCCGCTCGAGCATCTCTCCTGGCTGGAGCAGGGCGGCGGACAGGCGCTGTGGGACGAGCTCTACGCCCCCTTCGGGGTGAAGCCCTTCGTTGCCGGCAACACCGGCGTGTCGATGGCGGGCTGGTTCCGGCGCGAACTCGCCACACCCGACGACGTGCGCGGCCTCAAGATCCGCATCGTCGGCCTGGGCGCCGAGATCTGGCGGCGCATGGGGGCGACGCCGGTGGCGCTGGCGCCGGGCGAGGTGTTCCAGGCGTTCCAGTCGGGCGTGGTCGACGCGGCCGAGCTGCTGGCGCCGGCCTCCGACCTCGCCGTCGGCCTGCACCGGCTGACGCCGCACTACTACGGCCCGGGCTTCGACAAGCCGAACGGCGCGGGCGAGGCGATCGTCTCGATCCGCGCGCTCGAGGCGCTCGATCCCGACCTCAGGGCGATCGTCGCGGCGGCGGCGCGCGAGGAACACGCCGCCGCGCTCGCCCAGGCCGAATGGGCCAATGCCGTGGCGCTCGAGGCGATGATCGCGCAGCACCGGGTCGCGGTGCGCTCGGTGCCCGAGGCGATCGTCTCGGCGGCGCGCGGCCACGCCGAGGCGATCGTCGCCGAGATCGGCGCCAAGGACGCGCTGTCGGGCCGGATCGTCGCCTCCTACGGCGCGGGCAAGGCGCGGGCGCGGCTGTGGGCGCGGGCCAACTGGGCACCCTTCATCGAAGCGCGGGCCTGACGCGCCGATCCCGAATGCGACGGACCGTCATGAAACCGTGACGGGACTCTGGTTCTTCGAAGTCGAACGTGACGAAGACCGGAGCCGAGCCATGACGGCAGGGGCAGAACCACGGCGCTCGAAGGCGCTGTTTCTTTCGGACATCCATCTCGGCACCCGCGGGTGCCGGGCGGATCTGCTGCTCGACTTTCTCAAGCATCACGAGGCCGACACGATCTATCTGGTCGGCGACATCGTCGACGGCTGGCGCCTGAAGCGTGGCTGGTACTGGCCACAGGCCCACAACGACGTCGTGCAGAAGCTCTTGCGCAAGGGTCGCAAGGGCGCCCGCATCGTCTACGTGCCGGGCAATCACGACGAGTTCCTGCGCGACTATCTCGGCGTCCACTTCGGCGTCGTCGAGGTGATGGACCACGCCATCCACGTCGGTGTCGACGGGCGGCGCCATCTCGTCATGCACGGCGATCAGTTCGACGTGGTGGTGCGCAATGCCAAGTGGCTCGCCCATCTCGGCGACGGCGCCTACACGCTGGCGCTCGGCATCAACACCGCACTCGACGCCGTGCGGCGTCGCCTCGGTTTTCCCTACTGGTCGCTGTCGGCCTGGGCCAAGCTCAAGGTCAAGAACGCGGTCGACTTCATCGGCCGCTTCGAGGACACGCTGGCGGCGGAGGCCCGTCGGGTCGGCGCCGACGGCGTGGTCTGCGGCCACATCCATCATGCCACGATCGGCGAACGAGGCGGCGTCTCCTACATGAACACCGGTGACTGGGTGGAGAGCTGCACGGCGCTCCTCGAGAACGACGACGGCTCCTTCGAGATCGTCACCTGGCGCCAGCGCGGCACCGACATCGCCGACGACGCGTCGGACGAGGCCTCCGAGGAGGCACTCGAGGCGGCATGAGCAGAATTCTCGTGGTGACGGATGCCTGGCGTCCGCAGATCAACGGCGTGGTGCGCACGCTCGAACGGTTGGCCGACGAACTGGCGGCGCTCGGTCACGAGGTGGTCTTCCTGACGCCGCTCGACTGGCGCACCCTGCCGTGCCCGTCCTATCCCGAAATCCGGCTGTCGCTGACGACGCCCGGCGCGGTCCGGCGCAAGATCGCGGCGCTGGCGCCCGATCACGTCCACATCGCCACCGAGGGGCCGCTCGGCGTCCTGGCGCGGCGGGCGGTTCTCGCCGGGGCGGCGGACGGGTTCACGACGAGCTATCACACCCGCTTCCCCGAATACGTCGGCTCGCGCTGGCCCTTCGTGCCGATCGGACCGATCCGGCGCTGGCTGCGCAGCTTCCACGAGGCGGCGGACGCCTGCATGGTGGCGACGGAGAGCCTGAAGCGGGAACTGACCGAGCAGGGCCACACCAATCTGGTGATCTGGTCGCGCGGCGTCGACACCACGATCTACCATCCGCGCGACGACCTCGACGAGGTCTATGCCGGTCTGCCGCGGCCGATCTTCCTCAACGTCGGGCGCGTCGCGGTCGAGAAGAACCTCGAGGCCTTCCTGGCGCTCGACCTGCCGGGCACCAAGGTGGTGATCGGCGACGGTCCGGCGCTCGACGGGCTGAAGGCGAAGTTCCCGGCGGCCCGTTTCCTCGGCGCCAAGGTCGGCGAGGATCTGGCGCGGCACTATGCGGCGGCAGACGTCTTCGTCTTCCCCTCGCTCACCGACACGTTCGGCAACGTCGTGGTCGAGGCGCTGGCCTCCGGCCTGCCGGTCGCCGCCTATCCGGTGACCGGGCCGATCGACATCCTCGGCGGGACCACCGGCGGCGTCCTCCACGAGGATCTGCGCGAGGCGGCGCTCGCGGCGCTGACGATCGACCGGGCCGAAGCCGTGGCGCTCGCCCGTCGCTTCGACTGGGCGACCTCGGCCCATCAGTTCGTCGATGCGATCGAGGCCAAGGAACGACGCGCGCGCGAACTCGCGGCCGAGTGATCGGCGAGATGCACGAAGACCCTCGGTCGATCGCTCGGCCGAGGGTCTTCGTCGTTCGAAACCTGGGATCAGCCGAAGGTGATCAGCCGGTGGGCGGTGGAGAACTCGGCGACCGGGTCGACCGACGGCACCACGGCGAGGGCGACCTCGGCGTCCTCGACGGCCAGTTCGACGGCGCCGGTCTCGACCACCATCATCGTGTTGCCGACCGCGACCATCGTCGTCTCGGCGAAGACCTCGTCGTCGGCGAGCGCGGTCTCGCCCATCGGCACGGCCCGATCGGCGCCCTGCGGCATCGGGGCGAAGACGTTGGCGGCGACGCGCTCGACCGCGTCGGAGGCGAAGACGTCGGCACCGGCGAAGACGTCGGCACCGTCGGTGATCGCCTCGTCCTCCGCCTCGTCCGCCGCGAGGTCGAACATGTCCGCCTCGATCGCCTCGTCCTGCGTCGTATCGCCCATCAGCTCGTCGACGCCGCCCTGGTCGACGCCGCGGCCGTGCAGCTGCGGGCCGTTGAGGAGGTGGGCGTCGGGCCGCTCGTCCATCGGGTCGAAGGGCTGGTCGGCGCGCTCGACATCCGCCATGACGTCGGCGAGCGCCTCGCCGAGACCCCAGATGTCCATCATCGCGTTGATGCGGCTCTCGAGGTAGCGCAGCACGGTGACGACCTTGCGGGTCCGCTGGCCGGTGAGGTCCTGGAAGGAACAGGCGGTGTAGATGTCGGTGGCGTGGACGTCGAGCTTCTCGCAGAGCTCGTCGGCGGCGCCGGCCTCGCGCAGGGTCCAGGCGGCTTCCTGGATGCCTTCGGCGGCGTGGAGGATCTCGTTGGTGGCGGTCTCGGTCTGGTCGACGATGGCGTCGAGCTCGTGGCTGGCGTCGGCGAAGCGGCCGCCGTGTTCGGTGTCGAGCTTCATCTGGGCGATTTCCTGCTTGGTGCGGGAAATCGCCTCGGCCATGTCGGCGAGGTCGAGACGGATACGGTCGATGTCGGGCGCGGCGCGTTCGCGACGGATCGTCTTCTCGATGCGGTCGAGCGAGGCGAGGACGATCTCGGTGTCGCAGTTGCGATTGCGACGGGCATGTTCTGCGAGGAACCAGCGGCCACGCTGGGTTTCCATCACCGCGGCTTCGATCGCGTCGTAGTCTTCGATGGCGAGAGGAGTGACCGGCGCGGGCGTCGACATGGTGGCGTGCTCTCGGGGGCTTGCGCGTCGTCGAGGGGGCGATCCGCCGGGAGGGCAGACCGGGCGAGACCATCCCCCCGTCTTAGCTCGCGAATCTCTCGGGATCAGTTTATGGGTTCGTGAAAATCTGAGCAATCGTGATGAAATCGTCTTCCACTCCGTTCCTGATCTCGACGTTCTACGCGGCATCCTTCGTGCCCATCGGCGTGCATCTGCCGTTCTATCCCGTCTTGCTGGCGGCGCGCGGGCAGGATGCGGCGGCGATCGCCGTCATCACGACGCTGCCGATCGTGCTGCGCGTCACCACGGCCTCGGCGCTCGGCGCCTTCGCCGACCGGATCGGCGACCGCCGGCTGGCGCTGATCGTCTATTGCGCGGTGGCGCTGGCGGGGGCGCTGCTGGTCGGCGCGATCGGCGGGTTCTGGGGCCTGCTGGTCGCGACCCTCGTCATGAGCGCCCCGTGGAACGGCGTCCTGCCGGTCTCCGACGCGCTGGCGACCGGCGCGGTCCGGCGCGGCGAGGCGGTCTACGGACGGATGCGGGTGTGGGGCTCGATCTCCTTCGTCGCCGTCAATCTGGCGGCCGGCTGGGTGGCGACGCGCCACGGCGCCCACGGGATCTGGCTCTTCCTCGTCGGCGGCATGGGTCTCCAGTTCGTCGCCGCCTTCTTCCTGCCGCGCGACCGGGCGGAGAAGAGCGAGGCGAGGCCGGCCGGCCCGAGCATGCTCGGCGCCATGCGGGAACTCGCCGGCGACCGGGTGCTGATGGCGGTGCTGATCGGCGTCGCGCTGATGCAGGGCAGCCACGCCATGCTCTACGGCTTCTCGTCGATCCACTGGGCCTCGCTCGGCTTCTCCGGCGACGAGATCGGCGCGCTGTGGGCGCTCGGGGTGATCGGCGAGATCGCGCTCTTCGCCGCCTCGGGCAAGGTGCTCACCCATGTCTCGCCGCGCATGCTGGTGGCGATCGGCGGCATCGGCGGCACGGTGCGCTGGACGCTCTTCCCGCTGCTCGACGGCACCTTCTGGCCCTGGATCTTCCTGCAGACGCTGCATGCGGCGAGCTTCGCCGCCGTCCACCTCGGCGTCATGACGGTGATCGCCCGCCGCGTCGAGGACGGCCGCGCCGCCACCGTGCAGGGCATGATGGTGTCGGGGAACGGATTCACGATGGCGCTGGCGACGCTGGCGAGCGGGCCGCTCTACCAACACTTCGGCGGCGGCGGTTTCGCCGCCATGTCGGTGCTGGCCGCGGTCGGCGGCGTCGTACTGGTCCGCGCGACGGGGGCGGTGCGGCAGGGACAGCCCCACCGCGCCTGACGTCCGGAGATCGACCTCGGGCGCGGAGCGCCCGGGGGCTCAGCCCCAGAGCGCCGACACGGGCGGGTAGACCAGCGAGCCCTCGTAGGTGAGGCCGCCGTCGCGGTCGCGGGCGAGGAGCAGCGGCCCGTCGAGATCGACGACGTCCGCCCCTTGCGCCAGCAGCACGGCCGGGGCCATCGCCAGCGACGAGCCGACCATGCAGCCGACCATCAGCTTGAATTTGCGCTCGCGCGCCGCCCGCACCAGCCGCAGTGCTTCGGTGAGGCCGCCGGTCTTGTCGAGCTTGACGTTGATCGCGGCGTAGCGTTTCGCCAGCGCGTCGAGGTCCTCGACGGTGTGGAGGCTCTCGTCGGCGCAGATCGGGATCGGGCTCGAAAGCCCCTCGAGCGCGTCGTCGGCGCCGGCCGGCAGCGGCTGTTCGATCAACTCGACGCCGGCCTTCACGGCGGCGGCGAGATTGGCGGGAAGCGTCGCCTCGCGCCAGGCCTCGTTGGCGTCGACCACCAGACGAGAGTTCGGTGCGCCCTCGCGGACGGCGGCGATGCGCTCGGGGTCGCCCTCGCCGCCGAGCTTGACCTTGAGCAGCGGTCGGGCGGAGGCGGTCTTCGCGGCATCACACATGCTCTCGGGCGTGCCGAGGCTCAGCGTGTAGCAGGTGACGAGTGGGCCGGGCTCGGGCAGCCCCGCCGCGACGCGGACGGGGATGCCGGAGCGCTTGGCCTCGTAGTCCCACAGCGCGCAGTCGAGCGCGTTGCGGGCGGCTCCGGCGGGCAGGAGCGCCTGGGCCTTCGCCCGGTCGAAACCGGGGGCGGCGACCGCGGCGGCGCATTTCTCCAGCTCGGCGACGACGCCCTCGACGGTCTCGCCGTAGCGGGCATAGGGCACGCATTCGGCGCGGCCGGTCGCGGTGCCGTCGCTCACCGTGGCGGTGACGACGACGGCCTCGGTGCGGCTGCCGCGCGAGATGGTGAAGGCGCCGGCGATCGGGAAGCGTTCGACGGCGACGGTCAGGGCGAGGGCCATGATCAGCCCGCGGGGAAGAGTTCGAGGAGACGATCGACGATCGGTCCGACGCCGAAGCGCACCGGGTCGGAGGCCGGCAGCGCATGGAGCCGGGCGGCCGATTCGCAGACGCTGCGGGCATCGGCGTCCGACAGGTGCTCGGTGTTGATGGCGATGCCGACCGGGCGGATGCCGGGGTTGGTCAGCTTGCCCATGGCGATGGTCGCCTCGATCACTTCGGAGATCGTCGGCAGCGGGTGTTCGACGCCGCGCATCTTCGAGCGGGTCGGCTCGTGGCAGATGACGAAGGCATCGGCCTGGGCGCCGTGCAAGAGGCCGAGCGACACGCCGGCGAAGCTCGGGTGGAAGAGCGAGCCCTGGCCCTCGATGACGTCCCAATGGTGGGGGTCGGCGGCCGGGGCGATCCATTCGACCGCGCCGGAGATGAAGTCGGCGACGACGGCGTCGATCGCCGCACCGCGGCCGGAGATGAAGACGCCGGTCTGGCCGGTGGCGCGGAAGTCGGCTGAAAGGCCGCGGGCGCGCATCTCGCGCTCGAGCGCGAGGGCGGTGTACTTCTTGCCGACCGAACAGTCGGTGCCGACGGTGAGGAGCCGCAGGCCGGGGCGCTTCGTGCCCTTGCCGGTGGCGAAACGCTCGGAGGTGTGGCGGACGTCGTGCAGCTTGCGGCCGGTCTTGGCGGCGGCCTCGGCGATCGCCGGGATCGAGGCGAGGCGGACATGCAGGCCGGTCGCGACGTCGAGGCCGGCCTCGAGGGCGGCGACGATGGTCGAGATCCAGTGCTCGGGCAGCACGCCGCCGGCGTTGACGACGCCGACCACCATGGTCTTCACGCCGGCCGCGACGGCCTGCGCCACGGTCATGTCCGGGATCTTGGCATCGGCGGCGCAGCCGGGCAGGCGTAACTGGCCGAGGCACCACTCGGGGCGCCAGTCGACGATGCCGAGCGCCGTCTTGGCGGCGAGCGCGTCGTGGACGTCACCGAGGAAGAGGAGATAGGGGCGGGCGATTTCCATGGACGATCTCCTCGCGATCGGCGTCGCATCCTGGTCACTCTACGGTGACAAAAGCTTCGCCGTGCTTGCGGACCCCGGTCTCGGGGCGGCACACTTCGACGTCGATTCATAAGTGGCCTCGACGCCGCCCGACAAGTCTCCTCGACGGGGGCGGGCCATGCGTCAGACGCCGAGGAGAGGGCCGATCGCCGACATGGGTCGCGATCCGCCGGGAGCGGGAATGAACGAGGCCTCGGCCGCCGACAGCTGGACGGGAACACTGCCGACGCTCGCCCTCGAGCCCGGTGCGGGGCGGCTCGTCGTGCGCCCGGCGGGCGACTGGACGATCCGCACGGTCGGCGCGATCGAGGCGGAGGTCGACGAGGCGGCGGCACATCTGGCGGCCGGGAGCGATGCGTTGCTGCTCGATCTCTCCGCCGTCGGACGACTCGATACCGCCGGCGCGCTGTTCTTCCACCGCATCGCCGAAGCGGTGCCGGACGAGCGGCGGACGATCGAGGGGCTCGACGCCACGCGGCGGGTGCTCTGCGACGAGGTGGCGCAGGCCGATCGCAAGCCGCCGCCGCCGGCGCTCGGGCCGGGGCCGGTGATCTGCGCGCTGACCGATCTCGGTCGGCTCGGCGTCTCCTTCTGGCGCGAGCTGCGCGAGGGGCTGACGTTGCTCGGCGGCATCGCCACGGTGATCGGGCGGACCGTCGTCGAGCCGCGGAGGATGCGTTTCATCCCCTTCGTGCATCAGGTCCAGCGCACGACGATCGACGCGCTGCCGATCATCGCGCTGATGAGCTTCCTGATCGGCTGCATCATCGCCCAACAGGGCGCCTTCTATTTCCGCCGCTTCGGCGCCGACATCTATGTCGTCGACATGGTCGGCGTGCTGACGCTGCGCGAGATCGCGGTGATCCTGACCGCGGTGATGGTGGCGGGCCGCTCCGGCTCGGCCTTCACCGCCGAACTCGGCTCGATGAAGATGCGCGAGGAGATCGACGCGCTGAAGGTCACCGGTCTCGATCCGGTCGAGGTCCTGGTGGTGCCGCGGGTGCTGGCGCTGATGCTGGCCCTGCCGATCCTGGTCTTCGTCGCCGATCTGGCGGCGATCTTCGGGGCGGCGATCGTCTGCAACGCCTATGCGGACATCCCGACAGCCACCTTCCTCAACCGGCTGCACGGCGCGGTCGGCTTCAAGACCTTCTTCGTCGGCGTCACCAAGGCGCCGTTCATGGCGATGATCATCGCCATGGTCAGCTGCCTCGAGGGGCTGCAGGTCGCCGGCAGCGCCGAATCGCTCGGCCGCCACACGACGATGGCGGTGGTGAAGTCGATCTTCATCGTCATCTTGGTCGACGGCATCTTCGCCATGTTCTACGCCTCGGTGGGGGTATGACCATGGCCGGAACCGGGCGCGACGAACCGATCATCCGCTGCCGCGGCGTGACCGTGGGCTTCGGCGACAAGCTGATCCTCGAGAATCTCGATCTCGACGTGAAGGCGGGCGAGATCCTCGGCTTCGTCGGCGGCTCGGGCACCGGCAAGTCGGTGCTGATGCGCACCATTCTCGGCCTCAACCGACGCCGTGCCGGCACGATCGAGGTGATGGGCCACGACCTCGACCGGGTCGAACCTTCGGTCAAGATGCAGGTGGAGCGCTCCTGGGGCGTCCTCTTCCAGCACGGCGCGCTGTTCTCCTCGCTCAACGTGCTGCAGAACGTCCAGGTGCCGATGCGCGAGCACATGCATCTGTCGCAGCGGACGATGGACGAGCTGGCAAGGCTGAAACTCGCGATGGTCGGCCTGCCGCCGGACGCGGCGGACAAACATCCGTCGGAATTGTCGGGCGGCATGATCAAGCGCGCGTCGCTCGCCCGCGCACTGGCGCTCGATCCGGCGATCGTCTTCCTCGACGAACCGACCTCGGGTCTCGACCCGATCGGCGCCGGCGATTTCGACGATCTGATCGCCAAACTGCGCGATACGCTGGGATTGACGGTCTTCATGGTGACCCACGACCTCGACAGTCTGCGGTCGGTGTGCGACCGAATAGCTGTGCTCGGGAATCGGCGCGTTCTCGTGGAGGGGCCGCTCTCGACCATGCTGACCTTCGACCATCCGTGGGTGAAGGCCTATTTCCGGGGTGCCCGGGCGCGCGGGATCGTCGATACGCCCGATGTGCATGACGGATTGGCGCACGGCACGGCCGAAGCGCCGGGGGGAACCGAGTGAGATGGAGACCAGGGCCAATCTCGTCGCCGTCGGCCTCTTCGTGCTCGCGTTGATCGCGGCGGGCTTCGGCTCGGCCTTCTGGCTGCTCAAGGGCTCGGATTCGACCGGGCGGGCCGGGATCACCGTGGTCTTCCCCGGCTCGGTCTCCGGCCTGGTCACCGGCGCCAACGTCACCTTCAACGGCATCAAGGTCGGCGAAGTGTCGCGGCTCTCCTTCTCGCCCGACGATCCGGAGCGGGTGGTGGCGCGCGTCACCGTCGACACGACGACGCCGATCAAGGTCGACAGCCACGTCTCGCTCGGCTACCAGGGCCTGACGGGCGCCTCCTTCGTGCAGATCTGGGGCGGTTCGGCGGCGGCCAAGGCGCTGTTGACGATACCCGACAACGACCGGGTGATGCTGGCCGAGCGCTCCTCGGTGCAGGACATCATGGAAGGTGCCCAGCGGGTGCTCGCCCGCGTCGACAGCGCGGTCGGCACCATCGACCAGCTGGTCAAGGACAACGCCAAGTCGGTCGAGACGACCACGCGGAACATCGAGGCCTTCTCCAACGTGCTCGCCGAGAACAAGGACGGCGTGCGCGACTTCATGGCCTCGGTCGGCAAGGCGGCGGACGTCCTGACGAAGATCTCCGCCCGCGCCGAGACGCTCGTCGCTCATGTCGACGACCTCGTCGTGTCGGTCGACAAGAAGAAGGTCTCATCGATCGTCGACCACGCCGACGCCACCATGGCGCGGCTCGACGAGGCCTCCAAGCGGGTCGACGGCATCCTCGCCAAGCTCGATGGGCTGGCGGGCTCCGACGAGGGCAAGGGGCTGGCGGTCAAGGCGACGGACTTCCTCACCGAGGCCAAGGAGGCCGCCAAGGCGATCCGCGAAGCGGCGACCGCCTTCCAGGGCAAGGCCGGCGACATCGGCGCCGGCGTGCGCGACCTGCGCGACCTCGTCTCCGACGGCCGCCGCGCCATCGGCACGATCGACCGGGCGGTGGGCAATCTCGATCGCGATCCCAAGCGGTTGATCTTCGGCGGTCCGGGGGGCAACGTGCCGGAGTATTCGGGGAATCGTCGATGAATTTCGTGGCGGGGGCAGACGGCATGGCGAAGACGGTGCGCTCGCTCGCGGGCGTCGCGCTGGCGGCCGTCGTGCTCGCCGGCTGCTCGGCGCTCGGCTCCTCGGCGCTCGACACCTACGACCTCACCGCGCCGACCGTCGCGGCCCGCGCCAAGGGCCGCACCCTTCAGGTTCTGGTGCCCGAGCCGGTGGTCGACCGCGCCTACGACACCGAACGGCTGCTCGTCCGGTCGAGCCCGACGGAGATCGCCTATTTCTCCGGCGTGCAATGGTCCGACCGCCTGCCGCGGCTGGTCCAGTCGCGCCTCGTGCAGACGCTCGAGCGCTCGGGCCGCTTCCGCGCCGCAGGACGACCGGGGCAGGGGCTCGCCATCGATCGCCAGCTGGTCGTCGACATCCGCGCCTTCGACTATCGCCCGAACGAGGGCAAGGTGGTGGTGGCGCTCGGGGTCAAGACGATGGACGACCGCAGCGGTCGCGTCCTCTCGACGATGGAACACGCGGCCGAGGAACCGGCAGGCGGCGATGCCAAGTCGGTCACCGCGGCCTTCGACGCGGCGCTCGGACGCGTGCTGACGGCGATCGTCACCGGCGCCGACGGTTGATGCGATCACGTCAATTCGATCGATCGTGATCGAGAAAATTGCAACGAATATGCGTCAATCTCCGTAGGACGTCGCGTGGGGGCGACATCCCGAGGAGAACGACATGCGCTTCCTGAAGCGACCGTGGGAACTGGGCGAGAACGACGTCACGCCCGAGACGCTCTTCGTCGAGCGGCGGAAACTGCTCGGCGGTGCGGCCGGCGCGCTGGCGGCGGGCCTCGTCGGCCTGCCGCGAATGGCGACGGCGGCGGTGCCGACGATCGAGAAGCTGCTGCCGGCCAAGGCCAACCCGGCCTTTCCGGCGACCGAGCAGATCACGCCGGAATTCGACGCGACCAATTACAACAATTTCTACGAGTTCGGCTTCGACAAGGCGATCCAGCCGGAGGCGTCGAAGCTCAAGGTGTCGCCCTGGGCGATCATCGTCGACGGACTGGTCGACAAGCCCTTCAAGATCGACATCGACGATCTCCTGAAGAAGGTGACGCTCGAGGAGCGGATCTATCGCCATCGCTGCGTCGAGACCTGGTCGGCGGTGGTGCCGTGGACCGGCTTCCCGCTCGCCGAACTCGTCGCCATGGCCTCGCCCAAGGCGGAGGCGAAGTTCCTCCAGATGGAGAGCTTCTCGGCGCCCGACGTCGCCCGCCAGCAGCGTGCGGCGCGCTATCCCTGGCCCTACACCGAGGGCCTGTCGATCGCCGAGGCGAAGAACGACATGGCCTTCCTGGCGGTCGGCATGTACGGCAAGCCGATCCCCAACCAGAACGGCGCGCCGATCCGGCTGGCGGTGCCGTGGAAGTACGGGTTCAAGGCGGTGAAGTCGATCGTCCGCTTCTCCTTCGTCGCCAAGCGGCCGCGCACCTTCTGGGAGGACCTGGGGCCGCAGGAATACGGCTTCTGGGCCAACATCAACCCCAAGGTCGCCCATCCGCGCTGGAGCCAGGCGACGGAACGCCGTCTCGGCACCAACGAGACGGTGCCGACGCTGCTCTACAACGGCTACGAGGCGCAGGTCGCCGAGCTCTACAAGGGGCTCGAGAAGGAACGGATCTTCTACTGAAGCGAAGGGCCGCGGCGATGATCGCCGCGGCCCTCGTTCAGAACGTCCAGCGTTCCGCCTTGGAGATCAGGAAGTCGCGGAAGACCTTGACGCGGGCGGTGTTCCGCATCTCCTCCGGATAGACGAAGTAGCAGTCGAAGGCCGGGACGTCGGCTTCCGGGATCAGCTGCACCAGATCCGAATTGGCGTCGATCAGATAGTCGGGCAGAAGCGCGACGCCGACGCCGCGCTGCACCGCGCGCTTGATCGCCAGCACCGAATTGATCTTCAGGCACGGCCGGCGCGGCGCGTTGAGCGGACGGCCGGCGGTCTCCAGCCAGTTCATGTCGCGCAGGTAGACCGGGGCCGACGAGCCGAAGGTGATGATGCGGTGGTTGTCGAGCTCCTCGATCGTCTCGGGGTTGCCGTGGCGCTTGAGATAGGTCGACGACGCGTAGAGATGATAGTGGATGGCGAAGAGCTTGCGCTGGATCAGGTCCGGCTGCACCGGCTGGCGCACGCGCAGCGCCACGTCGGCCTCGCGCATGGCGAGGTCGAGTTCCTGATCGTCGAGGATCAGTTCGAGTTCCACTTCCGGGTAGAGCTCGACGAACTCGTGGATGCGCGAGGTCAGCCACGAGGTGCCCAGCCCGACGGTCGTGGTGACGCGCAGCGTGCCGGTCGGCTTCTCGCGGGTCTCGACGAGGCGGGAGCGCGCCTGCTCGAGCTTCAGCATCACCTCGCGGGCGGTACGGAAGAGCAGCTCGCCCTGTTCGGTCAGGATCAGGCCGCGGGCGTGGCGGTGGAACAGCGGCACGCCGAGGTCGGTCTCGAGCGCCGAGACCTGACGGCTGACCGCCGACTGGCTCATCTCGAGGAACTCGCCCGCATGGGTGAAGGAACCCGCGTCGGCGGCGGCGTGAAAGATCCTCAGCTTGTCCCAATCCACGGCACTTCCCCCCAATTCTCGTCCCGTCCGGTCGGGCGTCTTCGACGCCTCCTCAGGCGCCGTGACCGGCCAGGTACTTTTCCGCCTCGAGAGCGGCCATGCAGCCCATACCGGCGGCGGTGACCGCCTGGCGATAGACGTCGTCGCAGACGTCGCCGGCGGCGAAGACGCCGGGGATCGTGGTCCGCGACGTGCCCGGTTCGACCCAGAGATAGCCCGAGGGTTTCAGCTTCAGCTGGCCCTCGAAGAGTTCGACCGCCGGCTTGTGGCCGATCGCCACGAAGAAGCCGTCGCAAGCGACGTCGCGCTTCGCGCCGGTCGTCACGTCCTGGATGCGGACGCCGGTGACCGACGGCGGAATGCCGGGGGTGCCGAGAACCTCGTCGACCGCGGCGTTCCAGATCACCTCGATCTTCGGATGCGCGAAGAGGCGCTGCTGCAGCACCTTCTCGGCGCGGAACGAATCGCGGCGATGGATGATCGTGACCTTCGAGGCGTGGTTGGTGAGGTAGAGCGCCTCTTCGACGGCCGAATTGCCGCCGCCGACGACCACCACTTCCTTGCCGCGGTAGAAGAAACCGTCGCAGGTGGCGCAGGCCGAGACGCCGAAGCCGCGGAACTTCTCCTCCGACGGGATGCCGAGCCACTTCGCCTGGGCGCCGGTGGCGATGATCAGCACGTCGCAGGTCCAGGCGGTGCCGCTGTCGGTCTCGAGCCGGAAGGGGCGAGACGAGAGATCGGCCTTGGTCACCGTGTCGGTGACGAATTCGGTGCCGCAGTGCTCGGCCTGGAGCCGCATCTGCTCGACCAGCCAGGGGCCCTGGATCGGTTCGGCGAAGCCCGGATAGTTCTCGACCTCGGTCGTGACGGTCAGCTGGCCGCCGATCTGGATGCCGGCGATCAGCACCGGTTCCAGCATGGCGCGGGCGGCATAGATGGCGGCGGTATAACCGGCCGGGCCGGAACCGATCACGAGAACACGGGCGTGACGAGAGGACATCGAATCTCCACCGGGAGCGAAGAAGGCAGGCATCCCGTCACATATAGTCCGAAAGGATGATAAACCCAAACCCCCGGATGAAAAAAGCTCTATGTTCCCCACCATTTGCGGTGCGCCCACATCCACTGGGCGGGGTATTCGCGAATCCAACGCTCGTAGACGTCGTGGATCGCCTGCGTCGTCGCCTGGATGTCGGCCTTCTGGTCGTCGCTGCGCGTGACGTCGATCTCGACCGCGTCGATCTCGAAACGGGCGCCGTCGCGGCGGATGGTGCGGGCGACGACGATCGGCAGGCCGAGCTTGCGGGCGAGCATCGCCGGGAAGGGATTGGCGTGGGCGTCGCGGCCGAAGAAGGAGACGGTGATGCGGGTGTCGTCGCGCAGGTCGCCGAGGACGGCGAGGGTGGCGCCCGACTTGGCGGCGCTCATCATCTTCAGCGCCACGGTGCGGTCGAGCGGCATCAGCCCGTCGCCGTAGAGGGCGCGGCGGCGTTCGACCAGCCAGCGCTCGACCGCCGGGTTGCGCAGCGGCTTGTAGACGGCGCGCAGGTCGACGCCGGCGCGGGCGAGCGGCACCGAGACGACCTCCCAGTTGCCGGCGTGCAGCGACACGAAGAAGGCGCCGTGGAGGGCCTTGTCGATGATGCCGTCGTGATCGGTCCAGGCGACGCGCTCGGGCTCGGCGAGGAGCTGCGGCAGCAGGATGGTCTCGGCGGCGGTGCGGCCGAGGTTCTCCCACATGTCGCCGAGCACTTCGCGCCGCTTGTCGGCGCTCCAGTCGGGGAAGGCCATCGCCAGATGGCGGTCGGCGCGGGCGTGGCGGGAATTGAGCGGGGCGAAGAGGCGCCAGGCGCGACCCATCAGCGCGGAGGCGCGGTCGACCCCGAGGCGGCCGAGCAACCAGGCGATCGCCACCAGCGCGCCGTGCTGCAGCGCGTGGGAGAGACGGCGGCGACCGTCGCGGTCGAAGAGGTCGGCGAAGACGTTGGTCGTCATGGCACTCGCGGATTTCGGGCGCGGGCGCGCCGCGGATGGCGGAATACTCCAGGAACGACGCGCCGACAAGGCGAGGGGTTTTCCGGCTCTCGCGCGCCGCGGTGGACCTCGTGGCCGGGCTCGTCTAGAGAGGGAGCGAAATGCGAGGGCGCGATGCCCCTTCCCGGAGAGGTCCGATGATCGTGGTGACGGGCGGAGCCGGAATGATCGGCTCCAATCTGGTGATGGCCTTGAACGCGGAAGGCCGCGACGACATCCTCGTCGTCGACGATCTGACCGACGGCACCAAGTTCGTCAATCTCGTCGAAGCCGACATCGCCGACTATCAGGACAAGGACACGTTCCTCGCCCGCATCCTCGCCGACGAGGACATGGGCATCGAGGTGATCTTCCATCAGGGCGCCTGCTCGGCCACCACCGAGTGGAACGGCAAGTTCGTGATGGAGGTCAACTACGCCTATTCCCAGGCGCTGTTCCTCTACTGCCAGAAGCGCAGGATCCCCTTCCTCTACGCCTCGTCCGCCGCGACCTACGGCGGCGGTTCGGTCTTCCGCGAGGAGCGCGAGTTCGAGGCGCCGCTCAACGTCTACGGCTGGTCGAAGAAGCTCTTCGACGACTGGGTCCGTCGGCGCTGGGACCGCCTCGAGGCGCCCGTCGTGGGCCTGCGCTACTTCAACGTCTACGGGCCGCGCGAGGGCCACAAGGGATCGATGGCCTCGGTCGCCTTCCACCTCTTCAACCAGGTGAAGCGCGGCGAGAACCCCAAGCTCTTCGGCGCCCACGACGGCTACGGTCCGGGCGAGCAGAGCCGCGACTTCGTCCATGTCGAGGACGTGGCGGCCGTCAACCTGTGGGCCTGGCACGCCGGCGCCTCGGGCATCTTCAACTGCGGCACCGGCCGGTCGCAGCCCTTCCGCACGGTGGCCGAGGGCGTCATCGAGGGGCTCGGGCAGGGCGCGATCGAATACATCGACTTCCCCGACCATCTGAAGGGGCGTTACCAGAGCTTCACTGAGGCCGACATCTCGAAGCTCAGAGGGGCCGGCTACAACGGTGCGTTCCGCGACGTGGAGACCGGCGTTCGGGAGTATGTGGCATGGCTCGCCGCCAGATCCTCGTGATCGGCCCGCGCTGGGTCGGCGACATGGTCATGGCCCAGTGCCTGTTCACGGCGCTGAAGCAGCGCGATCCGGACTGCGACATCGACGTCGTGGCGCCGACCTGGGCGACGCCGCTGCTCGACCGCATGCCGGAAGTGCGCACCCGCATCGACGCACCCTTCAAGCCGAAGGAATTCGGTCTCGGCGTGCGCTGGCGGCTGGGGCGTTCGCTCTCGGGCCTCTACGACGAGGCCTATGTCCTGCCGGGGTCGTGGAAGTCGGCGCTGGTGCCGTTCTTCGCGCGCATCCGCTACCGGGTCGGCTATCGCAAGGAGATGCGATACGGCCTGCTCAACTGCATGCCGGACCTGCCCAAGGCGATCAAACGCAAGACGGCGGAGACCTATTTCCGCCTCTCCGGCGTCGACGGGCCGCGCCCGGTGCCGAAGCTGACGGTCGACGAGGCCAACCGCGACCGGCTCTTCGCCGAACACGGGCTGGCGGCGGGAGCCTACGTCGCCTTCATGCCCGGCGCCGAATACGGCCCGGCCAAGCGGTGGCCGTCGCGCCACTATGCGGCGCTGGCGCGCGAGCGGATGGAAAAGGGCGACCGCGTCGTGCTGCTCGGCAGCCCGAAGGATGCCGAAGTCGGCGCCGAGATCGTTTCCCTCGCCCCCGGGGTGATCGACCTCACCGGCAAGACCCGGCTCGAGGACGCGATCGACATCCTCTCGGCGGCGCGTTTCGCGGTCTGCAACGACAGTGGCCTGATGCATGTCGCCGCCGCGGTCGGGACGCCGGTCGTCGCGGTCTATGGTTCGACCTCGGCGGAGAACACGCCGCCGCTCTCCGATCGCGCCGAGATCGTGTCGTTGAAGCTTCCCTGCTCGCCCTGCCACCAGAAGATCTGCCCGCTCGGCCATCTCGACTGTCTCGAAAAGCTCGAGCCGCCGGCGGTCGCCGCCGCGGCCGAACGGGTGTCGGGGGCGGGCGCATGAAGGTGCTGCTGGTCAAGACCTCGTCGATGGGCGACGTCATCCACACCTTCGCGGCGGTGACGGACGCGCTCGCGGCGCTGCCGGATCTGACGATCGACTGGCTGGTCGAGGAGGGCTTCGCCGACATCGCGCGGCTGCATCCGGGCGTGCGCCGGGTGGTGCCGGTGGCGGTCCGACGCTGGCGCAAGGCGCTGCTCGCCGCCCAGACGCGGGCCGAGATCGGCGCGGTGAAGAACCTGCTGCGGCACGAGACCTACGACGTCGTCCTCGACGCGCAGGGCCTCGTCAAGAGCGCCTGGCTCGCCCGTTTCGCCCGGCGGCCGATCGAGGGGTTCGACGGCAGTTCGGCGCGCGAATGGCCGGCGAGCCTGGTCTATGCCCGGGCGCATCCGGTTTCCCGCGAGGCACATGCGGTGGAGCGCACCCGGCGGCTCTTCGGCGCGGTGCTCGGCTATGAACCCGATCTTGCGCATTTCGCCTCCGGCCTCGAGCGGGCGGGGGAGGGCAGTGCGGACGTCTTCCTGCTGCACGGCACGACCTGGGCGACCAAGCGCTGGCCGACGGTGCACTGGATCGAGCTCGCCCGCCTCCTCGTCGCCCGCGGTCTGACGCCGGTCGTCACCCAGGCGGACGCGGCGGAGGAAGTGGTCGCGACGGCGATCGCGGCGGCGGTCCCGGGCGTCGTGCATCTGGCGAAGACCAAACTCGGCGTGCTCGCCGAACGCATCGCCGCGGCGCGGGCGGTGGTCGGCGTCGACACCGGGCTGACGCATCTCTCCGCCGCCTTCGGCGTGCCGACGGTGGCGCTCTTCTCCTCGACGGCGCCGGGGCTGACCGGTCCGGTCGGGCAGGCGACGGACGTCGTCGCCAGCACCGCCGACTGCGCCCCCTGCCGCGCACGCACCTGCCGCATCACGCCGGGCGCCGCGGTGCTGCCTTGTCACGACACGATGCGGCCGGCCCGCGTCGTCGAGACGCTCGACCGGCTGATCGCCGCGAGAAAGGTCGCCCCATGAGCGCCGAACCGCGGCTTTCCGCCATCCTGATCACCAGGAACGAGGCTTCGGATCTGCCCGATTGCCTCGCCTCGCTCGCCTTCTGCGACGAGATCGTGGTGGTCGACAGCGGGTCGACCGACGAAACGGTCGAGATCGCGCGTGCCGCCGGCGCGGTGGTGATCGAGACCGCGGACTGGCCCGGTTTCGGGCCGCAGAAGCAGCGGGCGCTGGAGCGTGCCACCGGCGACTTCGTGCTCTCCATCGATGCCGACGAGCGCATTCCGGAAGGTCTCGCGAGCGAGATCCGCGCGGCGATCGGCGGCGGCGGCGTCCATGGCTGGCGGATCAACCGGCGTTCGAGCTTCCTCGGACGGTTCCTCATGCACGGCGGTTGGTACCCCGACCGGATCCTGCGGCTCGCCCGGCGCGACGTCGCCCGCTTCACCCCCGACCGGGTGCACGAGCGGATGGAGGTCGCGGGCGCGGTCGGCGATCTCGCCGCCGACATGATCCACCATTCCTACCGCTCGATCGACGAGGTGCTCGACAAGGGCCGGCGCTATGCGCTGGCGTCGGCCGCCGAGCGTCGCGCGCGGGGGAAGACGGGCGGGCTCGCCTCGGCGATCGGCCGCGGGCTCTGGGCCTTCGTCAGGCACTACCTGTTGAAGCAGGGCTTTCGCGACGGGACGCACGGCTTCGTCGCCGCGCTCGCCAAGGCGCAGGAGACCTTCTGGCGCTGGCTGGCGGTCGGCTGGGAGAAGTGACGCGGTCTCGGGTGTGGAGTCGGCGTCCGTGCGCGATGCTTCGAGACGCGGGTCTTCGACCCGCTCCTCAGCATGAGGCGCTTTTCATATTCGATACAAACACATACGCCTCATGCTGAGGAGCGCCGAAGGCGCATCTCGAAGCATCGCGCACCAAGGCACGGCCCGGCGCGCCCCGCTGCCTCACAGCAGCACGAGGGCCCAGACCGCGGCGGCGAGGACGAAGGACATCAGCACGGCGAGCGAGCCGAGGTCCTTGGCCATGCGGACGTTGTGGTTCTCTTCCGCCGTGACGGCGTCGCAGGCGCGTTCGATCGCGGTGTTGGCGATCTCGACCACCAGGATCAGGATGAGGACGCCGACCAGCAACGCACGCTCGACGCGGCCGTGGCCGAGCCACAGGGCGAGCGGCGTCGCCGCGACGACGAGAGCCAGTTCCTGGACGAAGGCGGGTTCGGCGAGCGCCCAGCGCAGGCCGGCCATGGAATTGCGCGCCGCCGCGAGGATGCGGCTCGGGCCGAGACTGCGGTCGGGCTCGTGAAAGGCCATGGAGAGCATCCGGCGGGCAGGGAGAGCGCGGGCGGCAGGGCCGGGCGCGCGGGACGCGCGCCCGTGGGCAGGGATCAGGCGAAACGGACGCCGATGATCTCGTAGGAGCGGGCGCCGCCGGGGGCCATGACCTCGACGGTGTCGCCGACGTCCTTGCCGATCAGCGCGCGGGCGATCGGCGAGGAGATCGAGATCTTGCCCTGCTTCACGTCGGCCTCCATGTCGCCGACGATCTGGTACTTCTTCTCTTCCTCGGTGTCCTCGTCGACGAGGGTGACCGTGGCGCCGAACTTGACCTTGGTGCCGGTGAGCTTGGCGACGTCGATGATCTCGGCGCGGCCGAGCTTGTCCTCGAGCTCCGCGATGCGGCCCTCGTTGAGGCTCTGCTGCTCCTTGGCGGAGTGATACTCGGCGTTCTCCGAAAGGTCGCCGTGGGCGCGCGCTTCCGAAATCGCCTGGATGATGCGCGGGCGCTCGACCTGCTGACGGTGCTTCAGCTCGGTCTCGAGAGCGGCATGGCCGCCCGCGGTCATCGGGATCTTCTCCATCGTCTCGGACTTCCTCGTTCGCGTTTCTCGGGCGTTCACGATACGGAGCAGCCGGCCTCGGGCACGGGCGCTCACAAAAGAAAAGCGCGAGCCCCTCGCGGAGCCCGCAACTTCAAACGAAAACGCAACGCGATCATAACCGCGCGAACGTCTCGCTTCAAGCACCGCACCGGCGGCCGATGGCCGGGTTCCCCGCGACTTTTCGGCTAGGTGGGGCTTCGTCGTCGAACATCGGGCATTCAACGAAAACGCCCGCCGGGAGGTCCCGACGGGCGCATCGCGTGTCGGAAGGATCGGCCGATCAGGCGGGTTCCTTGAAGTAGTCCTGCAGCGGGCGGACCGTCAGCTCGCCGGCGGCATAGGCGACGATCGCCTCCGCCGCCGCCATCGCGCCGGCCAGCGTGGTGTAGTAGGGCACCTTGTGCAGCAGCGCGGCGCGACGCAGCGAGCGGCTGTCGGCCAGCGCCTGGGCGCCCTCGGTGGTGTTGATCACCAGCTGCACGCCGCCGTTCTTGATGACGTCGACGATATGCGGGCGACCTTCCAGCACCTTGTTGATCTTCGCCGCCGGCACGCCGTGGTCGTTGAGATGACGCTGGGTGCCCGAGGTGGCGATGATCTTGAAGCCGGCATCGACGAGGGCGCGCATCGAGGCGACGATGCGGTCCTTGTCGTCCTCGCGGACCGAGACGAAGACCGTGCCGGCGGTCGGCACGCGGGTGCCGGAGCCGAGCTGCGACTTGGCGAAGGCGGTGGCGAAGTCGGTGTCGAGGCCCATGACCTCGCCGGTCGACTTCATCTCCGGACCGAGCACCGTGTCGACGCCGGGGAAGCGGGCGAAGGGGAAGACCGCCTCCTTCACCGCGATGTGCTTCAGGTTCTTCTTCTTCAGGCCGAAGGAGGCGAGCGCCTCGCCGGCCATGACGCGGGAGGCGATCTTGGCGACCGGCTCGCCGATGGTCTTGGCGACGAAGGGCACCGTGCGGGAGGCGCGCGGGTTGACCTCGAGGATGAAGACCACGCCGTCCTTGACCGCGTACTGCACGTTCATCAGGCCGCCGACGTCGAGCGCGAGCGCGAGTTCACGGGTCTGACGCTCGATCTCGGCGACCACGTCGGCCGGCAGCGTGTGGGTCGGGAGCGAGCAGGCCGAGTCACCCGAATGGATGCCCGCCTCCTCGATGTGCTCCATGATGCCGGCGATGTAGACGTCCTTGCCGTCGGCGAGCGCGTCGACGTCGACCTCGATCGCACCCGACAGGTAGCGGTCGAAGAGCAGCGGCGACTTGCCGAGCACCATGTTGATCTGGCCGGTCTTGTCGTTGGGGTAGCGCGCCTTGACGTCGGCGGGGACCATGCCGGGGAGCGTGCCGTTGAGATAGGCGTCGAAGCCGACCTCGTCGCGGACGATCTCCATGGCGCGGCCGCCGAGCACGTAGGACGGACGGACCACCAGCGGGAAGCCGAGCTTCTCGGCGACGAGACGCGACTGCTCGATCGAATAGGCGATGCCGTTCTCGGGCTGGCGCAGGCCGAGCTTGTCGAGCAGGCGCTTGAAGCGGTCGCGGTCCTCGGCGAGGTCGATGGCGTCGGGCGAGGTGCCGAGGATCGGGATCCCGGCCTTCTCCAGCGCCTCGGCGAGCTTCAGCGGCGTCTGGCCGCCGAACTGGACGATGACGCCCTTCAGCGTGCCGTTCTGCTTCTCCGTCTCGAGGATCTCGAGCACGTCTTCCGAGGTCAGCGGCTCGAAATAGAGGCGGTCGGAGGTGTCGTAGTCGGTCGACACGGTCTCCGGGTTGCAGTTGACCATGATGGTCTCGTAGCCGACGTCACGCAGCGCGAAGGAGGCGTGGCAGCAGCAGTAGTCGAACTCGATGCCCTGGCCGATGCGGTTGGGGCCGCCGCCGAGGATGACCACCTTGGTGCGCTCGGACGGGCGCGCCTCGTCCGCCGGGGCACCGGCGAAGGGCATCTCGTAGGTCGAGTACATGTAGGCGGTCGGTGCGGCGAATTCGGCGGCGCAGGTGTCGATGCGCTTGAAGACCGGACGCACGCCGAGGCCGCGACGCAGCGCCTTCACGTCCGCCTCGGTCTTGCCGGTGAGCTCGGCGAGGCGGGCGTCGGAGAAGCCCATGGCCTTGAGGCCGCGGAAGGAACCGGCGGTCTTGGGCAGGCCGTGGGCACGGATCTTCGCCTCGGTGTCGACGATGCCGCGGATCTGCTCGAGGAACCACGGGTCGATCTTGCACGAGGCGTGGATCTGCTCGTCGGAGACGCCGACGCGCATGGCCTGGGCGACGTGGCGCAGGCGGTCGGGCGTCGGCGTGCCGAGGGCGGCGCGCACGGCGTTCTTGTCGTCGCCCTGGCCGAGGCCGGGGATCTCGATCTCGTTGAGGCCGGAGAGGCCGGTCTCGAGACCACGCAGCGCCTTCTGGAGAGACTCCTGGAAGGTGCGGCCGATCGCCATGACCTCGCCGACCGACTTCATCGCGGTGGTCAGCGTCGGCTCGGCGCCGGGGAACTTCTCGAAGGCGAAGCGCGGGATCTTCGTCACGACGTAGTCGATCGTCGGCTCGAAGGAGGCCGGGGTCGCGCCACCGGTGATGTCGTTGGCCAGTTCGTCGAGCGTGTAGCCGACGGCGAGGCGGGCGGCGACCTTGGCGATCGGGAAGCCGGTCGCCTTCGACGCCAGCGCCGAGGACCGCGACACGCGCGGGTTCATCTCGATGACGATCATGCGGCCGGTTTCGGGGTCGATGGCGAACTGCACGTTCGAACCGCCGGTCTCGACGCCGATCTCGCGGAGAACCGCGATCGAGGCGTCACGCATGATCTGGTATTCCTTGTCGGTCAGCGTCAGCGCCGGGGCGATGGTGATCGAATCGCCGGTGTGGACGCCCATCGGATCGACGTTCTCGATCGAGCAGATGATGATGCAGTTGTCCGCGCGGTCGCGGACCACCTCCATCTCGTATTCCTTCCAGCCCAGCACCGATTCCTCGACCAGAACCTCGTTGGTCGGCGAGGCCTCGACGCCCGACATGACGCAGTCGTAGAGCTCTTCGAGCGTGTAGGCGATGCCGCCGCCGGTGCCGCCCATGGTGAAGGACGGGCGGATGATCGCCGGCAGGCCGGTGACCTTGAAGGCCTCGAGCGCCTGGAGGCGGGCGGTCAGATTGTATTCCTCGCGACGCGCCTGTTCGCCGGCGGCCCACTGGCCCTCGAAGGTCGCGAGCGCCTTGGCGCGGGCTTCCGGATCGACGACCGCGGCGGCGGCCGAGCGGCCGGCCTCGTGCTCGGCGCGGAACTTCTGCTTCAGGGCGGAGGTGTTGACGAAGGCGGCGCGCGGCGTATCGAGGCCGATCTTGGTCATCGCCTCGCGGAACAGCTCGCGGTCCTCGGCCTTGTCGATGGCTTCCGCCGTGGCGCCGATCATCTCGACGCCGTACTTCTCGAGCACGCCCATCTTGCGCAGGCTGAGCGCACAGTTCAGCGCCGTCTGGCCGCCCATGGTCGGCAGCAGCGCGTCGGGGCGCTCCTTCTCGATGATCTTGGCGACCACTTCCGGGGTGATCGGCTCGACGTAGGTCGCGTCCGCCAGTTCCGGGTCGGTCATGATCGTCGCCGGATTGGAGTTGACCAGGATGATCCGATAGCCCTCGCTCTTCAGTGCCTTGCAGGCTTGCGTGCCCGAATAGTCGAACTCGCAGGCCTGTCCGATGACGATCGGGCCGGCGCCGATGATGAGGATGCTCTTGATGTCGGTTCTCTTGGGCATGCGTGCTCGCGACCATGCCGACGCGATCGCAGCGGCTGCGGCTCGCGTCGGTTCGTTGTGACGGGTCAAGTCGGAAGTGCGTCCAGACCGGGCCGGTATATAGGGGAAAGCACGTCGCGAGGGAAGGGGCGAGGCGTGCCGATCGGGGTTCTCCCACCGAAACCCGGTCACGCGCCGCCGCGAACCGGCATGACGGCGCCTTCGAGGTATTCGGCTACGTAACGTCAGGCCGTTCTTCTGCCCTGCGGACGGTTCCGCGGTGAATCTATTGACGGATTGCATATCGCCGGACGCTCATTAATCGGTGATTTACCGACTTCGTTCATTTGTTTCTCGAACGCTTTCGTTTCGGCGATCGCGCGACGACATCGATTGCACGCGATGCGTGTCGAAAGGCCATCGCCGCGGGGCGGCGGGATTGCCGGACGACAGGCTCGTCACGACGACTGCATCGGAGAAACGCATGTCGAAGCTCCATTCCATCTCGTCCAAGATCTACTTTCTCGTCGCTCTGGCGATGGTGGCGATCGCGGGCATCGGCTATGCCGCCCACGTCAATCTCACGGCCTCGCTCTACGGCCAGAAGGAACTCGAGCTCAAGCACGAGGTCGAGACGGTCGCGGCGATGGTCAACGGCTTCCGGACGCGCGCCGACAAGGGCGAGATGACGCAAGAAGCAGCCCGCGCCGCCGCCAAGGAGGCGATCCGGCCGATCCGCTTCGGCGATGACTCCAACTACTTCTTCCTCTACGAGCTCGACGGCACCAACATCCTGCTGCCCGGCAAGCCGGAACTCGAGGGCAAGAACCTCATCGGCATGAAGGACCCGACCGGGCGACTGGTCATCGCCGGCCTGATCGACACGGCCAAGCGCGGTGGCGGCGTCTTCGTCTACGAGTGGGTGAAGCCCGGCGACAAGGACGCCACCACCAAATTCGCCTATTCCGCCAAGATCGAAGGCTGGAACTGGATGCTCGGCACCGGCTTCCACGTCGCCGACGTCGAGGCGAAGCTCGCCTCCGATTCGCGCATCCTGACGCTGGCGATCGTCGCCGGCATCGTCCTGATCGGCCTCGTCGCCTTCGTGGTGACGCGCGGCGTGACCAAGCCGCTGGCGGCCCTGACCGCCTCGATGAACCGGCTGGCCGGCGGCGATCTCGACGCCGAGGTTGCGGGCGCGGCGCGGCGCGACGAGATCGGCCTGATCGCCCGGGCGGTGGCCGCCTTCCGCGATCTCCTGAAGCGTCGGGTGGCCGAGGACGCCGCCGCCGAGGCACGGGCGCGGGCGGATGCCGAACGGATGCGGCGCGAGGCACTCGCAGGCCTCGCCAGCGATCTCGAGGGCACCGTCAAGCTCACCGCCGGCGGTATCGAGAAGGCGGCGACCGGCTTCGAAGTCGCGGCGGGGGATCTGTCGCGGGTGTCGGATCTCACCCGTCGCCAGGCCGAGACCAGCGCGTCGGCGGGCCGGTCGGCGCGCGACAACGTCCAGGCGGTGTCGAGTGCGGCGGAAGAACTCTCAGCCTCGATCGCCGAGATCGTGGCGCAGGTCGACCATGCGGCCGCGCTGTCGAGCGGCGCGGTGCGCCACACGGCGCATGCGACCGAGGTCATCCACGGGCTCGACGCGGCCTCCGCCGAGATCGGCCAGGTGGTGGCGCTGATCGAGGAGATCGCGTCGCAGACCAATCTCCTCGCGCTCAACGCGACGATCGAGGCGGCGCGTGCCGGCGAGGCCGGCCGCGGCTTCGCGGTCGTCGCCTCCGAGGTCAAGGCGCTGGCGGGGCAGACCTCCAAGGCGACCGAGGAGATCTCGCGCCGCATCGGCGTCATCCAGCAGGCGACGCGCGAGGCGGTCGAGGCGACCGGTTCGGTCGGCGACAGCATCGGGCAGGTGAGTGTCATCTCGACCTCGATCGCCGGCACGCTGGAACAGCAGAACGCCGCCGTCGCCGAGATCACCCGCGCCATCTCCGGTACGCTCGCCGCCGTCGGCAATCTCGCCGAGGACATGGAGCGGCTGATGAGCGACGCGGCCACCGGCGACGGAAAGTCGCGCGAGGTGGCGGACGCGGCGCGACGGATGCGCGGCGACACCGAGACCCTGCAGGGTCAGGTCGACCGCCTGATGCGCGAGCTGCGCGCCGCCTGACCGGCGACGATCACCGCGAGACGACGTTTCACCCGAGGGGCCATCCGGCCCCTCGGGTTTTTTGTCCTTTTCCCGAGACGACATGTCGCAATGATGCCCATCGTGTCGCAATAAAATACATCTATTCTCATGTCGAAATTTGCGACACATGCGCTTTCTCTGAAATGATGACTTTTGCATTGCATCTGTAATTTCGATAAAATCTACAATGTCATTGAAAATTCATTTTCAAGCGATTTGAATTTAACGTTCGATTAGGGCGCTGTCTGAGACTTTCGTCGCACTCGAATACATCAGATGAGGTGTGGTGCGATGCGGATCGGACTGTCGGCCAAGCTCGTCGTCACGGCGTCGTTGACGGGCATCGTGGCGATCGCGGTGGCGGCCTTCGCCGTGGTGCGGATCGACGCGGAGGTGCTGCGTTCCCGCGAGATCGAGGCGGAGTGGGCGCGGGCCCTCGCCGCGGAGACGATCGGGCGCGAGATCGAGCACGTGGCGGCGATCGGGGCTTCGGCCTTCACCGCGAGCGAGCCGGCGGCGGGACGGCGGGCCCTGGACGCCACGGGTGCGGCGGTCGACGCCCTGGCGCGTCGTCGCGGCGATCTCGTCGCGGCGCTCGGCGGCGAGGCCGATCCGCGCATCCGCAAGGCGGCGATGCGTTTCGACGACTTCGTCGCGTTCCAGAAGGACACGGTCGACCTCGGGCGGACACTGTCGCTGAAGGCGGCGGCGCTGCAGGCGGCCGACCCGTCGACGCAGGCCAACCGCGAGGCGATCCTCGCCGAGATCGGCGACGTCGTCGGCCGGCTCGGCCGCGAGGCCCAGACGCGGACGCAGGCGGCGGCCGTCGTCCGCGAGGAGACCCGCGACATCCTGATCATCGGCCCGGCGCTCGCCATCGCGCTCGCCTCGGCGATCTGCTGGTATCTGATCCTCTGCCAGATCCGCCTGCCGCTCGAGCGGCTGCGACGGTCGATGGCGGCGATGGCCGGCGGCGATCTCGACGTGGCGCTGCCGGGGCTCGGCCGGCGCGACGAGATCGGCGAGATGGCCGGCGCGCTCGCCGGCTTCCGCGACGGGCTGAGGGCGGTCGAGGAGATGCGGGCGGTCGAGCGCGACCGTATCGACGGTGAAGTGGCGCGCCGCGCCGTCTTCGAACGCGAGACCGCGGCCTTCGAGGCCGGCGTGCGCGGCGTGGTCGAGGAGGTCTCGACCGCCGCCGCGCGGCTCGAGGCGGTCGCCACCGAGATGGCGGCGGCGGCGGAGACGACGCGGAAGCGGTCGCACGACGTGTCGGCGGCGGCGGACGAGGCCTCGCGCGAGGTCACCAGCGTCGCCACGACGACCGATCGGCTCGCCGCCTCGATCGCGACGATCGGCGAGCGGGCGGCGGAATCGGCGGCGATGGCGCGGCGGGCGGCCGATCAGGTCGAACGATCGGTCGAGGCGACCCGGTCGCTCTCGACCGAGGCCGAGCGGATCGGCGAGATCGTCGACTTCATCGGTACGATCGCGGCGCAGACCAATCTCCTCGCCCTCAACGCGACGATCGAGGCGGCGCGTGCCGGTCAGGCCGGCGTCGGCTTCGCGGTCGTCGCCAACGAGGTCAAGCAGCTCGCCAACCAGACGGCGGACGCGACGGCGCGCATCGCCGCGCAGGTCGGCGCCATCCGGTCGTCGACCGAAGGATCGGCGGCGGCGGTGGGCGACGTGTTGGCGACGATCCGCTCGCTCGACGGTGCGGCGGAGGGCATCGCCGGTGCGGTCGAGACCCAGGGCGTGGCGACGCGCGACATCGCGCGCTCGGTCTCGCGCGCCGCAGCGGAAGCACGCGCGGTCGGCGACGGTCTGACCGCGGTCGAGGCGGCGGGCGAACGCAGTGCCTCCGCCGTCGCCGACGTGCTCGACGCCTCGCGGGCGCTGGCCGGCAGCGCCGAGCGCATGTCGCTGGAGATCGGCGCCTTCCTCGGACGCGTGCGCCGCGCCTGAGCGCTTTCGCCGGGCGCGTGGCCTGCGATATAAGGAGGGGCGGCGCGTCGCACCCTGCGGCCCGCACCATCGGGAGACGGCGATGCGCTGGGACGGGCACCGCGAGAGCGGCAACATCGAGGATCGGCGCGACGACGGCGGCCTCAGTGGCGACGATACGGGCTCCGGCGGTGGCGGCTATTCCGGCGGCGGCTTCGGCGGTCTGCCGATCAACATCGGCGGCGGCGGCATCGGAACCATCGTGATCATGCTGATCGTCGCCTGGGTGCTCGGCATCAATCCGTTGACGCTGCTCTCCGGCATGCCGGTCGGGCCGGGGACGTCGTCCTCGTCCTATCGCGCTCCGCCGCCCCAGCCGCGCCAGACTGCGGCGCGCAAGGACGAACTCACCCGCTTCGTCGCCGTGGTGCTCGGCGACACCGAGGACCGCTGGAAGGAGATCCTGCCGGCGCAGGCCGCCGATCTCAATCCGCGCGCCGCCGGCATGCGCTACGAGGAGCCGAAGCTGGTGCTCTTCTCCGGCGCCACGCGCTCGCCCTGCGGCCAGGCGGACGCCTCGTCCGGTCCGTTCTATTGCCCGTCCGATCGCAAGGTCTACATCGACCTCGCCTTCTACGACGAGCTCAAGACGCGGTTTCGCGCGCCGGGCGACTTCGCCCAGGCCTATGTGATCGCCCACGAGATCGGCCATCACATCCAGAACCAGCTCGGCATCCTGCCGGCCTTCAATCAGGCCCGCGCCCGGATGAGCGAGCGCGAGCAGAACCGCGCCTCGGTGAAGGTGGAGCTGCAGGCCGACTGTTTCGCCGGCGTCTGGGCGCACTACGCCCAGAAGGAGCGCGACTTCATCGAGCCGGGCGACATCGACGAGGCGCTGAACGCCGCCAGCCGCATCGGCGACGATTCGATCCAGAAGACCATGACCGGCCGCGTCGTGCCCGACAGCTTCACCCACGGTACCTCGGCGCAGCGCCAGCGCTGGTTCAAGGCCGGTTTCGAGGGCGGTCGCCTCGGCGCCTGCGACACGTTCAAGGCGCCGACGCTCTGAGTGCTTCGGGCGCCGGCTTCGGCCGCGCGGCGGCCATGCGGGCGCCGACGATGCAGCCGACGACGGCGACGGTGGCGGCGATCAGGCCGAGGCCGATGGTCTCGCCGAGCAGGAGCCCTGCGAGAATCAGCCCGAGGAAGGGCTGGAGCAGTTGGAGCTGCGACACCGCCGCGACGCCGCCGCGCTCGAGGCCGCGATACCAGAAGACGAAGCCGAGCCACTGGCTGATCGCCGCCGTATAGGCGAGGCCGCCGATCGACGAGGTCGGAACGAGGCTCCAGTCGGGCCACGCGCGCAGCGTGCCGACGAGCGCCCAGGGCAGGGCGAGGATCACCGCCCAGGAGATCACGCGCCAGCCGCCGAGCCGGGTCGAGAGGCGCGCACCCTCGGCGTAGCCGAGGCCGGCCGAGACGACCGCCGCCATGATGAAACCGTCGCCGCGGAGCGTGCCCGAGAGCGAGCCGGAGAGGGCATAGGTGGCGACGACCGCGCTGCCGGCCAAGGCGAAGAGCCAGAAGGTGGGCCGTGGCGCGGTCGCGCCGCGGGCGATGGCGAAGGCGGCGGTGAAGAGCGGCAGGAGGCCGATGAAGAGGGTCGCCCGTCCGGCGCCGATCTCGCGCAGCGCCAGCGCCGAGAACAGCGGGAAGCCGACCACCACCGTCGCCGCGACGATCGCCAGCGCCACGAACTCGCGCGGGCGCGGCAGCGGCTTCGGCGCGACGGCCAGCGCGATGCCGGCGAGGAGCGCGGCACCGGTGGCGCGGGCGTGGGTCGAGAACAGCGGATCGAGCCCGATCACCGCGAAACGGGTCGCCACAAGCGATCCGGAAAACATCGTCACGCCGATCAGTCCGTCGATCAGCCCGGCCCTACGCCCGTCCATCTGCCTCTCCATGCCTGCCGCACCTCTCGCGGCCGGTCCCATAATGGCGTGACGGGCGCGGGCGATCGAGGTACGATCGCAGTACGGTTGATCAAACCGTACCGGTACATTCGGCAGGACGGTCCATGGACATCGGTATCGACAGGGACGCGCATCCGACGCTGGTGGCGGCCGTGGTGGCGGCGGTCGAACGGGCGATCGACGAGCGGCGGCTGACGCCGGGCGCGCGGCTGCCGTCGATCCGGCGCTTCGCCGAGGCGCAGGGCCTGTCGAAATCGACGGTGGTCGAGGCCTACGACCGGCTGGTGGCGGCGGGCCGGGCGGTGTCGCGGCCGGGCTCGGGCTTCACCGTGGCGGCGGCGCAGCGCGCGATGATCGAGCCGGGACCGATCGTCGATCGCGACATCGACCCGTCCTGGGTGATGCGGCAGTCGCTCGAACTCGATCCGTCGGTGCCGAAACCCGGCTGCGGCTGGTTGCCGAGCGAGTGGCTGGAGGAAGCGGGCATCCGCCGGGCGCTCCGGGCGGTGGCGCGCGATCCCGCCGCGCGGCTGGTCGACTACGGCCATCCGCTCGGCCATCCGGGCCTGAGACGTCAGATCGCCATCCGCCTCGGCGAACGCGGCATCGCGGTCGAGCCGTCGCAGCTGCTGCTGACGGCCGGGGCCTCGGCGGCGGTCGATCTGGTGCTGCGGCGTCTCGTCGAGCCGGGCGACACGGTCTTCGTCGACGACCCCTGCTACTACAACTTCCGCGCCAAGCTGAAGCTGCACCGGGCGCGCGTCGTCGGCATCCCCTTCCATGCCGACGGGCCGGACCTCGAGGCCTTCGCCCGCGCGGCGGCGGTCGAACGGCCGAAGGTCTATCTGACCAATTCCGGGCCGCACAATCCGACCGGCGGGCGGATCGGGCCGGCGACGGCGCATCGGCTGCTGAACCTCGCGGCGACCCACGACTTCGCGGTGATCGAAGACGACGTCTTCTCCGACTTCGAGGGCCGGCCGTCGCCACGCATGGCGGCGCTCGACGGGCTGGAGCGGGTCGTCCACGTCGGCTCCTTCTCCAAGACGCTGTCGTCGGCGATCCGCATGGGCTGGATCGCGGCGCGGCCGGGGCTGATCGAGGAACTGACCGAGATGAAGCTCGCGACGTCCTTCACCAACGACGATCTGGCGGCGCAGGTGATCCATCGCCTGCTCGCCGACGGCAGCTATCGCCGCCACGTCGAGGGCCTGCGTCGCCGCATCGCCGAGGCGCGCGGACGGGTGGTGCGGTCGCTCGAGCGGGTGGGGCTTCGCCCGCGCGGCGGGGCGGAGGAGGGGATCTTCGTCTGGGTGGAACTGCCCGAGGGCATCGACGCGGCGGAGATCTCGAAACGGGCGGCGGCGGCCGGCATCGTCTTCGCGCCGGGCAACGTCTTCTCGCCGTCGCTCTCGGCCGGCCGTTTCCTGCGCTTCAACGTCGCCCAGTCGAGCGATCCACGCATCTGGACCTTCCTGCGTGGGGCGCTGGAAGGGCGGTGAGGCCGCGGCTCGGGCGTGGGTGCGCGATGCTTCGAGACGCGGGCCTGAGGCCCGCTCCTCAGCATGAGGCGCTTTTCATGGTTTTCACAAACGACATACGCCTCATGCTGAGGAGGGCGCCCACAGGGCGCCCGTCTCGAAGCATCGCGCACATGATCGCCGCGAGGGCTTGCCCGTCAGGCCCGCTCGGGCAGCTGGTTCTGGCCCTTCTTCGCCCGGATCAGGTTCATGAAGCGGGTGAAGAGATAGTGGCTGTCGCGCGGGCCGGGCGAGGCTTCCGGGTGGTACTGCACCGAGAAGATCGGCTTCCCCTCGACCGCGATGCCGCAGTTCGATCCGTCGAAGAGCGAGACGTGGGTCTCCTTCACACCGGCCGGCAGCGTGTCGCGATCGACCGCGAAGCCGTGGTTCATCGAGGTGATCTCGACCTTGTCGGTGGTGAAGTCCTTCACCGGATGGTTGGCGCCGTGGTGGCCCTGATGCATCTTCATGGTCTCGGCGCCGAGCGCCAGGGCGAGCATCTGGTGGCCGAGGCAGATGCCGAAGGTGGGCACGCCCGCGTCGATCACCGCCTTGATGGTGGGAACGGCATATTTGCCGGTCTCGGCCGGGTCGCCCGGGCCGTTCGACAGGAAGACGCCGTCGGGCTTCAGCGCCAGGACCTCGTCGGCCGAGGCGGTCGCCGGCAGCACCGTGACCTTGGCGCCGGCATCGGCGAGAAGGCGCAGGATGTTGCGCTTGACGCCGAAGTCGAGGGCGACGACGTGGTGGAGCGGCGCATCCTGCTTGCCGTGACCCTTGCCGAGCGACCAGGTGGTCTCGTCCCAGGTGAAGGCGGCCTTGGAGCCGACCATCGGCACGAGGTCCATGCCGAGCAGGCCCGGCCAGGCGGCCGCTTCCTTCTTCAGCGCCTCGAGGTCGAAGACGCCGTCGGGGGCGTGGGCGATCACCGCGTTGGGCATGCCCTTTTCGCGGATGAGGGCGGTCAGCGCGCGGGTGTCGACGCCGGCGATGCCGACGATGCCGCGGGCCTTCAGCCAGGCGTCGAGATGCTGTTGCGAGCGCCAGTTGGACGGCTCGGTGATCGAGGCCTTGAGGACGACGCCGCAGGCGCCGCGCACCCGATCCATCTCGACCGTCTCGATGTCCTCGCCGTTGACGCCGACGTTGCCGACGTGCGGGAAGGTGAAGGTGACGATCTGGCCGGCGTAGGAGGGGTCCGTCAGGATCTCCTGATAGCCGGTGATGGCGGTGTTGAAGCAGACCTCGCCGACCGCGTGGCCGACCGCGCCGAGGCCGACGCCTTCGATCACGGTCCCGTCGGCCAGCACCAGGAGTGCGGTCGGCTTGGCTTCCGCCCAGACGTCGTCGGTCATGTCGTTCGTCCCGAAATGGGGTCCGGTCGGAGGGCGAGCGTGCGCGGGCCGCAGGCTCGTCCGGGCGCGCGACGTCCGACCCCGCGAAGGTCGCCGCTCGCTCGTTCCGGCGGGATATAGGGGGAAGGCGGAAGCCGGTCAACCGAGAAGGGGCGCGGGGCAGCCAGTCGGGCGGCGGCGTGTCCGCCTCGCCGGGGGGGCGCCTTTCGCGAAGGGCGTGCCATCGTCGCGCGGAATGCGCTAGAGAGAGGCGACGACGCGCCCGAAGGCGCGGTTCCGATCTCGGTGAATGCAGGAGAAGACGATGCGCGAGGAGATCAACGCGGCGGTCAAGGCCGCCATGAAGGCCGGCGAGAAGGCGCGCCTGACCACTCTGCGCATGATGGGTGCCGCCATCAAGGACAAGGACATCGCGGTGCGCGCCGACGGCCGGGCCGACGGCATCGGCGACGGCGAGATCGCCGAGCTCTTCGCCAAGCTGGTCAAGAGCCGCGAGGATTCGGCCAAGCTCTACGACGACGGCGGCCGTCCCGAACTCGCCGCCAAGGAGCGCGAGGAGATCGCCGTCATCCGCGAGTTCATGCCGCGTCAGATGGACGAGGCGGAGGCGAAGGCAGCGATCAAGGCGCTGGTCGCCGAGCTCGGCGCGGCCGGGCCGAAGGACATGGGCCGCGTCATGGCCGCGCTCAAGGAGCGGTTCTCCGGCAAGATGGACTTCTCCAAGGCCTCGGGTCTGGTGAAGGCGGCGCTCGTCGGCTGAAGACGCCGTCTTGGTGGTGTCACCGGGGCGTGCTCCGTAGGCGGTCGAGTCCGTTCCAGGAGGCATCCCATGAAGCCGTCGTTCACGTCTTCCGCGTTCTTCGCCGCCGTCTGCGGGGCGGCGGCGTCGCTGCCCGCAGCGCCCGCCGTCGCCGCTCCGCCCGGTTGGGACGCCATCCGCACCGTGGTGGTGATCTATGCGGAGAACCGCAGCTTCGACAATCTCTACGGCACCTTCCCCGGCGCCGACGGGGTGACCGCGGAGGTGCGGGCCAAGGCGACGCAGGTCGATCGCGACGGCAAGCCGCTCGCCAAGCTGCCGCCGACCTGGGGCGGCATGACGCCGAAGGGCGTCGCGCCCGAGATCGCCGAGGCGAAGACCGCGGATCTTCCCAACGGCGTCTTCGCCCTCGACGATCCCAAGGGCTTCGCTCTGCCGATCGACGTGCGCACCCGCGACCTCGTCCATCGCTTCTACCAGAACCAGATGCAGATCGCCGGCGGCAACGCCGGCTTCGCCGCCTGGTCGGACGCCGGTGGTCTGGTGATGGGCACCTACGACGGCTCGAAGCTGCCGATGTGGGACGTGGCGCGGAAATACGTGCTGGCCGATCGCTTCTTCCAGGGCGCCTTCGGCGGCTCGTTCCTCAATCACGTCGAACTGATCTGCGCCTGCGCGCCCTATTATCCCAACGCCGACCAGAGCCCCGCCAAGGGGCAGCTCTCGGCGGTGAAGGCAGACGGCGTGACGCTGGAGACGGCGCTCGATTCGCCCGCCTCGGCGCTCTCCGGGGCGCCGAAGTTCCTCAAGGACGGGGCGCTGACGCCCGACTTCTACGCCGTCAACACCATGCAGCCGCCCTATCAGCCGAGCGGCGTGCGCCCGGCGCCGGGCGGCGACCCGGCCTTCGCCGACCCCGCCGCCGCGCCGGTCCTGCCGCCGCAGACGATGGCGAACATCGGCGATCTCCTCTCGGCCAAGGGCGTCGACTGGGCGTGGTATGCGGGCGCCTGGGGCGACGCGCTGGCGGGCGGCGTCGCCAAGCCGCCGGCGGTCTTCCAGTTCCACCACCAGCCGTTCAACTATTTCGCCTCGACGGCGCCGGGTACGCCGGCGCGCGCCGCGCATCTGAAGGACGGTGGCCTCGCCGGCGCCGACTTCCTCGCCGACATCGATGCCGGTCGCCTGCCGGCGGTGACCTTCTACAAGCCGCAGGGCTCGCTCAACGAGCACCCCGGCTATGCCGAAGTGGCGAGCGGCGACGCCCATCTCGCCGACATCGTCGCCCATCTCGAGAAGAGCCCGCAGTGGCCGGGCATGCTGGTCGTCGTCACCTATGACGAGAACGGCGGCTTCTGGGACCACGTCGTGCCGCCCAAGGCCGACCGTTTCGGTCCGGGCACCCGCGTGCCGGCGATCATCGTCTCGCCCTTCGCCAGGAAGGGCACCGTCGACCACACGCCCTACGACACGACGTCGATCCTGCGCTTCGTCACCAAGCGCTTCGATCTGCCGGTGCTCGACGGTCTCGCGGCGCGCGACGCGGCGCTGAAGGCGGCGGGCGAGCCGCCGCTCGGCGATCTCTCGGCGGCGCTCGACCTGCCGAAGTGACGGGACGGGTGGGCGGCGCCGTCCGCCCACGGGTGAGGGAACGGGTGGGCGCTACGCCCGCCCACCCCGTCGCCCTCGGCTCATCCGCCCGCATTCGCTCGGCTTTTCGGCCGTGTGCGGCAGAACGACACGCGCGGCACATATGTCGCAGACGGTTTTGATCTGGAGCAAGTCTTAGACCGCGTCCAAATGGCATCACGCGTCCAGATCGGACCGACGCGTCGGCTTCTCTGGACGGAGAGGGCAGGCACAAGAACATCGGACGATCCCGGGAGGAGGGGCCGCCGGAGCTTTCCGGCTATCCGATGGAGTTCGTCTCATGACGCGCCCGATGTCTCTGATCTTCGCATCCCTAGCCGCTCTCGCGACGTCGACCGTCGTCGCGCGCGCCGAAGAACCGATCCAGCCGATCCCTCCGGCCAAGATCACCAACGCCGCCCTCGTCGAGCTCGGCAAGAAGCTCTATTTCGACCCCCGCCTGTCGAAGTCGGGCTTCATCTCCTGCAACTCGTGCCACAACCTGTCGATGGGCGGCACGGACAATCTGCCGACCTCGATCGGCGACCACTGGCAGCAGGGGCCGATCAACGCCCCGACCGTGCTGAATTCGAAGATGAACCTGGCCCAGTTCTGGGACGGCCGCGCCAAGGACCTCAAGGCACAGGCCGGCGGGCCGATCGCCAATCCCGGCGAGATGGCCTTCACCCATGCGCTGGCGATCGAGGTGCTGGAATCGATCCCGGCCTATGGCGCCGAGTTCGAGAAGGCCTTCGGCAAGCCGGGCATCGACATCGACCGGGTGACGACCGCCATCGCCGCCTTCGAGGACACGCTGGTCACGCCGAATTCGCGCTTCGACAAGTGGCTCGGGGGCGACAAGAAGGCGCTCTCCAAGCAGGAACTCGCCGGCTACGAGCTGTTCAAGGACAGTGGCTGCATCGCCTGCCACAACGGCCCGGCGGTCGGTGGCGCCTCGTTCCAGAAGATGGGCGTGGTCGCGCCCTACCAGACCAAGAGCAAGGCCGAAGGCCTCTCCGCCGTCACCGGCAAGGATGCCGACCGCTTCAACTTCAAGGTTCCGACGCTCCGGAACGTCGAGATGACCTATCCCTACTTCCACGACGGCGCCTACTGGAGCCTGACGGACGTCGTCGACCTGATGGGTCGCCTGCAGCTCGGCAAGACCTTCACGGCGGAAGAGAACGCCTCGATCGTCGCCTTCCTCAAGACGCTGACCGGCGATCAACCGGACTTCAAGCTGCCGATCCTGCCGCCCTCGACCGACAAGACGCCTCACCCGAAGCCCTTCGGCTGAGGACGAGAGACGACCCGGCCGAAGCCCCTCGGCCGAGGACGATGGAAGACCCGGCCGAAGCCCTGCGGTCGAAAATCGTGATCGATCCCGGCGCGCGAGCGTGCCGGGGTCCGAGTGAAACGGCCGACGCGCACGCCGCCTCTTTCCGCGTGTCGGCCGTATCCTTCCGCCGGCCGGCCGGCGCTCGCTCGGACGGGGAGCGGGGCCGCCGCCGACGGGATCTTCCGGGCCGGCGTCGGACGGAAGAACGCGAAGGGACGGGGCTTCGACACTCGTTCTAAGGGATTGACCTCATCTACCGGCGAGAACTTCGACGTGCCATCCTGAAATTCTTCGCCGCCGCAATCGGGACTTCGAGATCATGGGACGTGCTTCCTTCCTTTCGCCGCTGCTGACCGAGATCATGCTTCCCGAGACGCAGCGCAACGGCGAAGTGGGCGACGAACTGCTCGCCGATCGGCTGCGCCGCGCCGGTATCGCGCTGACGCTGCAGCGCCTCGTCATCGCCCGCGTGCTGCTCGCCCATCCGATCCACCTGACGGCGGATCAGGTCTGGGGTCGGGCGAAGGAACTGATGCCGGAGATCAGCCGGGCGACGGTCTACAACACGCTCGATCTCTTCGAGCGCTCCGGCCTGCTGCGCCGCCTGATCATCGATGCCGACAAGGTGGTCTTCGATTCGAACACCCAGCCGCATCACCACCTCTACGACAGCTCGACCGGCGAGGTGTTCGACATCGCCCCCGGCGAGATCAAGGTGATCGGCATGCCGAGCCTGCCGGCCGGCGTCGAGCTGGAAGACGTCGACGTGGTGGTCCGCGTCCGCCGTCGCTGACGTCGACGAGGGCAGGGCGCCGAGCGTCCGCCCACCGCGACACATCATTCCGCCGCGTCGGGCTTGCGCCTGGCGCGGCGTTTCTGCGTGTGCGCCATGTAGGAGCGCAGCACGGCGTTGATCCGCTTCTGATAACCGGGGCCGGCCTCCTTGAAGAAGGCGAGCACGTCGTCGTCGAGGCGGATCGAGATCGGCGTCTTGGACGGGGGCACGACGAGGACGGCGTTGTCCCAGTCGGGGTCCATGTCCTCCTGCCAATCGGGATCGGACCGCATCGCCTTCTCGATGTCGGCATCGGTGAGCGCGTCGACGCGCGCCCAGTCGGTCTTGCCCTTCAGTTCGCCGGCGGCGTGCTTCTCACGGATCTCCGCGAGCGAATAGCGCACGATACGCTCGTTCTTCATTCTTCCTCGCTCTTCGCGCCGAAATGATCCGGATGGCGTTGCCGCGCAGGGTGTAGATCACCGCGACGAGGCGCCCTCCGACGAGACCAGTCGCCTGACGGCGCGGCTCGGCCCTGTATTTCAACGCGAAATCCAAATGCGGCTCGAGGAAGATCGCGAGCACGTCCTCGAAGTCGAGGCTGTGCTTGTCGATGTTCGACAGCCGCTTCTTCTCGTCCCACTCGAAGCCGTCGGCATCGAGGGCTGTATCGTATTGGTCGCTCATACGAACTCCCTAGGGGAGATCGACGCTCCAAATTGTGGAGCGCTACTCCCGATTCCGGTTGTCATTCATGGCGTACGCTCTCCTCTGTTCAATCAATCCATCCATCATCTGTGCGTCGTCATCGGCACGCCACCGTGATGAGATATATTTGTATATACAAATTTGGATGTCAATAGGCTCCCCTCCGTGATGGAGCGACGGTCGCTTCCCATCACTCCATCCCCTATACTCCCCCCATGAAATACCCGCCGCACGTCCTCGATGAGATCCGGGCGCGGCTTCCGGTTTCGGAAGTCGTGGGGAGGCGCGTGCGCCTGAAGAAGCAGGGGCGGGAATTCGCCGGTCTGTCGCCCTTCAATCCGGAGAAGACGCCGTCCTTCTTCGTCAATGATCAGAAGGGCTTCTATCACTGCTTCTCGTCCGGCAAGCACGGCGACGTGTTCCGTTTCCTGATGGAGACGGAGGGCCTGACCTTCCCCGAGGCCGTCGAGCGACTGGCCGGCGAGGCGGGCGTCAGCCTGCCCAAGCCCGACGTGCGCGAGGAGCGGCGCGAGCGCCATCGCGCCAGCCTCGCCGACGTCTGCGAGATGGCGGCGCGCTTCTTCGAGGAGAACCTGCGGCTCGGTCCCGGCGCCAACGCGCGGGCCTATGTCGAGAAGCGCCGGCTCGAGGCGCGCACGGTGCGCGAGTTCCGCGTCGGCTATGCGCCGGCCGAACGCGAGGCGCTGAAGCGGCATCTGCTGGCCAAGGGCGTCGACGAACCGTCGATGGTCGACGCCGGCCTCCTCATCAAGCCGGACGACGGTCGGCCGACCTACGATCGCTTCCGCAATCGGCTGATGATCCCGATCCAGGACGAGCGCGGTCGGGTGGTCGCCTTCGGCGGCCGGGCGCTCACCAGCGAGGACAATCCGAAGTATCTCAACTCGCCGGAGACCGAGCTCTTCCACAAGGGTTTCATGCTGTTCAACGGCCACCGCGCGCGGGCGGCGGCCTATGATCAGGGCTCGGTCATCGTGGTCGAGGGTTATCTCGACGCCATCGCCGTCTGGCAGGCCGGCATTCCGGCGGTGGTGGCGACGCTCGGCACCGCCTTCACCGAGGACCAGATCCAGCGCATGTGGCGCTTCGCCGCCGAGCCGCTCGTCTGCTTCGACGGCGACCGCGCCGGCATCAAGGCGGCGCATCGGGCGATCGACCGCATCCTGCCGCATCTGAAGTCGGGCTTCTCGTTCAACTTCGTCTTCCTGCCCGACGGCAAGGACCCCGACGAACTCGTCCAGTTGGGCGGGGCGGAGGCCTTCCGCGCCGAGATGGCGCGTGCCGTGCCGCTCGCCGACGTGCTGTGGGACCGCGAGACGCAAGGCGCGGCGATCGACACGCCGGAGCGCAAGGCGGCGCTCGAGAAGCGGCTCGAGGACCTCGTCCACGAGATCAAGGACCCCCGCGTCCAGCGCGCCTATCAGCTGCGCTTCCGGCTGAAACTCTCCAATCTGTTCTGGACCAGCGAGCGCGGCGAGAGCCGCGGTGGCGGCGGCTGGCAGGGCAAGGGCGGCCGCGGGACCCAAGCCCAGCAGACGATGCCGCCGATGACCGGCGGCGATCTCGTCGGCATCGAACGGGTGGTGCTCGGCCTCTGCGTCGCCTTTCCCGACCTCTTCGAGGTGGCGGCGGAGCGGGTGCTGGCGCTCGACTTCGGGCTCGAGCCGCACGAGGCCTTCAAGCGCGAGCTGCACCGGATGGCGACGGAGGTCTCGGAGATCTCCGTCTCGTCCTTCTACGAGGGGATCGACCCGCGCTTCTTCTTCCTGCTCGAGGAGCTGCACGGCTCGGAAGTGGTCGATGCCGAGGGGCGGGTGATCGAGCCGAGCGGCGGGCGGCTCCGGTCACGCTTCAAGGTGCTCGCCCATCACCCGCCGGAGACCTGGGTGGAGGGCTGCCTCTGGCACTTCCTCGACCGGCTGGAGCTTCGACAGATGGAACGCGACCTCGACCGCGAGGTGGCGATGATCGGCGCCGACGCCGACGAGACGGTGGAGGCGCGCATCCTCGGCATGTCGCGCGACATCGCCCGCCGCAAGGAGGAATACGCCCGCCGCGAGCAGGAGCTGGCGGAAGAGGCGAAGGAAATCCGCCGTTCGCACGGCGAGCTGGTGCCGGCCGGCGGCATCTCGGCCGGCGGGACCCCGCGCGGGCGGTGAGGCCCGGGTCCGGGAAGGTCCGCAGTGGCGGTTTTCGGCGAACCTCGTATGGGCATGATTCGCCTCGATCGAAGAATCATGCGACGAATCACCCTTGCGCAAAGTGATTCGCCCGTTACATATCCCCGTGGATTTCTCTCGCATCGGCGCCGCAATGGATGTGCGCGGGCGGACGGGATCCGGAATTGCGGGCGTTTCCCGTGACTTGCCTCTCTTGCCGCCGGTTGTCCGGAGGCCGGTGGGGCCGGGTGCGTCGGTCGAACAGTGTCAATCGGAGCTTAACCCGAGCACCGTAATCCAACCCTTCGGCGCGTCGAACGCGATCGCTCCCCTCCGGTTTCGTCGATGACGAGGCCGTCGAGGGCGGGGCATCCGTCGGCGGGCAACGGCAATTCCAGGAGACCATCGATGGCAACCAAGGCAGGCGAGACGGAAGAGACCGAGGCCCAGGCCCCCGAGACCCAGGACGGTCCGCTTCTCGATCTCTCGGATGCCGCCGTCAAGCGGATGATCAAGCTCGCCAAGAAGCGCGGCTTCGTCACCTATGACGAACTCAACGAGGTGCTGCCCTCCGAGCAGGTCGCCTCCGAGCAGATCGAAGACATTCTCGCGATGCTCAACGAGATGGGCATCAACGTCGTCGAGACCGAAGAGGCCGAGGCGGAAGAGGGCGAGGGCAAGGCCGAGGACGAGGAGGCCGAGGGCGGCGATCTCGTCGAATCGACCGGTGCCTCGGTGCCGGCGCGTGCCGCCGCGCGCGAGCCGGCCGACCGCACCGACGATCCGGTCCGCATGTATCTGCGCGAGATGGGCTCTGTCGAGCTTCTGTCGCGCGAGGGCGAAATCGCCATCGCCAAGCGCATCGAGGCCGGTCGCGAGGCGATGATCGCCGGCCTCTGCGAGAGCCCGCTGACGCTGCAGGCCGTCATCTTCTGGCGCGACGAGCTCAACGACGGCAAGATCTTGCTGCGCGACATCATCGACCTCGAGGCGACCTACGCCGGTCCCGACGGCAAGAACGCCGGCGGACCGCCGATGGTGCCCGTCGACGGCGAGGAGACCGAGCCGGAAGAGGAGGCCGCCGCCGCCGAAGGCGAGGCCGAAGACGGCGAAGACGACATGGAGGGCAACGTCTCCCTGTCGGCGATGGAAGCGGAACTGAAGCCGAAGGTGCTGGAGATCTTCGATCTCATCGCCGACGACTACAAGAAGCTCGCCCGTCTGCAGGAGCAGCTGGTCGAGGGCCGTCTCAAGAGCGAGACGCTGTCGCCCTCCCAGGAGCGCCGCTACAAGAAGCTCAAGGAAGACCTGATCCTCCAGGTCAAGAGCCTGTCGCTCAATCAGGCCCGTATCGACAGCCTCGTCGAGCAGCTCTACGACATCAACAAGAAGCTGATGGGCTTCGAGGGTCGCCTGCTGCGCCTCGCCGAGAGCTATCGCGTCGGTCGCGACGACTTCCTCAAGAACTATCAGGGTTCCGAACTCGATCCGCATTGGCTGCGTCGCGTCGCCAACCTCGGCACGCGCGGCTGGCGCGAGTTCGTGAAGTCGGAAGGCGACACGATCAAGGAATTCCGCACCGCGATCCAGAACCTCGCCTCCGAGACCGGGCTCGAGATCGTCGAGTTCCGCCGCATCGTCCACATGGTGCAGAAGGGCGAGCGCGAGGCGCGGCAGGCGAAGAAGGAAATGGTCGAGGCGAACCTGCGTCTCGTCATCTCGATCGCCAAGAAATACACCAACCGCGGCCTGCAGTTCCTGGATCTGATCCAGGAAGGCAACATCGGCCTGATGAAGGCGGTCGACAAGTTCGAGTACCGCCGCGGCTACAAGTTCTCGACCTATGCCACCTGGTGGATCCGGCAGGCGATCACCCGTTCGATCGCCGACCAGGCCCGCACGATCCGCATCCCGGTCCACATGATCGAGACGATCAACAAGATCGTCCGCACGTCGCGCCAGATGCTGCACGAGATCGGCCGCGAGCCGACCCCGGAGGAGCTGGCCGAGAAGCTCGCCATGCCGCTCGAGAAGGTGCGCAAGGTCCTCAAGATCGCCAAGGAGCCGATCTCGCTCGAAACGCCGATCGGCGACGAGGAAGATTCGCACCTCGGCGACTTCATCGAGGACAAGAACGCGATCCTGCCGATCGACGCGGCGATCCAGTCGAACCTGCGCGAGACGACGACCCGCGTTCTGGCCTCGCTGACGCCGCGCGAAGAGCGCGTGCTGCGCATGCGCTTCGGCATCGGCATGAACACCGACCACACTCTGGAAGAGGTCGGCCAGCAGTTCTCGGTGACGCGTGAACGCATCCGTCAGATCGAGGCGAAGGCGCTCAGGAAGCTGAAGCACCCGTCGCGGTCGCGGAAGCTCCGGTCGTTCCTCGACAACTGATCGAACCCGCGATCGGCCCCGGCAAGTCCGGGGCCGATCCGTTTCTGCCCCCGAGCAGGCGAGGTGTTCCCGATGTCCCTCCTCAAGCGTCTCTTCGGTCTCGGCGGCGGTGCGGCGGCCTCGAAGGCCGAGCCGGAAGCGCCGGCGGTCGAATGTGCCGGTCACGTCATCCGCGCCACGCCCTACAAGGACGGCGGCCAGTGGCAGCTCTGTGGCGTGATCTCCAAGACGATCGACGGCGTCGCCAAGGAGCATCGCTTCGTCCGTGCCGATCGTTTCGTCGACCGCGACACGGCGATCGAGATGGCCTTCGTCAAGGGCCGCCTCCTCGTCGAACAGCTCGGCGATCGGCTCTACGACTGAGAAATACGGCGGAAAACCGCTGCTGTCGGACGGTCGTCCGGGAGGCTTTCGGGCTGGCCATCACGGCCGCGAAGGTTTAGAAGCCCAATCCCCGGAGACGCCTCGACGGCGTCGCGACCGACCGAAGGGCCCCTCCCATGCTTCTCACGATGATGCGCGCGAAACTCCACCGCGCCACGGTCACCCGTGCCGATCTCCATTACGAGGGCTCGATCTCGATCGATCGCGACCTGATGGATGCGGTCGGGTTTCTCGCCAACGAGCAGGTCGACGTGCTCGACATCGACAACGGCGCCCGCTTCACGACCTATGTCATCGAGGCGCCGCGCGGGTCGAAGGTGATCGGCGTCAACGGCGCGGCGGCGCGCCTCGTCCAGACCGGCGACAAGGTGATCGTGCTCTCCTACGCCCAGATGACGCGCGAGGAGGCGGAGGCCCACGTGCCCACCGTCGCGCTGATGGACGAGGGCAACGTCATCAAGGGGTGAGGCCTCACACCAGCCCGGCGAAGCCGAGGCCGGCGACCACGGAAAACAGCGTCCACTGCGGGAATTCGCCGAAGCCGAGGCGGTGGCGGACGACCATGACGATGTTCCAGGCCGCCGAGGCGAGCGCCATCGCCGTCGCCGCGACCGCCAGCTCCGGCCCGCGCCCCGTCACGGCCGGCCAGAGATAGAACGCCGCCAGCGCCACGAGCTCGATGGAGACGAGGTGCCAGCACAGGTGGGCACCGTATTTGATCTGTCGATCGTCGATCGCCGACGCCATCAGCGGCCGGTCGATGTCGCGCCCGCCAAAGACGACGTGCACGGCGGCGGTGAAGGCGGCCGCGAGGCCGGCGGCGATCCACCAGAGGTTCATGCGTTCTCCCCATCTTCCATCCGAAGGTGTGGCCATCATGGCGAGCGCGAGAGACACGCGCGAGACGGGTGCGTGAGACCCGGTGTCGCAGCTCCGACGTTCGCCATGGTGACGGCACGACCGTTTCTTCCCGGCGGCGACTTGCTCTAACCTGTCGGTGAGAGAGGAGCCCGTCGCGCATGACCGAAGAGACCGAGATCGAGAACCCTCGCGGCGAACTCACCGTCCGCGTCATCGCCATGCCGTCGGACACCAACGCCAACGGCGACATCTTCGGCGGTTGGGTGCTGTCGCAGATGGACGCCGCCGGCGGCATCCGCGGCGTCGAGCGGGCGCAGGGCCGCGTCGTCACCATCAAGGTCGACACGTTGACCTTCATCCGGCCGGTGAAGGTCGGCGATGTGCTCTGCGTCTACACCGACGTCGAGGGCATCGGCCGCACCTCGATGAAGATCCACATCGAGGCCTGGGCGCGCCGCTTCCTCACCGCCACCCGCGAGAAGGTGACGGACGCGACCTTCACCTTCGTCGCGGTGGACGACGACGGCCGGCCGCGGCCGATCCCGGTATCGTGATTTCGAAGGCGTCGTCGCGGCGTGGCAGTCTGCCGGCTCGACACGCGGAGACCTCGCCATGTTCGGATGGGAATTTCTTCTGACCACGCTGATCGTCGTCGCTTCGCCCGGCACCGGCGTCGTCTACACGCTGGCGGTGGCGCTGGGCGCGGGGCGGCGGGCGAGCATCGTCGCCGCCTTCGGCTGTACGCTCGGCATCGTGCCACACCTCTTCGCCGCCCTCGTCGGGCTCGCCGCGCTGCTGCACGCCTCGGCCGTGGCCTTCGCCGCGGTGAAGTGGGCGGGCGTCGGTTACCTGCTCTACATGGCGTGGCGGACGCTGCGCGACGGCGGCATGCTGCGGGTCGAGGCCTCCGGCCCCGTGCGGTCGGATCGGGCGATCGTGCGCGACGGCATCGTGCTCAATCTCCTGAACCCCAAGCTCTCGATCTTCTTCGTCGCCTTCCTGCCGCAGTTCATGAAGGCGGACGATCCGACACCGATCGTCACCATGCTGGGGCTCGGCGGGGTCTTCATGGCGCTGACCTTCGCCGTCTTCGCCGTCTACGGCGTCTTCGCCGCGGCGATGCGCGACCGGGTCGTCTCCAAGCCCTCGGTGATGCGGGCGCTGCGCGGCTCGTTTGCCGCCGCCTTCGTCGGCCTCGGCGCCAAGCTCGCGCTGACCGAGCGCTGAGAAGACGAAAAGGCCCCGGACGATGCCGGGGCCCTTCGATCTTCGTCGGTCGCGAGTCGCGTCAGTTGGCGGCGCGATTGCGGTTCACGAGGTAGGCGTCGCGCTCCTCGAGCGCGACCTTGACCTCGTCGCTCTGGGCGGCCGTCGCCTCGGCCGGCTTCGCGGCGTGGCGGTCCTTGCGGCCGGTCGGGACGGAGCCGGTGGTCTCCGGCTCCTCGGCGGCGGCGACACGGGTCGACGCGGCGTTCTCGCCGGCGGTGACCGTCTCGAGCGATACGCGGGTCAGGCCCGAACCGACGAAGCCGAGTTCGCTCGCGGCCGCCTGCGACAGGTCGATGATGCGACCGCGGACGAAGGGGCCGCGATCGTTGATGCGAACGACCACCGTGCGGCCGTTCTTCAGATTGGTGACACGCATGTGGGAGCCCAGCGGAGCGGTCCGGTGGGCGGCCGTCATGGCATGCATGTTGAAGCGCTCGCCCGAGGCGGTGGGACCGCCATGTTCGGAGCGACCGTAGAACGAAGCGACACCTTCGGCCGCACCGGCCGGCAGCGACGCCGCGAAGAAGAGAGCGCCGCCGAGGAACGCCGAACGCACGACTCCACGCTGCCGCGATGCGGCATCGTCACGGGTGATGATCATTCCGATTTCTCCAAGTCACGGAGCGGACCGGGCGCATGCGCCTACTCGTCCTGCTCGCGGCGACGGCGGGAACCGGGGACGCGCCCCAAGCCGTTCCATCAGACCGTCTGTCAAGACCGGCACCGACCCTCATTTCTCGACGGGTGGTACATGCCGGCTCGCGGGACGCCGGACGACGTATCGGACGTCGGCCGGTGCCGTGATTCCCGGCGCGGCGCCTCTCGCTGCCACGATCCGGGTTATCCCCCGGCGTCTCGCACCGACGCCCTCGGGGGGAATTCCGATGTCTACTTCGTCTCGCGCGGTGCCAGTTCCCAGGTGATGGTCACGGTCGCGGAGATCGACCGGCTGCCGGCCTCGACGGGCACGGCGCGGTCGGAAGCCATGGCGGCCTTGGCGAAGACGCGCGGCATCATCGGCCGGTCGGACGGCTGTTCGCCGATCGACAGGACGCGCACCAGACGCTCGCCGGCGGCGCCGGCCAGAAGCTCGGCGCGCGCCCGCGCGGCGGCGACGGCGGCGAGGCGGGCCTCGTCGCGGCGCTTGTCGGCGTCGGAGACGTCGAAGGCGATGCCGGAGACGGAGTTGGCGCCGCGAGCGACGAGGCGCTCGAGCAGCGGGCCGAGGTCGGCGAGGCGGCGGACCTTCAGCGAGAACTGGTTGGTGACGGTGTAGCCGGTGATGCGGGCGGAACCGGACGAGGCGGTCGACGACGCCCAGACGGGCTGGACCGAGAAATCGACGGTGGCGACGTCGGCCTTGTCGAGACCGGCGGCGCGGGCCTCGGCGACGAGCGCGCCCGCCGCCTCGTCGGCCTTCTTCATCGCCTCGGCGGTGGTGCGGCCTTCCGAGACGATGCCGACCGAGACGTCGGCGATGTCGGGCGTGGCGGACACTTCGCCGGTGGCGGTGACGACGAGGGTGGGGACGACCGGTTCGGCGGCGATCGCGGGACGCGTCAGGGCGAGCGCGGAGAGAAGTGCGATGGTGCCGGCCCGCATCCGATGGATACGTTCCGTCTTGGTGAGCGGCACTTCCTTCGACGTTGCGACGTTCGCGATCTTCAAACCGTGCGACCTCTCGGCTCCGAAACAAAAGCCGCTCGCATGAATCCCTCCACGCAAACGGCTCGACCTGAGGAGATTGCTCAGAAAAAAATGTTCACAAAGTGGCAAGCCGTCTTGCGCAGCCGGCGGCACCCTCCGTGAGGGGCGAGTCGGGGCCGCTTCGACGCCGTCTCGGTGACGCCCGGGGGCCGTCGGCGCGACCACGCGCCACCGCCGGAGCGTGCGTCTCGTCGTCGATGCATCTTGTCAGTCCGCGGTCGATCTGCGAAGACGGCGGCACCCTCGAGGACGGCGGTGTGGCGCCGCCCGCGAGGCCGGCGACCCGGTCGTCGGGCCCGTAGCTCAACGGTCAGAGCTGGCCGCTCATAACGGCTAGGTTGGGGGTTCGAATCCCTCCGGGCCCACCACCCCCCCATCCACGGCCGCGTTTCATCGACTCGAACCGGTGCTGCCGCCCGGGTCGGAGATGTCGATGATCCACGGCCGTAGCGCAGGATGTTCCTCGGCGATCGCCTGGAGTTCGCGGATCGTCGATTTGCTGACCGTAACCCGCAGCTTCCCGGCCGCGGCGGCCTCCTGCAGAGCTTTGTCGATCGCGGGCTCCGCATGGACGTTGCGAAAGAAGTCGGAAAAACGGGCGAGCGCTACGCCCGAACGCCCGGTGGTCTTCGTCGCCATGGTTCAGTCCTCCCTCAGCGCACCAATTGGAAGCGGATCTGTCTGCCGAGATAGCTCGACAGGCCGAAGCGCGCGGCGGTTTCGGCATCGATTCTCGCAGGCCTCACGGCCGGCGCAGCAAAGGTGGAGCGGTTCCATGACTCGAACACGAGTTGCTGCAGTGCTTCCCGATCGCCGGCCGCCGTCAGGTTGACGGTCAACTTGTGGACGTCCGACCGCGAGTTGTCGGACTTCAGCGACGCCTTGGTCAGCGTCACCGGCGCGTTGACGGGCGTATAGGTTATCGAGGGTTCGAAGCCGCCACCGACGTCGGTGGTGAACACCAGTTGCTCGGTCATGGTCGACGAGGTCGAAGCGCGCTTGGTGACCGGTGCGTCGGTCAGCGTCAGGTCGAAGAATGCCCGGACGGTGCGGTTCAGGCCGACGTTTCCGGCAATCGGGTAGACCTTGTTGTCGATCGTCGTGTCGATCTCGTCGCAATAGCGCGGTTGCAGGTCCCAGAGCTTTTCGAACGTGTCGGACGTGTCGAAGGTGCGAATGTTCTGCCGGCTGCGGTTGGCATGGGCGGTCAGACCGAGCGCACCGACGGAGCTGGCCAAGGCGCGGGTCAGTCCGATGTCGGCCGACAGGTCGTTGGTTTCGGTGATGTCGAACTCGAAGTTGTAGGCGAGGCCGGCCTTCATCGTCGTCTCGAAAACGGTGGAGAAGCCGGCGAGGCGCGGTTCGCGCTTGAGTTCGGCCCGAACGACTGGAAGCGAGCGCGGGTCGTCCTTCAGGCGCCGCCCGAAATCGTGCAGCATGGCGACGCCGGGAGCCGAATTCGGATCGGCCGAATGACGGGCGAGCAGCCAATCGCCGAGCACTTCGGCAACGGCATCGCGGGCCTCGCAGCGGACGTGGCGGACGATGTTGTGCGTGCTGACACCGGTGAAGTCGATCGGATCGGGATGCGTGGTGCATCCGGACAGAACGATGACGGAAGCCGACGCGAGCAAGACGGACGATCTCATGGCTCTTCCCCCCGGAAAGTCTGGAATTCCCCCGGATCGGATTGAACCACCGACGCTCTCTGCGAGCAATGAAAAGGTTAAACAACCATTTACTTTCTCGCCATACGGGAAATGTCGTCTGTCGGACTTGTGACCGCGGAAGGGGGCGCCGACCGAGCGTCGACAGGCGTCTCCGATCCGGCGATGATCGCGCGACCCGCCTTCGGAGATTCCCATGCCCGCGCTCGATCCCGCCTTCGCGTCCTTCCTCGTCGGCCTGCCCAAGGCCGAGCTCCACGTCCACATCGAGGGGACGCTCGAGCCCGAGACGATCTTCGCGCTCGCGATGCGCAACGGCGTGGCGCTCGCCTACCCAAACGTCGAGGCGCTCAGGGCGGCCTATGCGTTCCATGATCTCCAGTCGTTCCTCGACATCTACTACGCCGGGGCGAGCGTCCTGCTCACCGAGGACGACTTCCACGACATGGCGAAGGCCTATCTCGACCGGGCGCTCGCCGACGGGGTGGCGCGGGCCGAGATCTTCTTCGATCCGCAGACCCACACGGCGCGCGGTGTCGCCATGGGGACGGTGATCGCCGGGCTGACCCGGGCGCTCGAGGGGGCGCGGGCGAAGGGCCTGTCCTGCGACCTCATCCTCTGTTTCCTGCGGCATCTCTCGGAGGAAGACGCGATCGCGACGCTCCAGGCGGCGCTGCCGTTCCGTGAGGCCTTCATCGGCGTCGGGCTCGACAGTTCCGAGGTCGGTCACCCACCGGAGAAGTTCGCCCGCGTCTTCGCCGAGGCGCGGCGGCTGGGGCTGCGCATCGTGGCGCATGCCGGCGAGGAGGGGCCGCCGGCCTACATCCGCTCGGCGCTCGACGTGCTCGGCGCGGAGCGCATCGACCACGGCGTGCGCTGCCTCGAGGACGCGGAGCTGGTCGCGCGGCTCGCGGCGGAACGGGTGGCGCTGACCGTCTGCCCGTTCTCCAACGTGCGGCTGAAGGTCTGCGAGCGGCTCGAGGATCATCCGCTGCGGCGGATGCTCGAGGCGGGGCTCGCGGTCACCATCAACTCCGACGATCCGGCCTATTTCGGCGGTTACGTCGCGGCGAACTGGCTCGACACCTTCGCCGCCCTCGGCCTCGACCGGGCGGCGGCGATCACCATCGCCCGCAACGGCTTCGATGCCGCCTTCGTCGACGAGCAGGAGCGGGCGCGGCTGAACGGCCTGCTCGACGCCTACGTCGCGGCGGCGTGAGCGCGCCCGGGTCGTCGGTTCCATCGGGTCTTCGTGCAGAGGCCCTTCATCCTGAGGTGCCCGGCTCCGCCGGGCCTCGAAGGGCGAAGGGCCGAGTGGCACGGCCCGTCATGGCTTCGTGTTTCGAGGCTCGCTTCGCTCGCACCTCGACATGAAGCCGAACAGGCGAGCGGCGTTCGCGCGCTCCCTGTTTGGCGTGAGCCTCAGCGGCCGAGCACTTCGGCGCGGCCGAAGCGGCGGAGCGCGCGGCCGATGCGCATCTCCTCGTCCTGCAGGCGCTGGAGCGTCTCGGCGGTGAAGCGGATGTGCTCGGTGGCGTGATGCTCCGCCGCGGCGACGTCGCCGGCGATCACCGCCTCGCCGATCGCCAGATGCTGGGCGAGCAGCACGTCACGGGCGCCGGGCGCGATGTAGAGTTTGCGGCGGCTGTAGAAGACGTCCGAGCGCAGCAGCTCGGAGAAGGCCCGCATGACGTGCAGCACCACGAGATTGTGCGAGGCCTCGTAGATCAGCATGTGCAGATCGGCGTCGCTCTCGGTCTCGGCCGACGGGTCCTCCAGCTCGTGGTTGCGCTTCAGCGCGTCGAGACAGGCGCGGATCGCCTGACGGTCGAGCTCCGTCGCGCGCTCCGCGGCGTGGCGGGCGGCCGGGCCCTCGACGATGGTGCGATATTCGAAATAGTCGGTGACGACGCGGGCATTCGACTGCAGCAGCGTGGCGAGCGGGCTGGTCAGCGGCGTCATGAACTGGGCGACGTGGGTGCCGGCGTGGCTGGTCACCAAGAGACCGCGCGTCGCCAGACGGTCGATCGCCTCGCGCAGCGACGGGCGCGACACCTCGAGCCGTTCGGCCAATTCGCGTTCCGGCGCCAGCCGTTCGCCGGGCCTGAGTGCGCCCTCGAGAATCAACTGCTCGATGTGATCGGCGATCACGTCGGCAAGTTTCTGATTTCGCACAGGTTCCAAATTCGCCTCCCGACGCGGCCGCTTTCTGTCGATCGAACCGGTTCGACCCTACACGGGCGCTCGGTGCGATGCAGCCTTGCAAATCGTATGAAAAACCACTAAGGCGGCTTGGACAAGTTTTTTGTCCACGAAATGAAGTCGGTCAAACCGACCGTGGGGAGCGGAGACCGACAGGGAGGGAAATCACATGGTATGGAACCAGATCTATGACCCGCTCGGCAGCGCGGTGCTGTCGACGCTCGCCGCCGCCCTGCCGGTGGTGGTGATGCTGATCGGCCTCGGCCTCTTGCACATGAAGGCGCACACGGCCGCCATCGCCGGCCTCGTCGCGGCGCTCGGCGTCGCGGTCTTCGCCTTCGGCATGCCGGTCCAGAAGGCGAGCCTCGCGGCCGGCATGGGCGCGGCCTACGGCCTGCTGCCGATCGGCTGGATCGTGCTCAACATCATCTTCCTGCATCGCCTGACGGAAGAGAACGGTCTCTTCGCGGTGTTGCAGCGCTCGATCGCCGGCATCACCGACGACCGCCGGCTCCAGTTGCTGCTCATCGCCTTCTCCTTCGGCGCCTTCTTCGAGGGTGCGGCGGGCTTCGGCACGCCGGTGGCGGTGACCGGCGCCATCCTGATCGGCCTCGGCTTCTCGCCGCTCGCGGCTTCCGGTCTGGCGCTGATCGCCAACACCGCGCCGGTCGCCTACGGCGCGCTCGGCACGCCGGTGATCGCGCTCGCGGCGGTGACCGGGCTCGATCTGATGGATCTGTCGGGCATGATCGGCCGTCAGCTGCCGTTCTTCTCGATCATCGTGCCGTTCTGGCTGATCTGGGCCTTCGCCGGCTTCCGCGGCATGATCGCGATCTGGCCGGCCATCCTGGTCGCCGGCGCCACCTTCGCCGTGCCGCAGTATCTGATCTCGAACTTCCACGGCCCCTGGCTGGTCGACGTCGTCGCCGCCATCGTGTCGATGGTGTCGCTGATCCTCTTCCTCAAGGTCTGGTCGCCGGCGCGGATCTGGACCTCGACCAAGCTCCAGGGTCACGACGAGGACGCCTCCGTCGCCGCCGTCGCCAAGCCGCACGGCGCCATCGTCGGCATCGACTACGACACGATCGACGCCGACACCGGCACGGTCTCGGCCAAGGAACTGGCGAGCCGCCCCGATCGCGGCCTGCTGGTCAAGGCCTGGCTGCCCTGGGCCATCCTGACGGTCTTCGTGTTCCTGTGGGGCATTCCGGCGGTCAAGGGTTGGCTCGACGGCCTGTCGATCCTCAAGTTCCCGCTCGCCGGTCTCCACAACGAGATCGCCAAGGTGCCGCCGGTCGTCGCCAAGGCGTCGCTCGAGCCCGCCGTCTACACGCTCAATTGGCTGTCGGCCACCGGCTCGGGTATCCTCGCGGCGGCTGTCATCGGTGGCCTGCTGATGGGCTATTCGCCGCTGGCGCTGGTGAAGGCCTATGGCCGCACCATCTGGCGGGTGCGCTGGTCGCTCCTGACCATCGCCGTCATGCTGGCGCTCGGCACGCTCACCAAATACTCCGGCATCGACGCGACGCTGGGTCTCGCCTTCGCGCACACCGGCTGGGCCTATCCGCTGTTCGGCACGCTGCTCGGCTGGCTCGGCGTGGCGCTGACCGGTTCGGACACCGCCTCCAACGTGCTGTTCGGCGGCCTGCAGAAGACCACGGCGACGCAGCTCGGGCTCAATCCGATCCTGATGGCGGCGGCCAACTCGTCGGGCGGCGTCATGGGCAAGATGATCGACGCCCAGTCGATCGTCGTCGCCTCGACCGCCACCGGCTGGCAGAACGGCGAAGGCCCGATCCTGCGCTACGTCTTCTTCCACTCGATCGCGCTGGCCGTGCTCGTCGGCATCCTGGTGATGCTGCAGGCCTACGTCCATCCGTTCACCCTGCTGGTGCACTGATCGAACCCGAAGAGCCGGGGGATGGTCCTCCCCCGGCTCTTCGTCCATCATCCGCCTTCAGGCTCTTCGACAGAAAAGGGTACCCGCGATGATCATCTCGTCGGCCTCCGACTATCGCGAGGCGGCGCGCCGCCGGCTGCCGCGCTTCCTGTTCGACTACATCGACGGTGGCGCCAATGCCGAGCACACGCTGAGGGCCAACGTCGGCGATCTCGAAGGCGTCGAGCTGCGCCAGCGGGTCTTGAAGAACGTCGAAAATCTCGATCTCACCACCGAACTCTTCGGCGAGACGCTCGCCATGCCGGTGATGTTGAGCCCGGTCGGGCTCACCGGCATGTATGCCCGGCGCGGCGAGGTGCAGGCGGCGCGGGCGTGTGCGGCGCGCGGCGTGCCCTTCATCCAGTCGACCGTCTCGGTCTGCTCGATCGAGGAGATCTCGGCGGCGGTCGCCAAACCGATCTGGTTCCAGCTCTACGTGCTGAAGGACCGCGGCTTCATGAAGAACGCGCTCGACCGCGCCATGGCCGCCGGCATCACCAAGCTCGTCTTCACCGTCGACATGCCGACGCCGGGCTCGCGCTACCGCGACGCCCATTCCGGCATGTCCGGCCCCTTCGCCGCCCAGCGCCGCATCCTGCAGGCGATGACCCATCCGTTCTGGGCCTTCGACGTCGGCGTCATGGGCAAGCCGCACGATCTCGGCAACGTCTCGAAATACCTCGGCAAGGCGACCGGCCTCGCCGACTACGTCGGCTGGCTCGGCAACAACTTCGACCCGTCGATCGGCTGGTCGGATCTCGAATGGATCCGCGACTTCTGGAAGGGCGACATCGTCATCAAGGGCATCCTCGACGTCGAGGACGCACGCGAGGCGGTGAAGTTCGGCGCGAGCGGCATCGTCGTCTCCAACCACGGCGGCCGCCAGCTCGACGGCGTGCCGTCGACGGCCCGCGCCCTGTCGAAGATCGCCGAGGCGGTCGGTTCCGATCTGACGGTGCTGGTCGACGGCGGCGTGCGCTCCGGTCTCGACGTGGTGCGCATGTTGGCGCTCGGCGCCAAGGGCGTGCTGCTCGGCCGCGCACCGACCTATGCGCTGGCCGCCGAGGGGCAGCGGGGGGTGGAGAACCTCCTCGACATCTTTGCCAAGGAGATGCGCGTCGCCATGACGCTGACAGGCACCACGAAGATCGCCGATCTCGATCGGTCGATCCTGGTGTGAAACGGAGGGGAGAGCCGTTCTGATCGGCTCTCCTGTTCGGCTTCACCCTGAGGTGCCCGGCTGACAGCCGGGCCTCGAAGGGCGAAGCCTCGACGGGCCCTGCCTCTCGGATCCTTCGCCCTTCGAGGCTCGCTTGCGCGAGCACCTCAGGATGAAGGACCTCTGCACGGCGCGGCGACGAGTGCCCTCGAAAGCCGCGCTTTGCGTTTTCCTCGACATTCTCGCGATCTCGGCAAGGGTTTCTCGAGGGTTCGCGGTGCAGGGTCGGGGCGGAGGTTTCCCGCCCTTGTCCCTTTCCGTCTCCTCGATCGCCCTTTCCGGCATGAACGCCGCGTCGCGCCGTATGGAAGCGGCGAGCGTGTCGATCGCCGACATGACGACGTCGATGTCGTCGGGGTCGACCGCCACGACGGTCGCCGCGTCGTCGGGCGGGGCGAGCGTGCCGGGGCTGTTCACGACCTCGGTCGAGGATCCCGCCGCGGCGCTCTCCGACATGCTCGGCGCCAAGATGGCCTATGCGGTGGCGGCGAAGTCGATGAAGGTCGATCGCGAGAACATGCAGGTCCTGCTCGACGCCATGGCGTGATCGCCGCGCTGCACCGGCAGACATGAAAACGGCGGCCCTGCGGCCGCCGTTTCCGCTTGCGTCGCCGGGTGGGTCAGACCACGGCGGCGGGCGGTAGGGAGTTTCGGTGTGCCGATCAGGTCACCGGCGCCGGGTTGAAGAGGGCGAGCGAGTTGCGCAGACCCCAGCGGTCCGACCACGGCTTCTTGCCGCTGGCGACGTCGAGGATCTCGCGGAAGATCCGCCAGCCGACTTCCTCGACCGTCTCGTGGCCGGTGGCGATGGTGCCGGCGTCGATGTCCATCAGGTCGTGCCAGCGCTTGGCGAGATCGGTGCGGGTGGCGACCTTGATCACCGGGGCGGCGGCGAGCCCGTAGGGCGTGCCGCGGCCGGTGGTGAAGACCTGGACCGTCATGCCCGAGGCGAGCTGCAACGTGCCGCAGACGAAGTCCGAGGCCGGCGTCGCGGCATAGATCAGGCCCTTGGTCACGGCGCGCTCGCCGGGGGCGAGGACGGCGCCGATCTGCGACGAGCCCGACTTGATGATCGAGCCGAGCGCCTTCTCGACGACGTTGGCGAGGCCCCCCTTCTTGTTGCCGGGCGACGGGTTGGCGGCGCGATCGGTCTCGCCCGAGGCGAGGTAGCGGTCGTACCAGGCCATCTCGCGCAGCATGGCGCGGCCGACCTCTTCGGTGGCGCAGCGCGGGGTCAGCAGATGGACGGCGTCGCGCACCTCGGTCACTTCCGAGAACATCACGGTGCCGCCGGCGCGCACGATCAGGTCGGCGGCGAAGCCGACCGCCGGGTTGGCGGTGACGCCGGAGAAGGCGTCGGAGCCGCCGCACTGGACGCCGACCACCAGGGCGGAGGCGGGGCAGGGCTCGCGGCGGCGCTCGTTCAGCACCTTCAGGCGGGCTTCCGCCATCTCGAGGATGCCGTCGACCATCGCCTGGAAGCCGACGAAGCGCTCGTCCTGCAGCGACAGGATGTTGGCGGCGGCGTCTTCCTTGGAGAGGTTCGGCATCAGCCGTTCGGGCTGGAGCTTCTCGCAGCCGAGACCGACGACCAGCACCTCGCCGCCGAAGTTCGGGTTCTGCGCCAGGTTCTGCAGGGTGCGGATCGGCACGATCGCGGCGGGGGCGTTGATCGCCACGCCGCAGCCGTAGACGTGGCCGAGGCCGACGACGTCGTCGACGTTGGGGTACTTGGGCAGGAGCGTCTCGCGAATGATCGCGACGACATGGTCGACCACGCCGGCGACGCACTGGACGCTCTCGGAGATGGCGAGGATGTTGCGCGTGCCGACCGAGCCGTCGGCGTTGCGATAGCCCATGAAGGTGAAGCCTTCGAGCGGCTCGTGCTTCGGCGCGGGGCGGGTGGCGAGCGGCAGGGTCTCGAGCGCCGGGGCTTCCGGCAGTTCGATGGCGAACTCGTCGACCCACGAGCCTTTGGGCAAAGGCCGCACGGCGTGGCCGAGGATCTCGCCGTAGCGGATCACCGCCTCGCCGACGGCGACGTCGCAGAGCGTCACCTTGTGGCCCTGCGGCACGTCATCGACCAGCGTCAGGCCGTCGTCGAAGACGGTGCCCTTCTTCAGGCCGCCGGAGTTGACGACGATGGCGACGTTGTCGCGGGCGTCGAGGAAGATTCTGCGGGGACGGTCGGCGGTGTCAGTGGTCGTCATTTCGTGGTCCTCCCGGCGCGTTTCCCCGCGCCTCGTGTTCTCACAACATTTCCAGCGGCGTCGCCCGGTGGGGCGGCGGGAAGGCGCGATCGAGGGCGGCGCGCAGATCGGGCGTCATGCGGATGTCGAGCGCGCCGAGGTTCTCGGCAAGGCGCCGGCGACTGGACGCCTTGGGAATGGCGATGACGTTGCAGGCGTCGATCACCCAGGCGAGTGCCAGCTGCGCGGCGGTGACGCCGTGGCTCTCGGCGATCGCCTTCAGTTCGGCATCGAACAGCAGACGGGCCTGTTCGAGCGGCGAATAGGCCATGATCGGCAGGTTGACCGACCGCGCCCAGGGCAGCAGGTCCCATTCGACGCCGCGGCGCGACAGATTGTAGAGGATCTGGTCGGTGGCGCAGGCGGCGCCGCCGGGAACCGACATCAGCTCGCCCATGTCGGCGAGGTCGAGGTTGGAGACGCCCCAGCGGCGGATCTTGCCGGCCTTCCTCAACGCCTCGAAGGCCGCGACGGTCTCGGCGAGCGGGTGTTCGCCGCGCCAGTGCAGCAGATAGAGGTCGAGCCGATCGGTGCGCAGCCGCTTCAGCGAGGCTTCGCAGGCGGCGATGGTGCCGGCCCGCGAGGCGTTCCAGGGATAGACCTTGGAGACGAGGAAGACCCGGTCGCGGCGGCCGGCGATCGCCTCGCCGACCAGTTCCTCGGAGGCGCCGTCGCCGTACATCTCGGCGGTGTCGATCAGCGTCGCGCCGCGGTCGATGCCTTCCTGGAGGGTGGCGATCTCCTCGGCGCGACGGCGCCGATCCTCACCGATCATCCACGTGCCCTGACCGATGGCGGGCACGACGGTGGCATCGAGCAGGCGGACGGTTTTCATCGGACGTCTCACGAGTAGCCCGACGGCGGGCGGAGGATCGTGCGGTGCATTCCCGTGAAGGGGCCCCGGCGACCGTGGAGCGGTCGCCGGGGTGGTCGAACCGGCGGGGCGAGCCGGTTCAGGCCACTTCGTGGTTGGCCAGGAGCTCGAGCGCCTTGACCATGGCGGAGTGATCCCAGCCCGAACCGCCGCGAGCGGCGCAGGCGTTGAACAGCTCCTGGCAGGTTGCGGTGTTCGGCAGGGCGACGCCCATGGCCTTGGCCGCGCCGAGGGCGAGGTTGAGGTCCTTCTGGTGGAGCGCGATGCGGAAGCCCGGATCGAAGGTGCGCTTGACCATGCGGTCGCCGTGGATCTCGAGGATCTTCGACGAGGCGAAGCCGCCCATCAGCGCCTCGCGGACGCGCGCCGGATCGGCACCCGCCTTAGAGGCGAAGAGGAGGGCTTCGGCGACCGCCTCGATGTTCATGGCGACGATCATCTGGTTCGCCACCTTGGCGGTCTGGCCGGCACCGACGCCGCCCACCAGGGTGATGTTCTTGCCCATCAGCTCGAACAGCGGGCGGATCTGGGCGAAGATCTCGTCCTTGCCGCCGACCATGATCGACAGGGTGGCGTTCTTGGCGCCGACTTCGCCGCCGGAGACCGGGGCGTCGAGATAGTCGCAGCCGAGCGCCTCGATCTTCGCGGCGTACTGCTTGGTCTCGATCGGCGAGATTGACGACATGTCGACGACGATCGAGCCCTGCTTCAGGCCTTCGGCCGCGCCGTTCTCGCCGAACAGCACCGCACCGACGTGCGGGGTGTCGGGGACCATGACGAAGAAGATGTCGCAGGAAGCGGCGACGTCCTTGGACGAGGCGCAGGCCTTCAGGCCCTTGGCGACCAGCTCTTCCGGCAGCGGCTTCTGGTCATAGGCATAGACGGTGTGGCCGGCGGCGAGGAGATGGCCCGCCATGGGGGTGCCCATGATGCCGAGACCGACGAAACCCAACGTGGACATGTGCTTGCTCCGATTTCCGCGGATGCCGCCCGAGGCCGTGCATCCGTCGCGTGAGGAAGGGGAAAGGGGGCGGGTGCCCGGATTCAGCGGTATTTCTCGCGCAGGCCCAGCGTCGCGGCGCGGAAGGCGCCGAGATCGGAGCCGACGGCGATCATGCCGACGCCCTGGTCCATGTAGCGGCGGGCATCGGCCTCGACGGGCGCGAGGATGCCGGACGCCTTGCCGGCCTTCTCGGCGGCGGCGAAGACCTTGGCCATGGCGGCCTGCACGTCGGGATGCGCCGGGTTGCCGAGGTGGCCCATGGCGGCGGCGAGGTCGGACGGTCCGATGAACAGGCCGTCGACACCGTCGACCGCGGCGATCTCGGCGGCGGCTTCGACACCGGCGCCGTTCTCGATCTGCACCACCACGGCGATGTTGGCGTTCACGGTGCGGAAGTAGTCCGCCACCGTGCCGTACTTGTTGGAGCGCTGGGCGACCGACACGCCGCGCACGCCTTCGGGCGGATAGCGGGTGGCGGCGACCGCGGCCTTCGCCTCTTCGGCCGACTGGACGAAGGGGATCAGGAAATTGTGGAAGCCGGCGTCGAGCAGGCGCTTGATCAGCACCGTGTCGTTCCAGGCCGGGCGGACGACCGGGGCCGAGGGGCTGTCCTTCAGCGCCATCAGCTGCGGGATCAGCGACAGGACGTCGTTGGGCGCATGCTCGCCGTCGAGCAGGATCCAGTCGAAGCCGGCGAGGCCGAGCACTTCGGTGGAGATCGGATTGCCGAGCGAGCACCAGACGCCGATCAGGCGCTCGCGCTTCTTCAGCGCTTCCCGGAAGCTGTTGGGAAAGGCCGTGTAGGGTCGATCGTGGGTCATCGCTGCGAAACCTTCCGTGGGGCGCGGTCGCGCCGTCCTCGCATCGGCGAGGGAGGCATCCGGCTCGCCTTGTCGTTAGTCATCATATGACATGGCCGGACTATAGCCGACTCTTATGATGACACAAGGTGGTTTCGTCGCTGCGGCGCATCACGGGTTTTGACGGACGATCTTGCACAACGTATTGAAACGACGTGTTGTTGCACTGCAAATCGAGGAGACCTGCGCGGATCTCCGTACTTGCCCCGATGTGGTATGATGTCATACTTTGTGGAGAGTGAAGGTCGCCGCTTCGCGGACGAGTCGTCCGTGGCGCGACGAATGCCTTCGCCGTCATCGTTCGTCGATCGCGCGCGGTTCCCCGCGTGCTCGGGCGAACCGAACAGAGGCCGTCATGCCGCCAGCCCGGACGTCGCCACGTCGCCGCTCGCTCGCCGAGGGGATCGTGGACATTCTCTCCGCCCGCATTCGTTCCGGCGATCTCGCGCCGGGCACGCGTCTTCCCACCGAACCGGAGATGACCGCCGAACACGGCGTCAGCCGCACCGTGGTGCGCGAGGCGATCTCGCGGCTGCAGGCTGCCGGGCTCGTCGAGACCCGGCACGGCATCGGCACCTTCGTGCTCGAACCGTCGCCGCGCTCGCGGCTGGACGCCGGCGTGGTGCTGACCATCCGCGACGTGCTGGCGATGCTCGAGCTGCGCATCAGCCTCGAGACCGAGGCGGCGGCGCTCGCCGCGCGGCGGCGCGACGTCGACGATCTCCTGGCGATGCGGACGGCGCTCGACGACTTCGCCGCCGACGCCGGCCTCGGCCAGAGCGGCGTCGAGGCCGACTTCCGCTTCCACATGAGCATCGCCAAGGCGACGCGGAACCGCTGGTTCGAGACCATCTTCCACGATCTGGGCACGACGACGCTGCCGCGCACGCGGCTCGATCTCCGGGCACTGCCGGGCGACTTCGGCCCGGACTATCTCAGGCGGACCAATCTCGAGCACGAGGCGGTGCTGGCGGCGATCGAACGCCGCGACGCCGAGGCGGCGCGGGCCGCCATGCGCATGCACCTCACCAACAGCCGCGAGCGGCTGAAGCGCATCGACGAGGCGGTCTCGGCGGAGCTGGCCGGGCCGATGTGATCGGAACGTCGATCGTGCGGGAACCGTCGCGCGGTCAGGTCGTCTCGCGTTCGACAACCGAGAAGCCGACGTCGACGACCGGATCGGCGACCGGCTTGCCGGCGAGCCGGGCGAGCAGCATGTCGGCGGCGGTGTCGGCGATCTTGCGGCGATCGACGAAGACCGAGGAGAGGCGCGGCGAGGTGTTGGCGGCGTAGTCGAAGTCGCCGAAACCGACGACGGCGACGTCGTTCGGCACCGAGAGACCGCGTGCCTGAACCTCCATCACGATACCCAGCGCCAACGCGTCCGACGAGCAGAAGACGGCGCCGCGGAAACCACCGTCGAGCATCTCGCCGATCGTCTCGCGCCCCATCTGCACGTTGCTCGGGGCCGGCGTGAGGTGGTTCTCGGGCACCCGGCCGGAGAGCTCGGTCACCGTGGTGACGAAGCCGTCGCGTCGCATCATGGCGCGTTCGTCGCCGGCCGAGATCGTGGCGTAGCGACGATGGCCCTTGGCGACCAGCAGCCGGGCGACCGCCTCGCCGACGGCGCGATGGGAGAAGCCGACCGCCATGTCGATCGGCTTGCGCGACAGGTCCCAGGTCTCGACGATCGGGATGCGGGCGGCGCGCAGCACGCGGCGTGTGACGGCGGAGTGGAACGTGCCGGTCAGGTAGAGCGCATCGGGGCGGCGCGACAGCACGGCGCGCACCAGCTCCTCTTCGCGCACCGTCTCCGGATAGCCGGAGAGCCCGAGCAGCACCTGATAGCCTTCGGCCGCCAACCGGTCGGCGGCATATTGCACGGTGGTGGAGAACATCATGTGGGCGAGCGTCGGCACGATCGCGGCGATCAGCCTGGTGCGCGACGAGGCGAGGCCGCCGGCCAGCATGTCGGGGACGTAGCCGAGTTCGTCGACGGCGGCGCGGACGCGTTCGCGCACGTCGGGCGAGACCGTGTCGGGCTGGTTGAGGACGCGGCTCACCGTCATCGCCGAGACGCCGACCCGCTTGGCGACGTCCGACAGTGTCACCCGGCCGGAGCCGGCGCGCGTGCCGCGGCGACCGCGCGTCGCCGGATCGGCGGCGTCGTCGGCATCGTCGGGGGCTTTCGGGGGCGTCTGGTGGTTCACGATCGGCCTCGATCGGTCATGCCGTCTGGGGTGGTGGTGGCGGCGGGCGGAATCGGCCGTCGCCGCGACGCATCATGGTGGAACATTGGCCGATCGCGTCGGCCGTGAAAAGAGCGACGGCGGCGGGACCTCCGCCCCGCCGCCGTCGCATCGTCGTCGTCGCTCGGATCAGGCGGCCTGGATCAGGGCCTGGGTGTAGCCGAGGCAGAAGGCGAAGAAGCGCTCGCGACCGGGGTCGACGTCGGAGAGCGGCACGTGGTCGGGGCACAGCACGCCGTCGTAGCCGACCTCGCGATAGGCCCGGATCGCCGCCGCCATGTCGACGCTGCCCTCGTCGGGCATCGCCTCGCGGAAGTCCAGATAGCCGCCCTTGATGTTGCGGAAGTGGACCATGAAGATCTTCTTCTCGCGGCCCAGCTCGCGGATCGCCTCGAGGACGATCGCGGTCGGGTCCTTCGACATCTCGGCGATCGTGCCCTGGCAGAAGTTGAAGCCGTGGTACGGGTTGCCGGGGGCGAGGGCGAGGAAGCGGCGCAGGCCGTCGAGCGAGCCCAGCACGTGGTGGACGCCGTTGAGACCACCCGGCGGATAGGCCGGATCGTGAGGATGGCAGGCGAGCCTGACTTTCGCCTCCGTCGCCGTCGGCAGGATGGCGTTCACCAGATACTCGATCGCCGCCCAGCCCTCGGCCTCGGAGATGCCGCCGGCTTCCGACGCCATGATCTGGCCGCCGGCCTCCGCCGTCTTCATCAGCGCCTTCGGGGTGTGGGTGGTGCCGTGACCGTCCTCGGGCAGCACCGTGCCCCAGTAGGAGAAGGCGGCGTCGGCTTCCGGCGCATATTCCTCGGCCTTGAAGGTCGAGCACTTCATGCCGCCGCGACCGTCGGTGACGCCGGTGCGGGTGATGCCGACCATGGCGACGGTGTATTTCACCATCGGAATGCCGGCCTCGCCCGCCGCGCGGATGTTCTGGCGCAGGCGTTCGGCGGTCTTCTCCGCCTTCGGCCGGTCGCGCAAGCTGTCGAGCAGGATCGAGCCGACGTCGAGGGCGAGGCCCTCGAGCTTCATGCCGAAGCTCTCGATGCGCGCCTTCTGCGCCTTCAACCGCTCCACGTCCCAGGTGCCGTCGTCGTTGCAGACGTCGCGGTTGGGGCGGGTGTCGACGACGATGCCCTTGGCGCCGAGCTGGGCTGCGAGCCGGAGGCGGTCGTCGGTCGGGGCGATCAGCTGTTCGCCGATGTACATGATCGAAGTCCTCGGTCGGGAGAGGTCGGTCGGAAGGGACGGGGCGGGCGGGGGACGAGCCCCCGCCCGAGGGTGGTCACTTCTTCAGTTCCATGCGCTTGATCTCGCCGACGATCAGCAGATAGCTCGCCGCCGCGACCAGACCGTTGGCCGCCACGAAGACCAGGGCGCCGTTGAACGAGCCGGTGATCTGGACGATGTAGCCGATGATGATCGGGGTGGTGATCGACGAGATGTTGCCGCACATGTTGAACACGCCGCCGGCGAGGCCGGTGATCTCCTTGGGCGCGGCATCCGACATGACGGCCCAACCGAGCGCGCCGATGCCCTTGCCGAAGAAGGCGAGAGACATGAAGAACACGACCAGCGGGATGTTGTCGGTGTAGTTGCAGAAGACCATCGCCATCGAGAGCAGCATGCCCATGACGATCGGGGTCTTGCGGGCGAGCGACAGCGAACCGCCGCGACGCAGGATCCAGTCGGAGATGATGCCGCCGAGGATGCCGCCGGTGAAGCCGCAGATGGCGGGGATCGAGGCGATCATGCCGGCGTTGAGGATCGACATGCCGCGTTCCTTCACCAGGTACACGGGGAACCAGGTGATGAAGAAGTAGGTCAGGGCGTTGATGCAGAACTGGCCGATGAAGATGCCGCTCATCATGCGCGAGCCGAACATCTGGCGGATGTAGTCCCACTTGGCGCCGCCATCGTCCGACTTGGCGGCCGCGACGGGGCTGTCCATGTTCACCAGACCGCCACCTTCGGCGATGTAGGCGCGCTCGGCGTCGTTGACCGACGGATGGATGGCCGGGGCCTTGATCACCTTCAGCCAGATCGCCGAGACGATGATGCCGAGGGCGCCCATGAAGCCGAAGGCCCAGGGCCAGCCGGCGGCATGGGTGATGTAGCCCATGATCGGGGCGAAGATGACGGTGGCGAAATACTGGGCCGAGTTGAAGATCGCGGCCGCGGTGGCGCGTTCCTGACGCGGGAACCAGGCGGCGACGACGCGGCTGTTGCCGGGGAACGACGGGCTCTCGGCGATGCCGACCGCGAAGCGCAGGGCGAAGAGCACCAGGACGGCGGTGGCGCCGGCGAAGAAGCCGACGAAGCCCTGCATGATGGTCACCAGCGACCAGATGAAGATCGACAGCGCATAGACGACGCGGCTGCCGAAGCGGTCGAGCAGCCAGCCGCCCGGCAGCTGTGCCAGCACGTAGGCCCAGCCGAAGGCGGAGAAGATGAAGCCCATCTGGGCCGAATTGATGCCGAGTTCCTTGGAGAGTACGGGGCCGGTGATCGCGAGGACCGCACGGTCGGCGTAGTTGATCGACGTGACGACGAACAACATCACGACGATCCACCAGCGGAAGTTCGTCCTCTTCACCGCATCGGCGGCGGCAGATGCCGTTTCGTTGATTGAGATGCTGGACATACGGGCTCCTCCTTCGAATGTCGCGGGAGCGGGGGCCGGCGTCACGCAATTTCTGCGACCGGGCGCTCCGATGTTTTGATAGCGCTCACATCCGACACTTCTGTTAGCGCTAACTATCGATTCACGCAAGAGTGCGAGCGGCGAATTCTTCTGCGTGCCAACGCGTATCTGCGGAAAAGCTGGTGATGGCGGCCATTTCGATGACAATCGGTCGCGGTAGAAATACAGATCGCAGAAAATGCAATACTGAATTACTGGGCATTCCGAATTTGCATGTCACGGGCGCCGAGCGAATACGATCGCGGACTTGCCGCGTGTGCGAATGATCGTTTTGCAGTGCAAACAACGGGTGAGGGCGGCGAGGCGCGACGAGGCGTGCCGCGGGTGGGTGCGGCCGACCGGAGCGGGCGTCGTCGTGGGGCCGTGCCGAACGACGAACGCCCGGCACGGGGCGCCGGGCGTCGGATCGGTCGTTCGAGGGTGGCGGCGCCGTCGTGTCGCCGGCGCCGCGGCTTCGTCAGCGCACCAGACAGGGCTTCTTGTTGTCGAAGGTCCAGCCGGGGATCAGGTACTGCATCGCCATGGCGTCGTCGCGGGCGCCGAGGCAGTGCGCGACATAGAGCTCGTTGGCCTTGGCGACCTGATCGAGGTCGATCTCGATGCCGAGACCGCCCTTCTTCGGCAGGGCGAGCTTGCCGCCCTGGATCTTGAACGGCGCCTTGGTGAGGCGCTGGCCGTCCTGCCAGATCCAGTGGGTGTCGATCGCGGTGACGTTGCCCGGCACCGCCGCCGCCACGTGAGTGAACATGGCGAGCGAGACGTCGAAGTGGTTGTTGGAATGCGAGCCCCAGGTCAGGCCGAAGGCATCGCACATCTGACCGACGCGGACCGAGCCCTGCATCGTCCAGAAATGCGGGTCGGCGAGCGGGATGGTCACCGACTGCAGCATGATCGAATGGGCCATCTGGCGCCAGTCGGTGGCGATCATGTTGGTGGCGGTCGGCAGGCCCGTGGCACGACGGAACTCGGCCATCACCTCGCGGCCGGAGAAGCCGCCCTCGGCGCCGCAGGGGTCCTCGGCATAGGCGAGGATGCCGTGCTTGTCGCGGCAGAGGCGGACGGCCTCCTTCAGCGACCACGCGCCGTTCGGGTCGAGGGTGATGCGGGCGTTGGGGAAACGCTCGTGGAGGGCGACGATCGCCTCCATCTCCTCGTCGCCGGAGAGCACGCCGCCCTTCAGCTTGAAGTCTTCGAAGCCGTAGAGCTCGTGGGTCGCCTCGGCGAGACGGACGATCGATTCCGGCGTCAGCGCCTCTTCGTGGCGCAGGCGGAACCAGTCGTTCTCGGCGTCGGGCTCGGAACGATAGGCGAGATCGGTCTTGTTGCGGTCGCCGACGTAGAAGAGATAGCCGAGGACCGACACTTCCTCGCGCTGGATGCCTTCGCCGAGAAGGGCGGCGACCGGCACGCCGAAGAACTGACCGACGAGGTCGAGCAGCGCCGCCTCGACCGCGGTCACCGCATGGATGGCGATGCGCAGGTCGAAGGTCTGCAGGCCGCGGCCGCCGGAATCACGGTCGGCGAAGGCGGCACGCATCTTGTTGAGGATGGTGTTCCAGGTGCCGATCGAGGCGCCGACCACCAGCGGGATGGCGTCTTCGAGCGTCTTGCGGATCTTCTCGCCGCCGGGGACCTCGCCGACGCCGGTGTTGCCGGACGAATCGGTCAGGATCACCAGGTTGCGGGTGAAATAGGGGGCATGGGCGCCCGAGAGATTGAGCAGCATGCCGTCGTGGCCGGCGACGGGGATGACGCGCATCTCGGTGACGACCGGCGTCGAGCCGGCGAACTGCTGGGCGATCTGGTTCATCGAGGTCTCCTCCGGCGGGATCGCTTGGGGTCGTCCCGGCCGTGTGATCGTTGGATAGAGCGGCCGGAGCGACCCGGCGCGAAACTGGAGAACATGATCGACGGCGGTGGATGAGGCCGCGCTTGCGATCGAACACCGTATGTTAGCGCTATCACGATCGGTGTAGCGCGAGTTGACGGGAATTTCCAGCATGGAATCGCACATCCGTGTCTCTGCGCATCGAGGCGAGGCGGATCCACGGGGGGCGCTCGGGCGCCGTACTTCGGGAAAGGGGCGGCGTCCGCGGTGCTGCTTCGACCAAAGAAGAGTCGGTTCGACCGCGGGTGACGGCATTCGTAATCGTTGCGGCGATTGACCGCCGACGGCGCGGTACCCGATCATTCCGGCCTCAAACCGACGAGGTTCGCCCGATGCGCCGTGTCTTCCACAATGCCCTTCTCGCCGCCACGCTTCTCGCCGGCATCGACGGGGCCGCGGCCGCCGACCGGGTGGCGCTGGTGATCGGCAACTCCGCCTATCGGACGCAGAGCCCGCTGCCGAACCCGGTCAACGACGCGGCCGACGTCGGCGCCATGTTCCGCCGGCTCGGCTTCGACGTGGTCGAGGGCACCGATCTCGACGGTGCCGGGCTCAAGGCCAAGCTCAAGGAGTTCCGCGACCGCCTCGACGGCGGGTCGCTGGCGCTCTTCTACTATTCCGGCCACGGCGTGCAGATCGACGGGCGCAACTATCTCGTCCCGGTCGATGCCAAGATCGACAAGCCGGACGACGTGAAGCTCGAGACCGTCGACATGGACCTCGTGCTGCAGATGATGCGGGCCGAGGACCGCGTCTCGGTCGTGGTGCTCGACGCCTGCCGCAACTCGCCCTTCGCCCGGTCGCTGAAGCGCGCCTCCAAGGGCGGTGCGACGCGGGCGGCGGAGAGCGCCTACGGCGGTCTCGCCGAGATCAAGAGTTCGGTCGGCTCGGTCATCGTCTATGCCACCGACCCCGGCAACGTGGCGCTCGACGGCGAGGGGCGCAATTCGCCCTTCACCGAGGCCTTCCTCAAGAACGCGCCGCAGCCCGGGCTCGAGATCTCGCGGATGATCAAGCGCGTCCGCCTCGACGTGGTGCAGTCGACCGGTTCGCGGCAGGTGCCGTGGGACAGCTCGACGCTGGTCAACGACGTCTATCTCGCCGGCGGAGCGCCGGAGGAGACCCGCGTCGCCCTCCACACGCCCGAGCCGCCGGCGGCGCCGGATGCCGGTACCGCGGCGGGCGCACCGGTCGAGACGCGGGCGTCGATCTCGCCGACGCTCGCCCCGAAGCTCGACGCGCCGGCTGCCGGGGCCCCACCCGCGGCGCGGCCGGAGAAGCCGGCCGAGGCGAGTGCGGGCGTGCTCTGCGATCGGCTCGCCTCCGACCGGCAGGACACGCTGCGCGATCCCAAGGTACCGCCGGTGCGCACGGTCGACGTCGAACGGGCGATCCCGGCCTGCGAGAAGGCGGTCGCCGAGAACCCGAAGGAGCTGCGCTATGCCAACCAGCTGGGGCGCGCCTACTCGCGGGCCGAGCGCTGGCCGGACGCGCTGCGGGTCTTCAAGGAGGCGGCGGGGCGCGGCTCGCCCTATGCCACCGGCGAGGTCGGCTATCTCTACTATCGCGGCTTCGGCGGCGTGACGAAGGACTATGCCCAGGCGCGGCCGTGGTTCGAGAAGGCGGCGCAGCTCGGCGTGCCGATGGCGATGACCAATCTCGCCTTCATCTACACCCACGGCATCGGCGTCGAGAAGGATCTCGACAAGGCGCTCTCGTGGCTCCGTCGCGGCGAGGCGATCGGCTTCTCCGGCGCCATGACGACGCTCGGCGAGCACTATATCCAGGGCCTCGGAGTGCCCAAGGACGTGGCGCGCGGGCTGGAGCTGATCAATCGCGCGATCGAGATGGAAGACCCGGAGGCGATGGTCGAGCTCGCCCTGCTGCATCAGCGCGGCATCGGCGTGGCGCAGGACTACGACGCGGCGCGGCGGTTGCTCGAGAAGGCGGCGGCGTTCGATTCGCCCAACGGCATGTACAATCTCGGCTTCTACTATCTGAAGGGCGACGGCGGCGTGCCGCGCGACTATGCCATCGCCCGCGACTGGTTCGCCCGCGCCGTCCGCCACGACGGTTCGGATTCGATGCTGGCGCTCGCCCACATGAAGCTCGAAGGGCTCGGCGAGCCGGTCGACGCCAAGGGCGCGCGCGCCCTGCTCGAGCGGGCGGCGGCCTACGACAATGCGGTCGCCATGGTCTATCTCGCCCGCAAGCTGCGCGACGGCGTCTTCGGCGAGATCGACGAGGCGGCGGCGCGCGACTGGCTGAAGCGGGCGATCGCGCTCGACAGCGACGAGGCGCGGGCGCTCGTCGCCGAGATGGACCGGCCGGAGACGCCCGGCCAGACCTGCGACCGGCTGGCGGCGATCGAGAGCGATCCGCTTCGCCCGCGCGAGGTGAAGGGGCTGAAGTCGTCGGCCGAGATCGTCCATGCCCGCGCCGTCCCGGCCTGCGAGGCGGCGGTGAAGGCGGCGCCGGCGACGCTGCGCTATGCCGATCAGCTCGGCGCATCTTATGTCTCGGCCGAACGCTGGGCCGACGCACGGCGCGTCTTCGAGGCGGCGGCGAAGAAGAAGTCGCCCTTCGCGGCGTTGTGGATGGGCAACTTCGCTGCTCGTGGCCTCGGCGGGGCGAAGGATCAGGGCGCGGCCAGGACGTGGTGGGAACTCGCCGCCTCGCTCGGCTCGCCGGACGCGATGTTCAATCTCGGCGTCGCCCATGCCGATGGGCTCGGCTCGCCGAAGGATCTCGCCAAGGCCTTCCGGTGGTACGAGAAGGCCGCCGCTGCCGGTCACGTCGACGCCGTCCACGAGGTCGCCGAAGCGCACTACTTCGGCCGCGGCGTGGCGGAGGACAACGCGAAGGCGCGGCAGTGGTTCGAGAAAGCGGCGGACCTCGGCGTCGCCGCCGCCAAGCGGCGGCTCGGCGAGATCTGGCTTGAGGGCCAGGGCGTCAAGGCCGACCCGGTCGCGGCGCGGCGCTGGTTCCAGCGCGCGGCGGCCGACGGCGACACGGGCGCGATGCGGCGCCTCGCGGCGCTCTATCTCGACGGCAAGGGCGGCGACCGCGAGCCGGCCAAGGCGCGCGGCCTGCTCGAACAGGCGGCCGACGGCGGCGACGTCGCGGCGATGACGACGCTCGCCCAGTATCTGCTGGCCGGCACCGTCGGCGACAAGGACGAGGACGGCGCGCGCGGCTGGTACGAGAAGGCGGCGGAGGCGGGCGACGATGCGGCGAAGACCTGGGTCGCGGTGCATGCGCCGACGGCGGCGCCCGACATCGCCAAGGGCGAAATCTGCGACGCGGCGGCGAGCACCGCCGAGGACCCGCTGCGCTCGGTCGAACATCCGCCGGTGGAACAGGTCGATGCTCGGACCGCGATCCCGGCCTGCGAGGCGGCGCAGGCGGCCGATCCGGCGAACCTGCGATGGGCCGATCAGCTCGGCCGCGCCTATCTCGCCGGCGACCGGCAGATCGACGCGCTGCGGGTGTTCCGGCAGGCGGCGGAGGCGGGCTCGGCCTATGCGGCGCTGTGGGTCGGCAACTTCCACGACCGCGGTCTCGCCGGGCTGACGGCCGACGCCGACGCGGCGCTGACCTGGTGGGAGAAGGCGGCGGCGCTCGGTTCGCCCAACGCCATGCACAATTCCGGCGTCACCCATTGGGACCGCGCCAAGGAGGGCCGCGAACCGGCGACCAATTTCCCCGCGGCGAAGGCGTGGTTCGAGAAGGCGGCGGCGCTCGGCGAGCCGACGTCGATGCTCTATCTCGCGCTGATCCATCGCGACGGCGTCGGCGTGGCGGCCGACCGGGCGCGCTATCGCGACTGGCTCCGGCGCGCGGCCGAATTCGGCCAGCCCAACGCCATGCGCATGCTGGCGGTCGACCTGCACAACGGCACCGACATCGCGGTCGACGACAAGGCGGCGCGCGGCTGGCTGGAAAAGGCGGCGGCGACCGGCAATGTCGGGGCCCTCGCCAATCTCGGGCTCTTCCTGCTCGAGGGCTGGGGCGGGCCGAAGGATCTCGCCCGCGCCCGCACGCTCTTGGAAAAGGCGGCGGCCAAGCAGAGCGTCGATGCCATCACGCTGCTCGCCAAGGCGCACGAGACGGGCGCCTTCGGCAAACCCGACCGCAGCGAGGCCAAGCGCCTGTGGCGGCTCGCCGCCGACCTCGGCGACGAGGACGCGAGCGCGGCGCTGCAGCGGCTGAAGTGACGGCGCCTGCCGCAGAACCCGTGATTTTCCCGCCGCGCCGGCCCCTCGGCGCGGCGCTTCTTCGAAAGGTCGCTACCCGTGACGCTGACGTCTCTCCCCCATCGGCTGACCGCCCACGATCTCCGCGCCGCCGGGCCGAACCTGCCCGGCGTGAGCCTGTCTATGACGCGCTTCGCCGGGATGGTCGCGGTGCTCGCGGGTTTCGCCGGATCGCTCGTCGGGCTGGTCTTCGGCCGCCATGTCGACGGCGGATCGCTCGTCGGCTTCGCCGCGCTCTCCGGCTCCTCGGCCTTTGCCGCGCTCGCGGGCCTCCAGCTGTGGTTCGCCCGCAAGCAGGACGCCGCCGTCGCGGCGGCCGTGCCGGAGACCCTGCCGGAACAGGTCGCGGTGATCGACGAGGACGGCATTCGCCTGCGCTCGGAGCTCGGCGAGACCTTCACCCGCTGGGCGGCGATCGAGCGGGCCGAGCGGCGCGGCGACGACCGTGTGCTGATCGGGCGCAACGGCATCCGCCATGCGGTGCCGGCCCGCGCCATGCCGGATGCCGACTGGCGCGCGTCCTTCGACCGGGCGGTCGAGGCCGGGCTCGCCGGCAGCCGTTCGCTCAGCGAGCCGGCGTAGTCGGGGCGGGCGTCGGTGGTTCGATGCGGCGGGCGTTCTCGTCGGCGAGGCCGACGAGCAGGTGGCGGCCATCGGGGGCGACGCGGAAGATGCCGTATTTCGCCTTGGCCCAGACTTCGGCGGTGCCCTCCTGGAAGAGGAACGAGTGCGGCTCGACCGAGAGGCCGCCGCCGCGGGCGCGGGCGACGCGGAAGGCGATCTCGCCGGGCCCGGGGGCGCCTTCGCTCGCGTGGCGGACGAAGGTGCCGGTGCGTCGGTCGTCGAGGGCGAGGACGATGGTTCCGCTGCCGCCGCCCGTGACGTCGGTCGAGGTCCGTTCGATGTCGAAGCGCAGGCGCATGTAGTCGCCCTGCATCAACGAGCGCGGGTCGACCGGGGCGAGCGCCAGCAGCACCTCGTCGCCGGAAGCGATCAGCGCCTCGGCGCGCCAGACGTTCCAGCCGAGGGCGGCGAAGACGAAGATCGCGAGGAGGGCGTGGAGGGTCCGTCTCATGGCGTTGTCTCCCGATCCCAGCCGGCGCGGTGCATGACCCAGCGCGCGGCGAGCAGCAGCAGGCCGGCGGCGATCAGCGCGGCGGACTTCTCCATCAGCGTCATGTCGCGGCCGTAGTACCAGAGCGCCAGGAAGCCCGGCAGCGCGAGGATGCCGGCGATACGGGTCGGCGTGTCGTGGCGGGCATGGCCGAGGACCAGCAGGCCGAGCGCGAAGACGAGGCCGGGGGCGCCGGCGAGGCCGAGCGCGGCGATGCCGAGGCAGGCGGCGGCGAGCGGCGGCCGGGCGAGGCGGTCGAGCCCGCCCGCCGCCCAGGCGACGAGGCCGACGAGCGACAGCGTCAGCAGCGCCTCGATCGGGCGCGGGTCGAAGGCGCGGGGCGACGCCCGGAAGCCGAGATCGTGGCCGGCGGCGACGATCGCGACGACGGTGCCCATCGCCCCGAGCGCGGCGAGGCCGATCGGCCGCAGCACCGTCGGCACCCGGTGCGGCAGCAGCAGGGAGCCGGCGACCACGGTCGCGGCGAGATGGTAGAGCGTCAGTCCGGCGGTGCCGGCGCCGCCGTCGCGGAAGAGCTCGAAGAGCGCGGCAGCGGCGACGGCGTAAGGCGACAGCAGCCGGTCGAGCGAGGAGCCGGAGACCGGGTAGGTCACGACGGTGACGACGAAGAGCGCCGCGGTGGCGACGCCGGTCGTCCGCTCGCCCCAGACCGTCAGCGCGCCGCCGACGAACAGCACCTTGCCGAGCGCCATGGCGACGAAACTCGTCTGGGCGAGGAGATCGCGGCCGATGCCGACCTCGGCGCGCCGCGTCGCGAAGGCGAGCGCGATGCCGGCGGCGAGGAAGACGGTCCCCGAGACCATCATGTTCGGACCGTCGTCGAAGGAGATGATCCGCGCCACGCCGAGGAAGGCGAGGAAGAAGGCGGTGGCGATGGCGGTGCCGATCGCCGTCAGGATCTTGAGGTGGAGCGGCGGCTCGCCGTCGCGTGCCTCGGCTCGGATCGCCGCGGCGAGGGTGGGGGCTTCGGCCTCGCTCACCAGACCGGCGTCGCGCCAGCGGGAAAGGAGGGTGGTCGCGTCGATCCGCGAGGTCTCGCTCATCGGCCGGCCTCCATCGTGCGGGCGACGCCGCGCAGCCAGGCGACGGCGCCGGCGAAGAGGCCGAGGGTCGCGAGGCCGAGCAGGAAGAAGGTGCCGATGTCGTCGCCGTGCCGGCCCGAGGTCAGCAGGTGGAACAGTGCGATGTCGACGACGCAGCAGGCGGCGATCGCCGTCGCCGAGAGCACCGCGAGATCGGGCAGGCGGCGGCGATAGACGACGAGGAAGGCGACGAGCGTCGCCGGGGCGACGACGACGGTCGTCCAGTCGACGCGATCATAACCATAGCGGGCGCCGATCAACTCGAGCATCGCCATGACGATCGCGACGAGGATCGGCAGGGCGAGGTAGAAGCGCGTCCAGCGCGCCGCCGGCCAGCGGTGACCGCGGGCGACGAGGACCTCGCGCAACGCCAGCAGGGCGCCGTCGAGCAGGATCACCGCGAGATGGAGCGCTGCGGACTGAAGGCCGTCGGGCCGTGCCTCGTCCCACCAGGTGATGAGCGCGACGTTGGCGACGGCGATCCACAGTGCCCAGGCGGCGGCGGAGCGCAGGGTCAGCGCCCAGCCGAGTGTCAGCGCGGCCCAGCCGGCGAAGAGCTGCCAGGCGTCGGCGCCGGTCTGGTGGATCTGGCCGTCGACCGCCATGAAGACGCCGACGAGCAGCACCGAGGCGGTGCCGGCGACGTCGGCCGACAGGCGATCGAAGCCGCCGACCAGCACCATGGCGACGGCGGCGGCGAGCAACACCGCGATGCCGGCGAGTTTGGCGAGCGGCGGGATGGCGTTCCAGTTGAAGGCGAAGAACCAGACGATGCCGGCGAGCACCATGGCGGCGCCGAGGACGGTCATCAGCCGCGCCGCCCACAGGCCCCAGCGGCGCGGCGGCTCGATCAGCTCGAGGCCGGCGTCGCGCGCCGCGGCCGAGATCAGGCCGAGGCCGGCGAGCCGGTCGAGCAGGCGGCGATCGACGACGATCGTCCCCGTGCCCCCGCGAGCGTCGATTACATCTTCCGTCATCGCGCCTTCCTCGTCTTGCCCACCCTCTCGCGTCGCGTCAGCATCGCATGAAACGACCGAAGGGTGCAGACATGTTGCCGTACCGCCCGAATGCCACTGCCATTGCCGCCGTCGCGCTGCTCCTCGGCCTCGCCGGCCCCTCGCGCGCTGCCGACTGTCCGCTCGATCGCGCGGTCTACACGCCGCTCGACGCCGACGACGACTGGGGCGCCGAGGAGGGCAAGACCAACCTCTGGGAGATCGTCCATGTCCGCCGCGACGGCGGGCCATCGGATCGTCCCTGGGTGCTGCGCCTCGCCGAGGGGCGGCAGAAGCTCTCGGCCGAGTTCGCGGTCTCCCATCCGCCGGGCTTCGGTCAGGCCCACGTCTTCATGACGCGGCCGCCGGGCGGGGCGGCGGGCCCGCGCTTCGAGGCGAAGGGGGCGCCGTCGGCGATCCTCTACTATTTCGGCGAGGACCTCCGCCGGCTCGATCCCGACGCCGAGAGCGCGGCCAAAGCACCGCCCTACGTCCAGCTTCCGGGGCTCTCCAAGGCCTTCTGGGACTGGAAGCGCGACGGGCGTCGTTTCGTGCCGCCGGACGGGATGTGGAAGCTCGCGCGCTGTGCGGGGTGAGACGCGAAGGGACGAGAACCCGATTCTCATCCCTCCGTTCGGCTTCATGTTGAGGTGCTCGCGTCAGCGAGCCTCGAAACACGAAGCCTCGACGGGCCGTGCCTCTCGGCCCTTCGCCCTTCGAGGCTCGGCTTCGCCGAGCACCTCAGGATGAAGGGCCTCTGCGAGAGGCTGCAACCCGTGCGGCTTTCGATCAGTTGGTCTCGAGCCGGTAGTGGGCGAGCGAGCCGCCGTTGTTGTGGACCTTCACGGTGAAGGAGCCGGTCCAGGCCGGGGTGAAGCGGCAATAGGCCGGGTCGGTGTCGCGGCAGATCAGATGACCGCCCTCGTCGAAGACCTCGAGCATGATGTCGTTGGTGTCGGTGCCGACGGCGGCGATCTCGGCGGTCTGCTTGGCGCGGAAGTCCATCGAGCGGGTGTGGATGGTGCGGCCGGTGATCTGGCCGAGGCTGACGATGCCGCCGCCGACGCGGCCCTTGGTGGCGGCTGCCTTCACGTCGTCGGCCAGCGCGACGATGGTCTTGTCGTTCTTCGCGAGCGCCTTGGCCTCGTCGAGCAGGGCGGCGACCACGTCGGTCGCGGCCGGCGCCGGGGCGGCTTCGCCCTCGGCCTTGCGCTCGACCACCTTGGTGCCGACGCCCTGGCGGATCTGGGCGGCGACCACCAGCGACAGCGGGTCCTTGTTGGCGCGGCCCCAGGCGGCGAGCTGTTCGGAGAGGTGGAGCTGGGCGACGGGCAGCGCCTCGCCGGCCTTCGGGGCCTCGGCCGAGACGTTCGACTTCGTCTTGTCGGCCGGCGCCGCCGTCTGGGCGGACGCGTGGGCCACGAGACCGAGGGCCGCCGCGACGGCGAGGGGGGCGAGCATGCGGATCTTCATCGGACACTCCTTGTCGACCGTCCGCGGGCGCGGAATCGGGGTTGGTTCGGCGGCCGCAGGGCCGTCGTGTTTGGTCTGGCGGCCTGGCGGCCGCCGGGGGGGCAGGTCCGGCGCCGCGTCGGGCGCCGAAGGGGGGAAACCGTCAGTTGGTGAACATGCGGTAGGGGACGGCGACGGCGGAGCGGTTCTCCACCTTGACGTCGAACTTGGCGGTCGAGCTCGGCACCCAGCCGCAATAGGCGACGGCGGACGGGTTGGGGTCGCGGCAGACGAGGTTGCCGGCCTCGTCCCAGACCGAGATCTGGACGTTGCCCTGGCCGGCGATCTCGACATAGGCCTCCGCGTAGCGGGTGCCCTCGAAGCCGAGGCGACGGTACCAGTCGGTGCCGGCCGGCCGGAGCGTGGCGCGCGACACGCCGGCGCCCTGGACGAGGCCCTTGGAGGCATTGCCGCGGACGTCGTCGGCCAGCGCCGCGACGGTCGCGTCCTTGCCGGCGAGCGCAACGGCCTCGGCGAGCAGCGCCTCGACGCTCGCCTCGCCCACGGGGGCGGTGGCAGCGGCGGCGGCCTCGCCGGTCTGTTCCGGCGCGCGCTCGATCGCCTTGGCGCCGACGCCCTGACGGATCTGGGCGGCGACGATCAGCGCCAGCGGGTTCTTGTCGGCGCGGCCCCATTCGGCGAGCCGGGCCGACAGCGCGAGGCGGCCGAGCGGCGCCGGGGCTGGGTCGGCTGCACCTGCCGTGCCGGCGGCGAGAAGGCTCGTCGCCAAGAAGAACGCCGTCGTGGCGCGACGAGGCGAAGACATGAGGGACGACGGCGGCATCGAAGATCTCCCGTTCGACGACCCGCGACGCGGAACCCTGTCCGTGCATCGCGTCGCCTTCATTCGAAGTCTTGCAGATGCCCGGCGGTGCGACAATAGCGCGCAAGATGACGAATGCCGTCATGTTGGCCGTTGCGCACTCGATGACGGCTTTCGTAACGCGGGAAACCGCGCGGCACGGCGCATAGCTGGGGCACGAAACCCACGCGAGGAACCGTCCGTGCCCGCTGCTCGTCGCTTCGCCTGCCTCCGCCGCCTCGATCCCGTCATTCTGATCCTCGGTCTTCTCGCCGCGTCGTGGCCGGCCTCCAGCGGCGTCGGTCTCGCCTCCGGCGCGCCCGAGGCCGCCGCCGACTTCGCCGCCGCCGCCCGCGTCGTCGATCGCTCGGTCGTCGGTGTCGTCGGCCAGACCGGGGGCTCCGACCGCGATCGCGGCGCCGGCTTCGTCTGGCGGTCGGGTGGGCTCGTCGTCACCGCCGCCCATGTCGTCTCCGGCGAGACGACGATCGCGGTGCGGCTCGCCGACGGACGCGAGCTGCCGGCCCGCCTGATGGGCGCCGACGACGTCGCCGACGTCGCGGTGCTGCGGATCGACGACGATCCGCCGGTCGCCGAGGTCGCGCCCGGCGACGGCCTGCGACGCGGCGATCCCGTCGCGGCGATCGGCGATCCGCTGGGTTTTGCCGCGACGCTCACCGTCGGTCACGTCTCGAGCCCGGCGCGCCCGCTCGACGAGGCCTCGCCCTTCGAGGTGATCCAGCACGACGCCGCGCTCAATCCCGGCTCGTCGGGCGGGCCGCTGATCGACCGTCACGGTCGGGTCGTCGGCATGAACGTGGCGATCGCCGACGGGGCGCGTCGGCATGTCGGCATCGGCTTCGCCCTGCCGGTCGCGGCGGTCGAGCGCGTCGCCGATCGGCTGGCGCGCGACGGGGCGATCGATCGCCCGCGGCTCGGCGCGCGGTTTCGGGCCGCCCGTTCGTTGCGCCCGGCGATGCCGGGGCTCGGCGACGGGCTGGTGGTCGAGGCGGTCACGCCCGGATCGCCGGCCGAGGCCGCGGGGCTCGAGGCCGGCGACGTGGTGATCGCGGCGGAGGGGCAGCCGCTCGCGGTGCCGCGTGATCTCGCCCGCGTGCTCGAGACCAAGCGGCCGGGCGAGGCGCTGGCGCTCGAGGTTGCGACCGGCGGCGAACGGCGGGCGGTGGTCGTGCCGCTCACGGCGATGCCGAAGCGGACGTCGGCGACGCGCGCGGTGGTCGCGAGGGCGCCCTTCGCCCTCGGGTTGGTGCTCGCGGCGGGCTCGCGCCGCATCACCGAGGTGGCGCCGGAGGGGCCGGCGGGCGGGCTCGGTCTCGCGCCCGGCGACGAGATCCTGGCGGTGGGCGAGACGCGGCTCTCCGACACGGCCGCGGCCGCCGCGATCGCCGCCGCCGAGGCGCGGGCCGGGGCGGGCGGCGTCGCTCTTCTCGTCCGCCGGGGCGAGACGACGCGCTGGTTGGTCGTCGGTCCGCGCGGACGCCTCGACGGCGAGGCGCCTTTCGGCTCCAATGCCGAAGCGCGGACGAGTCATCCGTTCTGAGCCGGGGAGCGAGCGATGGCGATGGAAGCCCTGATCATCGAGGACGACGCCACCATGGCCGCCCACATGGCGGCACTGCTCGAGAGCCGCGACTTTTCCGCCGAGATCGTCGCCGACGGCGCCGAGGGCCTGCGGATCGCCGCTGCACGGCCCTGGGACCTGATCGTCACCGACCGGATGCTGCCCGGCCTCGAGGGGCTCGACGTGGTGGCGCGCCTGCGCGAACTCGGCGTGCCGACGCCGGTGATGGTGGTCTCGGCGCTCGGGCTCACGGGCGACCGCGTCGAGGGGCTCGAGCGCGGCGCCGACGACTATGTCGCCAAGCCCTTCGCCGACGACGAGTTTCTCGCCCGCGTCCATGCCCTGTTGCGCCGCGCCCGACCGGAGCCGCATCCCGAGATCCTGCTGGTCGGCGAGGTCGAGATCCGGGTGAAGGCGCGCACGGTGCATCGCGCCGGTCGCCATGTGGCGCTGTCGCCGAAGGAGTTCGAGCTCTTGCGCTGCCTCGCCGAACACGCCGGGCGCTACGTGCCGCGGTCGCTGCTGCTCGAGCGGGTGTGGAACCTGCGCTTCGATCCGCAGACCAACGTCGTCGACGTCCACGTCTCGCGGCTGCGCGGCAAGATCGACGAAGGCTTCGCCGGCTCGATCATCCGCTCGGCGCGCGGCGAGGGCTACATGCTGGCGACGGAGCCGGCATGAGCGCTGCCGCCCGGCTCTCCCGCCTCGCGCGGTCGTCGACGTTGCGGTTGGTCGCGACGATCGTCGCGGTGTTCCTGGCGGCGGCCATGGTTCTGGCGGCGCTCGTCTGGACCTCGGTCTCGGCCCATGTCGAGCGCTCGATCCTCGACACGATCCGCACCGATGCCGCCGGTCTCGAAGCCGTCTGGCGCGACGGCGGCACGGCGGCGCTGGCGCGGGCGGTCGACCTCCGACGCGGCGAGACCGGGCCGGACGGGCATCGCCGCGTCCATGTCGTCGTCTCGGCCGAAGGCGACAAGATCGCCGGCGACTTCGATGCCTTCCCCAACGACGTCGCCCCCGACGGCGAGACGGTGCGCTTCCGCGATCCCGCCGGCACCGCCTATTCCGGCATCGTGCGGCGGATCGCCGGCGGGCCGGACCTGCTCGTCGCCCACGACCGGGCCGAACACGACGCGGCGATGGCGCGGCTGGCGCGCGAACTGGCCTTGCCGATCGTCGCGGCGCTGTTGATCGCGCTCACGGTCGCCTTCCTCGTCGGCGGGCGGTTGATCGACCGGGTCGAACGGGTCAACGCCACGGCGCGGGCGGTCGAGGCGGGCGATCTCTCGGCCCGCGTCGTCATGGCCGGCGACGACGAGTTCGGGCGGTTGGCGGCCCACGTCAACGCCATGCTCGACCGGATCGAGGTGCTGATGCGCGGCGTCCACCATCTCTCCGACCAGATCGCCCACGAGACGCGGACGCCGCTCGCCCGCCTGCGCGCCCGGCTCGAGCGGGCGCGGCGCGAGGCGGAGGCCGATCCCGCGAGCCGCGGCGCGGTCGCGGCCTTCGACGACGCCATCGCGGAAGCGGCCGAACTCATCGCCGTCTTCTCGGCGCTGCTCGACATCGCCCGCACGGAAGCAGCCGCCGGCGACGCGCGCGGGCTGGCGCATGTCGATCTCGCGAGCATCGTCGCCGACGTCGTCGACCTCTACGAGGCGGTGGCGGAAGATCGCGGCGTGACGATCGCGGTCGAGGTGGTTCCGGCGGTGGTCCTCGGCGAGCGCACGGCGCTGACGCGGATGCTCGCCAATCTCGTCGACAACGCCGTGAAGTTCTCGCCCGCGGGTGGAGCGATCGACGTCGGCGTCGCGGTTTCCGGGCGCTCGGTCACCCTTTCGGTGCGCGACCGCGGTCCGGGTCTGCCGGAGGGCTTCGAGACGCGGGCCTTCGAGCGTTTCACCCGCGCCGAGGCGACGGCCGACGTGCCGGGCCACGGGCTCGGTCTGCCCTTCGTCCGCGCGGTGGCGCTGCGGCACGGCATGAAGATCGCGCTGGAACGCGCCGAGCCGGGGCTGCGGGTGGTGGTCCGCGGTGAGATCGCGGAAGGGTGAGGGGGTTGACGGCGTACGGGTGAGAGCCGTTCCGACTCTGCCCTCTGTTTGGCTTCATGTTGAGGTGCCCGGCGCAGCCGGGCCTCGAAACACGAAGCCACGACGGGCGGTGCCTCTCGGCCCTTCGCGCTTCGAGGCTCGCTTCGCTCGCACCTCAGCATGAAGGGCCTCTGCAATGGGGTTGGCCTTCGTAGGCCCTCACTTCCCCCCGTCCGGCGCGACCACGCGCCAGCCGAAATCGAGGATGCCGGCGGCGCCGAGGCTGGCGGGCGTGGCGGCGGAACGGGTGGCGGTCCCGCCGAAGGCCGCCGCCTCCATCAGGCCGCGGAAGGTGCCGGGCGCCGCGCCGCCGCGGGTGGCGACGGTCGAGGGGGCGGGCTGCGCCAGATAGCGGAAGTCGGCGGGGAGCGCCGTGCGGCCCTCGACCTCGACGGCGACGAAGAGCAGACGCTCGCGACCGATCGGCAGCGGCGCCTTGCGCGCCCGGCTCCAGGTGACGATGCGCAGCGGCACCAGGCGGCCGGCGACGCCGGGCTCCAGCCGGATGCCCTCGGGCGGCCCCATGTAGGCGATGCCGCCGGCGCCGTCGACATAGAGCGGCGTCACGTCGATCGGCTTTCCTCCGGCGTTCGAGAGGCGGAAATAGAGCGCGTCGCAATGGCCGAGGTCGGGGACGCTCTCGCCGATCGGCCGCGCCGTGTCGGGCAGGCGGTCGAGCGTCAGCGTCGGGCAGGGGCGGTCGTCGTCGGCGAGGGCGCCGGGGGGCGGCGCGCCGTCGTCGGCGAGGAGGAAGGGCTCGACGGTCAGCGCGCTCGCCACCGGACCGGCGCCGACGAGGCCGGCGACGCGCACCAGATTGCGGGCCTTGGCGTGGGCGGAGAGCGCGGCGCGCAGGGCCTTCGTCGTGGCGGCGGCATCGCTCCCGAGCGGCATCGACGGGCTCGCCTCGCGGCCGCTCGTCGCCAGCGTCGCACCGTCGGCGACCCACCACAGCCGTTCCTCGGCGACGTGCAGGCGCAGATCGGCCGGTTCGTCGGCGCCGACGAGGCGGATCGCGGCTTCGGTCTCGGACGCAAGCGCGGCGAGGGCGGCGTCGAGCGCGTCCGCCTTCGAGCCACTGCCGATCGTCGCGGGGCGGGCGACGGCGAGGCGGAAGTCGGCGCCGCGCTCGACCAGCGTCGCGAGCAGGCTGTCACGGGCGAGCGTGGCATCGAAGGCGAGGCCGTCGCGCGCCACCGGTTCGGCACTCGCGCGGGCAGGGCCGGCCTCGACGACGCGGGCGAAGGCGCGCGGCGTGTCGGGGGCATCGGTCGTGGCGAGGGCGACGATCGCGCCGGCGGAGAGGCCGTCGACGGCGCCGCCGGCAAGGGCGATGCGGCCACCCTCGACGGTCGCGGGCCAACGCATCCGGCCGCCGGCCGCACCGCCGGGGACGGGGGCGGCGAGGTCGCCCTCGAACATCGGCGTCGGCGACTGGCCGAACTGGTCGTAACCGGCCATCACCTCGTGGGCGACATCGCGGAAGGTCGAGACCCGGCCCTCGCGCAGCGCGCGGGCGAGGTAGAAGGTGAGGACGCCGTGCGGCCGTCGCTCGCCGGCGCCGTAGCCGCGCGGCAGCGCCTTCTGCAGCGCCACCTGATCCGGCCAGGCGGCGAAGAAGGCGACGTAACCGCCGGGTTCGACCGCGGCGGCGGGCGTGGCGGGGCGAGGTGCCGGGAGGGCCGGTGCCTCGGGCTTCGCCGAGAAGAGTGCGCCGAAGCCCCAGCCGGGCGTCGTCGGGCGTGGTGTCGCCACCCGTCCGCGGGCGGCGGCCTGTTTCTTCGCGCGCGCCTCCTCGGCGGCGCGGGCCTTGGCGAGCGCGGCGTCGGGGATGCCGAGCACGGCGGGCGGCACCTGTTTGGCGACGTCGCCGCCGGCGGCGCGCGTCATCGTGCCGGAATGGCAGGCGTCGACCACGACGAAGACGCGCGCGCCCTTGGCGCGGATGGCGGCGACGGCGCGGCCGAGTTCGTGGTCGACCAGCGCGTTCTTCACCGCGCCGAGCGAATCCTCCCACGGGCCGATGTCGATCGGCAGGAAGATCTCCTCGAGCCCATCGGCCTTGGCGACGGTGTGTTTCGACGGGTCGACGATCGGTTGCTGCGAGCCGTGGCCGGAGAGGTGGACGAGGACGAAGTCGCCGGGGCCGGACTTGGCCGCGAGGTCGTCGAGCCCGGCGAGGATGGCGGCGCGGGTCGGCAGGCCGTCGGCGGGCCGGCCGGCGGTGGTGCGTTCGAGCCCGTCGGCGAGGACGCGGATGTTCTCGTCGCGAAAGCCGATCACCTTCAGCGTGTCGAGCATCAGCGCGACGTCGTTGCGCGGACCGGCGAGCTGGAGATCGCCGACCGTCTCCTTCGGGTAGTCGGAGACGCCGACGAGGAGCGCGCGGCGCTGCGGTTCGGCGGCCCCGGCGGCGGTGAGGCCGAGGGCGACGATCGCGGCGGCGAGCGACGGCAGCAGCAGACGGGCGAGGAGGCGAAGGACGAGCGGCATCGGCAGGATCCGGCGAGCACCACCCGGCGGGCGACGCGACGGAAGGAGCCTGCCAGAGCCGGCGCGCGCGGTAAACGTGCGGCGCGGCCGATGACGGCATTCGTAATGGCCGAGGCGCGATCTACGGCCTTCGGCCCTCTCGACAAGACCGGTTCGTTTCCGGAGAGTGACGTCAGGCAACCGCACCATCGATCGGGGCTCTCGATGTCGTCGCTTCCACCCAACCGCCACGGCCGCGGACGGGCGCTCTTCGGCCTCGCCGGTGCGCTCCTCCTCGGCTCCTGTGCCTCGCTCGACGATGCGCCGATCAATGCCGCCGTCGAGGGCGGCGGGATGGTGGAGGCGTCGGCCGCGGTCTTTCCCGACGACGGCGACGGCGAGACGCTGATCGGCCTCAACTTCTCGGGCGGCGGCACGCGCGCGGCGGCCTTCGCCCACGGCGTGCTCGAGGCCTTCGCCGAGACCGAGATGCCGGGGCCGGGCGGGCGCATGGTCAATCTCGCCGACCGCATCGACTTCGTCTCCGGCGTCTCGGGCGGATCGGTGACGGCGGCGTGGTTCGGCCTCGAGGGGCGGCGGGGGCTCGGGGCGTTCCGCGAGAAATTTCTGCTGAAGAACGCCGAGGAGAACCTCTCCGACAATCCGCTGAACCCGGCGACGCTGGCCAAGGTCTACGCCGGCGGGGCAAACGACCGGTCGAACCTGCCGCAATGGCTCGACGCCAACCTGTTCGGCGGGGCGACCTTCGCGCGCCTGCTCGAGAAGAAGCGGCCGACGGTGTGGCTCAACGCCTCCGACATCGCCAATCACGCGCCCTTCGTGTTCGAGCCCGCCACGTTCCGCGCCTTCTGCTCGGATCTCTCGGCGCTGCCGATCTCGGAAGCCGTGGCGGCGTCGGCCGCGGTGCCGGTGATCTTCGCGCCGGTGTCGCTCGAGACCTTCCCCGAGCGCTGCGCCTGGGAGATGCCACGCTGGGCGCGCTTCGCCTCGGAACACGCTTCGGCGCCGGCGCTGCTCAAGGCCAATGCCCGAGCGCTCGCCGCCTATCGCGATCCGGCGAAGATGAAATACATCCGCCTGCTCGACGGCGGCCTCACCGACAATTTCGGCCTCGCAGGCCTCACGATCGCGCGGGCCGCCGCCGAGACGCCGCATGCGCCGCTCACCGCGCGGCAGGCGGCGCGGCTGAAGCGGGCGATGTTCCTCGTCGTCAACGCCGGCCGCGCCTCGGAGACCGACTGGGCGCGCACGCGGCAGGGGCCGACGGTGACGCCGCTCCTGATGGCGGTGATCGACACCGGCATCGACGCCTCGGTGCGGCAGGGGTTCGACGCGTTCCAGCTCACCGTGGCGCGTTGGCAGCAGGATCTCGTCGAGTGGCGCTGCCGTCTCACGCCGGCCGAGGTGACGCGGCTGGTCGGCACCACGAAGGGCTGGAACTGTCGCGACGTGAAGTTCCTCTCCGGCGAGGTCGCCTTCGACCAGCTGCCCGACCGGCGCGAGAAGCTGCAGAAGATCGCCACGCGCTTCGTGCTGCCGGCCGACGAGGTCGATCTGCTGATCGGCGCCGGGCGCGACGCGACGCTCGCCAATCCGGTGTTCAACGGTTTCCTGCGCACCGCCCGTCCGCCGGGCGTCGCAGCCGGACGCCCGCTCGCGCCGCAGGGCGGGGCCAAGGTGACGCTGACGCCGAGTCGATGAGAGCGGGCTATCGCCGCGCGGGGCCGGCGGGGGCCTGCCGGTCGGCGAAGGTGGTGGTGTCGACGAGGTAACGCGGGCGGCGTTTGACCTCCATGTAGATCTTGCCGACGTACTCGCCGACGATGCCGAGGGCGAACAGCGTCACGCCGTTCAGCATGTAGAGCGGTACGGCGAGCGAGGTCCAACCCTCGACGACCTGTCCGGTTGCCTTGCGCACGAGGGCATAGAGGGCGGCGGCGGTGGCGGCGAGGAAGACCAGCGCGCCGGCGAGGGCGACGAGCCGCAGCGGCGCGATCGAGAAGGACGTGATGCCGGTCCAGGCCAGCGACAGCATGCGGCGCAGGGTATATTTGCTCTCGCCGGCCCTGCGGGGCGCGCTTTCGAAGTGGACCGTCTCGATCCGGCCGTGCAGGAGCTTCTGCAGACCACGCAGGAAGAGGTGGTATTCCGAGAAGGCCGTCAGGTTGCGCATCGCGGCATGCGACATCAGGCGGAAGTCGGCGTGGTGCTTGACGAGGTCGACGCCGAGCAGGCGCATGACTTCGTAGAAGGCGGCGGCGGTGGTCCGTTTGAAGACGCCGTCGCCTGTCCGGGCGGAGCGCACGCCGAGCACGATCTCGGCGCCGCGGCGGTAGGCCTCGAGCATCGGCTTCAGGGCCGCCGGGTCGTCCTGCAGGTCGGCATCCATGGAAATCGTGACGTCGACGCGGTCCGCCACCGCCTCGAGACCGGCGACCAGCGCGCTCTGATGGCCGGCATTGACCGCCAGCCGCACGCCCTCGACGCGTCGTCCGTCGTGATGGGCTGTCTCGACGATCGACCACGTCGCGTCGCGCGAGCCGTCGTCGACGCAGACGACGAAACTGTCGGCGGTGCACAGGCCGGCGGCGGTCAGCCGTTCGATCTCGGCGGTCAACGCGTCGAGCGTCGAGGGCAGAACCTCTTCCTCGTTCCAGCAGGGAACGACGACGGCGAGACGCGGGGTGGGGCGCGAAACCTCTGGCTGCATGGCGCGGTCCTCGTCCAGTGGACGTAGCGTCATCTTCACAGCACGGGCGCGACCGCCTATCAAGGGGGCGGACCGTCCGAAAGCGGCTAAAATTCGCCCTGTTCGAGGAATCGAGAATGACCGAGACGATCGCAGGACCTTCCGCATCGATCGGCGAACCGGCCGGAGAGCGCGGCATCGCGCGCAGGCTCGGCTGGATCCTCCTCGTCTTCGTGGCGACGCGGGCGATGATGGTGATCGTCGGGGCGCTGACGATCGGCGCGATCGCCGACAGGCCGATCCGTCTCGTCGACATCTACGAGCTCGGCCTGCGCTGGGACGCCTTCTGGTACGTCGGCGTGATCGAGCACGGCTATTCCGAGATCTGGCCGCACGACAAGTTCGCGATGACGAACTTTGCCTTCTTCCCGGTCTACCCCCTCGCGGTGCGCGGGTTGATCGCGGTGACGGGGCTGCCGACCGTCGCGGCGGGCCTGATCGTCGCCAATCTGTGCTTCGTCGCGGCCCTGTGGCTGATCATGCGTCATGTCGAGGCGCTCGGCTTCTCGGCGACGGTGGAGCGGGCGATCGTCGCGGTGCTCTGCCTGCTGCCCGGCGGCTACGCCTTCTCGGCGATCTACACCGAGAGCGCCTTCATGATGCTGCTCGCGGCGACGATGCTGGCGATACGGCTCGATCGGCCGTGGCTGGCCGCGGCGACGGCCGCCACACTGTCGGCGACGCGGTCGATCGGCGTCCTCGTCGCCGTCTACGCCGTCGCCCGTCACGTCGAGCGGCACGGCCGGGATTGGCTCGGCGCCTATCTGCGCGATCCGCGTCAGGCGCTTCCGATCGTCTGCGCGCCGGTCGGACTGGTGTTCTTCTGGTGGTTCTGCTGGCAGACGACGGGGGATGCCTTCGCCCAGATGTCTTCGGTCAAGGCCGGCTGGGGCTGGACCGTCAGTCCGCCGGGGACGAACCTGTGGTTCGGCCTGACCAGTCGCAACGTCGGCGGCGTCTTCTTCGCCGCCTCGAGCCTGGTCGCCTCGACGCTGATCGTTGCGCTGCTGCGGATGCGGCTGTGGTCGGAGGCGCTCTTCTGCGCCGCCTGTTTCCTGCTCTACTGGTCGGGAACGACGTCGAACTCGCTGCTGCGCTACGCCATCGTGCTGTTCCCGCTGTCGATCCCGCTGGCGCGGCTGGCCGAGACCCGGCCGGTCCTCTTTGCGACCGTCGTCGCGACACTGGCGATGCTCGGCGGCATGCTGATGGCGGCCTGGACGCTCGATCGGGGGATCACGATATGACGCCGCCGCTCGCCGCTTCGTTCCGTCGGCTCCTGTCCAGTCCCCGCGATCTCGCGGTGGTCGGCTTCATGGCCGCCGTCTCGACCTTCGTCCTGGGGTCGTGGGCCTTCCTCTCGGTCGAGAGCCACAACTTCGTCCAGCGCCGTGTCGCCGAGCTCGCCGCGCAGCCGATCATCGGCGCGCCGGCCTACCGTTGGGGTGAGGTGGTTCGTCCCGGTGTCGCGATGGACAATTTCCACGACGGCTGGTCGCGGCGCGAGAGCTGGGGCGTGTGGAACGAAGGACCGCGCGCCCGCATCGCTTTCGCGCCGGTCGAGCCGGCGAAGGGTGACGTCCTCGTGCGGGTCGTGGCGCGCGGCGCCGTGCGCGCAGTGGGGCGGACGCAGGATGTCGAGGTCCGGGTCGGCGGCGAGACCGTCGGGCACTGGTCGTTCGATCGCGACAACGCCCTGGTCGAACGCACGGCGACCTTGCCGGCGCGCCTCGTCGGCGGCGCCTCGCCGTTGGTGATCGAACTGCTGATCGCCGATCCGGTCGCGCCCTACGAGAAGCGGCAGTTCGCCGACATACGGCCGCTCGGCATCGGCATCGCCGAGATCGCGCTGACGCCGGTCGAGTGAGGCTCGTCAGGACGTCGCCGAATAGTCGCCCTGGAGGGCGGTCCAGAAGCGCTCGACCAGCGGCCGGCTCTTCTGCGGCGAGCGGAAGAGGCGGATGTCCATCGTCGCCTCGGGCATCTCGGGGATCGCCACCAGCGTGCCGTGGGCGAGTTCGGCGGCGATCGATCCGGCCGGAAGCCAGGCGATGCCGTGGCCGAGCTGCGCCATGGCCTTGAGCGCGTCGGCCATCGGGTTCTCGAACACCGGCGTCAGCCGCTCGCGGCCCGCGAAGCCCGCGAGCGTCACCTCGGTCAGGCGGCCGAGGAAGGATTCCGGCGTGTAGGCGAGGAAGGGCAGGTCGCCGTCGCCTGTCCGCGGATCGATCACCGGGCGGCCGTCGGGGCCGGGGGCGGAGACCGCCACCAGCCGGTCGGTGCCGAGCGCCAGCGAGGGATAGCGCAGCGGATCGAGCAGCACCGGCACCTTCGGGTGCGTCATGGTCAGCATGAAGTCGACGGCGCCGTCGACCAGCGCCTGGATGGCGTCGTGGAAATTCTCGACCCGCAGGCGCGGCCAGACCGCGCCGTGGCGGGCGATGACGCCCTTCAGCCAGCCGGGGAAGAAACTCGTCGTCAGAACGTGCAGCGAGACGATCGAGATCGAGCCCTCGCCGCGGGCGCGTCTGGCGCGCAAGAGGGCGCGTTGCTGGCGCAGCGCCCGCACCACCTCGTCGGCGGTCTCGCGGAACTCGCTGCCGGCGGCCGTCAGGGTGGTCGGATAGACCGAGCGGTCGACGAGGTCGACGCCGAGCCATTGCTCGAGCTGGCGGATGCGGCGGGAAAAGGCGGACTGGGTGACGTTGCGCTCCTCGGCCGCGCGCGAGAACGAATGCGTCTCGGCGAGCACCAGGAAGTCCTCGAGCCACTTCAGTTCCATGCCGATCCCCTTCGTCGCGAGCGAAACTCTAGGTGGCGGCGTCGGCGCCGTCGAGGCGATGGGTGACGTTATTCCGAAATTGCATAACCCATTCCGTCTTTGGTGTTGGGTCGGGGCGGGAAAAATGTCAAGTCTATAGAGGTCGGACACGATCTTCCGGTTACCGGGAGGATCCGGGGAGCACGGAGCTTTCCCGGATCGAGGCGCCGACGAATACGTGATCGATACGAAGGCCGAGCATCGGATTCGGCGAGCGCATCGGGCGAATACGCTCGCGGCGACGCCAGACTCATGTCCTCGGCCGTTGGAGGAACGTCGACATCATGAATACCGCGTTTCGCATGCCGGTTTCGCTGCCCGCCGCCACCACGCTGATCAACCCCGATGTGGCGCCCTGGGCGATGTTCCTCGAACAGATCGATCGCATCGAGCCGCATCTCGGGCCGCTGGCGCGCTGGACGGAGACGCTGCGGCGGCCGCGCCGGATGCTGACCGTCGACGTTCCCGTCCGTCTCGACGACGGCCGCATCGCCCATTTCGAGGGCTGGCGGGTTCATCACAACACCTCGCGCGGACCGGCCAAGGGCGGCGTGCGCTATCACCCCGACGCCTCGCTGGCGGAAGTCGCGGCGCTCGCCGGCTGGATGACGCTGAAGAACGCGCTGGTGAACCTGCCCTTCGGCGGCGGCAAGGGCGCGGTCCGGGTCGATCCGGCGCTGCTCTCGCTCGGCGAACTGGAGCGGCTGACGCGACGCTACACCAGCGAGATCGCCGTCCTGCTCGGCCCCGACAAGGACATCCCGGCGCCGGACGTGAACACCAATCCGCAGGTCATGGCCTGGATGATGGACACCTATTCGGCGACCGTCGGCCACATGACGACCGGCGTCGTCACCGGCAAGCCGGAATCGCTCGGCGGTTCGCTGGGCCGGAGCGAAGCGACCGGGCACGGCGTCTTCATCGTCGGTGCGCGGGCGGCGGAAAAGCTCGGTCTGGCGATCGAGGGCGCCGCGGTCGCGGTGCAGGGCTTCGGCAACGTCGGCGGCGCCGCGGCGCGGTTCTTCCATGCGGCGGGGGCCCGGATCGTCGCGGTGCAGGACGTCCACGGCACGCTGATTTCGCCGGCCGGCATCGATCCGGTGGCGCTCACGGCGCATCTGGCGAAGGGCGGCCTGTTCGCAGACTTCCGCGGCGCCGAGTTCGCTTCGCGCGAGGCCTTCTGGCGGGTGCGTTCCGACATCCTGGTGCCGGCGGCGCTCGAGAACCAGATCACCGAGGAACTGGCGGCGACGATCCAGACCCGTCTGATCGTCGAGGGCGCCAACGGCCCGACGACGCCGGCCGCGGACGATGTTCTGGCCGATCGCGGCATCGTCGTGGTGCCGGACATTCTCGCCAACTCCGGCGGGGTGGTCGTGTCCTACTTCGAATGGGTGCAGGACTTCTCGTCGTTCTTCTGGGGGCTCGAGGAAATCGACGGGCGGCTGCGCACCATCCTCGACCATGCCTTCGAGGCGACCTGGGCCGCCCACGAGGAGACCGGCCTGCCGCTGCGCTCGGCGGCGCAACTGCTGGCCTGCCGTCGCGTTCTGGCGGCGCGCGAACAGCGCGGCATCTATCCGTGAGGATGGGACGGGTGGACCGGTGAAGCCGGGCGTTCCGGCCCTCTGTTCGGCTTCACCCTGAGGTGCCCGACGAAGTCGGGCCTCGAAGGGCGAAGCCTCGACGGGCCTTGCCTCTCGGCCCTTCGCCCTTCGAGGCTCGCTTCGCTCGCACCTCAGGATGAAGGGCCTCCGCGAGAGGCTCGCCGCCTCCGCCCTCAGCCCGTGTTCCTGAGACCCGCGGCGATGCCGTTGATGGTGATCAGGATGCCGCGCTGGGTCTTCTCCTCGCGCGAGCCGGCTCGCCAGCGGCGCAGCAGCTCGACCTGGAGATGGTTGAGCGGCGCGATGTAGGCGAAGCGGTGGGCGATCGAGCGGGCGAGCGTCCGGTTGTCGGCGAGCCGTTCCGCCGTCCCGGTGATCAGCGTCAGCGCGTCGACGGTGCGGGTCCACTCGGCGCGGATCTCGGCGAAGACCTTTTCCGCCAGCGCCCGGTCGGGCACCAGTTCGGCGTAGCGCTGGGCGACACGGAGGTCGGCCTTGGCCAGCACCATGTCCATGTTGGAGACGAGGGTGCGGAAGAACGGCCACTCGACGTACATCCGCTTCAGGAGCGCGCCGTTCACCTCCGGATCCTCGGCGAGGATGGCGGCGATCGCCGAACCGAAGCCGTACCAGCCCGGCAGCGTCACGCGGCTCTGACCCCAGGAGAAGCCCCAGGGAATGGCGCGCAGATCCTCGATCGCCCGCGTCGCCTTGCGTGAGGCGGGGCGCGAGCCGATGTTCAGCTGGGCGATCTCGGCGATCGGGGTGGCGGCGAAGAAATAGTCGACGAAACCCTCGGTCTCGTAGACCAGCGCGCGATAGGCGGCGCGGCTGGCGTCGGACAGGCGCGCCGCGAGGTCGAAGAACTCGCTCGGCGCGGTCTCCTTGCGCTGTAGGAGCGAGGCCTCGAGGGCGGCGGCCATCAGCGTCTCGAGATTGCGGCGGCCGATCTCCGGGTTGGCGTATTTGGCGTTGATCACCTCGCCCTGTTCGGTGAGGCGGATCTGGCCCTTCACCGTGCCGGGCGGCTGGGCGACGATCGCCTCGTAGGACGGGCCACCGCCGCGACCGACGGCGCCGCCGCGGCCGTGGAAGAGGCGCATCGCGATGCCGGGCTTTCCCTCGAAGACGCGGGCGAGCGCGGTCGAGGCGCGATAGAGCTCCCAGGTCGAGGTGAAGTAGCCGCCGTCCTTGTTGCTGTCGGAGTAGCCGAGCATGATGTCCTGCTCGGCGCCCGACGAGCGCACCATCGCCTCGATGCCGGGCAGGTCGTAGAAGGCGCGCATGATCGGTTCGGCGGCGCGCAGGTCGTCGATGGTCTCGAACAGCGGCGCAACGATCAGATCGACCACGGCACCGGCCCCGACCGTGCCGCGCATCAGGCCGCATTCCTTCTGCAGCAGCAGCACTTCGAGCAGGTCGGAGACGGTCTCGGTGTGGCTGATGATGTAGTGGCGGATGGCGTCGGGGCCGAATTCGGCACGCAGACGCCGCGCCGTCTCGAAGATCTCGAGTTCGCCGGTGGTCAGCGCCGAATAGGTGGTGTTGGGCACGCGAAGCGGGCGCGGATCGGCGAGGAGCTTCATCAAGAGCGCCTGCCGGGCGGCCTCGTCGAGGGCGAGATAGTCGGCTTCGACCTTCGCGGTCGCCAGCAGTTCGGCGACCACCTGTTCGTGCTGGTCGGAGCTCTGGCGCAGGTCGGTGGTCGCCAGATGGAAGCCGAAGACCTCGACGGCGCGCACCAGCGGCGACAGCCGGATCGGCAAGAGCAGCGCGCCGTGATGGCGGCGCAGCGAATCCTCGACGATGCGCAGGTCGGCGAGGAAGGCGGCGGCACTCGGATAGGGTTCGACGACGGCGATGACGCCGCGCGGCGCCTTCTTGCCGACGAGCTTCTCGTAGGTCGCGGCGAGGCGCGAGTAGATGCCGACGAGGGCGCGGCGATAGGGCTCGTCGCTGCGCTGGGCGTTCTTGTCGGGCGAGGCCTCGGCGAGAGTGTGCAGCTCGGCCGAATGGGGCACCAAGATGCCGGAGACCGAGAGTTCGCGCCCCAGGTGGTGCAGTTCCTCGAGATAGTGCTCGAAGGCGACGTCGGCCTGGCTGGTCAGCGCCTTGACCAGGGTCGGCGCGGTGACGTTGGGGTTGCCGTCGCGATCGCCGCCGATCCAGTTGCCCATCCGGAAGAAGGGGGCGACCGGCTTGCCGAGCAGGTCCTCGAGATCGGCATAGAGCTTGGGGATCTCGGTCAGGAAGGTCGAGCGGTAGTAGCCGAGCGCGTTCTCGATCTCGTCTTCGACCGTCAGCTTGACGAAGCGCAGGATGCGGGTCTGCCACAGCTGGGCGATGCGGGCGCGGATCTTGGTGCCGTTGGCGGCGAGGTCGCGCGGGTTCTTCAGCCGGTCACGTTCGGCCAGAAGCGCGGCGATGGCGCGTTCGGCATCGAGGATCGCCTGACGCTGGACCTCGGTCGGGTGGGCGGTCAGCACCGGCGAGACCCAGGCGCGCTGGAGGGCGCGGGAGACCGCGGCGGCGTCGATGCCGGCCTCCTGAAATCGATCGAAGGCGCGGGTGAGACTGCCGTTGCGCTTCTCGTCGCGCTCGTGGTGGACGGCGCGGCGGCGCAGGTGGTGGCAGTCCTCGGCGAGGTTGGCGAGGTGTGAGAAGTAGGTGAAGGCGCGGATCACCGACACGGTCTCGGACGGCGACAGGCGCTGCAGCAGCGCGTCGAGATTGCTGGCCGCCACCGGATCGGCGTCGCGCTCCCAGGCGACCGAGAGGCGGCGGATCGCCTCGACCACCTCGAAGGCGGCCTCGCCGTCCTGTTCGCGCACGATGTCGCCGAGGAACTGGCCGAGCATGCGGATGTCCTCGAAGAGCGGCGCGTCCTTTTCCTGTTCGGCGATGGCGTCGGTCGTGGTCATGGGTGGGGTCTCCGACGGTGGACGGGCTCTACGAACCGATGTGAACACGAATCTCGCCCGGCTGGCAATGATGCCGCGGCATCAAGAAATTGCATTTTCGCTATGCGTGTCGATCACTTGTCCGTGCCGACGGTGAAACGCATTCGCCCGGCGCATGGCCGGGCGAGGCGAGGGAGGTGGCGTCAGGCGGCAGGCGGTTTCGCCGCCGCGCTCAGGCGTGGGCGGTCTCGTCGACGCCGCGGACCGAGCTCATGATCAGCTTCTGCATCAGGATGAAGACGAAGAGCAGGGCGCCGACGACGATGCGGATCCACCAGCTGTCGAGCGAGCCGTCGAAGACGATCAGCGTCTGGATCAGGCCCTGGATCAGCCCGCCGAAGACCGTGCCGGCGACGAGGCCGACACCGCCGGTCAGCAGCGTGCCGCCGATCACCACCGAGGCGATGGCGTCGAGTTCGACACCGGTCGCAGCGAGCGGATAGCCCGAGGCGGTGTAGAGCGCGTAGGTCGCTCCGGCGAGGGCGCCGAAGACGCCGTTCAGCGCGTAGACGCCGACGATGGTGCGCCGGACCGGCACGCCGAGGAGGAGCGCCGAGGTGGCGTCGCCGCCGACGGCGTAGATGTCGGCGCCGAAGCGGGTGCGATGGGCGATGAGCAGCGCCACCGCGAGGGCGGCGAGCATCATCAGCGCCGGTCCGGAGATCCAACCGTCGCCGGGCAGCGGGATCTGGAACTCGGAGAAGGCGTCGACGAAGGGGTGTTTGATCGGGATCGAGTCGAGGCTGATGACGAAGCACAGGCCGCGCAGCATGAACATGGCGGTCAGCGTCATGATGAAGGGTTGGATCTGGAAGGTGGCGATGGCCCAGCCCATCGCCGCGCCGAGCACCAGGCCGAAGACCAGCATCGCCGCGATCGCCGCCAGCGGATGCCAGCCGTGGGCGATCAGCGTCGCCATCGCCAGACCGACGAAGCCGATCATCGAGCCGACCGACAGGTCGATGCCGCCCGACAGGATGACGAAGGTCATGCCGAGGCCGGCGATGATGACGAAGGCGTTGTCGGTCAGGAGGTTGCCGAAGACGCGGGACGACAGGAAGTGATCGAACCACAGTCCGCCCGCGCCGTAGAGCAGGACGAAGACCACGATCGTCGCGAAGATCGGGAGCCGGCGTTCTCTCATGGCGTGACCTTTCGACGGGCGACGAGGCGGCGCAGCTCGGCACGCAGCGCCGGGGCCTGGAGCAGCAGGACGGCGAGGATGACCACGGCCTTGACGACGAGATTGTATTCCGGCGGCAGGCCGCTCATCAGGATCGAGGTGGTCAGCGACTGGATGATCAGCACGCCGACCAGCGTGGTGGCGAGGAAGATGCGTCCGCCGTTGAGCGAGGCGCCGCCCAGCACCACGGCGAGGATGGCGTCGAGTTCCGACCACAGGCCGGCGGTGACGGCATCGGAGGCGCGCACGTCGCCGGTGATGACGACGCCGGCCAGCGCCGCGGTGACGCCGCAGATGGCATAGGCCCCGAGCGTCACGGCGCGGGTGCCGACGCCGGCGAGCCGGGCGGCGGGGGCATTGGCGCCGACCGCCTCGACGAAGAGACCGTAGGCGGTGCGCCTGAGCAGCAGCCACAGCACGAAGACGACGCCGGCGACCAGGAACAGCCGCGACGGGATCACCCAGACGCGGCCGGTCGCCAGCGCCGAGAAGAACTCGGAGCGGAAGGTCGGAATGCGGCCGCCGTTGATCATCTGGGCGATGCCGCGGCCGGCGACCATCAGGATCAGCGTGGCGATGATCGGCTGGATGCCGAGGACGGCGACGAGGAAGCCGTTCCACAGGCCGCAGAGCAGACCCACGCCGAGCGTGGCGGCGATCACCAGCCAGGGATCGACCCCGGCATGGATGAAATGCGCCATCACCGCGCCTGCGATGGCGATCACCGAGCCGACCGACAGGTCGATGCCGCGGGCGCCGATCACCACGGCCATGCCCAGCGCCACCAGGGCGATCGGCGTGCCGCGGTAGAGGATGTCGATCGTCGAGCCGTAGAGCCGCCCCTCGACCAGACGGATCGAGAAGAAGCTCGGCGAGATGAACCAGTCGACCACCAGGATCGCCGCCAGCGCCAGGAGCGGCCAGACGGCGGCGGGGATGGCGCGACGTTCGGGACGGGCGGCACCGGGCGGCGTGGCCGCAGGGGCGGCGGGTCGGGGGTCGTCGGACGGGGTCGGGGTCATGGTCGTCTCGGTCATCTGCTGGCGATCGCCTCCACGATGGACGACCGCGTCACCGCGTCGCCGGTGATCTCGCAGACCTTGCGGCGGTCGCGCAGGACGACGACGCGATGGGAGAAGGCGACGATCTCGTCGAGTTCGGACGAGGCGACCAGCAGCGCCAGTCCCTCGCCGCACAGACGGCGGATCAGGGCGACGATCTCGGCATGGGCGCCGATGTCGATGCCGCGGGTCGGCTCGTCGAGGATGAGGAGGCGCGGCTCGGCGGCCAGCCAACGGGCGAGGATCACCTTCTGCTGGTTGCCGCCGGAGAGCTGGCCGACCGGCTTCTCGGCGTCGGGTGTGGCGATGCCGAGGGCGGCGATCATCTCGCGGGCGAGGCGGTCCTGCTCGGCGGCGCCGATGCGGTTCCACCAGCCGCGGCGGGACTGCAGCGCCAGGATCAGGTTCTCGCGCACGCTGAGCTCGAGAATCAGGCCGTCGTGCTTGCGGTCCTCCGGGCAGAAGCCGAAGCCGAGGCGGATCGCCTGACCGGGCGAGCGCAGGGAGACGGGCTCGCCCGCCACCCGGAGGCGGCCGCGATCGGCGCGCACGGCGCCGAAGATCAGTTTCGCCGTCTCGGTACGGCCCGAGCCGAGCAGGCCGGCGAGGCCGACGACTTCGCCGGCGCGGACGGAGAGATCGATCGGCTCGATCCAGCGCGCCTTGCCGAAGCCGTCCGTCGCCAGGACCGGTTCGGAAGCCGGGTCGAAGTGGGCTTCGGGGCGGCCCGCTTCGATCTCGGTCGCCAGCGCGCGGCCGAGCATCAGGGTGACGAGGCGCATGCGCGGCATCGCCGCGACCGTGTCGGAGCCGGCGAAACGGCCGTTCCGCAGCACGGTGATGCGGTCGCAGACGGCATAGACCTGTTCGATGAAGTGGGTGATGAAGACGATCGCGATGCCCTTGGCGCGGATGTCGCGCAGCACGCCGAACAGGCGCTCGACCTCGGCGGCATCGAGGCTGGCGGTCGGCTCGTCGAGGACGAGGACGCCGGTCTCGCGGTCGAGGGCGCGGGCGATGGCGACCAGTTGCTGGATCGCCAGCGAATAGGAGCCGAGCGAGCGGTCGAGATCGAGATCGAGGCCGAGGCGGGCGAGCGCGCCGCGGGCGCGTTCCCGGGCACCCTTCCACGACACGAGGCCGAAGCGGGTCGGCTGGCGACCGAGGGTGAGGTTCTCGGCGACCGTCATGGTCGGGACGAGGTTGACCTCCTGATAGACCGTGGCGATGCCGAGGTCCTGAGCCGCGGCGGGGCTCTCCGGGCGAATGGTGACGCCGTCGAGTTCGATGGTGCCGGCATCGGCGGGATGCACCCCGGTCAGCACCTTCACCAGGGTCGACTTGCCGGCGCCGTTCTCGCCGAGCAGGGCATGGATCTCGCCCGGCGCGAGCGTGAAGTCGACGCCGTCGAGCGCCCGCACGCCGGGAAACGTCTTGGTGATGCCTCGCATGGCGATGCGTGGCGTCGCGTCCGTCATCGTGTCACCCCTTCGCTCGTCGTCCGTCGGGACCGACAGGGGTCGTTCCCGGCTCGCAGTCGTCTCCGCGCGGGAGGCGAGGGGGCGTTCCGGCGCCCCGCCGCTTCCCGCGCGAAGTCGGGGTTCACTTGATGCCGCGCTTGGCGATCTGGGCGGCGGCGTCGGCCTGGGTGTGGAGGTCGCTGTCGATCTTCACCCACTTCGGCCAGTCGTGCTTGCCCTTCAGATAGGCTTCGACGACGTTGTAGATGTCCTTGCCGATGTCGGAGCGCAGCTCGACCGAGGCGTTCGCCTCGCCGGCCGCCATCGCCTTGAACATGTCCGGCACGCTGTCGACCGAGACCATCAGCACGTCCTTGCCCGGCTTCAGACCCGCTTCCTTCATCGCCTGGATGGCGCCGAGGAGCATGTTGTCGTTGTGGGCGTAGACCGCGCAGATGCCCTTGAAGCCGTCGGTCGCCTTGATGAAGCTCTCGGCCACTTCCTTGCCTTCGGCGGTGGTGAAGTTGCCGGACTGCGACTTGACGATCTTCATGTCCGGGAAGTTCGAGGTGATCGACTCGAAGCCCTTCTTGCGCTGGATCGCCGGGGCCGAGCCGACGGTGCCCTGCAACTCGGCGATGTCGCACTTGCCCTTGGTCGCCTGGGCGAGCCAGGCACCGGCGAGACGACCCTCGAGGTTGAAGTCGGCGGAGATGCGGGTGACGAACAGGTCCTTGTCGCTGTCGACGTCACGGTCGGCGAGGAAGACCGGGATCTTGGCCTGTTTGGCTTCCTTCAGGACGGCGTCCCAGCCGGTGACGACGACGGGGGCGATGATGATCGCGTCGACCTTCTGGGCGATGAAGGAACGAACCGCCTTCAGCTGGTTCTCTTCCTTGCCCTGGGCGTCGGAGAACTTCAGGTCGATACCGCGCTTGGCGGCCTCGTCCTTCATGTCCTTGGAGAAGGCGGGACGCCAGTCGCCTTCCGAGCCCACCTGCGAGAAGCCGATGGTCAGGGCGGACGCCGAGCCGGACGCGAATGCGAGGCCGAGCCCGAAGGTCACGGCGGCGAGCAGATCGAATTTCTTCATCGTTCCTCCTACCGGCCTTCCGGCCGATCATCGCCGAGGGAGGAGACGAATGCGTCGTGAGGCCCTTCCGAACCACGGCCGACCGTGAACGCCGGCGACCTCTCCCGACCGAGGAGAAGCCGTGCGCTCCCCTACCGGAGCGCGGCTCACGCGTTCGGCTCGTGGTGCGATGCCGGCGCGCTCGGGTGGGACGAGCGGCGGGGACGGCGGACCGCCCCCCGACGGCATCATGGACGTTTCGTCGACGAACCCCGATGTCCCTCCCTGCGGAGGAATGTCAGGGATGTGTACAATCCGACCCGTATGCCGACCAGAGAAGCTCGGCATTCGTCTTTCGTCGAAGTGTGCTGTCGAGCGTTCGGACGTCCTTCAGAAAAGAATCTCGGGCATTCGCGCTGTTCCTCCGCCGGTTCATCCAATGGACGACTGTCACGGGTCGGCCGGGTTGTTTTATTGCTTGGCCGACCATTGACACCTGCAGGGCGAGACGCCTTGCAAGGGCAGTGAAATGGTACCTCTTGCGCGAGCGGTCGCAACGAGTCGATTTGGCTAATTACATGGACGATCCTGTCGCAAAGCTGCGACGATCGCACGCATCGGATGCGTCGACGAAATGGTTTCGGCCGCTCGGTCGCGTCGTCGGAGGTCGACGAAGGGCGTCTCGCCGCTGCCGCGGGCGGCCCGTCACGGTCACGTCACGTCAACCGGCGCGGAGCGCGATCCAGTCCGGCACGCGGGTCGGCGTCGCGACGCGCCAGCGGCCGTCGGCCTCGACCATGCCGTGGTCGGCGGGGAAGGCGGCGCAGGTCTTGTTGCGGCCGGTGTCGACCAGCAGGGCCGCTTCGACGCCATGGGTCTCCTCGAGACGGGCGAGGAAGGCGGTCTCGATGCCGAGGCCGAAGACGCGGCAGGAGAGCACCATCTGCTCCAGCACCCGGTCGCGCAGCACGGCGACGGAGACGAGGCCGTTGTCGCCGAATCGGTCGGAGGCGCGCAGGCCGACGAGCGTGCCGCCGGCGGCGAAGAAGGCGCCGATCTCGGCGTCCGACCAGCGCCTGCCGGTGGTGTTGAACTGGTTGGTCTTGTTCAGCAGCTCGAAGGCGCGGGCGAAGTCGGGATCGCTCTTGGCCGCGATCGGGCGGATCGCGACGGCGACGGCGAGATCGCGCAGCCAGTCCTCGCGCGACTGGCCGGCGGCGGCCTCGTCGCGCTTCTGCTTGGCGGCGATCAGCGCCGTGCGGGCGGTCGATTCGGCCGTCACCGCGGCGACCTGGGTGTGCGGCGAATGGAGAATGTGGGCGCGCCACAGGCTCTCGTCGCCGCTGAGCGTCCGGATCTCGGGCAGCGCGCGCGTCACCTCGTCGATCTCGCGCGGATTGTCGTCGACGAAGAGGACGTTGCCGGGCAAGAGGTTGGTCGCAGCCAAGATGCGGCGGATGCTCTCCGACTTCGGGCCCCAGTTGATCTCGAGGGCGCAGAAGTCGTCGATCCTCAGGCGATCGCCCCAGACCCTGGCGAAGCGGGCGACAGTCTCGTCGTGGTCGTTCTTGGAGGCGATCGCCAGAAGGCCGCCGCGGCGCTTGAACTCGAGCAGTGCCTCGGCATAGCCGAGCGGCCAGCCCTCGACGTGTTCGTGCGGCACGATCTCGTCGAACTCGGCGAGGACGCCCTTCCACAGCGTGTTGTCGAGGTCGGTGACGATCAGCTTGATCGGCCGGGGCTGCGCGAGCACCACGAGGGCGCGGTGGAGGCGGACGACGAGTGCGGTGTGGAACTCGTCCGACAGCCGGCCCTTGATGCCGCCGTGGGTGAAGTGGTTGGTCCAGCCGTCGCTCAGGTCGCGGTCGCCGAGATGGTGCAGGACGTCGTTGAGCTCGAGGTAGTGACAGGTCGGATCGGCCTCGAGCGCGTCGGCCATGGCGTCGTTCAGCAGCGTGACGGCGCGGTGGAGCGAGCGGCGGCGGCCGTTCAGCAGCAGGCCCTGATAGGTGCTCGGCGGTTCGATGAAGCCGACGACGAAGACCGGCGCGCGGCCGGCGACGACGGCCGAGATGTCGGCGACGATGCGCTCGACCCCGGCACGGTGGGCGGCGACGAAGGCGTCGAAGGCGGCGTCGTCGGCGATGCGGGCATGGGCGAGGTCGTCGCCGAAGAGGCCGCGCAGATTGGGGGTGACGACGACCGCGTCGAAGCTCGCCCAGTCGAGATCGGGAAATCCGGCGGCCGGGTGGCTCGAATAGAGATGGCTCTCAACGGTGTCGCCCGCCGCCTCGAAGGCGCGGGAGAGCTTGTCGGTCATGCAGGTGCCGAGGAGTGCGACGCGCAGCGGCTTGGCGAAGGCCTCCGGGCAGCCCTCGCGGGTGATGCCGAGATGGTCGTGGCGCATCGCGCCGACGTGGCGGCGAAGCCAGCGCGACAGCCTGATCCTGAGCCGCTGCAGCATGTCGTTTCCGTCGTCCGATCGATCGCCGCGCGGGCGGCCCCGCGGCGATGGTTACAGCATGGCGTCGGGCCTGCCAATCGAGCGGGCCGATCGGCTCACGCGGCGGCGCGTGGACGCAGGAGCGCCGCCAACGCGCCGAGCCAGAGGGCGACCAGCGCCGCCGTGGCGATGCCCGACCAGAGGGCGAAGTCGTAGAGCACGCGGCCGACGAGGTCCTTGTTGACGGCGATTGCCACGACCACCGCAACGGCGAGGGCCGCGGCCGAGATCCGGTCGCCGGCACGCACCGCCCGGTGGGCGAGAAGGACCGCGGCGGGGGCGACGATCGGGAAATGGGCGAGGCCCGACATCAGCGAGAAGGCGAGCATCAAGAGCGGCACGATCGCCAGTTCGGCGGCCCGTGCCTCGCGCTCGGCGGCCTCGCCGGCGCCCGCCGCGCGGCGGTTGCGCGCGGCGATCCAGGAGACGACGAAGGTCGCCACACCCATGGCGCCCATCACCGCGTAGGTCGCGAGCTTCAACGGCCGGGCCTCGACCATCGCTGCGGCGGCGGAGACGACGGCCTCGCCGCCGGCGACCGAGAAGCGGGTGTTGACCAGCCGCTGGATCGTGCCGCCGAGCGACTGGTTGTAGATGTTGTGGGTGGCGGTGGTCGCCCAGGCGCCGAGCGTGGCGTTCACGTCGGCTGCGGGCAGGATGTAGCGCTTCAGCCAAGTGACGAGCCAGGTGCCTTCCGGCGCCGGGTGAACGAGATCGGGCAGCAGCGCGGCGACGGCGACGGTCACGAGCAGCGCCATCGTCGCGCGGGCGTCACGGCGCCACAGGAAATAGACGAGGAAGAGCAGCGGCGGCCCCTTGATCGAGGCGCCGAGCCCGATCAGCACGCCGGCGAGGAGCGAGCGGCCGCGCCAGTGGGCGAGCATGCCGGCGGCGACGAAGGCATCGATCAGGAGATCGGCCTGTTGGTGCAGCACGGTGTTCCAGGCGTAGGGGGCGGCCGCGATGACGCCGAGGGCGGCGATCGTCCAGGCGGCGCGATTGTCGGGCGTCGGATCGCCGAGGGTGGTCTCGCCGGCGAGCCGCCAGGAGACGAGGGCGACGACGCCGATCGCCGCGACGTTGACGGTGTAGAAGGCGAGGCGCGTCGCCCATTCCGGCAGCGGCACGAAGGGCAGGCCGAGGATCGTCCCGAAGGGCGGATAGAGGTAGAGCGTGCCGACGTGGTAGAAATCCTCGCCGCGGACGAGCTGGCGCGAGGCGAGGACGAAGACCTGCGCCCATTCGGCGTCCGGCCGGATCACCATCATCGCCGCCATCACGACGAAGGCGATCGCCCCGATGCCGCCGGCGAGCGGCTTCCACCGCGTCGCGATCCACCCGAAATCCATCACGCTCGTCCTCCCGGGTCGTCGCCCACGGCCATCCGCGACATGGGCTTATCATCCCGCGGCGCCGGAGCAATCCCCCTCGGCGGCGGCGTCCGGTCGCTCACGCGTAGCGCAGCGGCACGGCGGTGGTGAACTTCATCTCCTCCATGGCGATGAAGGAGGTGATGTCGGTGAAGTCGAGGCGGGTGATCAGCTGCTTGTAGACCGCGTCGTAGATCTCGACCGAGGGGACGACGAGGCGCAGCAGATAGTCCATCTCGCCGGTCAGGCGGTAGGCCTCGACGATCTCGGGAATGTCGGAGATCGCCTTGCGGAAGGCCTCCAGCCATTCGATCGAGTGGCGCGAGGTGCGCACGCCGACGAAGACGGTGGTGCCGACGTTGGCGCGGCGACGGTCGATCAGCGCGACGCGGCGCGAGATCAGCCCGTGGTCCTCGAGCGCCTTGATGCGGCGCCAGCAGGCCGAGACCGAGAGGCCGACCGTGTCGGCGAGATCGGCCACGGCGACGGTGGCGTCCTCCTGAAGCTCCTCGAGAATTCTCCTGTCGCGAATGTCGAGCACGGCGCGCTCCATTTGTGTGCATGGCGAGTTATGTGCAAATCAGTGTCGCATGTTTTCGATATCGTGCAACAAGTTTGCGTCGATGCCGGTTGTTTGTGCAAACGACGCGCATTCTCCGCATCGCTCCTGCGCTACCGTTTTTGCGTCGAACCCAAGACGGAGCAGGAAAGTGTCTCGCATCATCGGTCTGATCGGCGGTATGAGCTGGGAAAGCACCGCGACCTACTATCGTGAAATCAACGAGATGGTGCGCGACCGCCACGGCGGCCTCGTGTCCGCCGACATTCTCCTGCGCTCCGTCAACTTCGACGAGATTGTCGCCCTGCAGAAGGCCGGCGACTGGGTCGGCGCCGAGGCGCGCCTCGCCGAGGCCGGTCGTGGTCTCGCCGGTGCCGGCGCCGGCTGTCTCCTCATCTGCACCAACACGATGCATCTCGTCGCCGACGGCGTCGAGCGCTCGGCCGGCGTGCCGCTGATCCACATCGTCGACGTGGTCGGGCGTGACCTGGCGGCAAGCGGGGTGAAGGCGCCGCTGCTTCTGGCGACCCGCTACACCATGGAACAGAATTTCTGGAAAGATCGTCTGCGGCGAAAGTTCGATCTCGACGTCATGGTCCCGGAAGAGCAGGATCGCGCCGTCGTCCACGATGTGATCTTCGACGAGCTCTGTCGTGGCGTGGTCAAGGAAACCTCCCGCCGTAGTTACATCACCATCATCGAGGCAGCCAAGGCGCGCGGTGCCGACAGCGTGATCTTCGGTTGTACCGAAATTGGACTTCTCATCAGTTCCGCCGATACCGATCTGCCGGTATTCGATTCCACCAAACTCCATGCCCGCGCCGCAGCCGATTTCTTCGACGGCCACCTCGACATGGATCCCGTCGCCGCCTGACGACGCCTCTCCAGGACAAGCCGGTCATGCCCGTTCACGCCCAGCCCTTCCCGCCCTCGCTCTGGTCCGCCGTGACCCCGGACCGCTCCCCGGCGCCGGCACTCGCGGGCGACGTGCGGGCCGACGTCGCGATCGTCGGTGGCGGCATCACCGGCCTGTCCACCGCCCTCGAACTCGCCTCGCGCGGACGCTCCGTCGTCCTCGCCGAGGCGGCTTCGGTCGGCTGGGGCGCCTCGGGGCGCAACAACGGTCAGGTCATCCCGACCATGACGGGCGCCGAACCCGACGTCATGGCGGTGCGCTTCGGCGAGACGGGCGAACGCTTCGCCCAGCTCGTCAGCGACAGCGCTACTCACGTCTTCGATCTGATCCGCCGCCACGGCATCGACTGCGAGGCGGTGCAGAACGGCTGGTTCCAGCCGGCCCATTCGCCGGGCCGGGTGAAGCTGTCGGCCGCCCGCGTCGAGGCCTGGGGACGGCGTGGCGCGCCTGTCCGTCTGCTCGATGCGGCCGAGACGGCGGTGCTGGTCGGCTCGAAGGAATGGTACGGCGGCATGCTCAATGCCTCCGGCGGCCATCTCAATCCGCTCGCCTATGTCCGTGGTCTGGCGAAGGCGGCGGAAGCCGCCGGTGCCCGGATCTTCGAGGGCACGGCGGTGACCGGTCTCGAGAAAGCCGGCGACGGCTGGCGGCTGAACACGGCGGGCGGCGCGATCGTCGCCGACCGGGTGATGCTCGCCTCCAACGGCTACACCGACTGGTTCGCCCCCTCGCTCGCCCCGAAGATCGCCCATTCGCTGATCCCGGTGCTCTCCTGGCAGATGGCGACGGCGCCGCAGTCCGAAGCCGTCCGCGCCACGGTCCTGCCGGGGCTCCAGGCGCTTTCCGACACCCACGGCGACCTGCGCTTCTTCCGCTGGGACGCGCGCGGCCGGCTCGTCTCGGGCGGCGCGATGATCGTGCCCTTCGACGGCGCGCGGCGGCTGAAGGCGCTGATCGGCAAGCGCCTCGCCGGCATCTTCCCGCAGATGGGCGTGCCGTCCTTCGACTTCGTCTGGAACGGCCGGATCGGCATGACGCACGACCGCATGCCGCGGTTTCACCGGCTGGCCGACGGTCTATGGACATGGGAGGCCTGCAACGGCCGCGGCGTGGCGCTCGCCTCCGCCCTCGGCCCGGTCTTCGCGGACGCGCTCGACGGCAGGCCGGAGAAGGACCTTCCCGTGCCGCTGACCGAGGTGCGGCCCTACGCATTCCACAAGCTCGCCACCCTGGTGGCTCCGAGCCTGCTCGCTCACTACCGCTGGAAAGACGGCCGCGAGCCGGCGTGATGTCAGAGAGGAAGAGAACGATGTCCGAAGTCAGCCGGTCCTCGACGATGGTTCCGATCGAGACCCTTCGCGCCGCCTTCAACGCCCGCGCCATGGCCTATGCCCAGGTCTTCGACGTCATCCGCGAGAGCGACGGCGTCGAGCGTGCCGTCGAGGTGCTCGGCGAGGCGACCCGCCGGATGGGTGCGATCGCCGGTGTCCGTTACTCGGATCTCGCGCCGGGCAATCTCGCCGAACTCAAGGACCGCTTCCTCGGCGACGTTCCGGCGGTCGAGGAGATGTTCGCTCCCGAGATCGTCCAGTTGGACGACGAGCGTCTGGTGATCCAGTTCCATCGCTGCCCCCTGCGCGAGGCGTGGCAGGCGATGGGCCGTTCGGAGGAAGACGTCGAACTGCTCTGCAAGGCCGGATCGATGGTCGATCGTGGCGTGTTCGAGGCCGCCGGTTTCGGCTTCGAGGCGGAGAACTGGCATCCCGGATGCGGCGACCGCTGCTTCCTGAAGATCTCGCCCGGCGCGGCCAAGGCCGCCTGAGGCGACGCGTCCACCGTTCACGAACCATCGACGAGGATCGCCGATCATGACCGACACATCCCCCTCCGGCCGCATGGTGCCGATCGAGTGGCTCCAGGGTGCCTTCACCATGCGCGCCGCGGCCTATGCCAACATGTTCGACGTGCTGCGCGATGCCTTCGGCACCGACAAGGCGGTCGAGCTGGTCGGCGAGGCGACCCGCCGCATGGGCGTGACCATGGGTGCCAAGTTCGCCGATCTCGGCCCGGCCAATCTGGTCGGTCTCAAGGATCGCTTCATCGGCGGCATCCCGGCGGTCGACGAGATCTTCGCCCCGGAGATCCGCCAGTGCGACGACGAGCGTCTCGAGATCAAGTTCCACCGCTGCCCGCTGAAGGAGGCCTGGCAGGCGATGGGGCTTTCGGAGGAAGATCTCGAACTCCTGTGCAAGGCCGGCGGCGCCATCGACGGCGGCCTCTTCAAGGCGGCCGGCTTCGTCTTCAAGGGCGAGACCTGGAAGCCGGGAGAGGAAGGTTGCTGCCGTCTGGTGGTCGAACCCGGCACCGCCGCCTGAGGCGTGGCCCCGCAGTTTCGGAAATAGGCACCCCATCGGCCCCCGGGCCCTCGAGTGGAGAGAGAGCATGACGTTCACCCGCAGGACCATCGTCGGCTTCGCGCTGATCGCCCCCTTCGCCGCCGCGCCGGCCTTTGCCGCCGACGCCATCCGTCTCGGCTACCAGCTGCCGCTGACCGGCAACACGGCGCAGTACGGCCAGGACTTCAAGACCGCCGCCGAGATCGCGCTCGAGCGCTTCAACGCCTCCGGCCGTCTGCCGGTCAAGGTCGAGATCGTCTTCGAAGACAGCCGCTCGGACGCCAAGGAAGGCGTGGCGATCGCCCGCAAGTTCGTCGACGACGAGAAGATCGTCGGCGTGCTCGGCGACTTCACCTCGGGCGTGTCGATGGCGGCGGCGCAGGTCTACAAGGAGGCCGGCATGCCGCAGCTCTCCCAGACCGCCTCGCACCCGGACTACGCCAAGATCTCGGAATGGCAGTTCCGCAACATCACGACGCAAGCCGGTGAGGGGCCGTTCAATGCCGACTGGATGCTCTCCAAGGGCATCAAGAAGGTCGCGGTGGTCGCCGAGCAGACCGACTGGGGTCAGTCCGTCACCAAGTACTTCAACGACGAACTGACCGCCAAGGGCGGCACCGTCGTCCTGACGGAGTACTTCAACCGCGGTCTGCCGGACTTCCGTTCGCTGCTCACCAAGATCCAGCGCGAGAAGCCCGATGCGATCTACACCGGCTTCTTCTACGAGGACGGTGCCAACTTCCTGAAGCAGGCGAAGCAGGTCGGCCTCAACGTGCCGATCTGGTCGACGTCGGCGGCGCACAACCAGAAGATCATCGAGCTCGCCGGCGCCGATGCCGATGGTCTGTCGCTCACCACCAACTTCCTGCCCAACAGCCCCAGGCCGGAAGTGAAGAGCTTCGTCGAGGCCTGGGTGAAGGCGCGCGGTGCCGAGCCGGGTCAGTTTCCGGCGCAGGCCTTCGACGCCGTCAACATCATGCTCGAGGCGGTGGTGAAGACCTATCCGAAGACCACCCGCGCCTCGGTGCGCGACGCGCTCGCCGCCACCAAGGACTTCCCCGGCGTGACCGGCAAGACGACCTTCGGCCCGGACCGCGAGCCGGTGAAGTCGCTCTCCAAGGTGCGCGTCGTCGGCGGCGTCTTCACGCCGGTCGAGGAGTGATCGAGCGGGGAGGGGAGACTTCGGTCTCGCCTCTCGGGCGACCGGCGTTGTCGTGACGCCCTCGCATCCGGTCCTCTCCTCCCTCGAGGGGGAGAGACAGAGAGGGGGGGAGGGCTTCCCCTCGATCTCGGAGTGTGAGGGCACGCCGCTGCCCCCCTCCCTGTCCCTCCCCCTCACGGGGGGAGGGGACGATGGGGCGGCGATCATCGACGCATCGCCGCTCGGACGAGACGTCTACGCATGCCGGGCGACCGGCGACCGTTCATCGACACGACGCGAGGGGCTCCAGCGTGATCGATCCCTATTACCTGCAGCAATTGGCCATCGGCCTGTCACAGGGGGTGATCTACGCCCTGATGGCGATCGGCTTCACGCTGATCTTCGGCGTGCTCAACGTCGTGAACTTCGCCCATGGCGAGGTCTACACGATCGGCGCCTTCGTCGGCCTGATCGTCGTCACCGCCTTCGCGCCGCCACTGGTCGTGGTGCTGCTGATCGTCATGGCGGTCGGTGCGGCGCTCGGCTTCGGGCTCGAACGCATCGCCTTCAAGCCGTTCCGCCGCTTCTCCGACGAGGCGTCGCTGAAGTCGCGGGCGATGCGGGAATCGACGCTGATGTCGTCGCTGGCGGTGTCGATCGTCGCCCGTGAGGGTCTCGAGATCGCCTTCGGCTCGCAGATGCAGACGCTGCCCTTCGCGGCGCTGATCAACAAGCCGATCGCGCTCGGACCGGTCACCATCGTCACCGGCGACCTGATCATCCTCGCCGTCGCCGCGGTGATGCTCGGCTCGCTGCAGTATCTCCTGACGCGGACGCGGGCCGGTCTCGCCATCCGCGCCGTCTCGGCCAATCCGCTCGGCGCCAAATACGTCGGCATCGACACCGACCGCACCATCCTCTTCACCTTCGCCATCGGCTCGGCGATGGGCGCGGCGGCCGGCATCCTGGTCGGGCTCTACTACGGGGCGATCTTCCCGGCGATGGGCTTCGTGCCCGGCATCAAGGCCTTCGTCGCCATGGTGATGGGCGGGCTGTCGTCGATCCCCGGCGCGGTGATCTGCGCGCTGCTGCTGGGTCTCTCCGAAGGCATCGCCACCACCTTCGTCTCGTCGAACTGGGCCGACATGGTCGCCTACGGCTTCCTCGTCGTCACCCTGATCTTCTTCCCGCAGGGGCTCTTCGGAGCGGGGAGGGAACGTGTCTGAGATCTCGAAAAAGATGTCGCGCTCGGCTCTCGTGCCGCTCGCGCTCGTCCTCCTCGTCTTCGCCGTCGCGCCCGCGACCCTCGCCTTCTTCGGCAAGGGCTACTTCTTCCAGGTCGCCAATCTGGTGCTGATCTTCGCGCTGCTCGCCGCGTCGCTGCATCTGGTGACCGGTGTCGGCGGACTGCTCCACCTCGGCCATGCCGCCTTCTACGGTATCGGCGCCTATGTCGCCGCGCTGATGGGCTCGGAGCTGAAGCTCGGCTTCCTCTGGGGCCTGCCGGCCGCCGGCCTCGTCGCGGGCCTCCTCGCCTTCGTGGTGGCGCTGCCGACGATGCGGCTGGTGTCGATCTATTTCGCGGTGGCGACGCTCGCCATCGGGCAGATGATCAACACGGTGCTGCTCAACTGGGTTGCGGTCACCAAGGGCCCGAACGGGGTGATGCTGTTCTCCGGCATCAAGCTCTTCGGCTGGTCGGTGAAGGGTGGCCTCGCGGTCTACTTCGTGGTCGCGGTGGTGGTCGGCCTGTCGATCTGGGCGCTGCATCGCCTCACCCACTCCTACTGGGGCAACGCTCTGCGAGCCCTGCGCGAGGACGACCAGTGCGCCGACGCCATGGGCATCGACACGGTGCGGCTGAAGATCGAGGTCTTCACGCTGTCGGCCTTCTTCGCCGGTCTCGCCGGTGCGCTGTGGGCCTACACCACCGGCTACGTCTCGCCCGGCGACTTCAACTTCTCCAACTCGATCCTGATCCTGGCGATGGTCGTCGTCGGCGGTCTCGGCTCGCTGCCCGGAGCGATCGTCGGCGCGGTGCTGCTCATCCTCCTGCCGGAGGTGCTGCGCTCGCTCGGTGATCTGCGCAACGTGATGGTCGGCCTCGTGATGTTCGTCTCCATCCTCTTCCTGCCGAAGGGTCTCTTCGGCGAGGTCCCCGCGCTCACCTTCGCCCGTCGGGCGCTGGGTCGGCGGTGGGCGGCTGCACCGGGTGAACGGGAGGTCGGCTGGAAATGACGCTGGTCGAAATCGAAAACGTCACCCGTCGCTTCGGTGGCCTGGTCGCGGTCGATGCCGTCACCACGAAGGTCGAGGCGGGCGAACTGGTCGGCCTGATCGGTCCCAACGGGGCGGGCAAGACGACGCTGTTCAACCTGATCTCGGGCTTCACCACGCTGTCGGAAGGCGTCGTCCGCTTCAAGGGCGAGGAGATCCAGGGCCTGAAGCCCTACGTGATCGCCTCGCGCGGCATGTCGCGGACCTTTCAGAACCTGCGCGTCTTCCCCAACATGTCGGTCTTCGACAACGTCTCGGTCGGCGCCGTCGGCAAGACGGGGATGTCGGCGGGCCGCGCGATCCTGGGCGGCGGCGGCCGTTCGGAGGCGATCTCGAAGGCGACCTGGGAGGCGCTGGAACGCGTCGGGCTGACGGAAGTCGCCGGCGAACTCGCCGCCAACCTCTCCTACGGCAAGCGCAAGTATCTCGAGATCGCGCGGGCTCTCGCGATGAAGCCCGACTTCCTGATCCTCGACGAACCCGCCGCCGGCCTCAACGACAGCGAGACGGCGGAACTCGCCCGCTTCATCCGCTCGCTCAACGCCGACGGCCTCGCCGTCATGCTGGTCGAGCACGACATGAACCTCGTCATGAGCATCTGCTCCCGCGTCGTCGTCCTGGCGTCGGGGCGCAAGATCGCCGATGCCGAACCCGACGTGGTGCGCGCCGATCCGGCGGTGCTCGAAGCCTATCTGGGGGTCGAGGAATGAGCCTGCTCGAAATCCGCGGCCTGACCGTCACCATGGGCATCCAGGAGATCCTGCACGGCGTCGACCTCGACGTGCCGGAGAAGGGCATCGTCGCCGTGCTCGGCTCGAACGGCGTCGGCAAGACGACGCTGATGCGGGCGATCTCCGGCATCTATCGGCCGAAGTCCGGTTCGATCCGCTTCCGCGGCGAGGAGATCTCGAAGCTGAAGAGCCACGACATCGTCGCTCTCGGTCTTCTCCAGTCGCCGGAGGGCCGTCAGATCTTCTCGTCGATGAGCGTGCGGGAAAATCTCGTGCTCGGCGGCGGGCGGCACGGCACGTCCGAGCTCGACCGCGTGCTGGCGCTCTTCCCCAAGCTCGGCGAGCGCATGGCGCAGACGGCGGGCTCGCTCTCGGGCGGCGAACAGCAGATGCTGTGCATCGCCCGGGCGCTGATGGCCAAGCCCTCGCTCCTCCTCCTCGACGAGCCGTCGCTCGGTCTCGCGCCGAAGTTCGTCAAGGGCATCTTCGACCTCGTGTCGCAGATCCGCGCCGAGGGCCTGTCGATCCTGATCGTCGAACAGAATGCGAAGGCTGCCCTGCGTATCGCCGATCGTGCGGCGGTGATGGAATCGGGCAAGATCGCGCTCGAAGGGGCCGCCGCCGACCTCGCCGGCGATCCGCGCATCGTCGAGGCCTATCTCGGCGGCCATGTCCACGAACAGCCGGCGCCGGCCGGCACGGGAGAGGGTGCATGAACCTGCCGATCATCGAACGTCGCCGCATCGAGGCCGAGATCCTCGGCCACGTCTACGCGGTGCTGAAGGCGCGATCGGGTGAAGACGAGGCGAAGGCGGTGATCGGCGAGGCGGTGTCGCGCTCGGCGATCGAACAGGGCGCCCGCTTCCGCGATGCGCTCGGCCGCGATCCCGACCTGTCGGACTTCGGCGCCATCCTGCCGAACTGGACGACCGGCGGCTCGCTCGAACTGGAGGTGCGCCACGCGAGCCCCGACCGGCTCGACTTCGACGTCACCCGCTGCCGCTACGCCGAGATGTATCGCGAGATGGGGCTGGGCGAGATCGGCCATCTCCTGTCGTGCAATCGCGACGGCGATTTCTGCGTCGGTTACAATCCGAAGATGGAGCTGACCCGCACCGAGACCATCATGGGCGGGGCGAAGCGTTGCGACTTCCGCTATCGCCTCGATGACGCGACGCCCGAGGAGGATCGCCCGTGAACGCCCCCGTCACCCGCTTTTCCTGCGAAGAGATCGACGAGGCCGTCGCCTGGCGGCGCGAGCTGCACCAGATGCCGGAACTGGCCTTCGCGGAGCATCGCACCTCGGCCTTCGTCGCCGAGCGGCTCGCCTCCTTCGGGTTGCAGGTCGCGACCGGGATCGGCGGCACCGGCGTGGTGGCGACGCTCTCGCGTGGCACGTCGTCTCGCGCCATCGGCCTGCGCGCCGACATGGATGCGCTCGCCATCCACGAGGCGACGGGGCTGACCTATGCCTCGAAGAACGTCGGGCGGATGCATGCCTGCGGCCACGACGGCCACACCGCCATGCTGCTCGCCGCGGCGCGGTCGCTGTCGCAGAGCACGACGCTCGACGGCACGGTGCATTTCGTCTTCCAGCCCGCCGAGGAGAACGAGGGCGGCGCCGAGAAGATGATCGCCGACGGGCTCTTCGAGCGCTTCCCCGTCGAGGCGATCTTCGGCATGCACAACTGGCCGGCGCTGCCGGTCGGGCGGGCGGGTCTGACGACCGGTCCGATGATGGCGGCCTTCGGCATCTTCGAGATCGAGGTCAAGGGCCGCGGCGCCCACGGCGCCATGCCGCATCAGGGGGCGGATCCGGTCGCGGCGGTGTTCCAGATCGGCTCGGCGCTGCAGACCATCGCCGCGCGCAACGTCTCGCCGATGTCGTCGGCCGTCGTTTCGGTGACGACGGTGCACGGCGGCGACGCCTGGAACGTCATTCCCGACGCCTGCAAGATGTCCGGCACGGTGCGCTGGTTCGCGCCCGAGATCGGCGATCTGATCGAGACGCGGCTGAAGGCGATCGTCCACGGCATCGCCGAGGCGATGGGCTGCGAAGCGACGATCGACTATCAGCGCCGCTATCCCGCGACCATCAACGACGCGACCGAGGCCCGTTTCGTCCAGGGCGTCATCCGCGGCATGGCGCCGACGCTGGTGCTCGAGGAAGACATCGAGCCGAGCATGGGGGCGGAGGACTTCGCCTTCATGTTGCAGGAGAAGCCCGGCGCCTATGTCTGGGTCGGCCAGGGGCGTGGCACGGGCGACGCCGGTCTCCACTCGCCGCGCTACGACTTCAACGACGCGGCGCTGCCGATCGGTGCGGACCTCTGGGCACGCATCGCCGAGGCGCGGCTCGCGGGGGCGTGAGGTTCGAGCCTTTCGACTCGATCGGACTGTGCGGAGGCCCTTCATCCTGAGGTGCCCGGCAACGCCGGGCCTCGAAGGGCGAAGGGCCGAGTGGCACCGCCCGTCGTGGCTTCGTGCTTCGAGGCCCGGCCTTTCGGCCGGGCACCTCAGCATGAAGCCGAACAGGGTGAAGATCAGAGACGTCTCGCCACGAGCACGAGGCCCGGCGCCGCTGCGCCGGGCTTTCTCTCACGCCTTCTCGCCCACCTTCTCCGCCGCGTAAGCCGCGGCGAGGATCTCGACCGGGTGGCTCACCGGGATCGGCTGCATCTGGTTGAACTGGACGCGGCAGCCGAGGCATTCGGTGACGACGCGGTCGGGGTTCGCGGCCGCCGTCCGCGCCATCAGCCCGCGCCCCATGGCGAGCGAGGCGTGGTGGAAGGTCTTCTTGAAGCCCATGATGCCGCCGAGGCCGCAGCAGTCGTCGGCACGGCCGACGGTCTCGACCGCGGCACCCGGCATCTCGGCGAGAAGCTCGGCCCAGGGCCGGCCCATGTCCTGTTCGCGCAGGTGGCAGGGCGGGAAATAGCCGAGCCTCTCCTGCGGGATGCCGTCGACCGGCTTCAAGGCGCCCTCGGCGGCGAGCGCGCGCAGATATTCGCCGAGTTCCCAGGTGTGGGAGGCGACGGCGATGCGCAGATTGGCGTCGATGTCGGAGAAATAGCCGTCGTCGATGCCTTCGCCGGCGTGCTCGTGGACGGCGATGTGGTTGATCACCCAGGTCTCGTGGAAGTCGGCGGCGGCCGATCCGGCGTGGCCGGTCGGCGCCAGCGTCTCGGCGATCAGACGGTCTCGTACCTTGCCGACGTCGCCGCCTTCCTCCGCCAGCATGGCGACGATCTTGGTGCGGCGTTCGGGCGCGAAGCGGGCGCCGCGCGCCAGCGCCGTCTTGAAGGCGAAGCTGCAGGTGGGACAGGCGGTGACGACGTCGTAGCCCCGGTCGATCGCATCCGAGAGGACCGCGAGATTGTGCTCGGCGAGGCGGTAGGTGAAGGGCCGGTCGCCCTCGAGATAGGTCGGCATGCCGCAGCATTCCTGCGGCGGCACCCAGACGCCGATGCCGTTGGCGCGCAGCACCGCGACGGTGGCGATGGCGACCTCGGGGAAATAGTGCCGCGCCGTGCAGCCGACGAAATAGGCGACCTTGCGGCCGTTCCCTTCGACATGGTCGGTCAGCCCCTCGCGCTTCGCGAAGGCGTCGAAGCTCTCCTCGGGGATCTTCGGCATCTGCCGTTCGGGATGGATGCCGAAGGCGCTCTTCAGCCAGCCGGCGACCGGCTCGGTCTTCATCAGCGCGTTGGCGACGCTCGGCATGGTGCCGCAGAGGCGACCGACGAGGCGGACGTTCTCGACCAGACGGACGCCGAGCGGCATGCCGTCGCGGGCGACGAAACCGTCCTTGGACTCGCGGATACGGGTCTGGATCGGTGCGCAGGGGCACTGGCCGCAGGAGTTGCACAGGTCGATCAGATCGAGCAGCTCGCGGCTGGTCGGCGCCTCGCCGCCGGCGGTCTTGCGGTCGGCCAGCATGTAGAGCCGCGGGAAGAACTGGCAGGGCGCCTCGCCGAGCAGCTCGCGACACTGGTCGCAGTTGGCGCAGATGTCGAGCACGTCGAGGGCGATGTCTTCGGGCGTTTCCATCTTCATGGTTCTTGCTTTCGTGGCGTCACGGTCTTCACGCTCGCGGCCTCGATCGGTCCGCGTCGTGTCTTCGGGGCGTCGGGCGGGGCGGGGCCTCAGGTCGTGGGTTTCTGCCAGATCCCGAGGCTGTAGCGGTGCGGGCCGGGGACACCGGGCGGCACCAGCGCGACGCGGTCGCCGGGGCGGATCACCGCCGCCGCCACGCCATGGGCGAAGTGGTTGACGAAGAGGCACTCGACGGCGGCGGCGTCGACGTCGAGGAGGCGCAGCAGCGTCGGCCCGTCGATCGGTGCCTCGAGCGGCAGGCGATGGGGCGAGGTCCAGCCGCGGGCGCGGAAGAGCGTCGCCAGATCCATGAAGCCGACGATGTCGACAGTTGCGGGGGCGGTGGGCGCCTCGGTCATGGCGGGCCTCCGTCGTCGTCGCCGCGCTCGTAGTCGATCATGTCGAAGCTCATGTCGCGCAGGTCGACGTTGAGCATCCGCCGGATCAGCGGTTCGCCGATGCCGGCGACGAGTTTCAGCACCTCGGTGGCGGCGAGCGTGCCGAGGACGCCGGGGACGACGCCGAGGATGCCGACCTCGGCGCAGGTCTGCATGCGACCTTCGGCCGGGCGGCGCAGGATGTCGGCGAGGGCGGGGTTGGCGCGGCCGTCGGGGCCGGTCTCCCACGGCTTCAGCACGGTGACCCAGCCGTAGAAGGTGAGGACGCCGGCGGTGACGAGGGGCTTGCGGGCGGCCTCGCAGGCGTCGGCGACCAGGAAGCGGGTCTCGAAATTGTCGACGCCGTCGACCACCAGGTCGAAGGCGCCGACGATCTCGGTGACGTTGGACGCATCGAGACGGACAGGGAAAGCCTCGACGCGGACATGCGGATTGATGCGGGCGATCGCCTCGGCGGCGCTCTCGACCTTGAGTCGTCCGACGTCGGCCGTGCGATGGACGACCTGACGCTGGAGGTTGGAGAGCGAGACGCGGTCGTCGTCGACGATGCCGATGGTGCCGATGCCGGCGGCGGCGAGATAGAGCAGGACCGGCGATCCCAGACCGCCGGCTCCGACCACCAGGACGCGCGCGGCCTTGAAGCTCTGCTGTCCCGGTCCGCCGACGTCACGCAGCACGATGTGGCGGGCATAGCGCTCGGTCTCGTCGGCTTCGAAGCCCATGACCTAGCCTCCGCCGACCAGCGGGAAGATCGCCAGCGCCTCGCCGGGCTGGAGCACCCGGTCGGGTTCGACGTGGCGTCCGCGCACGAACAGGGTGCCGACCTCCTCCTCCTCGATGTCGAGGGACTTCAGGATGTCGGCCACCGTCGTACCTTCGGCCACGTCGCGCTCGGCGACCCGAAAACGCCCCTGCCGGAACGTCGCGAACAGTTTGATCGTGATCATCATGCCCGTGTTGCTCCGGCAGGGGTAAGTCGACTGCGCATTCCTCCCTCAGAAGCTCCAGAAGGACTCGAGCTCTTTGGGATTCATGTCCCACGTGACGTTGTGGGGAGTGAGCGGCTCGAGTTCGAAGAACTCGGGCAGACGATCGGTCTCCGGCCCGAGGCCGGCGGCCAGGTTGAACTCGTGCTCGACCTTGAGCACGTGCTTGCCGAGAGCCACGACGTCGTCGCCGGTCAGCGCGATGCCGTAGCGGGCGTTCAGCATCTCGACCACCGAGGCGAGGCAGGACGGGATGTCCAGCGCCGGGAAGGCGATGAACAGGCAGAGGCCCGTCGAGTCGACAGCCGCCGTGGCGATCTGCAGGTTGCGGGACAGTTCGACCTGACCCTCGTTCTGCAGCGGATCGACCTTGCCGCCGACATTCAGGATGTTGGTGGCGATGGCGTAGCCGGCCGTGTGGTCGGCACCCTGGGTGGTGGTCGCGTAGGTGACGCCGATGCCCTTGATCGCGCGCGGGTCGTAGGCCGGGATCGCCTGGTTCTTGACGACCGGGATGCGGGTGAGGCCGAAGGCACGGCCGACCGCACCGGTGCCGGCGCCGAGCAGACGTCCGAGCGGCGTGGCCTTGGCGATGTCCTCGTGCAGGATCTGGAGCATGCGCTTGCCGTCGCCCCAGGGCAGGACACCGGCTTCCATCGCCACGGCGAACATCACCGGGGTCTCGATCGAGTCGACACCGAGGTCGTCGAAGACATTGTCGATCTCGGCGCAGACGTCGAGGTCGGTGATCATGCCGTCGGCGCCGAGCGCCCAGAGGGTCTCGTATTCGAAGCCGGACGTCAGGTACTTGCCGTCCTTGTCGTTGTAGACCTGCGAGCACTGGATCTGGCAGCCCGGCGAGCAGGGATGGCTCGGCTCGCCGCCACGGGCGACGATGCGGTCGTACATCTCTTCACCGGAGATGAGATCGTGATGCTCGCACTGGCCGGCGGTGAAGTTCTTGGTCGGCAGGCCGCCGGCCTCGTTGATGATGTTCACCAGAACGGCGGTGCCGTACTTCTTCAGGCCCTGGCCGGAGACCGGATGGTCCTGCAGGGTCTTGGTGAAGGTGCGGTTGGCTTCCTTGAACTTGGCGTTGTCGGCGATCGGAAGGTTGGAGACGCCTTCCGGATTGATGGCGATGTACTTGATCTTCTTCGATCCCATGACGGCGCCGAGGCCACCGCGGCCGAAGCTGCGGATCTTGCCCTCGGGGTCCTTCACCGAGATGTTGGAGATCGCCATCAGGTGTTCGCCGGCCTGACCGAGCGTGATCACGCCGTAGTCTTCACCGTAGCGCTCGGCGACCTTCTCGACGACGCCGAAGGTGCCGACGCCGAGGGTCTCGGTCTCGGGTACGAACTGGACGCTGTCCTTGCCGATGATCAGCGAGTACCAGCCGTCGCCGGCCGGCTGGCCTTCGACGATGATCGCCTTGAAGCCCAGGCGCGCGATGATGCGCGAGGAGGTGCCGCCGGCGGAGCTCTCCTTGATGCCGCCCGTCAGCGGGCTCTTGGCGCCGCAGGAGAAGCGGCCGGCGTTCGAGGCCGCCGTGCCCGACAGGAGACCGGGCGCGAAGACCAGCTTGTTGTTCGGACCGAGGGCGTGGCAGGTCGGCGGGACTTCGGCGGCGACGATGGTCGACGTCAGAGCGCGGCCGCCCAGGCCGGCCCAGGCCTCGGGAACCGGACCGATCGCGTAGGTCAGATCGGTCATGTTGATGCGAAGAATCTTGTCCATGTCGGACTCCCGTCTCGGCTTGCCCATCGAGGGTTCGATCTTTTCCACGTCGACCCGACGTGGCGCGTCCCTCGGATGCCTGGATTCAATCCCGTCGGGCCCCGAAAGGTAATTCGCACGATCTACTATTATGTCTGACCGAGCATAACCGGTTCTGTCAAATCATCGATCCGGAACGTCTCGAGGTGGTGAATGGACGGTTCGACGACTTCTCGGAATCGGCTTTTGCGAGTGACGAGATCAGTTTTGCGACTGCTTTCGGCATTTCTGTCGCAGGCTGCGACACTTTCCGTCGCACGAGGCGATCGTGCGCCAGAGTGTCACGGGGAATGCGCATCGTCTTGGCCGAATGTGCCGCGCGGCGCGCGCAGATGCGGCCGAAAGCGCGGCGAAAAGGCCGCTCGACGGGGGAGGGAGGCGTCGCGCCCGGATCAGTCGTCGCCGTCGTGCCGGTGCTCGTGCTCGTCGTCGACGCCGTGGATGTGGACGTGATCGTGGACGTGGACGTGGCGGTGGAGCGCCGCGGGGGCGAGTCGCCCGTCCTTCAGCGCCAAGGCGCGGGTGGCGTGGTGCTCGAGGAAGTGGCGATCGTGGCTGACGATCACCATGGCGACGTCGAGGCTCGCCAGAATCCCGGAGAGCCGCGCCAGATGGGTCTCGTCGAGGGCGTTGGTCGGCTCGTCGAGGAGGAGGGCGTGCGGCTCCATCGCCAGCACGCCGGCGAGGCTGACGAGGCGCTTCTCGCCGCCCGAGAGCCGGTGGGTGATGCGGCGCGCGAGATGGGCGAGCGCCAGGCGTTCCAGCGTCGCCTCGGCGCGGGCGGTCGCCTCACGCGGGGAAAGTCCGAGGTTGAGTGGACCGAAGGCGACGTCCTCGATCACCGTCGGCGAGAAGAGCTGGTCGTCGGGATCCTGGAAGAGATAGCCGGCGCGGGCGCGGACCTCGCGGAAGTCCTTCTCGACCTTGCGTTCTGCGCCGAAGGCGACGATCCGGCCCTCGATCGGCCGTTCGAGCCCGACGAGGGTTCTGAGCAGCGTCGTCTTGCCGGCGCCGTTCGCCCCGATCAGCGCCAGGCGCTCGCCCGGCTCGAGGCGGAGGCTGACGCGGTCGAGCACGCGGCGGCCGGCGCGTTCGACGGTGACGTCGGCGAGATCGAAGAGAGCGGTCAAATCAGTCGGTCCACCAGGATGGCGAGCGCGAGGCCGAACGCGAGCCCGGCGGCGAAGATCGCATCATAGGCGGAGACGCGCTCCTCCGCGACCAGCGCGAAGCGGCCGGCGAAGGCGCGGCAGCGCATCGCCTCGTCGACCCGTTCGGCGCGCTCGAAGGCGCGCACCAGCAGTTGGCCGACGAAATGGCCGAGCGTCGATAGGCCGTGGCGCGAGGTGGTGGCGCGGAAGGCACGGGCGCGCAGGGCGTCGTGGAGACGGCGGGCCTCCTCGCGCACCAGCGCCACCCAGCGGGCGGTGAAGAGCAGCACGTGGACGAGCTTCTCCGGCACGCCCATCCGCGCCAGCGCGTGGCCGAGGCGGATGGGCTCGAGCCCGGCGACGAGGATCAGGATCGCCGTGGCGGCGAGATTGACCCGGAGCAGGATCAGGATCGCCCGGTCGAGGCCGGGGCGCGAGAGCTCGATCGGGCCGATCGCTGCCCAGGTCGGTCCCGGCACGGTCAGCGGCAGGAGGACCGCGAGGACGATCAGGAAGCCCTCGACATGGGCGAGGCGGCCGGCGAGATCGCGCAGCGTCACGCCGCAGGCGAGCGCCGCGACGAGCGCCACGGGCAGAAGGCCGGCGAGGACGAGCGGCGAGCGGATCGCCAGGAGGGCGACGACGGTCGCCAGCGTCGCGACGATGCGGACGCGGGCGTCGAGCCGGTCGAGGACGGGGCGGGCGTCGGCCTCGCAGCCGCAGAAGACGGCGTCGCTCATGCGGTCCCTCCGTCGCGGCGGCGACGGGACGTCGCCCACAGGCCGGCGCCGGCGAGGCCGACGATCATGCCGATGCCGCCCATCACGTCGTTGAGGCGGATGCGGCCTTCCGCTTGATCGTAGGCTTCGATCAACGGGCGGAGCTGGCGGGCGACGGCCCTGTCGACCTGAGCCTCGACGATCTTGGCCAGTGCCGCCGGATCGATCGGCGCCGGGCAGGCGAGGGCGGGCGCGGACGCCGTGGCGATCGGGCTCGCGGCCGGAGCGGTGGCCTCGGATGCCGGTGTCGGCGCGGCGGGCGTCTCCGCGGTGGCGACGGACCCCAGCCGATCGGCGGCGATGGTGCCTTCGATCCAGTGGCCGTCGCCGGCATCGACGGTGATGGCGTAGTCGGCGGCGACGCTCGGGCGCCAGCGGAAGTTGCCCTGATCGTCGGTCTTGCCGCGGAAGACTTCCGCGCCCTTGGCGTCCTTGACGACGAAGTCGACGCCTTCGGGCCGGCCGCCGCCGATGAAGAAGGCATAGCCGGAGATCTCGCCGTCCTCCGCCGTCACGAACATCTTGAGGCGATGGGCCTCGGCGCTGCCCGGTGCCGTGAAGATCAGGGCGAGCGCCACGGCGAGAGCGGCGAGGGGGCGGCGGAGGGGGGCCGTCGGGTTCATCTCAGATCTCCCGAACCGGGGGAAGGCCGAGCACCTCGGGCTTCACCTTGGTGAGGTAGGCGACGACGAAGCCGGTGACGACCGCCTCGACGAGCGCCAGCGGGACGTAGGTCAGGGCGACGATGCGCAGGCTCGGCAGGTAGTCGGCCGAGGACAGCGCCAGGGCGGTCGCGACGCAACCGGCGGTGCCGAGCACCGCCAGCGCCGCGACGCCGCCGCCGATCGCGGCGACCCGCGCCGGCGAGGCCGACGCCAGCCAGGGCCGCGCCAGCACGCCGAGGATCACGCCGGGAAAGGCGATGTCGACGACGTCGACGCCGAGCGAAGTCAGGCCGCCGAAGCCGAACAGCACCGCCTGGAGGAGCAGGCCGACGAAGACGGCCGGGATCGCCCGGGTGCCGAGCACCAGCCCCATCAGGCCGGAGAGCAGCAGATGGATGCTCGACGGGCCGAGCGGCACCGCCACCAGCGAGGCGGTGAAGAAGACGGCGGCGAGGATCGCCGTCTTCGGAATGTCGGCCTCGTCGAGACGACGCAGGCCGAGGGCCAGCCCCCCGACGGCGAGCACGGCGCCGCCGATCAGAACGGGTGCGGAGAGGACGCCGTCGGGGATGTGGGCCATCGGTCTCGCGCTCCGCTCACTTGGCCGGGGCGGGGGCGGCGGCGCCCATGTCGGTCGCCTTCACCCAGATCAGGCCGCCGAGTTCGGTCTTGGCGGCCTCGCCCTTCGGGCCCTTGGCGTCGGGTCCGTCGACGAGGGCGGCGAAGCCCCACCAGCCGGCGCGCGGCATGGCATAGGCGAAGACACCGTTGGCGTCGGCCTTGATCACCTGGGTGACGAAGGCCTCGTTCGGCGCCTTGACCGACCCGTCGTTCGCCCATTCGACCTCGACCTCGGCGAAGGGCACCGGCTTGCCCTCGGCGCGGACGAGGCCGCGGAAGAGGTTGCCGGTCCACAGGCCGGTCGGACGCGACAGCGGCTCGATCTCGACCGGCAGGCCGACGAGCGTCGCCCAGCCCTCGCCCGAGGCGAAGCCGTCGACGATCACCTTGGCGTAGTGGACGATCCACTTCTTCTCGGCCTGTTCCCAATAGGGCTGCGGCTCGACGAAGAAGATCGCCGCGCCCGGTCTGTCGAGCTTGGAGGAGACCGTCCAGGTCGTCTTGCCGTCGATCTTCTTCTCGGCGAGGGCGGCGGCGAGATCGGTCGTCTTGTCCTGCCAGACGACGCCGACCCGCTTCGGCCTAGCCATTTCCATGACCGGCCCGCGCTCCATCGGATGGGTGAAGACCAGATCGAGCTTCACCTCACCGCCGTCCGACAGCACGTCGGCGGAGGGGATGATCTCCTGGAAATGCGCGAAGGCCGGCGCCGTGGCGAGGACGAGCAGGGCGGGGATGGCGAGGAGGCGACGCATCGGGTTTCTCCGAGTTCGAGGTCACGATAGGATGAATTTCAAAAATAGTCATACGCAAAACGCCGCGGATGGTGCCTTTCCATGGGCGTGGCGGATGTCGATGCCGATTCCCGCGACGAAGCGGTGCGGGTTGGAGACGGGCGAGGCGGCGAGACGCCGGGTGGCGTCCCATGGATCGGGAACGCCGTCGGTCCGCAATCACACGATATGATGAAATATACGAAACATCATATTTTACGTTCCGGCAATGCGTCATTTGCGCCGATGGCCGTCGGTCGTTCGTGGGGTGCTCGCCGGTGGACGGCGGGCGTCCTCCGGCGCCTCCTTCGGGCGGGCCTCACGGCTTGGCGATGCCGAAGCGCCGCATCTTCGACCACAGCGTCACTCGCGACACGCCGAGGGCCTTCGCCGTTTCGACGATCCTGCCCTGGTTCTCGGCCAGCGCCGCCTCGATCGCCTGACGCTCGGCGTCGCGGCGGGCGGCGTCGAGCCGGAGTTCCTGGGGCTGGTCGTCGACCGACCGATCGGGGAAGAGATCGGCGGCCTCGATGGGGCCGCTGCGACGGGTCAGTGCCGCTCGGACGATGCGGTTGCGCAGTTCGCGGACATTGCCGGGCCAGTCGTACGCCTCGAGCGCGGCGAGCGCGTCGCCCGAGAATTCGGTCGGCCCGTCTGCGGCCGTCGCGGTCTCGGCGTCGAGAAGGTGGCGCGCGAGCCGACGGATGTCCTGCGGCCGCTCGCAGAGCGGCGGCACGCGGATCGCGATCGTCGCGAAGCGATCGAAGAAGTCGGCATGTTCGCCGCCGTCGGCATCCATCTTCGAGGCGGTCGCGGTGCCGACGATCCGCCCCTCGAACAGACGTTCCACCGAGGCGCCGATCGGACGATAGCGCCGCGTCTCGACGAAACGGGCGAGCCGCCCGCGCGCCTCGGCCGGAATGTCCTCGATGCGGGAGATCGACAGGGTGCCGTCGCCGATCTCGTCGAGGAGCCCGTCGATCTCGGCCGTGGTTCCGTCGCGGACGCCGAAGAGCAGACGTTCGCCCCGATCGGCCGTCAGGGCGCCGCCGTCGATCTCGACGAAGCGGGCGGCGGTGCCGTGGGCCGAACGTCGATGGATCCGTTCGGCGAGAAGGCGCTTTCCGACGCCGGGTTCGCCGACGAGCAGGACGTTGTGGCGCGTCGCGGCGGCGCGATCGGCGAGTTCGACGGCCTCCGCCATCCGGCGCGACGTGGCGAAGATCGTGTCGTCCGGCCCGGCGGCGCGACGGTCCATGCCGGTGACGCGGCGCAGCCGCGTGACCAGCTCGCCGACGTCGTGCGGTTTGGCGAGATAGTCGACCGCCCCGAGCCGGACCAGCCGCACCGCCTGTTCGATCTCGCCGTAGGCGGTGGTGAAGATCGTCGGCGTCATGGCGAAGCGCGCCGGCTGCGACCAGAAGATCTCCTCGCCCGAACCGTCCGGCAGGCGGATGTCGCTGACCACGGCATCGAAGCCGCGGGTGTCGAGCAGCGCCAGCGCCTCGGCGCAACTGCCCGCCGCGATCGGCTCCATGCCCTCGAGCCGCAGCCGCGTGACGAGGGATTCCGCCAGGATCGCGTCGTCCTCGACGACCAGGATGGTGGGGCGTTCGCTCATGACTTCGCCTCTTCGTCGAGCACCGGCGGCAGCGGAATCGCCAGCCGGACGGTCGTGCGGCGTGGGGTGGCCGAATGTCGGACCTCGATCGTGCCGTCGAGCGAGGCGACCGCCCGTACCACGACGGTGAGGCCGATCCCCTGTTCGGTCGTGTCGAGCCAGTCGAGGTCCAGCCCCTCCAGGCGGCGGACCGTCTCTTCGGGAAGCCCGTCGCCGTCGTCGGTCACGGTGATCTCCAGCCGCCGCGCCACCGCGGTGACGACGACCGACACGGCACCGGGACTGCGCGCCGCCTGGACGGCGTTGATCGCCAGATTGAGCACGATCTGGCGCACCAGCGCGCAGTCGACCGGCACCGCGGTCGTGAGGTCGGTCCGCCAGTCGAGCGCGACCGAGCGGCGCGCGGCGAGGGGCGCCACCAGCTTCTCGAGATCGGCGACGTCGACGGGGGCGAGCGGGTTGCCGTGAACCGGCGTGCGATGGAACGACAGGGTCCGGTCGACGACCGTGCCGATGGCGTGCAGGCCGCGTTCGATCAGCGCGAGCGAGCCGGCGACGGTCTCCCGATCGTCGGCGAAGCGGCGAGCGGTGTCGACGGCGTTGAACATGCCGGCGAGGGGGTTTCTCACCTCGTGCGCGACGGTCGCCGCCAGCCGGCCGAGGGCCGCGGTCCTGAGGTATTCGGCGCCGGCGATCCGCGCCCGGCTGCGTTCGCGCAGGGCCGCCGCCATGCGGTTGTAGGTCGCCACGAGATGGCGGACGCGGGGGCTGGTGACCGCCTCGCCGCGCAGGTCGATCGCCTTCGGTTCGCCGTCGGTGGCGCGTTCGAGGGCGCGTTCGAGCAGCCCGATCGGACGCAGCAGGCGCCCGATCAGCCGGTGGCCGACGAGTGCGAAGCTCAGCGCCAGGACGATGTTGACGACGAACGACTTGAGATCGGTCCGCTGCCCTTCGTCGCGGATCGGCTTCAGATCGAGCTGCGCCGACAGGACGATGTCGTCGGAGCCTTCGAGGCCGCGCTGGATCCAGACGCGGTTGCGATCGGAGGTGGTCGACAGGACGAGCTCCGACGTCAGGGCCGGGAGCGGTGCCGCGGCGGCGATCTCGTCGCGCGTGAGATCGCCCAGGACGATGCCTTCGGCATTGCGGACGACGATGCGGACTTCGCGGACGCCGTCGTGATAGCGCGCCACGCGCTCCAGAGCGGCACGCAGGTCGCTCTCGCGGCCGACGCGGGCGTGCGGGGCCACGGCGGCGGACAGGCCGTCGAGATAGACTTCGCCCAACCGCTGGATCAGCGCCGCCTCGGTGCCGCGTTGCATGTAGACGGCCACGCGGGAACCGACGACGGCGACGAAGAGAATGAGAACGGCGCCGACCACCGTCGCCAGTGTCGTCTGTCGGAATGTCGTCCTGGAACCGTCGCGCATCGTGATCGTCCATTGCCTGCCGCGAGCCGCGATCGGGCCTTCGCCGTCGCCATCGCCGCGAAAATGTATTTCACCATCCGAACCGCGTAAAGATCAGCGTATTTCCATGTAAATAACGCTTAACATTGATGTTAAGCCAATTTTACATTGACTTGATCGGCGGGATCGTGGTGTCGTCTCGGCGCTGATTTGCCAATATGATCCGCAAGAAGACGTGAGATGATGCAGTTAATTCGAGTTCGATATTTGAATTCACGGATCATTCCGTGGATTGCTGCGGCGATATGTCTTTCGACCGCGAGCGAAGTCGGTGCGGCGCAGAAGATCTTGACGACATCGGGCGCGTGGCAGGCCGTCGAAGCCGCGACCGACGGCAAGACGCTCTGCTATGTCGTCTCCGCACCGACGGTGCGACTTCCCCCCGACCTGAAGCGCGATCCCGGCCACCTCTTCGTGACGCTCGTGCGCGGCGCCAAACGGACCGAGGTATCGCTCGAGTTCGGCTATCACCTGGCATCGACCGAGCATCGGGCGTCGACCGGCGATCGGGCCTTCGCCCTCGTCGCCCAGGGCGAGAACGCCTGGCTGCGCGACGACGGACAGGAGGACGACTTCCTCGCCGCCCTGAAGGCGGGGCGCGAACTGACGGTGACGGCGCGATCGGCGCGCGGCAACGACACGACCGATCTCTATTCGCTGATCGGATTCGGTGCCGCCTACGCCGCCCTCGTCGGACAATGTCGTCCATGAGCGCGGCGACCCCGATTTCGGCGAACGCCACGGCGGAGGCCCTTCGGTCTCTGCTCGGAACGATCCGGCATCGGCTGTTCGTCGTCGTGCCGGAGGAGGCTCTGGCGCGTTGCGACGAGCCGCCGAGGTCGGACGAGGCCGTCGAGGAGACGACGCGTCTTCTCGCCGCGCTCGCCGAACGATCGGGCGGTGGCGTCGTCGTCTTCTCCGACCGTCCCCTGAACGAGGTGGATCGTCTGATGCCCCCCCCTGCGCTTGCCGGGGTGCGGCTGCGGCGGCCTCGAGACGCGCGGGGCGGACGGCCGGACGACGCGGCGACGCCTCGCGGCCGACCTCGATCCGGTGCGGCGTCTCCTCGAGGCGCGCGTCGTCGGCCTTCCCGATTTCGAGATCCGCGACGAGGGTCTGACGATCGTCCTGGCGCACACGGCCGATGCCGGCTGCGGCGCGGAGGCGCGGGCGATCGTGCGCGACGCGGTGGCCCTGGCGCCGGCGGTCTTCCGGGGGCGTCTCGAGCGGACGGAGGCGCGAATCTCCTTCGTCTGCGAGAGCCGGGCGGCCGCCCTGGCGCGGCTGCTCGACGACGACGCGCATCTCGAGCGCATTCCCCTCCTCGTCGGCGCACCGGCGAACGAACCGGACCTGGCGGGCGTCGCCCACTCGTTCGGCGGTTCGACGATCGCCGTCGGTGGAACCGCAACGGCCGGTGACGTGTTTCTACCGGGAACCAACGACGTGCGTTGGATCCTGCGCGAGACACTGGCCCGGTTCGATGAAGATGCAGGGTGAACGTTTTCGGATCGCAGGTGTCGGCGACGGACGTCGCGGACACGGTGCGACACGCGTTCTCGGCTTCCCGCCCCCCGGGAGCCGCCGCGCAGAGGTGTCCGTTTCACGGGGATCTCTCGCTCGGTGCCGAGCCGAGAACCGGCCGCCACGGTGCGGTCGCCCTGCCCCGGCGAGGAGCGGATCGCCGGGGCAGGGACCTTTTTTCGACCATGAAGGAGGCAGACGATGAACGAGACGCTGACCGACAGACTGAGGACTCTCGTGGGTGAGGACACCGACGTGGTGCTCGACGATCCGCTCCGTCCGACCACCGTGAACTTCGATCGCGTCGATCGGATCGCCGAGCCGCTGGTGCGCGATGCGATCCATCGTGTTCGTTCGGAGTTTCCGGAAGAAACCCGGGCGATCGAGACCGTGTTCGTCAGCTTTCGTGATGGACGAGACCGGACCCGCCGTCGTGTCGACGTCTGACGTCGGTGTGTGGGTCGGGAACGTCCAACGGCGAGGGGCGACGTCATGACGAAGAGAGACGACGGGCGGCGTCGGGACGAAGAGCCGCTCGACGCGAAGGCCTTCCTGCCACCGGCCTATTTCGTCGGCGCGGTGCTGTTCTTCCTGTTGGCGCTGCTGGCGACATTTCTGTGACGAGGTCGATCGCATGGAACGAACCGAATCCCTCGCGCTCGGGGGAACCCCTCTCGACTGGCTGGACACCGACCGATCGATCGCCCTGTTCCTCGATCTCGACGGAACGCTGATCGACGTCGCCGCGACGCCGGAGGCGGTGATCGTGCCGCGCGGGCTGGTCGACTTCCTCGGTGCGCTGCACGGGGCGCTCGACGGCGCGCTGGCGATCGTCACGGGCCGTTCGATCGTCGACGTCGACCGCCTCCTCGCCCCGGCCCGCTTCGTCATGGCCGGTCAACACGGTGCCGAATATCGGACCGACGAACGCGAGACGGTCCGACGTGTGGCGCCGACGCTGCCGCTCGACCTCGCCGCCCGCCTGCAGGCGCTGGCCGCGAGCGTGCCCGGCAGTCGCTACGAGGACAAGGGCGTCTCGGTCTCGCTGCACTGGCGGGCGGTGCCCGAGACGGCGGAACATCTCGCCGTCGAGATGGAGGCGATCGTCGCCGATTTCGGTGGCGACTTCGTCGTTCGGCCGGGGCGCTGCGTCTGGGAGGTCGGCTCGGTCCATGTCTCGAAGGGGGCCGCGGTCGAATGCCTCGCCGGGCTCTCGCGCTTCGAGGGGCGGATGCCGATCGCCATCGGCGACGACCATGCCGACGCGCTCGCCATCGCCGCGGCCGAGCACCTCGGCGGTGTCGGTTTCCGCGTGGCGGGCGAGACCTGGAGCCCGGCGGAGGCCGACTTCGCCTCGCCGCGTGCGGTGCGCGAATGGCTTTCGCTCCTCTTGGAAAGGATCAGACGATGAAGCTGCCCCCCTCGCTCGAACTCGGCGTCGTCGGCAACGGATCGGTCGCCGGACTGATCGACGAGCAGGGCACGATCGTGTGGTGTTGCTGGCCCCGCTTCGACGGCGATCCGGTGTTCTCGGCGCTGGTCGACGGCGAAGCACCGGACGGCGGCTTCTTCTCGATCCGGTTCGACGAGGTCGGCACGATCGAGCAATCCTACGAGCGCAACACCGCGATCCTGCGGACGATCCACCGCGACGGCGCCGGCAACGCCTTCCGCGTCACCGACTTCGCACCGCGCTTCCGCCAGTTCGGCCGCCTGTTCCACCCGACGATGATCGTACGCATCGTCGAACCGCTCTCCGGCATGCCGCGCATCCGGGTGCGCATGCGACCGCGCTCGGGCCTGGGGGCGGAATGCCCGCGTCCGGTGATCGGCTCCAGCCATCTGAGCTATGCCGGCGACGACGGCGTGCTGCGGCTGACGACGGACGCCTCGATCCATCACGTCGCCGAGGAGAGTGCCTTCGTGCTCTCGCGTCGGCTGACCTTCGTGCTCCATCCCGACGAGACCCTGAACGACCAGCCGGCGCGCGTCGGTCGCGACTTCCTCGAGAAGACCGCCGTCTGGTGGCTCGACTGGGTCCGTTCGCTCAACGTGCCCTTCGACTGGCAGGAGGCGGTGATCCGTGCCGCGATCACGCTGCAGCTCTGCGCCTTCGAGGACACCGGCGCCATCGTCGCGGCGCTGACCACGTCGATCCCGGAATCGCCCCACGACAGCCGCAACTGGGACTATCGCTTCTGCTGGATCCGCGACGCCTACTTCACCGTCCACGCGCTGAACCGCGTCGGTGCGACGGCGACGATGGAGCACTTCATCGAATACGTCACCAACATCATCGCGCTCGAGCGCGGTCCCTCGCTGAAGCCGCTCTATGCCATCGTGCCCGAGCGCGTGATCGAGGAGACCATCGCCGAGACGCTCGACGGCTACCGCGGCATCCGTCCGGTGCGCATCGGCAACGCCGCCCGCGATCAGGCACAGCACGACGTCTGGGGCAGTGTGGTCCTCGCCGCCTGGCAGATGTTCTTCGACGAGCGCCTGCCCAAGCGCGGCGACGACGCGCTCTTCGATCTGTTGCAGCCGCTCGGCCTGTGCGCGCTGCGCCACGCCCTGACGCCGGATGCCGGCATCTGGGAATACCGTGGCCGCGAATGCGTCCATACCCATTCGGCGACGATGTGCTGGGTCGCCTGCGACCGGCTCGCCCGCATCGCCGAGAAGCTCGGCCGCAACGCCGACGCCGACCGTTGGCGGGTGGCCGCCGACGAGCTGCGCGAGACCATCCTCGCCCGCGCCTGGTGCGACAAGGGCTGGTTCGCCGGCAGTCTCGACGGCGAGGAGCTCGATGCGGGCGTGTTGCTGATGCACGAGTTCGGCATCGTCGAGGCGACCGATCCGCGCTTCGTCGCCACCGTCGAGGAGATCGGCCGCCGCCTCGGCGCGGACGGTCTGCTGATGCGCTACGACGCCCCCGACGACTTCGGGCGGCCGACCGTCGCCTTCACCATCTGCTCGTTCTGGCAGGTCGATGCGCTCGCCGCCATGGGGCGGATGGCCGAGGCCCGCACGCTGTTCGAGACGCTGCTCGCGCACCGCACCCGGCTCGGCCTCCTCTCGGAGGACATCGATCCGCACACCGGCGCGCTGTGGGGCAACTTCCCCCAGACCTATTCGATGGCCGGCCTCGTCGTCGCCGCCATGCGGCTGTCGCGCGGCTGGGAGGAGGTGCGATGACCGGGCTGCCCTTCGCGACCGATCGGGTCGCCGGTATCGGTGCGCGGATCGGCCGGGCCTTGAAGACCGGCTGGGTCCGCTGGGCGCTGGTGGTGGGTGCGGCCTGCCTCGTGCTGGCGGTGACGCTGGCACCGCTCGCCGCCGTGCTGGTCGAGAACTGGGCGCGCCAGGACGTCGACCTCCGGTCGCGTTTCGTCGCCCGCACCGTCAAGGACCGGCTCGCCGGGCTGCCGGCTTCGGTCGAGCCCGACCTCTCGGCCTTCTTCGCCCATCTCACCGAAGACGAACGCCTGCTCGCGGTCGGCTTCTGCGACCCCGACGATCGACTGCGCTGGGTGGCCGGCCAGATGCCCGCGGCGATCGACTGCCACGCCCTGCCGGGCCGCAAGGTCGACGCCGTCTTCACGCGACGCCTGGGCGGCATCCATGCCCATGTCGGCGTCTATCCGATGCGGATCGGGGCAGTCGACGGGCGTCTGCTCGTGCTGCACGATCTCGCCTACGTCGACGATCGCGCCGGGACGGTCCGGCTCTACACGATCTTCGCGCTCACCAGTGCCTTCGCCGGCTTCGGCGTGGTCGGCGGCGCGCTGGCGGCGCTGGTCTTCCGCGGCTGGAACCGGCGTCTGGGCAGGCCGTCGGCGATGCCGCCGCGTGCCGAGGAGAACGCGCCGCAGCCCTCGGCATTGACCCGCGAGTTTCGCTCTCTGATGCGCGAGCTGCGCTCCGACCGCGGCGGCAGCGAGGGACTGCACGTCGACTGGTCGCCCGAGACGCTGCGCCGTCTGCTGGTCGAAGAACTACCGGGCGTCGAGGTCCTCGTCGTCTCCAACCGCGAGCCCTACATCCACAATCGCGGCAAGGACGGCGAGATCGAGCTGCAACTGCCGGCGAGCGGTCTCGTCTCGGCGCTCGAGCCGGTGATGCGGACCTGCGGCGGCACCTGGATCGCCCACGGCTCGGGCAGCGCCGACCGCGACACCGTCGACGAGAACGACCGCATCGCCGTGCCGCCGGCCAAGCCGGAATACCGGCTGCGCCGCGTCTGGCTCTCCGACGACGAGGTCGAGGGCTACTACTACGGCATGGCCAACGAGGGGCTCTGGCCGCTCTGCCACATCGCCTTCGTGCGACCGACCTTCCGCGAGGCCGACTGGGAACGCTATCGCGCCGTCAACGAGCGTTTCGCCGACGTGGTCGTCGCCGAGGCGGGGCGCGAGGACCCGATCGTCCTCGTCCAGGACTATCACTTCGCGCTGCTGCCGCGGATGATCCGCGAGCGCCTGCCCAAGGCGACGATCGTCACCTTCTGGCACATCCCCTGGCCGAACGCCGAGACCTTCGGCATCTGCCCCTGGCGCGAGGCGATCATCGACGGTCTGCTCGGCTCGTCGATCCTCGGCTTCCACACCCGCCAGCACTGCAACAACTTCCTCGAGGCCGCCGATCGCTTCATCGAGAGCCGGATCGACCGCGAGCACGTCTCGATCACCCTCGCGGGCAGCGACACGCTGATCCGGCCCTATCCGATCTCGATCGAATGGCCGCCCTCGGCGCTCGCCGGGCAGAAGCCGATCCCCGAATGCCGCGCCGCGGTGCGCCGCGACCACGGCTGGAGCGACGATGTCCGCCTGATCGTCGGCATCGAGCGTTTCGATTATACGAAGGGCATTCTCGACCGCATGCGGGCCGTCGACGATCTCCTCGTCCGTCATCCCGAATGGTGCGAGAAGCTGGTCTTCCTCCAGGCCGCGGCGCCGACCCGCTCGACGCTGGCCGCCTACGAAGGGCTCCAGGGCGAGGCGACGAAACTCGCCTTCGAGATCAACGAGCGCCATCGCACCGGCACCTGGCGGCCGATCGAACTGGCGGTGCGCCATCACGACCAGCGCGAGGTCTACGAGCTCTTCCGCGCCGCCGACGTCTGCGTCGTGTCGAGCCTGCACGACGGCATGAATCTGGTCGCCAAGGAATTCGTCGCTGCCCGTGACGACGAGCGGGGCGTGCTGGTGCTGTCGAGCTTCGCCGGCGCCTCGCGCGAACTCGGCGAGGCACTGATCGTCAACCCCTACGACACCCGCGCCATGGCCGATGCGCTCGGTACCGCCCTCGCCATGCCGGAGGCGGAACAGGCGGATCGCCTGTCGCTGATGCGCGAGACGGTGCGGCGTCGCAACGTCCACCGCTGGGCGGCGCAGATGCTGCTCGACGCCGCGACCATGCGCAAGCGCGACCGGATCAGGTCGGCTCCGACGGAGTGAGCGACGACCGGTCGCCGACGTCGGCGACCGGCCGGTGGTCGCAATCGCCGCACCCGTCTGGAAGACGCGGCCTCGTTGCGCAATGATCGCGCCGGCTGCTCCGCCGTCCCGCGGAGCCGGTCCGGACGCGCGCCTCCCGAGGTGGCGGCCGGAGATGCCGATGCCACCCGGGGGTCGGAAGAATGGCGACGACACCAGAACAGTGCCTCAATGCGATCGTCCCCACCGGCGGCATGAACCAGTCGCTGAGGGCACGCGAGATCCTGTTCCATGCCGGAGACGAGACGGTCGGCGTCTATCTCGTGGTGTCCGGCCGCATCCGTCTGGTGCGTTTCGTCAACGACGGCGGCCGGGAGAGCGTGCTCTTCATCGCTCGCCCCGGAGATGCCTTCGCGGAAGCCTCGGTGTTCTCGCCGGTCTACCATTGTGCGGCCGTGGCGGAAACGGATGCGGTGGTCCGGCGATATCCGAAGGCGGCCCTGCTGTCGGCATTCTCGGCGAACATCGAATCGGCGATGGCCTATGCGGCCATGGTGGCACGGCAGCTCATGGCGACGCGGGTCCGCATGGAGCGACGTTCGATGCGATCGGCCGCCGATCGCATCCGCCACTATCTGCTGGTGGAGGGCGGCGACGAGAAGTCCGTCGAAATCGCCGGTTCGCTGCGGGACTTCGGCGCCGAACTCGGCCTGACCGAAGAGGCGCTCTACCGGACGCTGGCCAAGATGGTGAAGGACGGCGTGATCCGGCGGACCGCGACCGGGCTCGCGCTCGTCGAGTGACGGCTGCGAAGTCTCATCGGAAACGAGCCGAGCCCACGCCGGTCGAACCCTGCCGGCCGCCGCCCGCGCGAACGTCATTCATATAGTTTCAGGTTATAGCGACAAACGACCGTCACTGAAAAATTTCAAGACCTGATCGCAATCATAGCGCTCCGTTCGAGAGATCGTATAATTTCGTCAGACCTTTGGCCGTGTGTCGGTTCTCGGAGGCATGCGCGAAATGGTCCGGACAGGGGGCGGACTTGCGGCTCTCGGGGCTTTTTGCGCCCATCGTTATGTATGCAAAATATATAACGATGGGCATGCGGGTTTCCGAGTGCGGTCGCGTGACACGAGAGGCGGACAGGTTCGGATCACGTTCGTGGGGGAATTTTCGATGTTTCATGACAGTCCGGAGGGCTTTGAGCCCATTCGCGCGTTCGCGACGAGCGTTTCTCTGTTGGCGCTCTGTGTCGCGGCTGGGCCGGCGTGGGCGGACGACACCGCCGTCGAACAGGTGCCGCCGGTCCAGGTCGAGAGCGGCAAGTCGGTCGTCCCGATCGGCGAACCGGCCGATGCCGAGGGGCATGCCGACTACATCGTCACGCGATCGCGCACCGGCAGCAAGACCGATGCGCCCAACAGCTCGGTTCCGCAACACGTCACGACCGTCCCGAAGAAGGTCATCGACGAACAGAACGACGCTTCGATCCAGGAGACGCTGAAGAACGTCGCCGGCGTGACCAACACCTATCCGCAGTACTATCCGCTGGATCAGTGGTCGAGCTCCTACATCCGCGGCTTCCCGGTGAGCATGACGCTGGTCGACGGGCTGTGGGATCCCACCCCCTTCGGCAATGCCTGGATGGGCAACGTCGAGCGCGTCGACGTGCTGAAGGGGCCGTCGGGCCTGCTCTACGGTGCCTATTCCGGCGGAATCGGCGGCGTGATCAACGTCGTGACCAAGCGTCCGAAGCAGAAGCCCTCGATCTCGGCATCCACCACCGTCGACAGCTGGGGTTCGAAGAGCGTCACCGTCGATGCCTCCACCCCGATCTTCGGCAATCCCAATTGGCTGGTGCGGGCGATCGGCAGCGTCGGCGACTTCAAGTCGTTCTACGACAACTCGTCGAAGAAGAAGGGCGACTTCCAGTTCGCCGTCGACGGCCGCCCGACCGACGACGACGCGGTCAACCTGACCTACGAATATCGCTGGCAGCGGGCGTTCCCCTACAGTGGGCAGCCCGGCTACGGGGTCGTCGGTTCGGGCACGTCGGCCTATCTGAAGTCGTTCGGGTCGTACGATCGGAACGTCAACGTCTACGATCCGCGCTCTTACTGGTCCTATCAGAGCAACACGCTGCGCGCGTCGTGGGAGCACCGGTTCAACGAGGATTGGAGTTTCAAGACCTCCAACCAGTTCACGGTGACGCAGCGCGACGCCTTCTCGATCACCGCGACGCCGAGCTTCTCGTCCGGGGTGACGCGATTCACCCAATCGGCTCAGGACATCCTGATGGGGCCGGTCTACGGCTTCGACAGCGACAACATGATCCACGGCCGGTTCGGGACCTTCGGCCTCGAGCACGACCTGATCTTCGGCGAGCGCTATGCCGCGGTCGACTACAACATGAACATGGCGCGGCCGACGCCGTATTCCTTCGGGTCCTACTATTTCTACGACCCGAATGCCGCCGGTTGGGGCCGGCCGCTGAACAACGTCAAGCAGTACATGTATGGTTATTCGAAGACCTATCAGTACAACACCTACATCAACGACACGATCTCGCTGACCGACAAGCTGCGGGTGGTGGGCGGCATCGATTGGGTCGACTACTCGACCTATTCGCGCTCGGGCATGAATCCGGCGTCGCTCGGCAGCAGTTCGACCTCCGGGCAGGGTGCCGCCTGGCGCGTCGGTGCGCTCTACGACGTCGTGCCCGGCGTGACGCCCTTCGTCGACTATTCGACGACCTTCAAGCCGCAGGGCACCAACACCACGACCGACGGCACCATCCAGACCTTCGATCCGCTGACCGGCAATCAGATCGAGGCGGGCGTCAAGATCGACTTCGCCGATCGCGCGTCGATCACCGCGTCGCTCTATCAGATCGAGATGTCGAACGTGACGCAGACCGATCCGGATGCGACGCGCGGGTCGCTCGGTTATCTGGTCCAGACCGGCAAACAGCGGTCGCGCGGCTTCGAAATCGACGGCAGCTACAAGATCCGGCCGGGTTGGAATGCGCTGGTCGCCTACGCCTACACCGATGCGGTCTACGTCAGCGACGGCACCTATCTCACCGGCTCGGGCGTTCCGAACGTGCCGCGCCACTCCTTGCGCCTCTGGAGCTTCTACGAGGTGCAGGACGGTCCCCTCCAGGGGCTCGGCTTCGGCGGCGGTATGACCGCGGCGTCGTCGCGGCAGGCCGCGCTCGTCACGAAGGCGATGCCCAACGTCGATCTGCGTCTGCCCGGCTACGCCACCTTCGACGCGGCGGCGACCTATTCCTGGAAGAACGCCAAGCTCAGCCTCAACGTGAAGAACATCTTCGACCACGAGTACTGGGAAGGGTCGAACGGCTACACCTGGCTCTACCAGGGCGAACCGCTCAACGCGTCCCTTCGGCTCGACGTGAGCTTCTGATCTCGCGGGGGCGGCCGTCCGTCGCCCCCGACCGTCCGTCTCGGAGGTCCGATGTCCATCATCCGCGCCCTTGTCCTGCTCTTCGCCGCCCTCGCGGCCACGCCCGCGACCTCCCGCGACATCGTCGACATGGCGGGTCGCACGGTCACGATCCCCGACCGGATGGGCAAGGTCTATTCCTCGTCGCATCCGGTCTCGCTGCTCCTCTACGCGCTGGCGCCGGATCTCCTCACCGGCATCAACTTCACCGTCCGCGAGGAGGTGAAGCCCTATCTGCCGAAGGAGGTGGTGGAACTGCCGGTCATCGGCGCCGTCATGGGGCACGGCGGGCAGATGGATCCGGAGGAGGTGCTGCGCCTCCATCCCGACTTCGTCCTGGTCTGGCTCGACCGCTTCTCCGACAACGACCGCATCCTGGCCCAGTTCACCAAGGTCGGGCTGCCGGTGATCTTCGTGAAGCTCGACACGCTCGCCGATCATCCGGCGGCGCTGCGTTTCCTCGGCGAGGTGCTGCAGCGTCCCGAGCGGGCGCGGCAACTCGAGACCTACGTGTCGACGGTGCTCGCCCGTCTCGGCGACACGGTCGGGCGCCTGCCGCCGGAAAGACGGCGCAGGGTCTACTACGCCGAGGGCGCCGACGGGCTCGCCACCGAATGCGATCGCTCCTGGCACGCCGAGGCGGTGACGCTCGCCGGCGGCGACAACGTCCACCACTGCGAACAGTCGAACCACGCCGGCTTCGAGAAGATCAGCCTCGAGCAGGTCATGCTCTACCGGCCGGACTTCATCCTGGCGCAGGATCGCCGGTTCACCGAGGCGGTGTTCCGCGACGGCGCCTGGCGGGGCATTCCGGCGGTGGAGAACAAGGCGATCACCTTCGTGCCGCGCCTGCCCTTCAACTGGATCGACCGGCCGCCGAGCTTCATGCGGGCGCTGGGGGCGCAGTGGCTCGCCAACGCGCTCTATCCGGATCTCTATCCGTTCGACCTCAGGGCCGAGACCCGGCGCTTCTACGCCCTGTTCCTGAACGTCGAGCTCTCCGAGGCGCAGATCGACGCCGTCCTCGGCACCGGGGTGGGCAAATGAACGAGATCTCGCTGTCGCCGGTCGCCCTGTTCTGGTCCGCCGGTCCGGTCGGACGTGTCGTGATGGGGCTGCTGTTCGTCGCCTCGATCTGGTGCTGGGTGCTGATCCTCGAGGGGATCGTCTTCTCGACGCGCCTCGCGCGCGCCCTCGCGGCGGCGGGGACTTCGGGCGCGAGGCCGGCGTTGCTCCTTCCCGTGTTCGCGGCCGGACGCGCGGAGGCCGAGATGACACTCGCGACGGAAACCCATGCCGACCGGCGCGCCCGGATCGTCGGGACCATGCGTGTCGCGGCGGATCGCGTTCTGCAGTCCTGTGAGGGCGGATTCGCCAATCTGGCGGTGATCGCCTCGGTCGCCCCCTTCGTCGGCCTCTTCGGCACCGTCTGGGGCATCATGACGAGCTTCGTCGGCATCGCCGCCGCCAAGGACACCAGCCTCGCCGTCGTCGCGCCCGGTATCGCCGAGGCACTGGCCGCCACTGCCTGGGGGCTGGCGGCGGCCATTCCGGCGTCCATCGGCTACACGCGTCTGGGCGCGCGCTTCGCCCGGCTCGGCGGCGAATGCGAGGCGCTGATCGCTCGGGCGGCGACCGAGATTCTCGGCGCGCGGCCGGCGATCTCCGAGGGGACGGACGAAGGATGATCCGGCCGCTCGCCTCGGGCCGTGCCGCCCGCCATCGGCCGCTCGCCGACATCAACGTGACGCCGCTCGTCGACGTCATGCTGGTTCTGCTCGTCGTCTTCATGATCACCGCGCCGATGCTCGCGGCGGGGCTTCCCGTCCGCCTGCCGCAGGCGAGCGCAGTGCAGCCGGTCGAACCGCGTCCGCCGGTGGTGATCACCGTCGCCGCCGACGGCGGTCTGACGATCGGCGACGAGCCGGTGACGCTGGCGACGCTGGCCGCGGCGGTCGATGCCCGGCTCGGCGGCGATCGGGGCCGCGCCGTCAACCTGCGGGCCGACCGCGCCGTCGACTACGGCACCATGGTGGAGATCATGGACCGTCTGGCGACGAACGGGATCACCCGGATCGCCTTCCTCGCCGATCGGCAGCCGTCGCAGACCGGCTCGACGATCCCGGCCGCGTCCGTGGCGACGACGGAAGGCGAGGGAGCACGGCCGTGATCGGTGCTCCGGTCGGCGGCGAGGCGGGGCCGGTCGCGGCGCGGCGGCGGGTCCGGCTGATCGGGTTCCTGGTCTTCGGCGGGATACATGCCGCCTTCCTCTTCGCCTTCCGCGTGGTACCGCCGGCCGTCGACGTGCCGGCGCCGGTCGAAATCGAGATCGTGCCGAGGGGCGACGCCGCCGTCGAGCGCACCGCCACCGAGGCGATCGTCGCCGCCACCGTGCCGACGGAGCCGGCCGCCGACCGGGCTGCCGAGGCCGCGCCCGACGAACCGCCGCCCCCGCCGCCGGTCGAGACGCCGGCGCCGATCGCGGCCGCCGGGCCGGGCGAGACGGTTCGGGTCGACCATCCGGCGATGGTCGCGCCCGAGCCGCGCCTGCGCCCCGAACGCCCCCGCCGCGAACGCCCCGCCAAACATCGCCCCCCGGCCGCGCCGAAACCCGCTCCCGCGTCGACGAGCACGCGCCCGCCGGCACCGGCATCCGCCGACGTCCGGACCGCCGGAGTCGTCTCCGGGCGGGAGGATCTGCACGCCGGCCGCGCCAGTTACGGTGCGCTGATCTCCGCCGAGATCAACCGCCACAAGCACTATCCGACGGCGGCGCGGGAGCGGGGCGAGACCGGCAGCGTCGCCATGACCTTCGTCGTCGGGCCATCGGGAAGCATCGTCTCTCATGCCCTGCGGCGGTCGTCCGGTTCGTCCGCGCTCGATGCCGCCGCGGCCGCCATGCTGGAGGCGAGCCGCGCACCGCCGCCGCCGGGCGGGCAGTTCCACGGCAGTATCGACATCAACTTCGCCATCGGACGGTGACCCGTCCGTTCGGCTCTTCGCAAGGAAGGTCACCATGCAGATCGATCGGCCGACGCCGGCCCCACTCGCCGCGCCGAGCGTGGCGTCCGACCGCGTCCGGCAGGCGTGGGGGAGGCAGGCGATCTTCGAGATCGTCGGCCCTCTGGTCCTGCCCCTCTGCCTGGCGGCCCTCGTCGTCTTCGCACTGACGCTCGGCCGGTATCCCGTCGGTCTCCCCGACATCGCGGACCGGATCGGTGCCGCCCTCGGATGGACCACGCTCGAGCCCGATCGGCTCGCGCTCCTCGATCGGGTGCTCCTGGAGATCCGTCTGCCGCGGATCCTGGCCGCCGTTCTCGTCGGCGCGGCGATCGCCTCCTCGGGCTCCGCCTTCCAGGCGGTCTTCCGCAACCCGCTGGTGTCGCCGGGCATCCTCGGCGTGCTCGGCGGTGCGAGTTTCGGAGCGGCGCTCGGCATCCTGCTGTTCGGCGACTGGCTGCTGGTGCAGATCTGCGCCTTCGCCATGGGGCTTCTGGCCGTGATGGTCGGTGCCTTTCTGGCCCGTCTCTTCGGCGACGGCTCGATGCTCGCGCTGGTGCTCGGCGGCATGATCTCCGGCGCCTTCTTCGCCTCCGCCCTAGCGATCGTGAAATATGTCGCCGACCCCTACGAGCAGCTTCCGGCGATCGTCTACTGGATGATGGGCAGCCTCGGCGGGGTGAACTGGACGCAGATCGATCTGGCCGCCGGGCCGATCGCGGTGGGGGTCGGAGTGCTCGCGTTGTCGGGCCGCGCCCTCGACGCGCTCTCGATGGGCGACGACGAAGCGCGCGCGCTCGGTGTGCCGGTCGGCTTCGTGCGCTGCGTGGTGATCGCCGCCGCGACGCTGATCTCGGCGCTGTCGGTGTCGCTCGCCGGGATGATCGGCTGGCTCGGTCTCGTCGTGCCGCACGTCACGCGGCTGCTGTTCGGTCCGGCCAACACGCGGCTGGTGCCGGCGAGCGCACTGGTCGGCGCGATCTTTCTCGTCGGCGCGGATTGCCTCTCGCGGACGCTGACATCGGCCGAAGTGCCGATCGGAATCCTGACCGAGCTGCTCGGCATCCCGATCTTCGTGATCGTCCTGGGACGGGCGAGAAAGGGTTGGGCATGAGCCGCGCCGCATGCCTGCGCGCCGTCGGGCTCTCCTATGCCCGCGGCACCCGCACCGTCCTCGAGGCGATCGACTTCGCCTTCGCGACCGGCGAGGTCGTCGCTCTGCTCGGCGCCAACGGGGCGGGCAAGAGCACGCTGTTTCGGCTGCTGCTCGCCTTCGACCGCCCCGGCGCCGGGCGTGTCGAACTCGACGGCGACGACGTCGTGCGCCTCGGCCGTCGAGAGATCGCCCGCCGGATCGCCTATGTGCCGCAGATCCACGTCGCGCCCTTTCCCTATCGGGTGCGCGACGTCGTCATGCTCGGACGGATCGCCGAAACCGGGCTGCTGCGCGCGCCCGGCCCCGCCGATCGGAGGATCGTCGACGCGGTGATCGAACGTCTCGGCATCGGCCATCTGGCGGCTCGCCCCTATACCGAGATCTCCGGCGGCGAACGGCAGCTGACGTTGATCGCCCGCGCACTCGCGCAGGGCGCGCGTCTGCTCGTCCTCGACGAGCCGACGACGGGGCTCGACTTCGGGCATCAGGCGAAGCTGCTCGACCATCTGCGTTGCCTCGCCGCCGACGGCCACGGCGTGCTCTTCTCCACCCACCATCCGGAGCAGGCGACGCTCTCGGCGGACCGTGTCTGTCTCCTCGCGGGCGGACGGTTGGTCGCCGACGGCCGGCCGGCCGACGTGGTGACGCCGGCGACCCTCGAGCGGCTCTACGGCGTCGCCGTGGTGCCGTCGGTCGATCGGCATGGGCGAACCGTGTTCCTGCCGCCGCCGCCCGGCCCGCCGCGCTGACGCGGCGGTCGTCGCCGTGCCCGACCCGGTGAGGAGTTCGGCGCACCGCGCCGGGTGGAGGCGAGAACCACGTCTACGCCACAGCCCTCGGAGTGAGATCCTCCGTTGCCGGAAGGCCCGATTGGCACTGGTCTCACCGCCAGGAAGCCCGGCTTGGGCGCTGGACTCGTATTTCTGGACGATACATGATGTTTCCTGTCGAGTGATCCATGGATCGTCCAGATGGACCCGCTCAGCGATGTGATCGCCCTGCTTCGGCCGAACACGGCCATCTCGAAGCCCATCTCCGGTCGGGGGGCCTGGTGCGTGCGTTATGCCGCCCATGACGCCCCCGGCTTTACGATCATTCTGAAAGGCAAGTGCTGGATTGCTTTCGAGGGCGAGCAACCTCTGACGCTGGAGACGGGGGCATTTCTGCTGCTGCCCTCGACCCCCGCCTTCACCTTGAGCAGTCGCCCCGGCATGGCCAGGACGCCGAGGGACCCGATGGATGCGCCCATTCGCCATGGCGAGCAGGAGGGCGAGGCGGATTTCGAGGCGCTGGGCGGCACGTTTCGTATCGAGGCGGCGAATGCGCCGCTGCTGCTCGCCCTGTTGCCGCGCCTGATCCATGTTCCGCCGTCGGAAGGGCGATCGGCACGGCTCGGCCGGTTGATCGATCTCATCGCGGAGGAGTGCCGTGGCGACGAGCCGGGGAAGGATATGATCCTCCAGCGCATGCTCGAGGTCCTTCTCGTCGAGGCCTTGCGCTGGCATGGCGCGGCAATGGACGAGGACCGCGCCGGCCTTCTTCACGGCATGCGCGATCCGGCTTTGGCGCGTGTGCTCGCGGCCATGCATGCCGATGTGCGCGCCGACTGGACGGTGGCAGGCCTTGCCCGCATCGCCGGCCAGTCGCGTTCCGCCTTTGCCGCACGCTTCGGTGCCGTGCTCGGCTGCGGCCCGATCGAATATCTCGCCCGTTGGCGCATGGCGCTGGCCAAAGACGCGCTACTGCGCGGCGCAAAGACGCTCGATCGGATCGCCGATGACATCGGCTACGAATCCGCCAGCGCCTTCAGTACGGCTTTCCGCAAGCGGCTCGGCTGCCCGCCGGGACAATTTGCCCGGATCAACGGCGTGGCCGACCGCGTCTGAGACCGAATGGGCCGGCTGTCACTCCGCAGGCTGCACTGGTTTGGACGATTGATAATATAAATAGGACTGTAAATTATATATCATCCAGCCCATCGAAGCTATCGAGGAACCATCCGAAACGAATGGAGGTTCCCATGCAAACGATCCTGATCACCGGCACATCTTCCGGCTATGGCCTGGAAACGGCCCGCCACTTCCTCGACAAGGGCTGGAACGTCATCGCCACGATGCGCCGCCCCGACGCCGGTCTCCTCCCGGCCTCGCCCCGGCTGCGTCTTCTGCCGCTCGACGTCACGAGCGACGAGAGCATCGCCGCCACCGTGGCGGCCGCCGGGCCGATCGACGTGCTGGTCAACAATGCCGGCATCGGCGTCGTGGGCGCGTTCGAGGCGACGCCGATGGCGCATGTCCGCAAGGTCTTCGCCACCAACACGTTCGGCGTCATGGCGATGTGCCAGGCCGTCATACCGCAGATGCGCGAACGCCGGTCCGGCGTGATCGTCAACGTGACCTCGAGCGTGACGCTGGCCGCCATGCCGCTGGCGGCGGCCTACACCGCCAGCAAGCAGGCGATCGAAGGCTTCACCGGCTCGCTCGCGCATGAACTCGGCTATTTCGACGTCCGCGCCAGGCTGGTCGAGCCCGGCTATGCTCCGACGACGCGCTTCGCACAGAATACGGATGTCCGGATCGAAGACCTGATCCCGCCGGCCTACGCGGCTTTCGCGACGCCGATCTTCGCGGAATTTGCGCACCCCGCCATGACGACGAAGGAAACGGATGTCGCCGAGGCCGTCTGGGCCGCCGTTCACGACACGACGGGACGGCTTCAGTTTCCGGGTGGTGCCGACGCGGTCGCGCTCTACGAGGCCCGACGGGGATGAGCCGGAAGATTCTCGAGCATCACAGGCCGATCACGGCGTGGCATTGGTTCTCCGACCGGTGCCGCCCACTCGTCGATCAGTGAGGCCATCCGGGGAACGCGAACGTCTCTCTGCCGAATACCGCCGTTTCCCTCGTGGATCGAGAGGGTTCATCGCCGCGTGCGCAGTCGGGCGCATGATTGCCAGCTATCGCGGATCGTAGCGTGGAACCGGCGGAAAATGGCGCACCCGACAGGATTCGAACCTGTGACCTTTGCCTTCGGAGGGCAACACTCTATCCAGCTGAGCTACGGGTGCATCCGTGTCGTGATCGAAGATCACGTCTCGCGTCGAGCTACGCTCGGGACGGGTTCCTCATAGCCCATGCGGTCGGGGGGAGCAACCGTCGAAGATGGCGCCGGTGAGGTTGCCCACGGATCGCGGCGGCGGGCGCCGTCGCACGACCGTCGCATCGCCGGTCCAAGGTCTCTCGCGGGTGCTCAGCCCGAGCGGCCGGTACGGCGGCGTGGCCAGCCGAACATCGTGCCGTAGGGCGAAAAGGCGCCGAAGGGCGAGAGGAACGCGGGGCGCGACTCGCGCGCGGCGGGCTCGCGCGCCGGCTCGGCCGGCGATTCGGTCTGATCGATCTGGTCTTCCAACCAGGCTTCGAGGTCGGCTGGTCCGAGCATGGCGCACTCCGATGGGGTCTCGTATCTCGCTTCCGCGTCCTGCGAAGAGCGAAACGGTCTGCGTGACTGCCATACGAACGAATTGATCCGGTCTTCTTCGATTTCCATCGATTGAAGTCGGTTCGACAACCCCACCACTTTCGCAGTGCAGTGTCAATGGTGCGGTGCATCCTCCCTTCGGTCGGATCGTCGCACCGATCAGGCGCCGTTTCCGGTGGACAGGCATTTTGTTCGATGGCACGTCCATGTTCGATGCGAGCAAACGGGAGGCGTCTCGATGTGGTGGGGGAAGACGGCGGCGATCGTCGCGGCGGCGGCGTGGGTGGCGATGACCTGGGCGGCGCCCGCGTCGGCGGCGGGCAGGATCACCATGGACGAACTCAGGGCCGGGCTCGACGCCGGGCGGGTGGTGCTGGTCGACGTGCGTGAGCCGGACGAGTTCACCGCCGGTCACGTGCCCGGCGCGGTCAACGTGCCGGTGTCGCGCATGTCGCTCGCCGCGCTGCCGCCGACCGGCGACAAGACGATCGTCGTGATGTGCCGCTCGGGCAACCGCTCGAGCCGTGTCCAGGCGGCCGCGGCGCAGGCCGGGCGGACCGATCTCGTCGACTATGCCGGCAGCATGATCGAGTGGACCGCCAAGGGCGGACCGATCGTCAAGGGTCCCTGAACGAAGGAGGGGCTGAGCCGGCGGCCCGGAAAAGACGAAGACGGCGGAGGGGCTCCGCCGTCTCGATCGTCGTCGTCTCGCCGGTGAACGGCCTCAGCCGCCGGCGTTGAGGATCTTCGGCACGCGGTTGTCGCGCAGGCGATAGGCGTCCGGCATCTTCGAGCCGAGCAGCGGCCTGAGATAGAGGCGGAAGGCGTCGGTGACGTCGTTGCCGGAGGCCGAGATGTATTCGTCCGGCATGTGGCGGGTCTTGCCGGCGACGCTCTCCAGCGGCGACAGCTGATAGTCGACCGAATAGAAGCCGGTGCGATGGATCGTCACCGAACCGTCGGTCTGACCCCACATGGCGTATTGCACCGCCTTCTCGCCCACCTCGCGCGCCTCGCGCTGGTCGACGTCCGACACGCAGCCGATGAAGGAGCGCTGGAGATAGCCGAAGGTGTCGCCGCGGACGCGGGAGATCTTCAGCTTCTTCTTGATCTCGTCGCAGAGCAGGTCGGCGAGTGCGCCGGTGCCGGAGAGCTGGATGTTGCCGTGAGCGTCGCGTTCGACCTCGGTCGTGAGCTTGGTGATGATCGGCACGCCCTTTTCGTCGTGGATGCCTTCCGAGACGGCGACGACGCAGCGGCCGTATTTCTCGTAGGTCGCCTTCACGTCGGCGAGGAAGCGGTCGATGTCGAAGGCGCGCTCGGGCACGTAGATCAGGTGCGGGCCGTCGTCGGGGAACTTCTTGCCGAGCGCGGAAGCCGCGGTGAGGAAGCCGGCGTGGCGGCCCATGACGACTGCGACGTAGACGCCGGGGAGCGCGGCGTTGTCGAGATTGGCACCCATGAAGGCCTGCGCCACGAAGCGCGCCGCCGAGGGGAAGCCGGGGGTGTGGTCGTTGACCATCAGGTCGTTGTCGATGGTCTTCGGAATGTGGATCGAGCGCAACGGATAGTTCGCCTTTTTCGCCTCTTCGGAGACGATGCGCACCGTATCGGAAGAGTCGTTGCCGCCGACGTAGAAGAAATAGCCGATGCCGTGTGCCTTCAGGACCTTGAAGATCTCCTGGCAATACTTGAGGTCGGGCTTGTCGCGGGTCGAGCCGAGGCCGGAGGAGGGCGTGTTGCCGACCATCTCGAGATTGTGGCTGGTCTCCTGGGTGAGGTCGAGGAATTCCTCGTCGACGATGCCGCGCACGCCGTGCCAGGCGCCGTAGACCAGTTCGACGTTGCGGAACTTGCGGGCTTCCAGCACCGCGCCGACGATCGACTGGTTGATGACGGCGGTCGGACCGCCTCCTTGCGCCACGAGGACCTTGGTCTGAGACATTTTCTCGTTTCCCATCAGAGCAGCGGAGGCACCGACGCGCGCCCCCGCGTCGCCATCCTGACCAGACCGGAGACGATCTCAAGCGCTTTGTGACGTCGGGCGCGTCGATTTTCGGGGGGGCCGCGCTTTTCCTGCGCCGTCGGTCGAACAACTTGCGACGACGCCGGATCGTTGCAGCAAGAACGCATGACTATCCACCGAAGACCTGCGTTTCGAACGGGGCGACGGGGAAGGGGAGAATCGATCGGCGGCGCTTTCGGGGGAGCGGAGGCGGGGTGCGGCGGGGTGTTGCGCGCGCGGGGCATCGACCGCGGGCGGCAAACCGTGTATGTCGGCACCAACCCGAGGCGTCGAAGCATCCGCCTCCCACGATCCGGAGCATCTCCCTTGGCCTTTCCCCACGCGAGCCCCGCGCTCGATCGCGCATTGGCGCGCCGCAACTACGAAGAACCGACACCGGTCCAGGCGGCCGTCCTCGAGGAGGCGACGCGGGCACGTGATCTGCTCGTCTCGGCCCAGACCGGTTCGGGCAAGACCGTCGCCTACGGCCTCGTGCTCGGCGCCAATCTGCTCGGCGAGGAGGAGACCTTCGCGCCGCCGACGGTGCCACGGGCACTGATCGTCGCGCCGACGCGCGAACTCGCTCTGCAGGTCGAGCGCGAGCTCTCCTGGCTGTTCGAAGAGACCGAGGCGCGGATCGTGCCTTGCGTCGGCGGCATGGACCCGCGCGCCGAACGGCGTCGGCTGGGACAGGGCGCCCATCTCGTCGTCGGCACGCCGGGCCGTCTGCGCGACCACATCGAACGCGGCGGGCTCGACGTGTCGCAGCTCGAGGCGGTGGTGCTCGACGAGGCCGACGAGATGCTCGACATGGGCTTCCGCGACGATCTCGAGTTCATCCTCGACGCGACGCCGGCCGACCGGCTGACGCTGCTGTTCTCGGCGACGCTGCCGAAGCCGATCGTCCAGCTCGCCGGGCGCTATCAGCGCGAGGCGCTGCGCATCGCTGTGGCCGGCGCCGAGCGCGGCCATGCCGACATCGAGCATCGTGCCATCCGCGTCGCTCCCAACGAGATCGAGGCGGCGATCGTCAATCTGCTGCGCTACCACGAGGCGCCGACGTCGATCGTCTTCGCCAACACGCGCGAGACGGTGCGCCACGTCCACGCCTCGCTACGCGAGCGCGGCTTCTCGGCGGTGGCGCTGTCGGGCGAACTCGGCCAGCACGAGCGCAACCAGGCGCTCCAGGCGCTGCGCGACGGCCATGCCCGCGTCTGCGTGGCGACCGACGTCGCCGCCCGCGGCATCGACCTGCCCAATCTCGACCTCGTCGTTCATGCCGAGCTGCCGCACGACCGCGAGGTTTTCCAACACCGCTCCGGCCGTACCGGCCGCGCAGGACGCAAGGGCGTCTCCTGTCTCCTGGTGCCGGTCAACCGTCGCCGCAAGGCCGAGCGTCTGCTCGACGAGGCCGGCATTCGCCCCGAATGGTCCGGCCCGCCGACCTTCGAGGCGGTGCGCGATCTCGATCGTGGCCGGTTCCTCGCCGATCCGATGTTCGACGACGCGCCCGGCGAGGAAGAGGCGGAACTCGCCCGCATGATCCTCGAGAGCCGCGGGCCGGAGTCGATCGCCGCGGCACTCGCCACGCTGTGGCGGCGCGGTCGGCCGGTCGCCGAAGAGGTGGTCGATCCGGTCGGCGACCGTGGTCGGCGCGAGCGTCCGACGGGTCCCGCCGCGGGGCCGATGGGCGTGTGGTTCCGCTGCGACGTCGGTCGTCGCCAGAACGCCGATCCGAAGTGGCTGCTGCCGATGCTCTGCCGCCGTGGCGGCATCGAGCGGTCGGAAGTCGGTGCGATCCGCATCTTCGACCGCGAGACGCTGGTCGAGGTGGCGGAAGGCGCCGCCGCCCGCTTCTGGGCGAACGCCAAGCGTCCCGACGAGGAACAGATCCGCTTCCTGCCGGCCGACGGTGCTCCGGAAGGCGGCGCCGACGAGGGGCGTGGCGAACGGCGCAGCCGTCCTCCGCGCGGCGAAGGCGGCGATCGTGGCGAGCGTGGGGATCGGCCGCAGGGCCGGCCGCATCGCGGCGGCTTCAAGGGCGGCCCCGGTGGTGGTCCGAAGGGGCCGCGCGGTCCGGGTGGCCCCGGCGGTCCGGGCGGCAAGCCCTCCGGCAACGGCCGACGCAGCCGCGGCCCGCGCGAGGGCTGAGGGCGGGACTTTCCGCCCCCGTGCAGAGGCCCTTCATCCCGAGGTGCTCGGCGAAGCCGAGCCTCGAAGGGCGAAGGGCCGAGAGGCGCGGCCCGTCGTGGCTTCGTGTTTCGAGGCTCGCTTGCGCGAGCACCTCAACATGAAGCCGAACAGGGTGGTAGGAGGCGCGCGCCTCAGCGGGCGAGCGCTTCCAGTTCGGCGATGAGCGCGCGGGTGGCGATCGGCTCGGCGCGGGCGGCGACCGAGGCGCGGATCGCTTCCGCCTCCAACCTTCCCGCATCGATGTCGGCCTTCGCCGCGACGATCGCCTCGACGAAGTCACCGGCGGTCCAGCCGGCGGCGAAGCGTACCGACGGGTTGTCGCCATAGGCCGACGTCAGCGTCGGCAGGCGCGACAGCACGTAGGGTCGACCGCAGGCGAGCGTCTCCACCACGATGAAGGGCGAGCCCTCGCCGAAGTGCGAGCACATCAGCCCCATGTGGCATTCGCCGATGGCGCGGGTGAGCGAGGCCGCATCGAGTAGCCCGGTGCAGGCGACGACGTCGGAAAGCCCGGCCTTCTCGATCTCCTCGACGTCCCTGCCGAAGTAGCGGAACGCGATCGCGTCTCCCATCCGGGCCTTGGCCTCGCGGATGGTGGCGAAGATCATCTCCGGGTTCTTCTGTTCGACGATGCGGCCGGCGTAGAAGACGATGGTCTTCTCCGACTTCGGCAGCGGCGTCGCGGTGAAGCGATCGGCGTACCAGGCATCGACATGGGCGAGGCGTGGCCCGAGGCGCCGAATGACGCTCGCCGACAGGCCCGAATCGTCGCGCCCGACTACCTGGACGCGGTCGGCGACGAGGGGCAGGAACCAGCAGGCGACGTCGTGGATCAGCCGCTTGGCGCGTTCGCCGGCGCCGGGGCCGGTGCCGTGGATGGTGAAGACCTTCGCGCCGGGGAAGATCCAAGCGAAGGCGACGTATTCAGGCCGGGAGAACTCCAGCACGCGGTGCGGCGCGGCCTTCAGTCGCGCCCGGATGGTGCCGGCGTTCCGCAACACGGCGAGCGCGAAGGGGATCCACTTCGGTCCGGGCCACTTCGGCAGGGCGACGCCGAGGCGGTTTTCGGCCGGGCGGGCGGGTGTCTCCGACACCAGCAGGCCGTCGCGGCCGGCGGCGGAGACGAGCGTGTCGACATAGCGCTCGATGCCGCCCTGGGCGTCGGTCACGTCGTTCTGATGGAAATGGACGAGCATCCGGTCTATCCGGTCGATGGAACCGCATGCAGTCATAGGCGAGCGATCTGAAGATCGCGTTGACGCTGCGGCGGGCGAGGAGAGGTGGGCGAGATGGAACAGGCGACGATCGGACGGGCAAAGGCGGTCGCGATGGCCATGGCGGCGAATGCGGTCGCCCTGGTCGTGGCTTGGGCGATCGATCGCCACGTCCTGCCGGGAAGCCTCTCGGGGGGCGGGCGGACGGCGGTTCTCGTCGGTCTGTGGGTGGTCGTCGTCGCAGCCCTCCTCGGCGGGCCGTTCGCCGGTGCGGTGGCGCCGATCGCGGGCTTCGGCAGCCGCGCGCGGACCATCCTCCGGGCGGGCCTCTTCGGCTACGTCGGCTGCGGCATCGTCCAGGCCGGCATCGCTTTCCGCGAGATCCTCGTCGACCCGTCCGACATCGCCGACATCGCCTTCCTCAACGTCGTCATCAAGGCGATCGAGGTCGGCGCCCAGTGGCCGGTGCGGCTCGCCGGGTTCCTCTCCTCACTCCTCTGACGGCGTTCTCCGACGTGGACGCCCGCCCGCGTGGACGGCCGAAGGGCCGACATCCACAGGATAGGTATTGCCGCGCGGCTGCGTGACGTGGTCGCAGGCCACGTGCGTGCACGCGTCGGCCGGTGATCGCAGCGCGGTGAAAAATTCCTTTCGCATCGCGATGTTCGGCCCTTCGGGGAGGGAAATTCCCGATCGTAGTTGTTCGGAACGTATTGCAACGCTCCGGTAGAGATGTGGACGAGCCATGCGAAAACGCCTGTTCACCTTTGGTAGACCAAGGCGTAGGGAGCGACAGTGGAACCTCAGACGAAGGTCGGGGGTACTACCGTAGACGAGGCTGTCCAACCCATGACGGTCGCAGACCCGAGATCGATTTCGCCGATGCCGCAAGACGCGGAAGCGCAATCCCGTCGGGTTCAATCATCTCATACTTTCGTCGAGCACGATGGCCGCGTCTCTCCGCGCCGATCGTCGGCGGCGGAAGGCTGAGACGAGCGGGGGGAGGACGAGACGCGCGGGGAGCGCGGTCTCGTCCGGCTCGTGGGGGGAGGGGCTCGGTCTGCATTCGGCAAGAACAATTCGAACCAGACGTTCCCCGGAGAGAACAATGTCCGACGAAGTCGTTCGTGGCCGCTCGCCCTACGAGTGGCTGGCATGGGTGGGGGTCGCCGCACTCGGCGCCGTCTCGCTCGGTGTCGTCGCGCTGAAGCGCGGCGAGACCATCAACGCGCTGTGGCTGGTGACGGCCGCGGTCGCCGTCTATTTCATCGCCTTCCGCTTCTACGGTCTCTTCATCGAGAAGAAGGTGCTCGGCATCGATCCGGCGCGGCGCACGCCCGCCCAGCGCCACAACGACGGCCTCGACTACGTGCCGACCGAGAAGTGGGTGCTGTTCGGCCACCACTTCGCGGCCATCGCCGGCGCCGGTCCGCTGGTCGGCCCGGTGCTCGCGGCGCAGATGGGCTATCTGCCCGGCACGCTGTGGCTGCTCGCCGGCGTGGTCTTCGCCGGCGCGGTGCAGGACTTCGTCATTCTCTTCGCCTCGACCCGCCGCGACGGCCGTTCGCTCGGCGACATGATCAAGACGGAACTCGGACCGGTGGCGGGCGTCTTCGCCTCCTTCGGCATCCTGATGATCATGATCATCCTGCTCGCGGTGCTCGCGCTCATCGTCGTCAAGGCGCTGGCCGGCAGCCCGTGGGGCACCTTCACGGTCTTCGCCACCATCCCGATCGCCATGCTGATGGGCATCTACGGCCGCTTCCTGCGTCCACACCGCATCGGCGAGATGTCGGCGATCGGCGTCGTGCTGCTGCTGCTCGCCATCGTCTACGGCCGTGACGTCGCCCATTCGGAGACGCTCGCTCCGCTCTTCACCTACAAGGGCGAGGCGCTGGCGCTGATCCTGATCGGCTACGGCTTCGTCGCCTCGGTGCTGCCGGTGTGGTTCCTGCTCGCGCCGCGCGACTATCTGTCGACCTTCCTCAAGATCGGCACGATCATCGGTCTGGCGCTGGGCATCGTCTTCGTCCGTCCGGACCTGTCGATGCCCGCGGTGACCAAGTTCATCGACGGCACCGGCCCGGTGTTCTCGGGCGATCTCTTCCCGTTCCTCTTCATCACCATCGCCTGCGGCGCCTGCTCGGGCTTCCATGCGCTGATCTCTTCGGGCACCACCCCGAAGATGGTGGAGAACGAGAACCAGCTCCGTCTCATCGGCTACGGCGCGATGCTGATGGAGAGCTTCGTCGGCGTCATGGCGCTGATCGCCGCCTCGGTGCTCGATCCGGGCGTCTACTTCGCCATGAACACGGCGCCGGCGATCCTCGGCACCACCGCCCAGTCGGCCGCCGCCGCGATCGCCAACTTCGGCTTCGTGATCTCGCCCGACACGCTGACCGAAGTGGCCAAGAACGTCGGTGAGGCGACCATCCTCAGCCGCGCCGGCGGCGCGCCGACGCTGGCCGTCGGCATGGCGCAGATCCTGTCGAGCGCCATCGGCGGACAGGCGATGATGGCCTTCTGGTACCACTTCGCCATCCTGTTCGAGGCTCTGTTCATCCTGACCACGGTCGATGCCGGCACGCGCGTCGCCCGTTTCATGATCCAGGACCTCGTCGGCACGGCGATCCCGGCCTTCAAGAAGACCCACTCGTGGGGCGCCAACCTCGCCGCGACCGGCATCGCCGTCGCCGCCTGGGGCTACTTCCTCTACCAGGGCGTGGTCGATCCGCTCGGCGGCATCAACACGCTGTGGCCGCTGTTCGGCATCGCCAATCAGATGCTGGCCGCCATCGCGCTCGCCTTCGCCACCGTCATGCTCTTCAAGATGAAGCGTCAGTCGGCGGCGTGGGTCACGGTCGTGCCGTTGGTGTGGCTCGCCATCTGCACTCTGACCGCCGGCTGGCAGAAGCTGTTCGACGCCCGTCCGGCCGTCGGCTTCCTCGCCCAGGCCGATCGCTTCGCCGCGGCTGCTGCCGAAGGCAAGCTGCTCGGACCGGCCAAGAGCGTCGAGCAGATGGGCCGGATCATCCTCAACAACCGCATCGACGCGGGCCTCACCGCCCTCTTCATGCTGGTGGTGATCGTGATGCTGGGCTTCGGCGCCAAGGCGGCTCTCGCCGCGCTCAAGGCCGATGCGCCCACCACCAAGGAGATCGGCGATGACGTGCCGGATCTGCGGGCTCACGCTGCCTGACGGAAAGGCCTTCGGACGGGCGGTCGCCAAGACCGCCCGGCTGATGGTCGGCGTGCCGGACTACGACAACTATGTCGCCCACCGGCAGGCCAATCACCCCGACCAGCCGGTGATGACGCAGACGGAGTTCTTCCGCGAGCGTCAGGACAAGCGCTACGGCGCGGGGCCGAACGGCACGTTCCGCTGCTGCTGAGGCAGGCGAACACGAACATGCGAGGCGCGGCGATCCGGAGGGATCGCCGCGCCTTCGCGTCTTCACGTCGTGGCACCGCGCCAGATGGCGTCGACCACCGAGCCGCCGACGGCGTCGGTCGGATCGAGCCGGGCGAGCGCGTCGAGCACGGCGCGCGCCTCCGCCCCCTCGTCGCGGCGCAGGCGGATGAAGGCGAGGGCCTTCAGCGTGTAGAGTGCGAAGCGGCCGGGGCCTTCGAGCGAGATCTCTTCCGTGCCCCAGAGTCGCCAGTCGGGCGCGAGATTGGCGGCACGCGCCGCCTCGCGCAGGCCGCCTTCGGCCGCTTCGAGGGCGGCGTCGAGATCGCCGGAATAGGTGTGGATCTTGTAGAGGCAGAACCAGGTGGCGAGTGCGCGCGGGTCGAGCGCCAGGGCTTCGCGGAAGGCGGCGTCGGCGGCGGCACGATCGGTGCGGTAGGCGACGACGCCTCTTTGTAGGATTTCGTTCACGTCGTCCGACACGTCGCCGAAGTCGATCGCGTCCTCGATCCGCCGGCGCTGTGCGCCCCGTTCACTCGACATGTCGGCTTTCCTCGCATTTCAGTGCTTTCCCCGGCGTCAAGGCAAGAATCACGCCGGGGGCTGGACGTGGCGGCACGGGGCTTGAATAAGGACAAACACCGATCGTCCACGGCCACGAGGAGCAGACGATGTCGTCGGAAATTCCGCAGGTGTTCAAGCATCACGTCTTTGCCTGTTTCCAGAGCCGGCCGCCGGGCCATCCGCGCGGCTCGTGCGGGGCGCAGGGTGCCGAACCGCTGTGGAAACGCCTGCAATGGGGTGTCGAGTCGCTGCAGAACCCCGAGGTCGCGATGACGGCGACCGGTTGCCTCGGCTTCTGCCGGGCCGGGCCGTTGATGGTCGTCTATCCGCAGGGCGTGTGGTACGCGCCCAAGACCGAGGCCGACGTCGACGAGATCGTCGACACCCATCTCGTCAATGGCGAGATCGTCGAGCGGCTGGCGATCGTTCCGAAGGTGTGAGCATCCGAAGTCGCGACGGCGCGCGTCGGCGCGTCGGTCCGTCGCCGCCTTCGCCGGAGGGGCGAAGGCCGGCGCGGGAGATCACGCTGCCCGCGTGACGATCTCCCGCGCCGAAGACGCCTTCGGCATCGTCTTGTGGAGCGTGACGACCAGCGTGTCGCCGCGCAGTTCGGCCGTGACGGTGGCGCGGTCGACGTCGTCGGGCAGGTGGAAGGCGCGGACGAAGGAGACGCCGTGCGTCTCGATCGACGCCGCCGTCTCGTGCCGGGCGGACCGGTTGCCCGTCAGGGTGACGAAGTCGCCGGAGACGGCGACGTCGAGCGTTTCGGCGGTGAAGCCGGGCACCTCGCAGGTGATCACCCAGGCGCCGTCGCGTTCGACGAGGTCGACCGAGGGCAGCCAGGTTCGCCGCGTTCCGGCGACACGTTGCGGGATCGGCGCTTCGACCCGGCTCGGATCGGCGAGGTCGAAGACGCGGTTCACCTCGTGCGCGAGGTCGGTGACCTGCGGCCAACCGATGTCGCGGAGAGTTTCGTCGTTGCCGGCGACACGGACGGGAAGCTTGTCGGACTTCTTGGCCATGACTTTTCCTCCACGAACGTGCGGGAGGTGTCGGGACCCGTTGTCCCGACCGGAGGAATTCTACCACGTCCGGTATTCGGTGGCACCACGGGAAATCTACAGAGGGCCGAACGACGGCGGTTTTTCGCCGTCGTTCGCGGTTTTCCGGCGATTTGTATGACGTTGCGTCAGGCGTGCAGCGTCTCGCCGTGGAGAGCGAGGTCGAGACCTTCGCGTTCCTGGTCGGGCGCGACCCGCAGCGGGGCGATCAGTCCGGCGATCTTCAGCGCGACCCAGGTGCCGACGACGCACCATGCGGTCACCGCGGCGACGGCGACGAGCTGGGCACCGAGGAGCTTCCAGTTGCCGTCGACGAGGCCCGCCTGGGCGGCGTCGCCGGTGACCGAGGCGGTGGCGAAGACGCCGACCAGCGTGGTGCCGATCAGACCGCCGACACCGTGGACGCCGAAGACGTCGAGGCTGTCGTCGTAGGCGAGCCGCACCTTCAGCCAGGTGCAGCACCAGTAGCAGGCGAACCCGCCGACGAGGCCGATGACCAGACCCGCCCAGGGCTCAATGTAGCCCGAGGCCGGGGTGATCATGCCGAGGCCGGCGATGGCGCCCGAGATCATGCCGAGCACCGAGGGCTTGCCGCGGTGGAGCCATTCCAGCGTCGTCCAGGCGATGGCGCCGGCGCAGGCCGAGAGGTGGGTGGCGACGATGGCGTAGACGGCGCGCGAGGAGGCGGCGAGCGCCGAACCGCCGTTGAAGCCGAACCAACCGACCCACAGGAGGCCGGTGCCCATCACGGCCAGCGACATGTCGTAGGGCGCGAGATTCTCGCGGCCGTAGCCCATGCGCTTGCCGACCATCACGGCGGCAACCAGACCGGCGATGCCGGCGTTGATGTGGACGACCGTGCCGCCGGCGAAGTCGAGGGCGCCGAGCTTTGCCAGGAAGCCGCCGCCCCACACCCAATGGGCGGAGGGCACGTAGACCAGGAACAGCCATACCACGCAGAAGGCGAGGAAGGCGGCGAAGTTCATGCGGTCGGCGACGGCGCCGCCGACCAGGGCGCAGGTGATGACCGCGAAGGTCATCTGATAGGCCATGAACAGCAGTTCCGGGATGGTCGGCGCCGCGGCGATCGTGGTCGTCGGGGCGATGCCGTGGCCGAACAGGCGGGCGAAGTCGCCGATCATCGCGCCGTCGCCGGAGAAGACCAGCGAATAGCCGAAACCGAACCACAGGATCGAGACGATCGCGGTGGCGGCGACCGACTGGGCCATGATGGCGAGCAGGCTCTTCTTGCGCACCATGCCGGCGTAGAAGAGCGCCAGACCCGGCAGCGTCATCATCAGCACGAGGGCGGTGGCCACCATCATGAAGCCGGTATCGGCGGCGTCGATGCCGCCCTCGGCGGCGCGGGCGGCGGAGCCGAGGCAAAGGAAGAGCATCGCCCCGGCGAGGGACGTCGCGAGTTTCGACATGGGCGTGGGTTCCGGTCGAGAGGATGAACGATCGCGACCTTCCCCCGGTCGCGTTCGATCGATGGTCAGCCCGACCGGCCCACCCGCGTCACGGGCTCGCCGGCCGGACGGGGGTGTGTTCAGAGGGCGTCGTCGCCGGTCTCGGCGGTGCGGATGCGCATGGCCTGTTCGATCGGCAGGACGAAGATCTTGCCGTCGCCGATCTGGCCGGAATGGGCGGCGGTGCGGATCGCATCGACGGTGGCCTCGACCAGACCGTCGGGAACGGCGGCTTCGAGGCGGACCTTGGGCAGGAAGCTGACGACGTATTCGGCGCCGCGGTAGATCTCGGCGTGACCCTTCTGGCGGCCGTAGCCCTTCACTTCGGTGATGGTCATGCCGTGGATCCCGAGCTTGGTCAGCGCGTCGCGGACCTCGTCGAGTTTGAACGGCTTGATGACGGCGACGACGAGCTTCATGCGAACCCCCGGGTGCGGAATTTCGATGCGAATTGGCGAAATCGTGAGCAAGTCACGTGCCAATTCTGCTCATTCACCGATCAACGAGCAAGCGTCTCGAGCAGAGACGTTGGTCTCGGTGACGAAACGTCACGATTGCCTGCGTATCGTGCAGGCCATGGCTCAAATCATGAGCATTCGGCTCGAGAAATGATCATTCGCCGTATCGCCGCCCGTGTCGGTCGGGTCCATGACCGAAAGCCCCGGCCTCCGTGGAGGGTGCCGGGGGAACGAGAACGCGTCGGGTGGACGGCGGCGGACGTGTCAGCGGGACGCGGAGAGCGTACCCAACGAGGCCTGCGCAACGGCGGGATTGGCCGCCGGGCGCGGTGCGCCGGTGATGTTCGGCAGTACGAGGGACACGATCGCGGCCACGACGAAGGTCGCGACGAGCAGGGGCATGGACGTCTTCATCTGCGGCTTCCCTCCCGAGGAAGTCTCTCTTGTTTCCGGGGAGTATTGCACAGAATTCGGGCTCTGCCCATGGCGCCGAGGCGACGCGAGGGAACGTGGTTCAGAGGTGGTTTCCGGGCTTGCGCGCCGCGATCCGGGCGCCGAAGCGCAGGCGCAGGAGGAGTGCCGCACCGGCGGCGGCCAGCGCCGGGACCGCGAGGGCGGCGAAGGCGGCGTTGGGGCCGAAGCGATCGAGGATCGCGGCGACCGTCACCGGCGCCACCGCCGAGGCCCAGAAGGCGGGGGCGCCGAGGCGGCCGGTCAGCGAGCCGTAGACGGCGGGGTCGAAGAGCACCAGCGGCAGGGCGCCGCGGGCCACGGTGACGAGGCCGTTGCCCATGCCGCCGCCGATCGCGAAGGCGAGGGCGGCGGCGTAGGAGAGGCCGGCGAAGGGGGCGAAGGCGAGCGTCACGGGCAGGAGCGCACAGGAGAGCAGCGTCAGGTCGACCGGATGCAGGCGGCTGCCGGATGCGAGTTCGGCGAGGCGGGCGGCCGACTGGCCGACGCCGCGGGTGGTGGCGACGAAGACGGCGGCAGAGCCGGCGAGGCCGACGGCGGTCATCAGCGGGATGATCTGGGCGGCGAGTGCGGAGGCGAGCGTCGAGACGGCGACGATCATCGTGGCGAAGAGGAAGGCGGCGACGCGGCGTTCCTCCGCGGTCTCGGCGAGCGGCGGGGCGAGGGGCTTCGCGTTCGGGTCGACGTGGAGGTGCTGATCGGCGGCGGCGGCCGGCAGCATCCAGTGCAGCGGCAGGGTGAGCGCGGCGAAGCCGGCGAAGGCGCCCATGGCGACGCGCCAGCCCCAGTGGACGGCGAGGAATTCGCCGACCGTCCAGAACACCGTCGAGGCGAGACCGCCCGACAGCGCCACGGTGGAGAGCGCGCGGCGGGCGTCGGCGGGATCGATGCGGACCAGCGCGGCGAAGGCGGCGTCGTAGAGCGTCATGCGCATCGAGACGCCGAGGATCGCCCAGCCGGCGAACCAGGCGATCTCCTCGTGCGACAGCGCCAGCACGGCGAGGCCGAGCGCCGAGAGCGCCGAGCCGATGGTCATGGTCATGCGGCCGCCGGCGCGGTCGATGGCGCGGCCGACGGCGGGCGAGACGAGGCCCATCACGACGAGGGCGAGCGAGAAGCCGCCGTGGACGGTGGTGAGGGAGAGGCCGGTATCGGCGACGATGCGGCCGGAGAAGAGGCCGACGGCATAGAAGGTGACGCCCCAGCCGATCAGCTGCGAGGCGGAGAGCGCGACGATGACCCTGCGCGAGATCATGCGGTCGTGTCCGCCGGCACGCGATCGGCCGGCGGAGTGACGTCGCCGTCCCCGAGGGGGCGCTGCATCAGCACGCTGTCGAGCCAGCGGCCGTGTTTCCAGCCGACCGAGGGCAGGACGCCGGCGGGCTCGAAGCCGAGCGCGGCATGGAGGCCGATCGAGGCGGCGTTGCCGCTGTCGCCGATCACCGCGATCATCCGGCGGAAGCCCATGGCCTCGGCGCGGGCGAGGAGCTCGACCATCAGCGCCCGGCCGACGCCGCGGCCCTTGGCGTCGGGGGCGACATAGACCGAGTTCTCGACGGTGAAGCGATAGGCCGGCCGGGTGCGGTAGAAGCCGAGATAGCCGTAGCCGAGGACGCGGCCCTCTTCCTCCGCCACCAGCCAGGGAAAGCCCTCGGCGGCGATCTTGTCGCGGCGGGCGAGCATCTCGGCGAGGCTCGGGGCGTCGAGTTCGAAGGAGGCGCAACCGGTCTCCACGGCGTGGGCGTAGATCGCGCGGATCGCCGCGAAGTCGGCGGTCGCGGCGGGGCGGACGTGGAGCGTGGCGGCGGACATCGGAGATCCTTCGTGGGCGGCACGAGCCGCGCGGCTCTCTTCTTGCGGGATGGCTCTCCTTCGATCAAGCTCATGACAATTGTGCAAAGCATGAGAAAAAATCATCGATGATCAGCCCTGACCTCGACGCGCTCTTCGCCTTTCGCGCCGTCGCCACCGCCGGCGGCTTCACCCGCGCGGCCGACGAACTGGGACTGACGCAGTCGGCGATGAGCCTGAAGGTCCGGCGGCTGGAGCGCGAACTCGGCGTGCGTCTGCTCGAGCGGATCGGGCGACGGGTGACGCCGACCGCCGCGGGGGTGGAGCTCCTGGTGCATGTCGAGCGGCTGCGGGCGGCCCATGCCGCGGCGATCGCCGCGATCGCCCCGCATCGCGAGGGAACGACCGGCCGGGTGGCGATCGGCACCGGAGCGACGGCCTGCCTGCATTTCCTGCCCGGGCCGCTCAGGCGTCTACGCGGCGCCTTTCCCGGTCTCGAGGTCATCGTGCGCACCGGCGACACCGCCGACATGCTGGCCGAGCTCGAGGCCAACCGCCTCGACATCGCGCTCGTCACCCTGCCGGTGTCCGGCCGTGTCTTGGAAGTGGAGGAACTGCTGGTCGATCCGATGGTGGCGGTGCTGCCGGCCGGTTCGGAGCCGGAAGGCGGCGGGCTCGGCGCCGTCGAGCTCGCGCGCCATCCGCTGATCCTCTACGAATCGCGCGGGTCGACCCGCCGCATCGTCGACGACTGGTTCACCGCCGGCGGTGTCGCGGTCAGGCCGGTGATGGAACTGGCGAGCGTCGAGACGATCCGTCAGTTGGTCGGTGCCGGGCTCGGGGTCGCGGTCCTGCCGGCGCTGGCGTTCCCGGTCGACGCGCGGGCGGAGGGCCTCGACATCCGCTCGCTCGATCCGCCGCTCGAACGTCGGCTCGGCATCGTGCGACGGCGGGACAAGGTGCAGGAGCCCGGCATGCGGGCGATGGTCGCGGCGCTGCGCGAAGCCGCCGCGACGCGTCAGGCGGAGGCGGGCGAGGCTTCGCGCTTGCGGCGGACGTAGAGGGTGCGGTCGACGGTGGCGACGAGGCGGCCCTCGGTGTCGGTGATCTCGCAGCGGAAGGTCGGCAGCACCCTGGCGCCGTCGGCCCCGGCGGCGCGGATCTCGTCGAGGCGGGCCTCGTCGAGGCGGAAGCGGGCGGTGACGGTACCGCGGCCCGGCGAGACGTAGTCGATCTTCGCGCCCTTGTCCCAGACGACCCAGTCCCTGCCGAGATTCTTCAGCACCATCAGCATGTAGAACGGATCGGTCATGGCGAAGAGCGAACCGCCGAAATGGACGCCGACGTAGTTGCGGTTCCACCAGCGCAGCCGCAGCTCGACCTCGGTCTCGCGGAAGTCGTCGGAGATGTGCGTGCAGCGGATGCCGGTGAAGAGAAACGGCGGCCACAGATTCATCAGGCGGCGGAACACGGACGGACGCATCGGAAGCCTCGCACGGCGGTCTCGGGATGCTGAATAGGGAAGGATCTTTCCGTAATCGTCAATGCGGCGATGGTGTGGGGCTGGGATGTGTGTGGGGGGCGAGGCGGGTGGTCGAGGGCGGGGCTAGGCGGTGCGGCGGGGGCCACTCTCCCCTCCGCGGGCCTTTGCATGAGGCGGTCGGGCCGTGTTCGATGCCATGCGCGATGCTTCGAGACGGGCGTCTTCGACGCCCTCCTCAGCATGAGGCGTTCGTGTTTGCCGCGGCAATCTCCGGAACCTCATCCTGAGGAGCGCCGCAGGCGCGTCTCGAAGGATCGCGCACGGACGTCGATCCGAAACGCCTCGGCGTTGCGCCTCGCCTCGTCCCGCCTCAGCGCTCCCTGAGCGCCTCCGACGAGACTTTGGCGATGGGCGAGAAGACGTAGTCGATCACCCGGCGGCTCGACGTCTTGATGTCGATGACGACGGTCATGCCGGGGGTGAGCGGCATGGTCTTCTCGTCGACGCGGATGGCGGTGTCCTTCAACGCCACGGTGACCGGGAAGACGAAGCTCTGCGGCACGCCCGGCGCGGCGCCCACCGCGGCGGCGCCGGCGGCGGGCGCGGTCGCATTGGCGAGGGTGCGCTTGGCCTCCGCCTCGTCGACCGCTTCGGTGGCGATCTTGACCACCTCGCCGCGCAGCGTGCCGTAGCGGGTGAAGGGGAAGGCGTCGACCTTGACCGCCACGTCCTGGCCGACCTCGACGAAGCCGACGTCGAGGTTGGAGACCAGCGCATCGATCAGCAGCGGCCCCTGGTCGGGGGTGACGACGAGGAGCTGCTGACCGGTCGTCACCACTTGGCCGATGGTGGTCACCGCCATCTTCTGGACGACGCCGTCGATCGGCGCGACGAGGCGGGTGCGGTCGAGGTGGACGCGGGCCTTGGCGAGCATCTGGCGGGCCTCGTCGGCCTTGCGGGCGGCGTCGGCGATGTGGTTCTCGTCCTCGGCGATCGACTGCGACAGCACCTTCTGCTTCTCGGCGTGGAGCTGGACGATCGAGGCGTCGGTCTCGATCAGCTGACCCTGGTCGGCGGCGAGCGAGGCCTGGGCGCGGTCGAGCGATTCCTGCGCGTCGTAGAGGTTGATCTTGGTGCCGACCTTCATGTCGATCGCCTGCTGGCGGGTGTCGACGCGGCCGAGCACGGTGTCGATCAGGCGGCGGTCGTTGGCCATGGCCATCTCGAGGCGGCTGCGGGTCGCCTGTTTCTGGACGACCTGCTTGTCGATGGCTGCGAGCGCGTCGGCGAGGCGGCCGAGTTCGGCGGCGAGCACCGCGGTCTCGCGACGGCGCGCGTCCTCGGGAATGGCGGCGTCGAAGGGGATCGGACCGACGTCGGTGAAGAGGGTGTCGATCGTCGCTGCGGCATCGGTGCGGGCGACGCGACGCTGAGCGGCGCGGACCACCTCGGTCGAGAAGCGGCGGCGGGCGACCTCGGCGAGGCTCGAATCGAGCCGGTCGGCGCTGGTGCGCTCGTCGGCGAGGGCCTCCGAGGCGTCGAGCTCGATCAGCAGGTCGCCGGCCTTCACCCGCGAGCCGTTCTCGACCCGGATGGCGACGACACGGCCGGGCTCGAGCGGCTGGATGATCTTGGTCGACTGGCTCGACACGACCTTGCCCTGTGCCACCGCATGGACGTCGAGCCGGCCGAAGAACGACCACAGGATGGCGACGAGGGCGAAGGCGCAGATCGTGCCCATGATCGCCATCGGCAGGGGCGCCGGCGGCGTCTCCTGGATCTCGAGCGCGGCGGGGAGGAACTCGCGGTCGGTTCCGGCGATGCGGGAGAGGATCGACTTCATCTCACGCCTCCTTCGCCGCCGACTGGAGCGACCACAGCCGGGCGTAGAGGCCGTCTGGCCGAGCCAGCAGTTCCTCGTGGCTGCCGACCTCGACGATCTCGCCGGCCCTCATGCCGACGATCCGCGTGCAGGGGCGGACGGCGGCGAGGCGGTGGGCGATGACGATGACGGTGCGGCCCTTCACGATCGCCTTCATGTTGTCCTGGATGATGCGCTCGCTCTCGTAGTCGAGGGCGGAGGTCGCCTCGTCGAGGATCAGGACGCGCGGGTTGGTGGCGAGCGCCCGGGCGATGGCGATGCGCTGGCGCTGGCCGCCGGAGAGGTTGGCGCCGCGTTCCTCGATCATCGTGTCGTAGCCGCGCGGCATCTCGCGGATGAACTCGTCGGCGCCGGCGAGGCGGGCGGCTGCTAGAACCTCGGCGCGGCTCATCGCCGGGTTTCCGAGCGCGATGTTCTCGTGGATGGTGCGGTTGAACAGCATGTTCTCCTGCAGCACCACGCCGATCTGGCGGCGCAGCCAGCCGGGGTCGACCTGGGCGACGTCGACGCCGTCGACCAGGATCTGGCCGCGGCCGGGCATGTGGAGGCGCTGGATCACCTTGGTCAGCGTCGACTTGCCGGAGCCCGAGGGGCCGACGATGCCGATCACCTCGCCGGCGGCGATGGAGAGATCGACGTTCTTCAGGACCTCCGGCGCGTCGGGGCGATAGCGCAGGGATACGCCGCGCAGCTCGATCGCGCCCTCGAGCGGCTTCATCGACACCATGGCGGGCGGGGCGGGCTCGGGCGGCGCGAGCAGGATGTCGCCGAGGCGTTCGACCGAGACCTGGACCTGCTGGAAGTCCTGCCACAGCTGGGAGAGGCGCAGGATCGGCTGGACCACCTGACCGGCGATCATGTTGAAGGCGATCAACTCGCCGACCGTCATCTCGCCCGCCATTACCGCCTGGGCGCCGACGAAGAGGACGAGGGCGGTGGTCGCCTTGGAGACGAACTGCACGAGGTTCTGGCCGACGGCGCCGAGCATCGAGGCGTCGAAGGAGGTGCGCACATAGGCGGCGAGCCGTTCCTCCCACTGCATCTGCATGATCGGTTCGACGCTCGCCGCCTTCAACGTCTGGGCGCCGACGACGCTCTCGACGAGGAACTGCTGGGAACGGGCGCCGCGGTTGAACTTCTCGGCGATCTGGTCCTGGAGCAGGGGCCTCAGCACCGCGGCGATCACCAGATAGACCGGGATCGAGGCGAGGACGACCAGCGTCAGCATCGGCGAATAGACGAACATCACCGCGAAGAAGACGATGGTGAAGACGAGATCGAGCAGCGACGTCAGCCCCTGTCCGGTGAGGAAGGAGCGGATGGTCTCGAGTTCGCGCATCCGCGCCACCGTCTGGCCGGCGGCGCGCGTCTCGAAATAGGCGAGCGGCAGGCGGAAGAGGTGGGAGAAGAGGCGGGCGCCGAGCTCGACGTCGATGCGGTTGGTGGTGTGGTTCAGCGCATAGGTGCGCAGGAACTGCAGCAGCGTCTCGAAGACGGCGAGCAGCACCATGCCGGCGACGAGGACGACCAGCGTCGACAGACCCTTGTGGACGAGCACCTTGTCGACCACCAGCTGGAAGAACATCGGCGTCAGCAGGGCGAAGAACTGCACGAAGAGCGACGCGATCACCACCTGGATCAGCGGCTTGCGGTAGCGCACCAGCGACGGCAGGAACCAGCGGAAGCCGAAGGTCTCCGGATCGATGCCGCGGCCGCGGAAGCGGCGGGTGACCTGGACGGCACGGCCGGTCGAAAGCCCGATCGCCTCGGTGAGGGAGATCTCGCCGGCGCCGCGCTCGTAGGGGTCGATCAGGCGGATCTTGCCGTCGGGGGCGCCGGGGGCGAGGATCGACCACGAACCGTCCTTCAGCTCGAGCAGCGCCGGCAACGGGATGCGACCGAGGCGGTCGGCATCGACGCCCTCGGCGACGCGGGCCTTGAGGTCGAGCAGGCGGGCGGCGCGGACGATGTCCTGCGGGCCGGCGGCGCGACCGACGAGCGCCAGTTCGTGGCGCAGCTGGGCGCCGTCGGACGGGATCTGAAAATGGCGAGCGAGCCGGACGAGACCCTCGATGCCGGTGTCGACGGCCGGGGTCGCGGGCCCGGCCGCGTCGGGTCGGGCGGTGGCGGTGTTCTGCATGGTCCGGGCCGGGTCCCCTGACGGTCTGGACATCCCGCGCCCCCCGCGGATCCGTCGACCGATCTCGACATCGACGATGCACGCAAACGGTTGGCGGAACGTGAACGAAAATCGGCCGTTCTCCGCGCTCTTCCCGCAATGTCGAGCAGACCGGGAAGTTCGGATGAGAAACGTTCAGGAAATTTTAGCGACACAATCAAGATACGCGTTGCCCTTCATTGCTTTGGAAAGGGTCGCGGCCTTTTCATCCTCGGCATTACAACGCCGGACCTCGTGTCCGCCGTGTCGCGAGGATCGACCCGAGCCATGCCGAACAGCGCACCGACCCTGACCGCCGCCAATCTGAGCGTCGACGCCAACAAGGCGATCTCGGGCTCCGCCCTCGTCGCCTCGGTCCGCGACGCCGACGGCGACGCGGTCACCCAATATCGCTTCGTCGACAACGGCTCGAGCGGCGGATACTTCCTGCTCGACGGGCGGAAGATGGCGGCGGGCCAGTGGTTCACGGTGACGCAGGCGCAACTGGCGAGGCTGACTTACGTCGGCGTCGGCGCCTCGGGCTCGGAGACGTTCCAGGTCCAGGCCTACGACGGCAAGGCGTGGTCGAGTTCGGCGGTCGGCACGCTGACGACGGTCAATCACGCGGCGACGCTGGCGACCACCGATCTCTCGATCAATGCCAACAAGTCGGTCGCGGCGGCCGCGCTGATCAAGTCGGTCGGCGACGCCGACGGCGACAGGATCACCCAGTATCGCTTCATGGACAACGGCGCGAACGGCGGATACTTCGTGCTTTCCGGCTCGAGGATCGCCGCCGGCCAATGGGTCACGGTCACCGCCGCGCAGCTCGGCAAGCTCTCCTACGTCGCCGCCGGCGGCACCGCGACGGAGACGGTGTCGATTCAGGCCTTCGACGGCAAGGTCTGGTCGGGAAGCGTCGACGCGACGATCGGCACGGTCAATCACGCCGCGACGGTGGTCGCCGGTTCCGCCACGATCAACGCCAACAAGTCGATCGCCGCCTCGGCGCTGATCAAGTCGACGGCCGACGTCGACGGCGACAAGATCGCCCAGTACCGCTTCATGGACAACGGTTCGACCGGTGGCTACTTCGTGCTCTCCGGCTCGAGGGTCGCGGCCGGGCAGTGGGTGACGGTCAATGCCGCCGATCTCGGCAAGCTCACTTACGTCGCCGTCGGCGGTTCGGCCTCGGAGACCTTCTCGGTCCAGGTGTCGGACGGCAAGGAATGGTCGGCGACGTCGGTCGGCACGCTCGCGACGGTGAACCATGCCGCCGTGCTGGCGGCCAACGGCGCCAAGCTCAACGCCAACCAGAGCATCGCCGCCTCGGCGCTGATCAAGTCGGTGAAGGACGCCGACGGCGACGCCATCACTCAGTACCGTTTCATGGACAACGGCACCGGCGGCGGCTACCTCCTCTACAACGGGCAGAAGGTCACGGTGGGCGAGTGGGTGACGGTCGCGGTGTCCGACCTCTCCAAGCTCTCCTATGTCGCCAAGGGCGCTTCGGGGGCGGAGGCGATCTCGATCCAGGCCTACGACGGCAAGGAGTGGTCGGCGGCGGTCGCCGGCACCGTCACCACGGTCGATCATGCCGCGGTGGTCACCGCGAACGGCGCGACGCTCAACTCGAACCAGACGATCGCCGCCGCGAGCCTGATCCGGTCGGTGACCGACGTCGACGGCGACGCGATCACCCAGTACCGCTTCATGGACAACGGCGCCGGCGGCGGCTCCTTCGTGCTGAACGGGCAGAAGATCGCCTCCGGTCAGTGGGTGACGATCGCCGCGGGCGATCTCTCCAAGCTCTCCTACGTCGCCGCCGGTGCGACCGGCTCGGAGACGGTGTCGATCCAGGCCTACGACGGCTCCGTCTGGTCGGCCTCGGCGGTGTCGACGATCCAGATCGTCAATCACGCCGCCACCGTCACCACCAACTCGGCGACGATCAACGCCAACCAGGTCATCGCCGCCTCGTCGCTGATCAAGTCGGCGACCGACGCCGACGGCGACGCGATCACCCAGTACCGTTTCATGGACAACGGTGCGGGCGGTGGCTACTTCATGCTCAACGGGCAGAAGATCGCCTCCGGTCAGTGGGTGACGATCGGTGCGGGCGATCTCTCCAAGCTGACCTATGTCGGCGGCGTGGCCTCCGGCGCCGAGAGCTATTCGGTGCAGGCCTACGACGGCAAGGTGTGGTCGGCGTCGGTCAACGGCACGCTGACCACGATCGAGCACGCGCCGGTGGTGGCCGCGTCGACGACGACGCTCGATGCCGGCGCCAGGATCGCCGCCTCCAGCCTGATCAAGTCGGTCTCGGACGCCGACGGCGACGCGATCAAGCAGTATCGCTTCATGGACAACGGCTCGGGCGGCGGCCATTTCGAGCTGAACGGCGTGACCATCGGCTCGGGCCAGTGGATCACCATCAACGCCGCCGATCTCGCCAAGCTCACCTATGTCGCCGGCGCGACGTCGGGTGCCGAGACCTTCTCGCTGCAAGCCTCCGACGGAACGCTGTGGTCGGCGATCTCGACCGGCACGATCACGTCGCAGTCGGTCTGGACCGGCGTCACCGACGCCGGCATCGCCGCCGACCTGCAGACGCAGGTCAAGAACGGCGCGATCGGCTACGACGGGCTCCTGAAGATCCTCAAGGACGCGGCGGTCGGCGGCATCACGGCGGCCGAGTTCGCCTCGCTGCAGGCGGTCGACACGATGGTCGCCTCGTCGGGCGGGGCGATCTCGACCTCGTCCTATCTCGACGGGATCTTCCACGACCTCGTCGGCGGCAACAAGGCGAACGCCTGGTGGAACGGCGGCGGATCGCAGGTCGCGCTCGGCAACATGGCGTCGGGCACCACCGAGGTCAACGCCAACCGCCTGATCGGCAAGTGGTTCCTCGGCACCGACCTGCCGTCGATCGATCCGAGCTACGGTTCGACCTACAAGGCGACCAGCCTGACGCTGTGGAACGCGGGCGGCACGCCGTCCTACATGGACGTCAACCAGGGCTATGTCGGCGACTGCTATCTGATGTCGTCGCTGGCGGAGATCGCGATCCACGATCCGAGCGTCATCAAGTCGATGATCGTCGACAACGGCAACAACACCTGGGGCGTGCGCTTCCTCGACAATTCCGGCGGCGCCCACTGGGTGACGGTCGACAACGAGCTGCCGACCTTCGGCAACGTGTCCTGGGCCAACGGTTCCAAGCTCGAGTATGCCAACGGCAACGTCGGTTGGGTCGAACTGGTCGAGAAGGCCTATGCCCAGTACAACGCCGAGGGCTATCTGCCGCGCGTGGCGGCGAACTCCTACGCGGCGATCGCCGGCGGCTGGGGCGACCCGATCACCGAGATCACCGGCAAGGCGGTCTCCTATTATTCGCCCGGCTCCAAGGCGATCGTCGATGCCTACAACGCCGGCCAGGAGATCATGCTGGCGACCTCGGGTTCGGTGTCCGGCAACCTCGTCGGCAATCACATGTACGAGGTGATCGGCTACGACACGTCGAACGGCAACGTGCATCTCCACAATCCGTGGAACACCGCGGTCTCCAACCCGGCAATCGTCGATCTGTGGGTGTCGTCCTCGACGCTCGCTTCGGCCGGCTGCACCTTCGTGGTGGCCTCGGGCAAGGCGACGGTCTGATCGATCGGTCTCACGCATTCGACCCCGTCGCGGCGCCTGTCCGGGCCCCGCGGCGGGGTCGACGCGTTTTCGGGCGCGCGAAGGCGACGCGGTGAAGCGCGGTCGAGACGGAGGCGAAACGGGGGAGGGGGAAATGGTGCCTGGGGACGGATTTGAACCGCCGACACGCGGATTTTCAATCCGCTGCTCTACCAACTGAGCTACCCAGGCGACCGGGCGAGGAGGGCGGCGTGACCGCCACCTCGTTGGTGAGGCGCCTTATAGCGAGAGGTCGGAGGGCTGTCCAGAGGGGAGGGCGCGAAAAGATCGATCGGCACTTCGACCTGTGGGCAACGGGGCGGGCGGCCTCGTCCCGGGTCTCCGCGCGAGGCACCAAGATCCTGCCTCGCATGGGGAATTCGCCTTCGTCGCGGGCGCGGACGTCAGTCGTCGCGGTCCTCGGCGCCGTCTTCCTCGACCACCGGGACGGCATAGGAGCCGTTCAGCCAGCGGTGCAGGTCGACCTGACGGCAGCGCGGCGAGCAGAAGGGGCGATGGGCGGCGACCGCCGGCTTGCCGCAGATCGGGCAGGGGCGGGCGGTGATCTCGGGAGCGGCGGTGCGGGCCATGGTCAGACCGGCACCGGCGGGTTCGCCCACTGGGCACGGACCGGATAGCCGGCGCCCTCCAGCATCGCCATGACCTCGGCGAGCGGCAGGCCGACGACGTTCGGATAGGAACCGATCAGCCGCACCACGAAGGCGCCGGCGAGGCCCTGGATGGCATAGCCGCCAGCCTTGCCGCGCCACTCGTCGGAGGCGAGATAGGCGTCGATCTCGGCGCGGCCGAGGCGCTTGAAGCGCAGACGGCTCTCCACCAGCCGCGTCTTCACCGCGCCCGAGGGGGTGACGAGACCGATGCCGGTCCACACGCGGTGGCCGCGGCCGGAGAGGAGCTTGAGGCATTCCTCGGCCTCGTCGCGGGTCTCGGCCTTGGGCAGGATGCGGCGGCCGACGGCGACGACGGTGTCGGCGGTGACGATGTGGCTGCCGGTCCAGGCGGCGTCGCGCTTCGACCAGGCCAGCGCCGCCTCCGCCTTGTCCTTGGCCAGCCGCTGGGCGAGCTGGCGCGGCAGTTCGCCGGGAAGCGGCGTCTCGTCGACGTGCATCGGCTGGAGATGATCGGGATCGAGCCCCATCTGCTGCAACAGCCCCAGCCGGCGCGGCGAGGCGGAGGCCAGCACGAGTTTGGGACGTTCGGCGGTCATGGGGATCTCTCGGGCGATTGGCGAATTCGCGCGCAAGCTAGCGGATCGGGGCGGGAAAGGGAACCCGAACCGGGTGTGCGCGGGCGGATGGATCGCGGATCAGCTGCCGCCGCCGGGCTTCCAGTCGAGGCGGGTGCGGATGCGGCGTTCGAGGCCGTCGCGGACCTGGCGGTAGGTGTCGAGGATCTGGTCGCGCGAGCCGGTGGCGAGCTGCGGATCGGGGGTCGGCCAGTATTCGACGTCGGCGGCGAGCGTCCGCGTCATGTCGAGCGCCTTGTGGTGGGCTTCCGGCGCCAGGGTGATGATGAGGTCGAAATTGTCGTCCTCGAGATCTTCGATCGTGTGCGGCCGGTGTTTGGCGATGTCGAGGCCGACCTCCTCCATCACTTTGACCGAGAAGGGGTCGAGCTCGCCCTTCCGGACGCCGGCGGACTGGATGTAGATCGACTTGCCGAAGAGGCGGCGGGCCAGCGCCTCGGCCATCGGCGAGCGGACGGCGTTGAGGCCGCAGACGAAGAGCACGGAGGTCGGCCGCGTCCCGCCCATGCGCCTCAGCCTTTCCAGTGCAGGGCACAGATCAGGGTGAAGAGACGGCGGGCGGTGCCGAAGTCGACCGCGACCTTGTCGGTCAGGCGATCCATCAGCACCTGCGAGCCGTCGTTGTGCAGGCCGCGGCGGCCCATGTCGATCGCCTCGATCTGCGACGGCGTGGCGGTGCGGATGGCGGCGAAATAGCTCTCGCAGACGAAGAAATAGTCCTTCACGATCTTGCGGAAGGGCGTCAGCGACAGGAGATGGGCGGCGACCGGGGTGCCGTCCTCTTCCTTGATCTCGAAGGCCATGCGGTTCTCGACCAGCCCGAGGCGCAGCCGATAGGGGCCGCCTTCGTGGCCGACCGGCGCGAAGGAATTGTCCTCGATCAGGTCCCAGATGGCGGTGGCGCGTTCGTGTTCGACGTCGGCGCTGGCGCGGGCGATCGAGGCCTCGTCGATGTCGACGGCGACGAGGCGGGTGCGGGGCTTCGCGGGGCTGGCGTTGGGCATGGGATGCGTGCGGCCCTCCCGAGGCGACCGAGCGTCACGGGAGGGGTCCCGTGGTCAGAGGTTGAGGCGGATGGACACCGAGCGGCCGTGCGCGTCGAGCCCTTCGGCCTCGGCCAGCAGCATCGCCGCCGGCCCGAGCGCGCGCAAGCCCTCGGCGTCGAGTTGCAGGATCGAGGTGCGCTTGACGAAGTCGAGCGTCGACAGGCCCGACGAGAAACGCGCCGAACGCGCCGTCGGCAGCACGTGGTTCGAGCCGCCGACATAGTCGCCGATGGCCTCCGGCGTGTGGTGGCCGAGGAACAGGGCGCCGGCATTGCGCACGCGTGCCGCCAGAGGCGCCGGATCGTCGAGGGCGATCTCGAGGTGCTCGGCGGCGATGCGGTCGGCGAGCGGCACCGCCTCGTCGAGGGTGCGCACGAGGACGATGGCGCCGTAGTCGCGCCAGCTCGCCCGCGCCGTCTCGGCGCGCGACAGGGTCGTCAGCTGCTTCTCGACCGCCTCTTCGACCGCGTCGGCGAGTTCGGCCGAGGTGGTGATCAGGATCGACTGGGCGGCGGCGTCGTGCTCGGCCTGGGCGAGCAGGTCGGCGGCGAGCCAGTCGGGATCGTTCTTCTCGTCGGCGATGATCAGCACTTCCGACGGGCCGGCGATCATGTCGATGCCGACCTTGCCGAAGACGCGGCGCTTGGCGGCGGCGACGAAGGCATTGCCGGGGCCGACGATCTTGGCGACCGGGGCGATGCTCTCGGTGCCATAGGCGAGCGCGGCGACGGCCTGGGCGCCACCGATCTTCCAGATCTCGTCGACGCCGGCGAGGTCGGCGGCGGCGAGGACCAGCGGGTTCAACTTGCCGTCGGGTGTCGGCACCACCATGACGAGGCGATCGACGCCGGCGACCTTGGCCGGCACGGCGTTCATCAGCACCGAGGAGGGATAGCTCGCGGTGCCGCCCGGCACGTAGAGGCCGACCGACTCGAGTGCCGTCCACTTCGAGCCGAGCGTCACGCCGATCTTGTCGGTGTAGACGTCGTCCTTCGGCAGCTGGCGGGCGTGGTGCGAGCGGATGCGGTCGCGGGCGAGTTCGAGGGCTGCCATCAGCTCGGGCGCGACGGCGGCCTTGGCGGCGGCGATCTCGTCGGCCGTGACGCGCAGGCCGGTCGGGCGGAGGTCGACGCGGTCGAACTTCGCGGTCAGATCGTAGAGCGCCGCGTCGCCGCGGGCGCGGACCTGCGCGATGATGTCGGCGACGGCGCGGTCGACGTCTTCGGAGACCTCGCGCTTCATGTCGAGGAGATCGGCGAAGCGGCGCTCGAAATCGGCGTCGCGCGTGTCCAGACGGATGGCCAAGAGGAGAGCCTCGGATGCGGGTGGGCGGCGGGGAGGGTGGTCCCCGTCATCTGGTGCGGTGGTAGCGGATCGTCGAGGGCGGGGCAAGGAATTGCCGCGTCGCAGGCGGCGCAGGGCCGCCGCTCACGCCTCGTGGTTGGGGCAGCTCGCGGTCGACCAGGCGGCGCCGAGATCGCCGAGGCCGACTTCCAGGCATTCGACCTCGGCACGCAGGGTGGCGCCGCCGGCGAAGACCAGTTCGACGAAGCCCGAAGGCTCGTCGGTCGGGGTGAAGCGCACGGCGAGGAGCTCCAGCACTGCGTCGGGCTTGCCCGGCGAGAGGTGCTGCGCCTGGACGCGGGTGACGCGCGAGAGATGGAGCACGGCGCGGCGGCGCTCGAAGGTCCGGGTGCGGGTGCCGAGCGCGCTCTCCCAGACGAAGCGGTTGAGCGCCACCAGGAGGCGCTTCTCGTCGGCGCGCCAATGGATGTCGCCGACCTTGAGGACGGCGTCCTGCACCTGCGCCGAGACGATCTCGAGATCTTCGGCGTCGAGGGCAACGATCTTCAGCTCGGGCATGATCGGTTTCCGGTATCGGGAGCGCGGGGGTCTCCGGCCGATATGGGGACGGAGACCGCCACGCGCAACCCGACGATCAGCGCATGCCCTCGCCGGAGACGCGTTCGACGATCGCGCCGCAGCGGCCGAGCTTCTCCTCGAGGCGTTCGAAGCCGCGGTCGAGGTGGTAGACGCGGGAGACGAGGGTCTCGCCCTCGGCGACGAGGCCGCCGATGACCAGCGACACCGAGGCGCGCAGGTCGGTCGCCATGACGGGCGCGCCGACCAGGCGCGGCACGCCGGTGACCTTGGCGGTGCGGCCGTCGATCTCGATCTTCGCACCGAGGCGGGCGAGTTCGGCGACGTGCATGAAGCGGTTCTCGAAGATCGTCTCGGTGATCTTCGACACGCCGTTCGACCGCGTCATCAGCGCCATGAACTGGGCCTGGAGATCGGTCGGGAAGCCGGGGAAGGGCTCGGTCGTGACGTCGACCGGCAGGATCGGCCCGTCGCCGCGGGCGATGCGGATGCCGTCGGCGCGCACCTCGACCGTGGTGCCGGTGGCGGCGAGCACGTCGAGGGCGTTCTGCAGGAGGTCGGCCGAGGTGTCGGTCAGCAACACGTCGCCACCGGTCATCGCCACGGCCATGGCATAGGTGCCGGTCTCGATGCGGTCGGGCACGACGCGGTGGGTGGCGCCATGCAGGCGCTCGACGCCCTCGATGCGGATGGTCGAAGTCCCGGCGCCGGTGATCTTCGCGCCCATGGCGACGAGGCAGGCGGCGAGATCGACCACTTCCGGCTCGCGGGCGGCGTTCTCGAGCACGGTCTCGCCCTTGGCCAGCGTCGCCGCCATCATCAGCGTGTGGGTGGCGCCGACCGAGACCTTGGGGAAGACGTAACGGGCGCCCTCGAGCCCGCCGGGGGCCTTGGCGACGGCATAGCCGGCCTCGATGTCGATCTGGGCGCCGAGCGCCTGCAGGCCCTCGATGAAGAGATCGACCGGGCGGGTGCCGATGGCGCAGCCGCCGGGCAGCGACACCTTGGCCTCGTGGCAACGGGCGAGCAGCGGGCCGATCACCCAGAAGGAGGCGCGCATCTGGCTGACCAGCTCGTAGGGCGCGCGGGTGTCGACGATGTGGCGGGCGGTCAGATGAATGGTCTGGCCGGCGAGGTGATCCTCGCCCGGGCGCTTGCCGTTCAGCGAATAGTCGACGCCGTGATTGGTGAGGATCCGGGTCAGGAGTGAGACGTCGCGCAGGCGCGGCACGTTCTCGAGGGTCAGGCGCTCGTCGGTGAGCAGCGAGGCGATGATCAGCGGCAGCGCCGCGTTCTTGGCGCCCGAGATCGGAATGATGCCTTCGAGCCGATTGCCGCCGACGATGCGGATCTTGTCCATGTGACCTGTCCTTCGCGTGTGCGCGGGAATGTCTGCCGCCGCCGCGGCGCCTCGCGCCTCGCGCTCCTCCTGCGTGGGCTTCCCTTAATGCTTCCCGGATCGGGGGGCAAGCGAAGCACGGCCGGCAAAGCAACGGGCGCCAAGGTCGTGGTGAATTCCGGCGAGATCGTGGAGGCCGCCCGCGACCGATCAGTCGGCGTCGGAGGCGTCGTTTGCGGCCGCCTCGCCCACCGCGTCGCGTCTGCCGCGCGCCTGTTCCTTGCGACGGCGCAGGTTGGCGCGCAGTTCGGCGGCGAGGCGCTCGGCGCGCAGTTCGGCGGCCGTCGGGGCGGGGCGGGTCTTGTCGGTGTCTTCGGACATGGCCGCATCCTGCCCGAGGCGCGGCGCGGCGGCAAGCCGGGCGAAGCGGGGCGTGGGACGACGGGTGTGGGGCCTTCGCGGCCGTGCCCGCATACGGACGCCGAGGGGCCGCCGTGTTTTCCACCGATGAAACGGCGGCCTGCGCCGGCATTTCGCGACGCGACGATTTCGCGTGGCGGGAGGCTTGCAACGGGGGAGCGGCTGTGGCACATAGCGGGCCGCGCGAGGTCGCCGGGCGGAAACGCCGCTTCCTCGAACGACGGTACGCTGCGGTAGCTCAGTGGTAGAGCACTCCCTTGGTAAGGGAGAGGTCGAGAGTTCAATCCTCTCTCGCAGCACCATCTCCCTTCCCGACGATCACGACTTCGCCCACGCATCCCGCGTTCGTGGACGCATGACCGTTTGCGCGCGGGTTCGCGGCGCGGCCGGCTCGGCGCCTCGCTCTCCCGATTCGGCCCTCAATCCCGGCCGAACAGATCCCGTGTGAAGATCTTGTCGGCGACGTCGTCGAGGGCGGCGTCGCGGCGGTTGGCGACGATGACGTCGCAGCGCGCCTTGAACTCGGCGAGGTCGCGCACCACCGGCGAGTTGAAGAAGGTCGGCTCGGTCAGCGTCGGCTCGTGCACCAGCACCTCGATGCCCTTGGCCTTGATCCGCTTCATCACGCCCTGCACGGCGGAGGAGCGGAAGTTGTCGGAGGCCGACTTCATCGTCAGGCGGTAGATGCCGACGGTGCGCGGGCGGCGGGCGAGGATCTCGGAGGCGATGAAGTCCTTGCGGGTCGAGTTGGAATCGACGATCGCCCGGATCAGGCTCTGCGGCACGTCGCGGTAGTTGGCGAGCAACTGCTTGGTGTCCTTGGGCAGGCAGTAGCCGCCGTAGCCGAAGGACGGGTTGTTGTAGTGGTCGCCGATGCGCGGATCGAGGCCGACGCCGGTGACGATCGTCGCGGTGTCGAGGCCGCGGGTCAGCGCGAACGTGTCGAGCTCGTTGAAGAAGGCGATGCGCATCGCGAGATAGGTGTTGGCGAAGAGCTTGATCGCCTCCGCCTCCGTCGAGCCGGTCAGCACCACGGCGACGTTCTTCTTCTCGGCGCCCGCCTCGAGTAGGCCGCCGAAGGTGCGGCCGATCTCGCCGCGGTCGCCGACGACGATGCGCGAGGGGTGGAGATTGTCGATCAGCGCGCGGCCCTCGCGCAGGAACTCGGGCGAGAAGACGATCGCCTCGGTGCCGTGCAGGCGGCGCATGCGCTCGGTGAAGCCGACCGGGATGGTCGACTTGACGATCACCGCGGCATGCGGCGCGCGGTCGCGGGTCTCGGCGATCACCGCCTCGACGGTCGAGGTGTCGAAATGGTCGTTGACCGGATCGTAGTCGGTCGGCGTCGCCACCACGACGAAGTCGGGGGCGTCGTAGGCGACGGCGGCGTCGGTGGTGGCGGTCAGGCGCGGGATGCCGGCGGCCAGCGCCGCCTCGACCTCGGCGTCGCGCAGCGGCGACTGGCCGGCGGCGATGCGGGCGATGCGGGCGGCGTCGACGTCGAGCAGCACCACGTCGGAGTTGCGGGCGAGCAGAATGGCATTCGACAGGCCGACGTAACCTGCCCCCACGACGGTGATCTTCATGCGTGATCCTTCCGGCTGCGTCCCTTGCCGAACCTTCACCGCAGCCGTAATGAGTGCGCGTGACGGAACCGTGTCGGACGGGTGCGGCACGAACGGACGGCTGCGTTGCGCGTTCGTTCGGCGCGCCCTCCCGTCGGCGCCGGCGGCTCTCGTTTAGCCGCGAAACCGTGTCTCGTCGAGGCGCGGGGCCTCAGCCATCGAGACCAGGGCGGGCGGGTGCTCGCGGAACGGACGTGAAGCCATGACCAGACGCATCCTCGTGACCGGCGGCGCCGGCTTCCTCGGCTCCCATCTGGTGGAGCGCCTGCTCGAGCGCGGCGACGAGGTGCTCTGCGTCGACAACTTCTACACCGGCACCCGGCGCAACGTCGAACATCTGCTCGGCCATCCGCGCTTCGAGCTGATGCGCCACGACGTCTGCTTCCCGCTCTACGTCGAGGTCGACGAGATCTACAATCTCGCCTGTCCCGCCTCGCCGGTCCACTATCAGCACGATCCGGTGCAGACGACCAAGACGTCGGTGCACGGCGCGATCAACATGCTCGGCCTCGCCAAGCGGCTGCGCGCCAAGATCCTCCAGGCCTCGACCTCGGAGGTCTACGGCGACCCGGCGGTCCATCCGCAGGTCGAGGGCTACTGGGGCAACGTCAATCCGATCGGCATCCGCTCGTGCTACGACGAGGGCAAGCGCTGCGCCGAGACGCTGTTCTTCGACTATCACCGCCAGCACAAACTGCGGATCAAGGTCGTCCGCATCTTCAACACCTACGGGCCGCGGATGCACCCGAACGACGGTCGCGTCGTCTCGAACTTTATCGTCCAGGCGTTGCGCGGTGAAGACATCACCATCTTCGGCGAGGGGCTGCAGACGCGCTCCTTCTGCTATCGCGACGATCTGATCGAGGCGATGATCCGGATGATGGACACCGGCGACGCCGTCACCGGGCCGATCAACATCGGCAATCCGGGCGAGTTCACCATCCGCCAGCTGGCCGAGCAGGTGATCGAGCTGACGGGCGCGAAGTCGAAGCTGCTGTTCCAGCCGCTGCCGCAGGACGATCCGATGCAGCGCCGGCCGGACATCACGGCGGCGCGCGAGACGCTCGGCTGGGCGCCGACGATCGACCTGCGCGAGGGCCTGACGCGGACGATCGCCTATTTCGACGCGCTGCTGAAGGGCTCCCCCGCCGACGCGCTGCCGCGCTGAGGGGCAGGTCTCATACCGAACCCACGAAGTTCCGACCCTCTCGGTCTGTCGCGGAGGTCCTTCATCCTGAGGTGCTCGCGAAGCGAGCCTCGAAGGGCGAAGGGCCGAGTGGCAAGGCCCGTCGACGACTTCGCCCTTCGAGGCCCGGCTTTCAGCCGGGCACCTCAGGGTGAAGCCGAACAGAAGCAAAGGGTTGGAGCGCCGTACGCCGGGTGTCACCCGCGGTCGAACGCCTCGAGCACGGCGGCGAAGCGGGCGGGATCGGCGACGTAGTTCGCCAGATGCGCCGAGGAGCCGGCGTCCGGCGCGCCGGGCGAGGCCGACCAATGGCGGTGGCCGCAGGCGGCGGCGAGGGCGACGAAACAGTCCGGGTTCTCGGGCACGCGGAACTCGAGAACCGAGGCGCCGGCGGGCATGAACATCATGTTGGTCAGCCCCGCGCCGTGCATCGAGACGAGGTGCGAGGCGTTCGCCAGCGTCAGCACCTGATCTTCGAACGACAGCTTCTCCATCTGCACGACGGCATAGCCGGCGGCCGAGAGCGTGCCGACGATCGCGTCCTCGTTGACGAACTTGCGCTTGTCGGCGGCGGCGCGGCTGACGAAGACCTTGCTCTTCGGCGCCTCGGGGACGTCGGCGAGGCCGCGTTCGCGGCGCACGGCGGCGGCGATACGGCCGCCGATGACGCCCATCAGATCGGCGCGCTGGCGGGCGCTGGGGGCGAGTTCGGTCGGCACCGAGAGACGGGCGACCTTCAGCGAGCGGCCGGCGGGGACCCAGATGACGTCGTCGATGCCGAGGAGGCGCAGCGAGGCGCCGACGAAGACCCATCGGGCAAGGCCCTGCGGCAGCAGGATCGGCAGGTCGGGTTCGAACTCCTTCAGGAGCAGGATCTTCGGCAGGACCTCGCAGAACCAGTGGTAGTAGTTCGCCGCCCAGCCGTTGGTCGCCCAGCCGCCGCGGGTCTGCGGGCTGGTGTCGAAGAGCGAGCGCAGGCTCGCCTTCATCGCGGCGCGAAAATAGGACCAACGCACGCCGAGGATCGCCTCGGCGAGGTTCGACCAGTCGAGGCCGACGTGGTTCTTCGCGGTCAGGCGGGCGCCGACGCTCGATTCGACCATCGGCCGGAAGCCGCGGAAGAGGAAGCCCTCGCCGGTCGCCTTCACGCCGCGATAGGTGCGGATCTCGCCTTCGGAGACGAAGTCGCCGGCGGGACGCGCGAACAGCGGGGCATCGTCGAGACGACGGGATTCGGCGACCGTGAAGGTCTCGGTCGGAAGGACGTGGCGCTCGAAGGACATCCGCGGTTCAGCTCTCGTGCCTCGGCCGCAATCGGCCGGCGGCGCGGACCCGCCCGCGCCGAACGCGGCGCAGGATAGGGAGCGGTCGGCGAATGGCAAGAGGGGCCGGAGAGGGGGCGCGTCGTCGCGGCCGCGTGATCGCCGCAGGGGCCCGAAACGAAAGAGGGAGGGCACCGGGCCCTCCCTCTCGATTTCATGGCGTCACCCGTCGTCGCGCTCAGCCGAGGCGGCCGGCGACGTGGGCGAACATGGTGTAGACCTTGCCCGTGTCCGAGGCGAGGTAGGTGCGGGCGACGTCGGGATCGCGCGAGCGGCCGGCATCGTCGAGCAGCGTCTCGAAGTCGCCGACGTAGCGGTCGACGGCGGTGCGGAAATCGGTGTCGCGCTGGTACTTGCGACGGATCTCCTCGAAGGTCTGCTGACCCTGCACCGTGTAGAGACGGCGGGAGAAGGCGGCGCGTTCGCCGCGATCGTGACGTTCCCACGCGTCGGCATAGGCGGCATCGTCGATGCCGCGAGCGATGTCGCCGGCGAGCGCGTTCAGATTGTCGCCGGTGGAGGCGGCGCCGCCGCGACCCCAGGACTGCGCGGCCGGCTCCTCGTCGCGCGAGGCGCGGCGCAGCAGGTCGGAGACCCAGCCGCCGCGACCGGCCTCGACCGGCTCCTCGGTGGCGGGTGCCGGCGTCGGGGCGGGAGCGGTGCGGGCGTAGCTGCCGTAGGCCGGCGGCTGCGGCGCGGGCGCCGGTTCGGCACGACGCGGCTCGGCCCACTGGTTCTCGGCGACCGCCGCGGCGGCGGGACGGCGCGGGGCCTCCCAGCGCGACGGTTCGGCCACCGGGGCGGGGGCCGGCGCCGCGGCGGGCGCCGCGGCACGGGGCGCCGGCGCGGCGGCGCTGCGCGAGACGTCGAGATGGGCGTTCTGACGGCCGACGAGGCTCGACAGTTCCGACAGGGCGCGCAGCTGGTCGGTGACGATGCGGCGCAGGTTGGCGGTCGACTTCTCGGTCTCTTCCGGCAGTTCGAGGACGCCGCGACGCAGCTCGCCGCGGGTGGCCTCGAGTTCGGCCTGCATGATGCGGGCGGCCTCGCGCATCTTCTCGGTGGCGTCGGCGAAGCGGGCGGTGGTCTCGGAGACCGCACGCGTCATCTCGCCGATCATCGCCTCCTGGGCGGTGCGCAGGGCCTCGGCCGAGCGCTGGCCCTCGGTGCCGGCGGTGTCGCGCATCGTCTCCAGCTGCGAGACGACGCGATGCATCGCCTCGTCGGCCGAGGAGGTGAGGGCGGCACCGACGTCGCGGGCACGCGCCTCGGCGGTGTTCAGCGTGTCGGCGATGAGGCTGGTGAAGCCGTTCATCAGGCCTTCGACCGAACGGGTCTTCTCGAACAGGCCGGCGGCGAGGCTCTCCAGCGCCTGACGACGCTCCTCGACGGTGGTCTCGAGCGCGCGGTTGGCGTCGCCGATGAGATGGACGGCGTCGTTGAGCGTGCGGGTCTGGGTCTCGAAGCGCAGGGCGAGCTCGGAGACGTCGCCCATCACGCTGTCCTTCAGCGTGGCGATCTGGCCGGCCATCGCCTCGGTCACGCTGCGGGTCTCGCCGAGCGTGCGCTCGAGCACCATGCGCGCCTCGTCGGTGCGGCCGCCGAGGTTCTTCTCGACGAGGTCGAGGTTCTCGGCCGCGCGGTTCATCACGCCGTGCAGCGTGAGATTGGCTTCGGTCAGGCGTTCCAGCAGGGTGCCGACGTCCTGGCTCAGACGCTCGCGCACGTCGGAGACGACGCGGGTGGCCTCGATGCCCTGGCGGGCGACGGCCTCGGTGAGGTCGCGGCCCTTGCGGTCCAGCGCCTCGACGATGATGCCGCGGGCCTGATCGATGCGCTGCTCGATCTCGCCGACCTTGCCGTCGATCGCCTGCGACAGCAGGTTCGAGGCGCTCTCGGCGCGACCGGCGAGTTCGGCGGTGCGCTGGGCGAGGGTCTCGGTGAGCTGACCGCCGCGGGTCTCGACCAGTTCGGCGATCGCCTGGGTGCGGGCGTCGAGCTCGCCGACGATGTCGCCGGCGCGGCCGACCACGACGTGCTCGAGCGCCTGGGTGGCGTCGGCGACGTGGCGGGCGGCGCCTTCCAGCGTGCCGGCGATCTGGTGGGTGATGCGCTGCGATTCCTCGGCGAGCGCCGAGGCGACGCCCTCGAGGCGGTCGCCGACGATGCGGTCGAGGTTGGCGGTGCGGGCGTCGAGGGCGGCGGTCGCCTCCGCGGTGGTGCGGCCGATGGTCTCGGCGATGAAGGCGGTGCGTTCGTCGAGGACGGCGGTCGCCTCGGCCGCGGTGCGGCCGATCGCCTCGGCGACGTGCGCGGTGCGCTGGTCGAGGGCGGCGGTCGCCTCGGCGGTGGTGCGGCCGATCTGGTCGGCGATCGCGGCGGTGCGTTCGGTGGCGATGGTCTCGATACGGCGGGCGCTCTCGTCGAGCGTGCCGGAGACTTCGACCAGACGGGCCCCGAGCGTGCCGTTGATCTCGGCGACACGGTCGGCGAGGTGGCTGCCGACCTCCTCGGCGCGGGCCGCCAGCGTGCGGCCGACGTCGGACAGACGGTCGTCGAACACCGCGGAGATCTGCGCCTGACCGTCGATGAAGGTCTGGGCGATGTCGCGGGTGCGATCCATCAGGTTGCCGGCGATGATGCGACCGCGCATGTCGAGCGCTTCGTCGATCTTGCGGGCGCGGCCGTCGAGCGTCTCGCCGAGTGCGGTGGCGCGCTGGTCGAGGTCGAGGGTGACACCCTCGATGCGCTCGCCGATGGTGCGGCCGGCGGCCTCGATGCGGCCGTCGATCATCTCGGTGAGGCCCTCGATCTTGCCGTCGAGCACGTCGGTGGCGGTGGTCAGGCGGTTCTCGACGATGTCGCGGATGCTGTCGGTGCGGCTGCCGATGGCCTCCACCAGACCGGCGGCGCGGACGTCGACGATGTCGCGCAGGCTGTCGACCTGACCGGCGATGGTCTGGCCGACGTCGGCCATGCGCTCGGCGACCTGTTCGCCCTGGCCGGCGACCAGATGGGCGGCCTCCGTGCCGGCGCGCACGAGGCGCTCGGCGAGGTCGGCGGTGCGGCCGGCGAGGTCGGAGCCGACCGAGGTCAGGGTCGACTCGAGGCTGGTCTTGAAGTTGGCCGACTGGGTCGCCAGCAGGCCCTCGATCTCGCGGCCGGTGCCGGCGATGCGGTTCTCGAGGTCCGAACCGTGGACGACGATCGACTGGTAGATCTTCTCGCCGGTCTCCGACAGACGGTCGGCGAGGTCGCCGCCGCGGGTGGAGATGGTCTCGGCGATCTTGGAGCCGGTCTCGTCGAGACGGTCGGTGATCTCGGCGCCGCGCAGCGACATGTCGACGACCAGCGACTGGCCGGTCGACTTCAGCGCGTCGGCGACTTCCGCCGCGCGCTCGGAGATCGAATCGACCACCTCGCCGCCGGTCTGCGACAGGCGCTCGCCGATCTCGACGGCCGAGACCTTGAGCGCCTGGTTCACCGCGTCGCCGCGGGCGGCGATCGTCTCGGCGATGACGTTGCCGGTGGCCGACAGGCTGTCGGTGAGGCTGGAGCCGGTCGCCGAGAGGTTCTCGACCAGCGTCGCGCCGGTCTTCGACAGATTGCCGGTGACCTGCTCGGAATGCGCAGCCAGCGTCGTCACCAGATGGTCGGTGCGGTCGGCCAGCGTGACCGACAGCGTGTCGCCCATCGAGCGGACGGTCTCGGTCAGCAGTTCGGTGCGGTCGGTCAGGTTGGCGATCAGCTCGTCGCCGGTGCGGTTGAGCGTGTCGGTCAGCTCGAAGCCCTTCACCGACAGCGTCTCGGCCGCCATCTGGCCGGCGGAGGCGATGGTCTCGGAGACCGAACGGCCGGTCGATGTCAGCGTCTCGATGACGCGACCGGACTGGCCGCCGAGCTGCTCGACGACGTTGCCGACGGTCTTCTCGAGCGTCGCGTTGATCTCCTCGGACTTGGAGCCGAGGTTGGAGAGCAGGTGCTGCGAAGCTTCGGTCGCGGCCTCGACGATGCGCTCGCGGGTCGACAGCAGGTCGCCCGACAGGCCCTCGTGGGCGCCGGTGATGGCGGCGCGGACGCGCTCGGAATTGTTGACGATCGCCTCGCGCTGGTTGACCAGCTCCTCGATCAGCGAGCGGATGCGCAGCTCGTTCTCGCCGTAGGCGCGCTCGAGCTGGGAGACTTCGTTGTGCACCAGCACCTCGATCTCGCCGGCGCGGGCGACGACGCGCTCGAGGCCGTCGCCGACCGCCGCCATCTCGCGGCGGATGGCATGGCCGACCGACACGACGGCTTCCTGGGCGTTGGTCTCGGGCTCGGCGAGACGCAGGGCGATCTCGGTCATCGAGCGGGCGGTCATGCGCAGTTCCTGCGCGCGGCGCACCAGCGTGGCGAAGGCGAAGACGAGCAGGACCGGCAGGACGATGCCGGCGACCGCGGCGATGGCGCGCGGATCGCGCAGCGTCGCGCCGCCTTCCGCCGCCGGGACCGACGAGAGGAAGGACCAGAACAGCCAGCCGGCGACCGCGATCCAGACGATCGAGACGAGGGCGGCGAAGACGAAGGGCGTGTTGGAGGGGCGACGGTCGAGCGCCTGGGCGATGGTCAGCGTGGTGCGACGATCGTCGTTGGCGGCGGCGCGCGGCTGCGACAGGCCGGGGGTGGCCTGAGGCGCGGCCTCGGCGGTGCGGCGCGGCTCGGCGACCTGACGGGCGGCCGGGGCGGGTTCTTCGAGGGCGGCCTCCAGCGAGCGGCCGAGGCGTTCGGCAGCGGCATCGGCGCGCTGCTCCGGTTTGACCACCGGTGCGGCGCTGCTGCTCGCGTTCTCGCCGAGATCGACGAGATCGTTCTTCAGCGCCTCTTCGACCGCCGAGAGTGCCGCCTCGACGGGGTCGATCGACTTGTTGGGAGTGGTGCCCATGATGGTCAGTGCCTCGTTTCCGTACGCCGTACCTGCCGGACCCCGGTCGCCCGCGCCGCCGCGGACGTTCCGGGCAAGGTCTCGGTCGATCGCCTTTGACCGATCCGGGTCGAGCATCCGCTCCGCTCGTCCCGTTCCGGTCGCGTCTTCCGGGGTCGAAGAAAGTCGCCCCCGCTCGAGTGGGGACGCGCCTCTCCAGAGTCCATGCCGCATCTGAATGGTAACGGGACATTAACGAATAGGAAACCGCCGCCGGGGTTTTTTGCCCATCAGGGTTAACGCCGACCATGCAATCCGCGGCCCGGAGCAGTGGATGACGCGAAACGGCCGGGATCTGCCGTCGGGTAAGCGCGTCAACCTCGCGTTTACTTCGTTTCCGATCGGTTGCCCCGGGGTGGTGTCGCGGCCTCTCGATTTAACCCGGCGGCGGCGAATGTGGGGGCATCCTTTCGGCAGGGCGAGGAGCCGGAGGGACGATCATGGCGATGGAAGCGGCGGTGCGCGAGGCGGCGTTCACGGGCGAGAGGCGTTCCACGCACCGGACCGCGCCGATCGATCTCGTCCATCTGGCCCGTCAGACCTTCGGATCGGAAGCGCTCGAGCGCGAGATCCTGCGCCTCTTCGTCGCCCAGTCGCGGGTGCTCATCGAGACCATCGCCGCCTCGGACGCGGACGAGCGGCGGGCGCTCGCCCATCGGCTGAAGGGGTCGGCGCTCGGCGTCGGGGCGGGGCGCATGGCGCGGCTCGCCGACGCGATCGAGAGCGACGCGGACGCAGGCCGCGCGATCGGCGAACTCGCCGAGGCCTTCGAGGAGGTCCGCGCCTTCGTCGCCGCGATCGCCTGAGGGATTTCGGGGACCGCACGGCGGTTCGACCGGCTGCGACGCGCCGCTTCGACTTGACGGGCGGGCGTGATCCGGCCATGTGGGAACGCGCGCCGCCGAAGACATCCGAAAATGCAGCGATTTCGGCCGGCGCAGGCCCCATCCGACGCTGCGCCGAGACCTTCATGACCAAGATCACCTTCGTTCCCTATCGTCAGGAAGAGATCACCGTCGAGGCGGAGATCGGCGCGACCGTCATGGAGACGGCCGTGCGCGCCGGCGTGCCCGGCATCGAGGCGGAATGCGGCGGCGCCTGCGCCTGCGCCACCTGCCACGTCTATGTCGACGAGGCCTGGTACCCCCGCACCGGCGATCCCCAGCCGATGGAAGAGGACATGCTCGACTTCGCCTGGCAGGTGCAGCCGACGTCGCGCCTGTCCTGCCAGATCAAGGTCACCGAGGACCTCGACGGTCTGATCGTGCACGTTCCCGAACGGCAGGCGTGACATCGGCGGAGCATGGCTTTCGCCGCCACGGGCCTCGCGTGGAAACGCTTTCCTTGTCAGGTGCGCGCGACGGGGACTAGGAAGACGACGAACATCCGTCTTCCCGCCGTCGCGGCCCGCAAACCTCACGGAACCGACCCATGTCCGAACGCATCACCACCGACGTCGTCATCATCGGAGCGGGCCCCGTCGGCCTCTTCGCCGTGTTCGAGCTGGGTCTGCTCGACCTCAAGTGCCATCTGATCGACATTCTGGACAAGCCCGGCGGCCAGTGCGCCGAGCTCTATCCGGAGAAGCCGATCTACGACATCCCGGCCTATCCGACGATCGGCGCACTGGAGCTGATCGAGAAGCTGCAGGAGCAGATCCGCCCGTTCGGCCCGACCTTCCACTTCGGCCAGCAGGTCGAGAAGCTGGAGAAGCAGGCCGACGGCTCGTTCCTGGTCGGCACCGATGCCGGCACCGAGTTCTCGGCCAAGGTGGTGGTGATCGCCGCCGGCGGCGGCTCGTTCCAGCCCAAGCGGCCGCCGGTGCCCGGCATCGAGAGCTACGAGGGCACCTCGGTCTTCTATTCCGTGCGCAAGATGGACGCCTTCCGTGACCAGAAGATCGTCATCGTCGGCGGCGGCGACTCGGCGCTCGACTGGACGCTCAATCTCCAGCCGATCGCCGAGCGGGTGACCATCGTCCACCGTCGCGACGAGTTCCGCGGCGCGCCCCATTCGGTCGAGCAGATGCGCAAGCTGGTCGCCGAGGGCAGGCTCGACATGGTGATCGGTCAGGTCTCCGGCCTCGAGGGCGACGGCACGAACCTCTCGGGCGTGGCGGTCAAGAAGAACGACGGCGAGACGGTCACCGTGCCTGCGACGCGGATGATGCCGTTCTTCGGCCTCACCATGAAGCTCGGCCCGATCGCCAACTGGGGTCTGAACCTCACCGAGAACCTGATCGCCGTCGACACCGAGAAGTTCGAGACCAACGAGCCCGGCATCTTCGCCATCGGCGACATCAACTGGTATCCGGGCAAGCTGAAGCTGATCCTCTCGGGCTTCCACGAGGCGGCGCTGATGGCGCAGGCGGCGAAGAAGATCGTCGATCCGTCGAAGCGCATCGTCTTCCAGTACACGACCTCGTCGACCTCGCTGCAGAAGAAGCTCGGCGTGCAGTGAGGGGCGAAGGCCCGGACGTTCCGACGTTGTGATCATCGAGAGGCCGCCCTCGGGGCGGCCTCTTGCGTTTCGAGGTGAATCTCGAGGCTTCGGCTCGCTGCTCTCTGTTCGGCTTCATCCTGAGGTGCCCGGCCACCGGCCGGGCCTCGAAGGGCGAAGCCATGACGGGCCTCGCCACTCGGACCTTCGCGCTTCGAGGCCCGACGTTGTCGGGCACCTCAGCATGAAGGTCCTCCGCGACAGGTTCGACCTACCGGGACCGCCGGTATCCGACCTCACTCCGCCGCCGCCGCACCCGCCGGCCTACGGTCGTCGCTGGCGCCGTAGACGCGGCCGGGGGTGAGCGCCCCCGACAGTGCCGCGTCGTTGCCCGAAGACGCCGTCGCCGCTTCGCCCTCCGTCGGGGCGATCTCGATCAGGCCGGCCGCGCCCCAGGGCGACTGCGCCGTCAGCGTGTAGCCGCGCGCCTTCAGGATCGCGATCGTATCGGGCGACAGCGCGAAGGGCTCGTGGACGATCGTGTCGGGCAGCCATTGATGATGGATGCGCGGTGCGTTCACCGCCTCGCGCGGGCGCATGCCGAAGGTCGCGACGTTCAGGATCGCCTCGAGCACCGTCGTCGGGATGCGCGAGCCGCCGGGCGAGCCGAGCACGAGGAAGAGCCGGCCGCTCTTCGTCACGATGGTCGGCGTCATCGACGAGAGCGGGCGCTTGCCGGCCGCGATGGCGTTCTTCGCGCCCTGGACGAGGCCGAAGAGATTGGCCGCACCCGGCTTCACCGTGAAGTCGTCCATCTCGTCGTTGAGGAGGAAGCCGGTGCCGGGCGCCACCACGGCGGCACCGAAGAGACCGTTGACGGTGTAGGTCACGGCGACCGCGTTGCCGGCGGCGTCGACCACCGAATAATGCGTCGTCTCCGGCTTCTCGTGCGGGGCGGAGGCGTCGCCGAGGTTGGCGGAGGGCTCGACGCCCTTCGCCTCGATGCGGGCGCGAAGCGCAGCGGCATAGTCCTTGGACAAGAGCCGCTCGGCCGGAACCGCGACGTAGTCCGGATCGCCGAGCAGGCGGTTGCGGTCGAAATAGGCGTGGCGCATCGCCTCGACCATGCGGTGGACGGTCTCGGCGCCGTGCCAGCCCGACGCGGCGAGGTCCCAGCCCTCCAGCACGTTCAGCATCAGGCACAGCGTGAGGCCGCCCGAGGACGGCGGCGGTGCGGTGATCAGTTCGAGGTCGCGATGGGTGCAGCGGACGGGCGCGCGCTCCTTGGCGGCATAGGCGGCGAAGTCGGCGGCGCGCAGCGTGCCGCCGTTCGTCACCATGGCGCGCTCGACGGCGGTGGCCACGGGGCCGCGATAGAAGGCGTCGGGGCCGTCCTTCGCGATGGCCTCGAGCGTCGCGACGAGATCGGGTTGGGTCAGGCGATCGGCGGGGGCGAGCGGGCCGCCGCCGGGGGCGAGAAAGATGCGGGCGGCTTCCGGATCGGGGGCGAGCCGCGGGGCGCCGCGGGCGAGGATGTCGGCGCGGGCGCGGCCGACGACGAAGCCCTCGCGGGCGAGCCGGATCGCCGGCGCCATGACCCTGTCGCGCGGCAGTGTGCCCCAGCGCGTCAGCGCGTGGTCGAGGCCGGCGACGGTGCCGGGCACGCCGCTCGCCCGCCAGCCGTCGAGGCTCGCGGCCTTGATGGGCTCGCCGCTCGCGTCGAGATACATGTCGGCATGGGCCGCGGCCGGGGCGGTCTCGCGGAAGTCGAGGAAATGGGCGGTGCCGTCGGCGAGCCGCAGCGTCAGGAAGCCGCCGCCGCCGATGTTGCCGCAGCAGGGGTCGACGACCGCCAGCGCATAGCCGACCGCCACCGCCGCATCGACGGCGTTGCCGCCCGCCGCCAGGATGTCGCGTCCGACCGCGGAGGCCAGCGCATCGGCCGAGACGACCATGCCGCGCGTGCCCTCGACCGCCGGCAGCGAGGCGGCGCCGGCGGGCGTGCCGGCGAGGAGGACGGCGAGGAGGAGAGGGGCGAGCTTGCGCATGGCTTTCCTTCGGGATGTCGGTCCAACATGGCGCGGCGGCGGGGCAAGGGGAAGGGGCGCGTCTGCCCTGCACGCGGACGGTCGCCGCGCGGCGCGGGTCGCGCTAGTCTTCGTGCGAGACGAGGAGATCCCAATGTTCGACTTCGACGGCGCCGTGCTTCTTCCCATCGACATGCAGAAGGCGATCGACCTGCCCGGCCGGCCGCGCCGCGGCAATCCGGCGCTCGACGCCAACGGGCTGAAGCTCCTGGCGCTGTGGCGGGAGAAGGGGCTGCCGATCGTCCACGTGCAGCATGCCTCGGTCGAGCCGGAGAGCTGGTTCCGCCCCGGCCACGAAGGCTACGCGCTGCGCCCCGGCTTCGAGCCGCGCGAGGGCGAGGCTCTGGTGGTGAAATCGGTCAATTCCGCCTTCATCGGCACGGATCTCGACCTGCGTCTGCGCCGGCTGGGCGCCAAGCGCGTCGTCTGCTTCGGCTGGGCGGCCGACATGTGCGTCTCGACCACCATCCGCACCGGTGCGAACATGGGCTGGGAGATGGTGATGGTGGCCGACGCCTGCGACTGCTCCGACCTCCCCGACGCGCTCGGCGGCGGGATCATCCCGGCGGAAGAGATCTTCCGCGCGCATGTCGCGACGCTGGCGGCGGATTTCTGCCGGGTGGTGAAGGTGGGGGACTTGTAATATTATTCAAAATGAATTTCCAAGGATACGGCCATGATGAAGTACTTTTTTGAGCTCGTGGATGCTGCGAGAGATGTTGTTGGCTTTTCGCGATTTGAAATAATTTCCTCCGTTGCAGCTGTATTTGTATTTATTGTTGGTGTTATTTTAAAGATCTCGACGAGAAATTCTTCTGGAAACGTAATAAATGTGAACAATCACTCCCCGGGCTCGTATATGAGCTTGAGCGAGTATGAGGAGCGGCTGAAGGCGCGGGAAGTTGAGATCGAAAAGAAAATAAGGCAATCGATTGATGCGGATAATTCCTCTTTAGTTAAAGAGAGAGACAGCTTGCTTCTGAGACTTTCGGATGTGCAGAAATCTTATGAAGAAATGCGAGGTAATTTTGAGAGATTGTCAGCTCAGGCTGGGGCTGTCGACGATGATTTGAAGCGAGATGCTTTAACGCAAGCGGTTGATGATCTTAAAAATGGGAACCTTGATAGGGCGGAGCTCCAATTTAAAGAGCTGATTCATAAGCCAGCTAGCGGTGTTTCTGCCATCGCGAGCGCTTATTATGGCCTTGGGATTTTGTACGGTCAACGCGGGGATATGCGAAGAGCAGCAAGAGCATACGCTATTTCTGCATACATTTCCCCGGAAGAAGATTCTCTGCGAGTTGCGGCAAATGCGCTTTCTATCGCGGGTCTTTTTGATGAGTCATTTTCTTTGCTCAATGATTTGTGTGATCTTGTCGTAAAGTCGCACGGCAGGGAATCAATCGAATATGCGCGTTGCATTTCGAGCATTGGCGCTATTCAGTATAATTTGGGTGATTTAGTTTCTGCCAGAGCAAATTTATTAGATGCTCAACGCACTATTTCTGCTCTTGGAGCTCGCAATTCAAGTGACTATATCGTCACTCTGATTTGTATTGCAAACTGTGATATTGTTGAGCGGAACTATTCTGCCGCTGAGGTCCGGTATCGGGACGCGTTGGCGATCGATGGCGGCGACACGGATTCATCTGTGTACTCCTACTTGCTAAATGGACTTGCTGAGTCTCTAAGATTGAACGGTAAATTTGAAGAGTCTCGTGTTGTATTTGATAGTTTAATCGACTATGATAAGAAAAAATATGGCGAAAAACATAACTTTGTTGCAAGAGATTTGAATTTCTATGCAAAATTATTGATTGATATTGGTGATTTTCATAAGGCAATGGCCGTTCTTGAAGAGAGTTTTGATATTAACTCTTCATCTGTTGGATATTTTCACGATAACACGATCGGCATAGTTGTTAATATTTTACTTTGTCTCAGGGAAATTAAAGATCGGTCACTCTATGAGAATTGGGCACGCCGCCTTCGGAGCACATATGGAGGGATGTTCGACGATGTTATCAATTCGGCGGATGAGTGACTTGATATGTTCATCACCTTCTTCACCGAACTGAAGTCGGCCGGGATTCCCGTTTCCTTGCGGGAATATCTGACGCTCATGGAGGCGTTGGAGAAGGATCTCGCCGAGAAGCGGGTCGAGGATTTCTACCATCTCGCCCGCGTCTGTCTGGTCAAGGACGAGAAGTTCCTCGACCGGTTCGATCGCGTCTTCGGTCACGTCTTCAAGGGCCTCGACCTGATGTCGGAAGCGACCGAGGCCGAGATCCCGGAGGAGTGGCTCCGCAAGCTCGCCGAACGGTTCCTGACCGAGGAGGAGAAGGCGAAGATCCAGGCGCTCGGCGGCTTCGAGAAGCTGATGGAGACGCTGAAACAGCGGCTCGCCGAACAGAAGGAGCGCCATCAGGGCGGCAACAAGTGGATCGGCACCGCCGGCACCTCGCCCTTCGGTGCCCATGGCTACAATCCCGAAGGCGTGCGGATCGGGCAGGACACGTCCCACCACCGCCGCGCGGTGAAGGTCTGGGACAAGCGGGAGTTCAAGGATCTCGACGCCTCGATCGAACTCGGCACGCGCAACATCAAGGTGGCGCTCAAGCGCCTGCGTCGTTTCGCCCGCACCGGCGCCCACGACGAGCTCGACCTCGACGGCACGATCAAGGCGACGGCGGAACACGGGTTCCTCGACGTGCAGATGCGGCCGGAGCGGCGCAATGCGGTGAAGCTGCTCGTCTTCTTCGACGTCGGCGGCTCGATGGACGACCACGTGCGCGTCTGCGAGGAGCTGTTCTCGGCCGTCCGCACCGAGTTCAAGACCATGGAGTGGTTCTATTTCCACAATTGTCTCTACGACTTCGTGTGGAAGAAGAACGAGCGGCGCAGTTCCGAGAAGATCGACACCTGGTCGGTGCTGCACAAATATGCCGCCGACTACAAGGTGATCTTCGTCGGCGACGCGTCGATGAGCCCTTACGAGATCTCGCACCCGGGCGGCTCGGTCGAATACTGGAACGAGGAGGCGGGTGCCACCTGGATCGATCGGGTGACGACGGTCTATCCCAAATGCGTCTGGCTCAACCCGACCGCCGAGGACTGGTGGGGCTACACCCCGTCGATCGGCATGGTGAAGCGGCTGATGGGCGATCGCATGTTCCCGCTCACCCTCGAGGGGCTCGACCGGGCGGCGCGCGAACTGGTGCGGTGAGCCGCGATCTTTCCGACCACCCGCGCCGCTTCGCTCTAGACTGCCCGAAACGCGATTCGGGAGAGCGGTCTTGAGCGAGACGAACGGAACCACGGGCACGGTCGCCGTCCCCCGCGTGTTGGTGATCACCGCCTACTACAAGGAAGAGCGCGCCCTCATCGAGCGCACCATCCGGTCGGTCGCGGCCCAGACGGCGGCGGCGAAGGGGCGGGCGATCGTCGATCACATGCTGGTCGCCGACGGCCACCCGCAGGACTGGATCGACGGCGCGGGCGTGCGTCACGTCCGCCTCGATCGCGGCCACGGCGACTACGGCAACACGCCGCGCGGGGTGGGCTCGGCGCTCGCCATCGTCGAGGGCTACGACGCCTTCTGCTACTGCGACGCCGACAACTGGTACGAGCCGGGCCACGTCGAGGCCTGTCTCGACGCGGCGGAGAAGGGGGCGCAGGCGCGCGGCGAGGCGGTCGACTACGTCATCGCCCGGCGCACCATGCGGCGGCCGGACGAGAGCGTCATCAAGATCGCCGACGAGCCGATCGAGAACCACGTCGACACCAACTGTTTCTTCTTCCTGCCGGGGTCGTTTCCCCTCGTCCATCACTTCGCGGCGATCCCGCGACAGATGTCGATCATCGGCGACCGGCTGTTCTTCGCCGTGCTCAAGGGGGCGCGGCTCAAGGTGGCGGTGGTGGGCTTTCCGACCGTCGCCTATCTGTGCCTGTGGGAGGCGATCTACCGCGCGATCGGCGAGATGCCGCCGGCGGATGCCAAGCCGTCGGCCGACTATTCGGTGGTCGACCGCTGGCTGAGGACGCTGACCGACCGCGAGCGCCTCCTGGTGTCGCGCCGGGTCGGCATTCCCTTCCGCCGGCCGGAGAACGAGCCGGAGCCGCTGCCCTCGCGGGTCGGGCCGCCGCGGGTGCTGGTGATCACCGCCTACCACAAGGAAGACCGGGCGATGATCGAGAAGGCGATCGCCTCGGTCCGCGCCCAGACGGCGGCGGCCAAGGGGCTCGCCATCGTCGAGCAGATGCTGGTCGCCGACGGGTTCCCGCAAGCGTGGATCGACGAGGCGGGGCTTCGTCACGTCAAGCTCGACCGGGCGCATGGCGACTACGGCAACACGCCGCGCGGGGTCGGGTCATTGCTGGCGATCTCCGAGGACTGGGACGCGATCTGCTGGCTCGATGCCGACAACTGGCTGGAGCCGAACCACGTCGAGGCCTGTCTCGCGCGTGCCGCCGAGATCGGGCAGGACTGCGACTGGGTGATGGCGCGGCGGATCTATCGCCGGCCGGACGGGTCGCTGATCCCGATCCGGGTCAGTGAGACCGACATCGACACCAACTGCTTCTTCTTCCTCGCCGGTTCCTACCACCTGCTGCACCATTTCGCGGCGCAGCCGAAGGAGATCGCCGTCGCCGGCGATCAGGTCTTCCATCAGGTGCTGACGGCGGCGGGGCTGAACGGTGGCAGGGTCGAGGACCACACGGTCGACTATCTCTGCCTGTGGGAGAACATCTACCGGCTGATCGGCGAAGAGCCGCCGGAGGGCGCGCGACCGCTCGCGCCGCTCTCCGATCTCAAGGTCTGGCTCGACGGGCTGGAACCGACGCGCCGCCGCGTGGTCGGGCGGCTGATCGGCATCGACCGCTGAGGTTCAGATTCGTGCGCCGGCCTGCAGGCCGCCGAGGACGGTGGGCGTCAGCGACTTGCGATAGGCCTTGAGCATTCCGTTCATCTCGGCGAAGGCCGCCTCGCGGCTGTAGAGACCGCCGACGGGACGGGTGTGCGTCACCGTGACGTCGTCGACGATGGCGATGCGGGTGCCGCCGACGCCGACCAGCGACGGCCAGATCGCGTCGAGGCCCCAGCTCGACACGGTCGAGCGAAAGCCGTCGATGCAGGTCGCCAGCGCGTCGCGCGAGAAGACCGGGCACATCACCTCGACGAAGTTGGTGAAGCGCAGGGCGAAGCGCGGGTCGCGCTTGGTGATCGGATAGGTGAGGTGCGAGGCATCGTCGAGCGCCGGCTGGGCGAGTTCGATGCGGTTGCGCCGGCAGATCTCGAACAGGCGGTTGATCGCACTGCGGGTCACCATCAGGTCGTCGTCGGGCAGCCAGATCTGGCGGTAGTCCCAGAAGTCGGGCCGGGTGGCGAAGATCTGGTGGAAGGCGGCGAACTTGCGCACGTCGCGCTGGATCGTCAGGTACTCGACCGCGTCGGAGGGATCGGGCTCGGCATCGTCGTACCAGGAGATGCAGAGATCCCAGTTGCGGTCGGCGTCGGCGAGATCGCGTGCCCACTTGCCGTGGAGCGACGAGGCGCCGGCGCGCAGGATCACCAGATTGTCGCGCTTCTTGCCGCCGGTCACGTCGACGAAGTTCGACACCGTCTCGGCGTGCGGCGGCAGGCCGATGTCGAGACCCGAGGGAAGCGCGATGCGTTCGAGCGCGAGACCGGCGGGCGCAGGCCCGGCGACACCGCCGACGAGCTTCTTCGCGGTCGCCGGATCGCCGCCCATGAAGATCAGCCGGGCGACGCCGTCGCCGTCGAGGATGACGAGACGGCCGTCGCGCATCACCCAGCGGCGGGCGCCGGCATCCTCGACGCCGCCGATCGCGCCGTCGGGGCCCAGGATCAGCACGGGGGCGATCGCCTCGCCGTTCGCGCGCGTCAGCCGCCAGACGGTGCCGGTCGGATCGGAATGGGGCGCAGCGTTCTCGGGGGTCGACATCGAATCCGTCCTCGGTCGGTGATTTGGCGCCGACACTAGACCCTGCGGCGGGGCGCCACCAGCGCGGGGCACATGCCGGTTCGCCGCGCTCCTCATGGACGAGGCACGAGAAACCTCCCATCAAGGGTAAAGCCGTGCGGGCGCGATTCGCCGCGACGGCGGGAGCCGATCGATGGAAGGGACGCGCGGAGCGATCGACAGGGACGCGGTTCTGGTCAGCGGAGCGACCGGCTTCGTCGGCGCGCGCCTGCTCGCCCGGCTCGTCGCCGACGGCCGCCGGGTCGCCGCCGTGGTGCGGCCGGGCTCGGACCGCGCCGCTCTCGAGGCCCTCGGTGTCACGATCATCGTCGACGACGGCACGGCGGAAGGGCTCGCCCGCGCCGTCGCCGAGATCCGACCGACCACCGTCTTCCACCTCGCCGCCAAGTTCACCGCGATCCACGCGACGGCCGACGTCGATGGTCTGATCGAGGCCAACGTCGCCTTTGCCACGCGGCTCGCGGAAGCCGCTTCGCGGGCCGGTACCACGCGTTTCGTCACGGCGGGGACGTCGTGGCAGGTCGACGAGGCGGGCGCGGAGCGGGCGAACTCGCTCTATGCCGCGACCAAGGCGGCCTTCGAGGCGATCCTCGGCCATTATGCCGCGAACGAGGGGATGCGCGCCCTGTCGCTGCGCCTCTACGACACCTGGGGGCCGGGCGACACGCGGCGCAAGCTGCTGCCGTTGCTCCTCTCGGCGCGGGCTTCCGGAGCCCATCTCGGCCTGTCGCCGGGCGATCAGCGGCTCGATCTCGTCCATGTCGACGACGTCGCCGCCGCCTTTCTCATCGCCGAGGCGCGGCTCGCGGCCTCGCCCGCCGGGACCTTCGAGCGTTTCGCCCTGCGATCGGGGCGTGCCGTCTCGGTCAAGGAACTGGTGGCGATCATGGAGCAGGTCTCGGGCCGTCCGATGCCCGTCGCCTTCGGCGAGCGGCCCTACCGGGTCGGCGAGGTGATGGCGCCGTCGCCGGGCGAGATCCTGCCGGGCTGGCGGGCGCGGATCTCGCTGGAAGAGGGGCTTTCCGCCCTGATCGGAGGGGACGCATGTTCGACCGCGAAGCCCTGAGCCTGACGGGCTGTTGCCTGCTGCGTCGCCCGATCGGCACCGACGCGCGCGGCAGCTTCCGCAAGATCGTCCATGGCGACGCCTTCGCCGCGATGGGGCTGCGGACCGACTTCGTCGAGCAATATGTCTCGACCTCGGCGCCGGGCGTGCTGCGCGGCATGCATTTCCAGACGCCGCCGCACGACCACGCCAAGCTCGTCACCGTGCTCTCCGGCCGCATCCTCGACGTGATCGTCGACCTGCGTCCCGGTCCCGACTACGGCCGCCACGCTTCGGTCGAGCTCGACGGCGCCGAGGGCGTGTCGCTGTGGCTGCCGAGCGGCATCGCCCACGGCTTCCTGGCGCTCAAGGCGGCGACCGTGCTCTACGACGTCACCTCGGTGCACGCCCCGGCGAACGACGCCGGCATCCGCTACGATTCGTTCGGCTTCGACTGGCCGATTGCCGCGCCGATCCTGTCGGAGCGCGATCGCGCGCTGCCGCCCTTCGCCGACTTCGTCACGACCTTCCCGCCGGCCGCCGGCCGCACGCCTCCCGAGGACAGACCATGACCACGAAAGACGCGCTCAAGGCGCAGATCCTCGAACTCGTCGCGCGCTACAACGAGCTCGCCTCCGAGCCGGCGCCGTTCCGCCCGGGCGAGACCATGGTGCAGAACTCCGGCAAGGTGATCTCGGGCCGCGAGCGCGAGCTGATGGTGGAAGCCTCGCTCGACGCCTGGCTGACGACCGGCCGTTTCAACGCCGCCTTCGAGGCGAAGCTCGCCAAGTGGCTGGGCGTCAAACACGTCTCGACGGTCAATTCCGGCTCGTCGGCCAATCTCGCCGCCTTTTCGGCACTGACGTCGCCGACGCTCGGCAAGCGCGCGGTCGGCGAGGGCGACGAGGTGATCACGGTCGCCGCCGGCTTCCCGACGACCGTCAACCCGATCCTCCAGCAGGGCGCGGTTCCGGTCTTCGTCGACATCGACGTGCCGACCTACAACATCGACGTCTCGCTGATCGAGAAGGCGATCACGCCCAAGACCAAGGCGATCGTCATCGCCCACACGCTCGGCAACCCGTTCGACGCGCCGGCGGTGAAGAAGATCTGCGACGACCACGGCCTGCTGCTGATGGAGGACTGCTGCGACGCGCTCGGCGCGACGATCGCCGGCGCCCGCGTCGGCACCTTCGGCGACGTGGCGACGCTGTCCTTCTATCCGGCGCATCACATCACCATGGGCGAGGGCGGCGCCGTCTTCACCAACGACAAGACGATCCGCCGGGCGGCGGAGAGTTTCCGCGACTGGGGTCGCGACTGTTTCTGCGAGCCGGGGCAGGACAACACCTGCAACAAGCGCTTCGGCTGGCAGCTCGGCACGCTGCCGCACGGCTACGATCACAAGTTCACCTTCGCCCACATGGGCTTCAATCTGAAGATCACCGACATGCAGGCGGCCTGCGGCCTCGCCCAGCTCGATCGGCTCGACGAGTTCGTCGCCAAGCGGCGGGCGAACTTCGCCTATCTGAAGGCGCGGCTCGAGGGCGCGAGCCGCCATCTCGTGCTGCCGCAGGCGACGCCGGGGTCGGATCCGTCGTGGTTCGGTTTCCCGATCACGCTTTCCGACGATGCGCCGATCTCGCGGCGCGACATGACGGTCGCGCTCGACAAGGCGAAGATCGGCACGCGCCTGCTCTTCGGCGGCAATCTGACGCGCCAGCCCTACATGCAGGGCCGGAACTACCGCGTCGAAGGCTCGCTCGAGCGCACCGACCGGGTGATGAACCAGACCTTCTGGGTCGGCATCTACCACGGCCTCGATACGCCGCAGCTCGACTGGATCGCGGAGAGCATCCTGGCGGCGTTGAAGGGGTGAGGGACGCGCCCGCCGCGGGGCGGGCGTCTTCCCGGACCTAGCCTCAGCCGCGATCGCGCCAGCGCAGGTCTTCGCCGAGGCGCCCGGAGGCGATGTGGCGCTCCAGCGTCTTCAGACGCATGAAGGGCGAGTTGCGGAAGTCGGCGTCGGCGAAACCCATGTGGCGCAGGCCGGCGAGCAGGCGGTCGATCGAGGCGTCGAGCGAGACCTGTGGCTGATGGGCCGGGGCGAGTTCGCGGTAGAGAGCGAAGTCGACCCGGTAGGAGCGCTTGTCCGGCGGTGCGTCGGTGGCGATCGACACGCGCGTGCCCGGCACCTTGGCGGCGACGGCATGGGCGAGGTCGCGCACCTGGACGTTGGCCTCGTCGCGGCCGGTGTTGACCGCCAGGAACGAGCCGCCGTTGTCGGGCGTCCGGTCGATCGCCCAGTCGATGGCGCGGGCCATGTCGGCGACGTCGATCAGCGGGCGCCAGGGCGAACCGTCGGAAAGCACGGTGATCTCGCCGGTCGTGACCGCGCAGGCGACGAAGTCGTTGAGGACGAGATCGAGGCGCAGGCGGTCGGAGAAGCCGCAGGCGGTGGAGAAGCGCAGGCTGGTCAGCGTCGTGGCGCCGTTCGCCAGCCGCTTCCAGCCCTCTTCGGTGCCGATCTTGGAACGGGCATAGGCGGTCAGCGGGTTGGTCGGGTCGGTCTCGCGCTTGGCCGAGCCGTCGGCCGAGCCGTACATCGAGCAGGACGAGGCGAAGACGACGTTCTTCACCCCACGCGCCGCGGCGATCTCGGCGATGCGCACCGAGGCGTCGCGGTTGATCGCCTCCGTCACCGCCTCGAAGCGGTTGCCCATCGGGTCGTTGGAGACGGCGGCGAGATGGACGACGGCGTCGACACCGTCGAGCAGCTCGGGCGCGAGGTCGCGCACGTCACCGAAGATCTGGCGGTCGAGCCGGCTCTCGGGCAGGCGATCGGACCCGGTCAGCGAATGGCCGAAGAAGCCGGTGTCGTAGCCGATCAGTTCGGCCGTCGGACGCGTCTCGCGCAGATGGCGCACGAGGACCGGGCCGACGTAGCCCATGTTGCCGGTGACGAGGATGCGCATCGATCGTACTCCGTCGGGGCCTTGCGGCTCACCAGATCTTCCAGGGTGGGGTCCCCGTGGCCCAGAGGTCTTCGAGGAAACGCTTGTCGCGCAGCGTGTCCATCGGCTGCCAGAAGCCGCGGTGGTGATGGACGCCGAGTTCGCCGTCGCGGGCGAGCCCCTCGAGCGGCTCGCGCTCGAAGATGGTCTCGTCGCCGGCGATGCGCTCGCCGACCTTCGGCGACAGCACGAAGAAGCCGCCGTTGATCCAGCCGCCGTCGCCGACCGGCTTCTCGAGGAAGCCGGTGACCTTGTCGCCCTCGGTCTTCAGCGAGCCGAAGCGGCCGGGGGGCTGGACGGCGGTGACGGTGGCGAGGCGGCCGGCGCGGCGGTGCAGGTCGATGACGGCTGAGATGTCGACGTCGCCGACGCCGTCGCCGTAGGTCATGCAGAAGGCATCGTCGTCGGCCACGTGCGGCAGGATCCGCTTGATGCGGCCGCCGATCATCGTGTGTTCGCCGGTGTCGATCAGGGTGATGCGCCAGGGTTCGGCCGCGGTCTGGTGGATGTGGATCGTGTTCTCTCGCAGGTCGAAGGTCACGTCCGACGAGCGGATGAAATAGTTCTGGAAATATTCCTTGATCACGTGGCCCTTGTAGCCGAGGCAGACGATGAAGTCGTTCACGCCGTGGGCGGAATAGATCTTCATCACATGCCAGAGGATCGGCTTGCCGCCGATCTCGATCATCGGCTTGGGCTTGAGTTCGGTCTCCTCGGCGAAGCGCGTGCCGAGACCGCCGGCCATCAGGACCGCCTTCATGGGTCTCACTCCGATCGGGTCGGCAGAATCGATCACCGCGACCCCTCGAGGGAGGCTAGAGAGGCGGGTCGGGAGCGTCAAATGGACCGCTCGTCCCACCCGTGTGACGGCGGGACGAGCGGGCGCGCGGCGCGATCAGCTGCGCAGCACCAGCACCGAGCAGGTGGCGTGGCGGACGATCTTGGCGGCGTTGGAGCCGAGCAGATAGGTCGACATCACCGGACGGTGCGAGCAGACGACGATGGCGTCGGCGCCCCAGTCCTTCGATTCGTCGATCACCTCGTGGTAGACCGAGCCGGTGCGCATGACGACGCTCGACTTGTCCGCCGGGATGCCGGCCTCGGCGGCCAGCGCGCCGACGCGGTTGTCGGTTTCCTTCTCGAGGGCGACTTCGTAGTCGGCCGGCAGAAGCTCGGAGACATAGCCGTTCATCACCGGCAGAACCGCGACGAGGCGCACTTCGCCGCCCGATTGCGCGATCAGATTGGCGGCGGCCTCGACGGCCGGCTTGGCGAATTCGATCTCGCTGGGGTCGACGGGTACGACGATCTTCTTGAACATCTGAGGTCTCCTCCTCGGCCCGCGGCATTTCACGGCCCTGCGGGACATGATGCGACTTTCTTGTCGGCCTTCCAGCAGGTTTGCGCATTGCGGGAGGTCAAGCAAGCCCGTCTCGCATGGCCGACCCGCAACGAACGGGGGATGACCGACCCGCCGCGACCGCTCGCGCGGTTACCGCATGGGGGCGGGGTGCCTCACTTCGCCTGCGTGTCCTCGTCCATGCCGGTCGCCGAGCGGGTCAGCGCCTTCATCATGTCGCCGAAGGCGGGACGGGGCAGGGCGTCCCAGGGCAGCGGTCGGACGACGTCGAGTGCCGCCAGCCCGAGCCGGGCGGTGAGGAGGCCGTTGACCACGCCCTCGCCGAGCTTGGCGGAGAGGCGGGCGGCGAGGCCTTGGCCGACCAGCTGCTGCACCAGCGTGTCGCCGAGCGCCATGCCACCGGTGACGCCGAGGTGGACGAAGACCGCGCCGACGAGTTTCAGGAAGCCGAGGTTGCCGGGCCGGCCGCCGTAGAGGTCGGCGAGGCGGCGCATCAGGCGCAGGTTCTCGAAGGCGACATAGGCGATGTCGACGAGGGCGCGCGGGCTGATCGCGGTGACGACCGAGACGCGCTTCGCCGCCTCGAGAATCAGCGAGCGGGCGGTGGCGTCGAGGTCGCCCATCAACTCGCGCTCGGCGATGCGGACGAGGTCGGCGCCGTCGACCACTTCGGCGCGGTGGTCGGCGAGCCGGGCGCGCGGTCGGGCGAGGTCGGGGCGGGCGGCGTAGAGCGCGTCGATCTCGGCAACCAAGGGAGCCGCGGCGGCGCGGTCGCCACCGGCGAGGAGGGCGCTCGCACGGTCGCGCAGGGTGCCCACCAGGGCGAGGCGCGACAGGCCGCGCCATTCGCGCACCGCGATGGCCAGCAGTGCGAGGACGACCAGGGCGAGGCAGGCGAGGCCGACCCAGCCCAGCCATTCGGCGCGCGACCACAGATCCACGATCAACCGATCGACGGCGAGGCCGAGCGCCAGCGAGACGAGACCGCCGAGGCCGACGACGAGCACCCGACGCCAGGGGAAGCCGCGGGCGGGGGGCAGGGCGGCCTCGGCCGAGGTGACCTCGGCGAAGGGTTCGGTCGCCGGCACGATCACGGTGCGGGTGCCGAAGCGGGTGGAGGCGCCCTCGGGGGCGACGACCACGTCGGGGGCATCGACGCGGAAGGCGCGGGGGCGACGCGGGGCCTCGCTCATGTCAGGCGATCTCCGATCAGGAACTGCAGGACCCGGTCGAGCCGGACGTGCGGCAGCGACAGGGAGAGGCCTTCGGCGGTGCGCTCCAGCCGGGGCGGGCGCAGGCGGACGAAGGCGAGGTCGGGGGCGGCGGGGGCGAAGCTCCGCGCGAGATTCCGCGGGCTGGCCGAAGTCGTTGCGCGAGAATCGGAATTCGCCGCCGGTTCACGTTTCGAATCCGCGACCTCATGTGACGATTCCGGACGTTCGTGTGGAGAATCCGCGGCTTCACGCGCCGATTCTGGTCGTTTTTCCTCACGTTTCGATTCCGCGGCGTCTTCAAGTTCAGATTCCGATTCGACCGCCTGGAAAAGTGATTCCGGATCTTCGGGCAAGTCGCCGGGAAAGAAGGCGAATTCGGAATTCGGGTCGAGCGCGACGCCGTCCATCTCCTCGCCCGGCAGGGGCGTGCCGAGGATGGCGGGGAGCGTCTCGCCGTCGTGTTCGACGATCGCCTCGCGGGTGGCGCGGACGGCGGCGAGCGCCACCACGTCGACCTCGGCGCCCGACATTTCGGCCCGCTCCATCGCCTCGTCGACGAGGCGGCGGAGGATGTTCTCGAGCCGGTCGTGGGAGGTGCGGTGGAGGTGGTCGGCCTTGGTGGCGGCGAAGACGATGCGGTCGATCCGCCGCGTCAGGATCGACGACAGCCACGAGGTCTTGCCGGGGCGGAAGCAGCCGAGGATGCCGGCGAGCGCCTCGCGCAGGTCGGCCACCGCCGCCGGACCGGCGTCCAGCGCGGCCAGCGCGTCCACCAGCACGATCTGGCGATCGAGACGGGAGAAGTGGTCGCGGAAGAAAGGACGCACCACCACGTCCTTGTAGGCCTCGTAGCGGCGCTCCATCATCGCGGCGAGCGACTTCGCAGGCGCCGCCGTGCCGGGGGGGACGGCGAGCGGCGCGAAGGTGAGGGCGGGCGAGCCCTCGAGATCGCCGGGCATCAGGAAGCGGCCGGGCGGCAGCGTCGAGAGCGCATGCTCGTCGGCGCGGGCGGCCCGCAGGTAGTCGGTGAAGAGGGCGGCGAGGCGGCGGGCGGTCGCCTCGTCCTCGGGGGCGAAGGGATCGACCGCGCGGGTCGCGGCGAGCCATTCGCCGGCGATCGCGGCATGACCGCCGCGCGACGAGCGGGCGATCGTCTCGGCCGACCATTCCGACCACGTCTTCGTCAGCAGCGGCAGGTCGAGCAGCCATTCGCCGGGATAGTCGACGATGTCGAGATGCAGCCGGCCCCGGCCGAAGGCGCGGGCGAAGAGCGAGGTCGAGGCGAATTCCAGCGTCAGCCGCAGCTCGGAGATGCGGCGGGTCGACGACGGCCACAGGCGTTCGTCGACGAGGCGGGCGACGTGGGCCTCGACGTCGAAGCGCGGCACGGCGTCGTCGGGCTGGGGCTCGAGATCGGCGCGCACCAGGCGTCCGCGGGCGGCGGCCTCGAACAGCGGCAGGCGGCCGCCGTTGATCAGATTGTGGACGAGGGCGGTGATGAAGACCGTCTTGCCGGCACGCGAGAGGCCGGTCACGCCGAGCCGGAGCGTCGGCGTCGCCAACCCCATGGCGAAGTCGCCGGCATTGGCGAGCGCGTTGCGGGCCTGATCGAGGAACGACAGTTCGGGCAGGGTCGTGGGCGACATGCGGGCGGGGCTCCCTCCGGGTCACCCCCCATGTAGGCATCCCGCGCGCCCGGCGCAAAGGGCGCATCGGGCGAAGCGTCGCGGACGAGGCCTCAGTCGGCCTCTTCCTCCTCGACGGCAGCGGCGATCTCCTCGACGAGGTCGATGGTGCGCGGCCGCAGGAAGGCGACCAGCCGGCCGCTCTTCGGCTCGACGTCGACCCAGCGCACGGCGGGGAAGTCGACGACGGCGACGCCGCAGGTCGGGAACTTGGTCTCGAGATCCTCGAGCAGAGTCGGGTGACCACCACCGATCAGGGCGAGGGCGGTCTGGGTCAGGCCGGGCTCGTGGCCGATCACCATCAGCGTCGCGGCCGTGCCGCCGTGACCGCGGATGGCGTCGATCGTCTCGTCCTCGCCGGCGAGGTAGAGGTCGTGGTCGAGGCGGATCTCGCAGTCGGCGGCGAAGTGGGGCATCAACGGCGCCAGCGTCTGGCGCGAGCGCAGCGCGGAGGAGGCGAGGATGCGTCCCGGCACCAGACCGAGCTTGGCGAGATGGCGGCCCATCCGCGGTGCGTCCTTCTCGCCGCGATCGGAGATCGGGCGCTCGAAGTCGTCGATGGTCTCGTCTCGCTCCGATTTCGCGTGACGCATCAACAGGAGGCGGGGCATACGGGGTCTCGACGCTGTTTCCGACGGTCGGGAATTAGCACGTGGTCATGCATGTTACCATGACAGCCATGTGACGGTCGTGACATCTCAGTGTGACGGCTACCGCCATCGCGGGCTTCACCGACTTGCGCGGCGGCGGCGATCGGTTCATTTCAGGATCCAGGAGGTCTTGCCGATGCCGATCTACGCCTACGAGTGCCGTGCCTGCGGCAAGGAGTTCCAGACGCTGGTGCGTGGCGGCGAGACGCCGGAATGCCCGGCCTGCGGCGGTGTCGAGCTCGAGCGGCAACTGTCGCTGGTCGCCTCGACGCTCAAGAGCGGCGATGCCGAGCCGATGGCGGCCTGCGGCGTGCCGATGGGCGCCTGCGGTGCCTCCGCCTGCGGCTGCCCGGCGCTGGCGGACTGACGAACGGGTTCGGGCGACGCGACGGAAGCGGCGATCGGTCGCGCCGTTCAGTCGCCGCCCTCGCGCGCCGGCGGATCGGGGCGCCATTCGAGCAGGTCGCCGGGCTGGCAGTCGAGTTCGCGACAGATCGCCTCGAGCGTCTCGAAGCGGATGCCCTTCACCTTGCCGGACTTGAGCAACGAGACGTTCGGCTCGGTGATGCCGATGCGCTGAGCGAGGTCGCGCGAGCGCATCTTGCGGCGGGCGAGCATGACGTCGAGGTTGACGACGATCGGCATGGGGCTCCTCAGACGATGGCCGCGTGATCTTCGGCGATCTCGGCGGCGACCCTGAACACCTGGGCGAGGGCGAGAAGCCCGCCGAGGAACATCAGGTTCAACAGATCGCCGGGCTGGAAGAAGATCGCCATGTAGCGCGATCCGGGCGGCATGTGCAGTGTCGAGACGATAACCACCAGTGGACGGCTCAGAAATTCCGCGACCATCGCCGCGATGCCGGCGACCGCCGTGCAGCGCAGCCGCGTCGTCGCCGCGAGCGTGAAGACGTCGCCGGCGAGGAAGCCGGAGAAGAGGCGCCACAGGTGCCAGCAGGCGGCCGACAGCAGGGCCCAGCCCGGAAGCTGCAGCAGGAAGGCGTAGAGCCGGCCGGTCGGCGGGATCTCGGTGATGGGCGCGCGGGCCCAATAGGAGACCGAGGCGGTGGCCTCGGTCGGGTTCGACCAGTGCATCGCGAGCAGGATCAGCACCCACAGCGCATAGATCGGCGCGGCGAGGCGGAGGACATGGCAGAGCCGGCCGATACGGGCCCGAAGGGCGGCGACGGCCGGAGAAACAGCGGTGTCGATCATGACGGTCTCCCGAGTGATGGGATCATTTGACACGTGATTTTTTTAATGTCAAACGATAAAAACTTTTCGTCTTGGAGGTTGCCATGTCATCCGCATCCCGTCTTGTCCGCGCGTTCGCCGTCGCCGTCGCCCTGTCGGGGGCGGCGGCGCTCTCCGGCTGTTCCCATGTGCCGGTCGGCACGATCTGGGCGCTCCGGTCGTTCGACCCGGCGACCACCGATCTGGCGAAGCTCCGCGCCGCGGTGGCGATGCCGGCCGAGGCGATGCCGAGCCGGGGTGGAGCGAAGCTGGTGTTGAAGCAGGCGCGCCGCGACGGGACGGAGGCCGAGGCGCTGGAAGTCGTGCTGGAGGAGGTGCCGCTCGCCGGTGAAGCCGGCGCCGAGGCGGTCCGGGCGAAGCCCGGGCAGGTGGCGCGGGCCTTCCGCGTGCCCCTCGCCGATCTGCCGCGGCTCGCCGAGGCGCGGGCGAGGGCGCGCGAGCGCTCGGTCAAGGAGCCGGGCGCCTTCGTCGGCTCGTTGGCGGTCGGCGTCGACGGTTGCCGCGCGCCGGATGCGCCGGTGCCGACGGTGTTCCGCGTCTCGACCTGGATGAAGACCGCCGACACGCCGGCCTATCTGACGGTGCTCGACGACGTCGACCTCGTCGCGATGATCGGCCGCGAGAAGTTCGCGGCCGAGGCGAAGGTGTGCGATGCCAAGGACGCCCCGCGCGCCGCGGCGCCGTGAGGCCTCAGCGCCCCTCGCGGCGTGAAATGAAGGCCAGCCGCTCGAACAGATGGACGTCCTGCTCGTTCTTGAGCAGGGCGCCGGCGAGCGGCGGGATGGTCTTCTTCGGGTCGGACTGACGCAGGACCTCGTCGTCGACGTCCTCGTTGAGGAGCAGCTTGATCCAGTCGAGCAGTTCCGAGGTCGAGGGCTTCTTCTTCAGCCCCGGCACGTCGCGGACGGCGAAGAAGATGCGCAGCGCCTCCTCGAGCAGGCGCTTCTTCAGGCCGGGGAAGTGGACCTCGACGATCTCGGCCATGGTCTCGGCGTCGGGGAAGCGGATGTAGTGGAAGAAGCAGCGGCGCAGGAAGGCGTCGGGCAGCTCCTTCTCGTTGTTGGAGGTGACGATGACGACGGGGCGGCGCACGGCGCGCACGGTCTCGCCGGTCTCGTAGACGTGGAACTCCATCCGGTCGATCTCCAGGAGAAGATCGTTGGGGAACTCGATGTCGGCCTTGTCGATCTCGTCGATCAACAGCACCGGCCGGGTTTCGGCGGTGAAGGCCTCCCACAGCTTGCCGCGCTTGATGTAGTTGCGGATGTCCTTGACCCGTTCGTCGCCGATCTGGCCGTCGCGCAGGCGCGACACCGCGTCGTACTCGTAGAGGCCCTGCTGCGCCTTGGTGGTCGACTTCACGTGCCATTCGATCAGCGGCATGCCGAGTGCGGTCGCGACCTCGTGGGCCAGCACCGTCTTGCCGGTGCCGGGCTCGCCCTTGACCAGCAGCGGACGCTCCAGCGTGATCGCGGCGTTGACGGCGACGCGCAGATCTTCGGTGGCGACGTAGTCGGTGGTTCCGGTGAAGCGCATGCGGTCTCCTCGTCGGTCGTTCGGCCGGATCGTCGGTCGCCCGGAATCTTCCGCCGGGTTCGGCAAAAGATTCCGCCCGCCCGGTCGAAGCTGCCCGGCGAGGACGGCAGAATAGCGGTCTCCGCCTCGAAAAGGCCAGCGAAATCAGCGTGATCGAATTGGCACGCGACTTGCGAACACTTCCCCGAACGAGCCCGACGGCTCAGGTATCGATCGTGGGAGTGAACCATGGGTGTCTATGACGCAATGAGCAACGCGGTGGTCGGCCTCCAGGCCCAGGCCTATGCGCTGCAGAACATTTCCGGCAACATCGCGAACTCGTCGACGACCGGTTACAAGTCCGTCGAGACCGCCTTCCAGGATCTCCTGACCTCGTCCGGCACCACCTCGACGTCGCAGAACTCGGCGGCGGTGCAGGCCTCGTCGGTCCTCACCAACACGGTGCAGGGCAACATCTCTGCGACGTCGGTCGCCACCAACATGGCGATCTCCGGCGACGGCTATTTCCAGGTCCAGTCGAAGACCGGCGAAGTCGACGGTCAGGTCGTCCTGTCGGGGACGAACTACTACACCCGCCAGGGCGACTTCACCATGAACGCCGACGGCTACATGACCAACACGTCGGGCTTCTTCCTGACCGGTCTGCCGATCGATCCCACCACCGGCAATCCCTCCGGCTCGACCGCCGAACCGATCAAGATCGACACCGGCATCATCCCGGCCAAGGCCACGAGCTCGATCGCCTACGAGGCGAATCTGCCGTCGGCCTCGTCCGTCGCGACGCTGGCGGCGAGCGATCTGGGCAGTTCTTCGACGATCGCGGGCACGATCGCGGCCAACGACAATGCCACCTTCCTCTCCAAGTCGCTCGCGGGCGGTTCCGTGACGGCCTACGACGCGCAGGGCAACCAGGTCACGCTCAACCTGCGCTGGGCCAAGACGGGCACCGATGCCACGACGGGCGCCAACACCTGGAACCTCTACTATCAGAGCGACTCGGCGGCGACCGGTACCGCGGCGGAATGGACCAACGTCGGCACCAGTTTCGTCTTCGACACCAACGGCGTCCGGACCTCGCCCGCCGCCGACTCGACCTCGCTCTCCGGCGTCACCGTGAACGGCACCACGCTGCCGACGATGGCGTTCAGCTACGGCTCGAAGCTGACCCAGTACAATTCGGGCACCACGGTCACCCAGACCGACATCACCCAGAACGGCTACAAGGCCGGCACCTACACCGGCCTGACGATCAACTCGGAAGGCACGATCACCGCGTCCTATTCGAACGGCAAGACCGTCAACCTCTACAAGGTCGGCATCTACTCGTTCGACGGCGACAGCGAACTGTTGGCGATCTCCGGCAACGCCTATCAGCAGACCAAGGGGTCGGGCTCGCCGTATCTCTCCAGCGCCGCCAAGATCACCGGCTCGGCGCTCGAGGCTTCGAACGTCGACATCACCGACCAGTTCTCGAAGATGATCGTCACCCAGCAGGCCTATTCGGCCAACTCGAAGGTGATCTCGACCGCCAACAGCATGATGCAGGACGTGCTGAACATCATCCGCTGATCGGGCGGATGGGCGCTAGGACCGTCGAAGGAGTAGTGTCATGGGTCTCGGCACGGCGGTGGGCATCACGGCGAGCGGCCTCAAGGTGACGCAGGCGGCGACGTCGCTGGTGTCGGCGAACATCGCCGGCGCCTCGACCGACGGCTACACGTCGAAGCGCTCGACGACGCAGGCGATCTATGCCGACACCGGCCTGATCGGCTTCACCACCACCGTGTCGCGGGCCTTCGACCAGGAGGTCTTCGACCAGCTCTCGACCTCGACCTCGACCTCGTCCTATCTCGACGCCAAGAACGGCTATCTCGACCAGATCAACTCGCTGATCGGGTCGACCACGAACGGCGCGGTGCTGCCCACCGCGCTGGCGACGCTCACCACCGACCTGCAGACGCTCGCCGCCCAGCCCAACAACGCCGCGGCTCAGATTCAGGTGTCCAATTCGGCCAATGTCGCCGCCCAGACGCTGAACTCGCTCTCCTCGACGGTGAGCGACATCCAGAAGTCGGTCGACGAGGCGATCAGCGAAGGCGTCTCGCAGGTCAATTCGTTGACGACCGAGATCTCGGACCTCAATCAGAAGATCCAGCAGGCGGGCGGAACCGGATCGGACACCACCGGCCTGATGGACCAGCGCGATCAGGCGGTGCTGAAGCTCGCCTCGCTGATCGACGTCAACGTCAAGCAGCAGTCCGACGGCACCATCCGACTGGCGACGGGCTCGGGTCTGACGCTGGTCGACAGTTCGCACGCCACCCAGTTGAAGCTCGACGACAACGGCCGGCTGCGCCTCGACGACGGTTCGAACAACGGACCGGAAGTGATCGGCAACGGTCTGGCGACTTCCGGCTCGCTGGCCGGCCTCTTCGAGGTGCGCGACACGGTCCTGCCGCAGGTCCAGAACCAGCTCGACCAGATCGCCGCCGGCCTCGCCACCGCCTTCTCCGACACGACGACGGCCGGCACCGCCGTCACCTCGGGCTCCTCCAAGGGCTTCGATCTCGACCTCTCCGACCTCGCCGCCGGCAACAAGGTCACGCTGAACTGGACCGACACGGCGACCGGCCAGACGCACACCGTCTCGCTGATCAAGGGCAACTCCGCCGCCATCTCGTCGATCGGCAACGACGCGACGCTCGATCCGAACGACCAGGTGATCGGCATCGACTTCTCCGGCGGCATGTCGTCGGTGGTGTCGCAGATCCAGGCGGCGCTCGGTTCCAACTTCGCGGTCTCCAACACCTCCGGTTCGACGCTCCGGGTGCTCGACGACGGCACCGGCGCGGTGACCATCGGTTCCGCCTCCAAGACGGTCTCCGCGACGGCCGAACAGACCGGCTCGACCGCGCTGCCGCTGTTCACCGACGGCACCGGCTACTACACCGGCTCCTTCGACGGCGGCTCGCAGATGAACGGCTTCGCGTCGCGCATCAGTCTCAACGCCGCGGTCGCCAGCGATCCGTCTCTGCTCGTCGACTATTCCTCGACCACCCAGAGCGGCGATGCGGCGCGACCGCAGGCGCTCTATTCGTCGCTGGTCGACACCAAGTCCGCCACCGTGCTCGGCAACGGTACCAAGGCCGCCCAGTCGACCGTCGCGGGCTTCGCCAATTCGATGGTCTCCTACTGGGCCGGTCAGGCCGAGACCCAACAGACGCTGGTCGACAATCAGTCGGTCATTCAGTCCAACCTGCGCAGCCGCATGAGCTCCACGTCGGCGGTCGATACCGACACCGAGCTGACCAAGCTCATCCAGCTGCAGAACTATTACTCCGCCAACGCCCAGGTGCTGTCGACACTGCGCGACATGCTCAACACGTTGGTCAACGCGATCTGATCGGGGCTCCGGCCATGGACATCAAGGCCTTCTCCTACACCGGCATCAACGGGCAACTGGCGTCCCGGCTGAGCAATCAGCGCGCGAAGCTCGCCGACCTGACGACGCAGGAGACCACCGGCCTCAAGTCGACGACCTACGAGGGCATCGACAACCGGACGCTGACCCTGTCGTGCCAGTCGAAGATCGCGCAGATCAACGGCTACAAGTCGACGATCTCGGCGATCGACACCCGGCTCCAGTTGATCGGCAATTCGATCGACTCGATGAACGACCTGTCGCACACGCTGTCGAGCAACCTCGGCACCAACGGCTACCAGCTGACCTCGTCGGGCAAGACGTCGGAGCAGATCGCCGCCGGCAATGCGCTCGATGGCTATGTCTCGACGCTGAACACCGAGATCGACGGCACCTATCTCTTCGCCGGCAAGGCGAGCGACGTCTCGCCGGTCGTCGACACGAACACGATGATCGAGGGCGCCGGCACGCGCGCCGGCTTCAAGCAGGTGATGGCGGAACGTCTCGAGGCCGATCTCGGTGCCGACGGGCTCGCCCGGCTCTCGCTCTCGTCGAGCGGCTCGACCGTGACGCTGGCCGAGGACGGCTCGCATCCCTTCGGCATGAAGCTGTCGGGTGCCACCTCGACGCTGTCGGGCGCCACCGTGACCGGCCCGACCGGCACGCCGTCGTCGCTGTCGGTCGCCTTCGCCTCGCAGCCCGGGACGGGGCAGAAGCTCGAGCTGACGATGACTCAGCCGGACGGGACCAAGACCTCGATCACGCTGACCGCCGGCGACTCCAACGACACCACCAAGGGCACCTTCGCGATCGGCGCGACGCCGGCGGACACCGCGGCCAATCTGCAGACCGTGATGCAGGCGCGGCTCGAGACGGTCGCCAAGACCGACACGACGGCGGCCTCGGCCTCGGCGGCGGCGAACAACTTCTTCGACACCGCGGGCGGCGCCTCGCCGATGCGGGTCGCCGGCACGTCGCCGTTCTATGCAGCGACGTCGCTCGTCGCCGGCACTTCGGCGAACACCGTGACCTGGTATCGCGGCACCAACGACGCCGACACGCCGCGGCTCGATGCCGAGGCGCGGGTGGGCGACGGGCTCTCGATCCACTACGGCGTTCGCGCCAACGAAGCGGCCTTCACCTCGCAGATCAAGCAACTGGCGATCGTCTCGACGATGGACGTCTCCGACGGTGACGACACCGCCAAGGCGCTGTGGTCGTCGGTCGTCGACCGCACCAAGGGAACGCTCGCGGCGACCACCGGCTCCAACACGCTGCAGTCGGTCGCCGCCGAGATCGCCGGCGCGCGCAAGACCGCCTCTTCGGCGAGCGACCGCATGACGATCGCCGCCAACACCTATCAGGACACGGTCGACAAGTCGCTCAACGTCGACGACACCGAACTCGCGGTCCAGATCACCACGCTGAACACCCAGATCGAGGCGAGCTACAAGGCGTCGTCGATCCTCTACAAGCTGTCGCTGACCAACTACCTGTGACGGCGTCGATCTTTCGAGAGGGCAGGGCGGGATCGATTCCCGCCCTGTTTCCTTTTGGGGCCGGTTGGCGTCCAATGGCGCGGCAACGGGAGATTCGACGATGAAGGTTCTGATCGCGACGCCGGTCTACGGCGACACCATTTCGACGGGGTGCCACCTGTCGATCCTGGAGACGATCGGTTTCTTCGCCAAGGAGTTCCCTCACATCGAATTCCAGAGCCGGGTGCTGTCGACCTCGTTCTTCCCGCACGCCCGCAACGCGTTGGTGTCGCAGTTCCTCAACGACGAGAGCTACAGCCACCTGCTCTTCGTCGACAGCGACATGGGCTTCACGCCCGAGCTCGTCGCCAAGATGCTCGCCTTCGGCAAGCCGGTGGTCGGTGCGATCTATCCGGAGAAGTCGCGCAGCTTCGACGCCTTCCGTCGGCTCCTCCAGCAGGACAGCAACGCGATGCGGGCGCAGCTCGCCTCGGTCGACTACGTCTACGGCGGCGATGCGCTGGTCACGACGAAGGCGCGCGACGGCGTCGAGGAGATCGAGGTGATCGACGGCTTCGTCCGGGTGACGCGGGCGGGCACCGGCATCCTGCTGGTCGCGCGCGAGGCGGTCGAGAAGATCCGCGATCGTTTCCCCGAACTGTGGACCGCCGAGCCGACCGATTGGGTACGCTCGACCGGGCACATGGGCGGCGGTCTGTTGCAGTGCTTCGCGGTCATCCCGAGCGACGACGGCGTCGAGATCGGTGCCGACATCGCCTTCTCCAAGCGCTGGGTCGAGGGTTGCGGCGGCGAGATCTGGTCCTGCGTCGACGAGGCGATCATCCGCACGGGTTCCGAGAACTACGTCGGCCAGTTCCTCGGCCATCTCAAGGTGACGGAGACGAGCGAGCGCCGGGTGGTGGAGCGCAAATCGACGCCGACGGCCTGATGGAGGCGACCCACGATGAAGATCCTCATCGGCACGCCGGCCTACGGCGATCGGGTGATGACGGGCTATCACGCCTCGATCGCCGACCTCGTCGTCAGCTTCGCGCAGGCGGCGCCGGGCATCGAGTTCGTCCACAAGGTGATCGACGTGCCGGTGCTGGCCACCGCGCGCAACATCCTGGCGAGCATCGTGCTCGACGATCCGAGCTACACCCATCTGCTGTTCGTCGACGCCGACATGGGCTTCTCGCCCAACCTGATCGCGCGGATGCTGGCCTTCCGGAAGCCTTTCGTCGGCTCGATCTATCCGGCCAAGACCGACAGTTTCGAGGCCTTCATGGGACTGGCGGCGAAACATCCCGGTGCCTCGACGTTGCAGCTCCGGTTGGCGGCGTCGGAATACATCTGCGGCGGCGAGCTGGTGCTGCGCAACGTGGTGGGCGGCGGCAAGGGCGTCGAGGTGATCGACGGCTTCACCAAGGTCACGGCGTCGGGCACCGGCATCATGCTGATCGAACGCGGTGTCTTCGAGCATCTGCGCGACACGCTGCCCGACATGTGGATCGACGATCCGGGGCCGGCGGTGCGCGAATGGGGGCTCGAGCGTGGCGGGCTCTTTCGTGGCTTCGACACGATCGTCAACCAGCAGGGCTATCACGTCGGCGAGGACATCGCCTTCTGTCTGCGCTGGACGCTCGGCGGTGGCGAGATCTGGGCGGCGATCGACGAGGCGATCGTCCATTCCGGCCTCGCCTACTATCGCGGCCACGCGCTGACGGCACTGAAGACCGAGACGCGACGGGTGCGTGAGACGTACCGCCGGTCGAAGGGTCGCAAGGATCCCTGGTACATGAAGGTGCTCGCCGGCCGGAAGAAGTGACCGGACACGCGACGCGACCTCCACAAGAAAACGGCGGCGAACCGAGGTTCGCCGCCGCTTCGTTTCGTCCGAGAGCCGTTCGATCAGAACAGCTGGAGGATGCTCTGGTCGGCCTGGTTGGCCAGCGACAGGGCCTTGGTCGACAGGCTCTGGCGGGTCTGCAGGGCGAGCAGGTTCGCGGATTCCGCGTTGGTGTCGGCCGCCACCAGCTGATCGGCGCCGGTGTTCAGGGTCGAGACCATGTTGTTGGTGAAGTCCTTGCGGGCCTGCACCATCGACAGGTTCGAACCGAAGGTCGACGACTGGGTGCGCAGCGAAGTCAGAGCCGAGGTCAGCGTGTCGAGGACGCGGTTGACCTGCTTGTTGTTCTGGAAGTCGCCGGTCGAGAGCTTCTCGAGGCCGAGGCCCGACGAGTTGAACACCGTACCCGAGATGTTCATCTTGGACTGGTCCGTACCGGTCTTCTCGTTGAAGATCGTGGACAGGTCGTTGCCCATCAGCAGGTTGATGCCGTTGTAGCCGGAGTCCTTCGCCATCTGGTCGATCTGGTCGAGGATGTCGTTGAACTGCTGGCGGAACGAGTCGCGGGTCGACGAGGTCGAGGCGGTCGCCGTCAGGTTCGACGAGCCGAAGCCCATCGAGGTGAGCGCGGTGGTGCCGGTCGAGGAGATCGCCAGATCTTCGCCGCCGGTCTCTTCGAAGGCGATCTCGCCATTGGAGTCGAGGGTGGCGGTGACGTCGAGCGACGAGTTGTTGACGGCCTTGAGCAGGTCGCCGACCGTCGAATATTCACCGGCACCCGAACCGATGGTGAAGGAGACGGCCTTGGTGTCCGTTCCCGTGCCCGAGGTCAGGGTGATGGTGTCGCCCTGCGTGAAGCCCGGACCGGAGGTGGTCGAGATCAGCGAGGTCGAGCGCTTGAGATCGGAGACCGAGCCCGACAGGGTGGCGTCGGATTCGCTGTCGGCGGTCTGGAGCGCCTGCTTGGCGGCCGACTGGGCGTTCTTGACCAGCGCGGTGATCGACTCGATGCCGTTCGACGCAGCCTGCAGGGTCTGGACGGAGTTCTGGACGCCGTCGAGCAGGTTGGTCAGGTCGCCCGAGCGGTCGTTGAGGGCCGCCGAGGTGAAGTAGTTGACCGGGTTGTCGAGCGCCGAGTTGACCTTCTTGCCGGTGGCGAGGCGGTTCTCGGTGGCCGTCTGCTGGGTCTTGATGGACTGCAGCGAGTTGAGGTTCTGACGGACGCCGGTCGAGAGAATCGTCGTGGACATGGTCTGCTACCCTTCTGGGAACTGGTTGACCCCCTCGTTCTGAGGAGTGAGGCGAGCATGCCGCCGGGCGCGTTTCGCAAATGTTAATTCGGTCCCGAAAAGCGCAACCATCTCCCATTCGCCACTTGACCCCACGTTACATGGTGAACGAAGGGTGATTCGAACCGCCGACGTCTTCGTCGGGGCACGGACGCGGACGCTGACGCTGACGCGCGGAAGCGCGGCGCCGGGCGGCACCGCGTTCGTCGAGAACAGGGCAGGGTGGCGAACGATCTCAGGCGAGGATGTCGGCCGCCGCGTTCGTCGTCTCGGCCTGATCGGCATGGACGGCGGCGGTCATCACCTGGGCGAGCCGCAGATAGGCCTCGGTCGGCAGCTGCGCCACGACCTGGCCGGTGTCGACGTCGAAGGTGCGCACCACGGTCAGCCCGCTCTTCACGTCGAACAGGACCTCCTTGGGGCGGTCCGTCGGTGCGGGCGTCGGGGCGGTGGCCGCGGGCGCAGCATCGTGCCGCGTGCGGTCGACGTGGGCCGACGGCGTGATTCTCGAGACGTCGTTTTCGCGAGTCGTTGGGGGGCCCGAGACGGGGGCGACACTGATCGTCATGGCCTGGCATCGCCTGCTGGAGTTGTCGATACCGCCAGTACTAAAGCGGAGGTGTAAAGGTCGGGTTGAAATTCGCCGAGTGTTTCGATTCGAAACTGATGCGTATGCTCCCGGTTTTCTGCCGAAATTTCACGGTTCGAGGCGCCGCGCGGGTACGCGCGAAGCGTTTTTTATCGCGTACGCGCGTACGCACGCGAGAGCGTTAAGGCGTCATTAACCCTAATGCCCGTTAATGATGTCAACGCAGCCCGTGAAACACGCCGTTTCCGATGGAGTACACCATGGCCTCCACCCCGATCCTTTCGACCGGTGTCCGACAGAATCTCAACTCTCTGCAGTCCATCAAGGCGCAGCAGACCGCCACCGAGAACCGTCTCGCCACCGGCAAGAAGGTCAATACGGCGCTCGACAACCCGGTCAACTACTTCACCTCGGCGGCCCTCAACGACCGCTCGGGCGACCTGACCAACCTGCTCGACGGCGTCCAGAATTCGGTTCAGACCCTGCAGGCTGCGTCGAACGGCATCGAGTCGATCACCGCGCTGGTCAAGAACGCCCAGTCGGCCGCCAAGCAGGCGCTCCAGACCGCCGACAGCGAATCCGACGCCACCCTGTCGGGCTCGGTCTCCGATCTCAAGCGCTCGACCTCGCTGATCTCGACCACCTCCGGTCCGGGCTTCACGCAGGGCGACACCATCACCCTGACCTCGGGCACGGGAACGGACACCAAGGCCGTCTCCTTCACCATCGGTTCGGGTGCCGGTGAATATTCGACGGTCGGCGACCTGCTCAAGGCCGTCAACAACTCGTCGCTCGACGTCACCGCCACCCTCGACTCCAATGGCGAGATCGGCTTCGAAGAGACCGGCGGCGAAGATCTGGCGATCTCCTCGACCGGCTCGACCGCTCTGACCTCGATGGGCTTCGGCTCGTCGAACCTGACGGCGACCGCCTCGACCTCGCAGACCCGCGACTCGTTCCGCCAGCAGTTCAACGACATCCTCGACCAGATCGACTCGATGGCGAAGGACTCCGGCTACAACGGCATCAACATCCTGATGGGCAACGATCTGGCGACGATCTTCAACGAGAAGACCGGCACCGATCAGTCCAAGATGACCATCGCCGGCGTCGTGTTCAATGCTTCCGGCCTCGGCCTCGAGAAGCTGTCGGTAGGCGACTTCCAGAACAACAAGCAGGTCAACCGTATCCTCGACACGCTGACCTCGGCTCTGACGACGCTGCGCACCCAGGCCTCGAACTTCGGTTCGACGCTGTCGATGGTGCAGGCCCGCAAGGACTTCACCAACAACATGGTCACGACGCTGAACACCGGCGCCGATCAGCTGGTGGCGGCCGACACCAACGCGGAATCCGCGAACCTGCTCGCCCTGCAGACCCGCCAGAGCCTGTCGACCAAGGCCCTGTCGCTGGCCAACCAGGCCGACCAGAGCGTGCTGCAGCTGTTCGGCTGACGCTCGGCGGCGACCAGAACGAGGAACGGGAGGCGGGCGCGACGGAAAGAAGCGCCCGCTTCGTCGTTTCGGAAGACAATCGCAGCGGCGCGAGGCGCCGGCGACAAGTGGAGAGAAGGCGATGACGCTCAAGGTCGAGATCAAACCCGGAGAGCGCATCATCATCGGCGAGAGCCTGATCACCAACGGGGGATCGCGCGCCAAGCTCTTCATCGAAGGCGATGCGCCGATCCTGCGCGAACGCGACGTCATGCCGGCTCGCGAAGCCGACACGCCGGCCAAGCTGATCTATCTCGCCGTGCAGCTGATCTATCTCAAGCACGGCAACGAGGTCGTGCTGGAAGACTACAAGGCACTCGCCCGCGAGTTTCTCGACGCCGCACCGGGCGCTAGAGACATTGTCGAGGCCATCGATAACTGCCTGTTAAACGGTGAATTCTATAAAGGCGTCAAGCACGCGAAGCGTCTCATCGAATACGAGGAGCAGCGGATCAACCATGTATAACAATCATGCCGCAGTCGCCTACCAGCAGACGCGTCGAACCGTCGCCACCGGGCGCGATCTCGAGTCGATGTTGCTTCTCAAGGCGGCCCGCCAGCTCCAGGTGGTCCGCGACAATTGGGAAGAGAAGAGGGGCGACCTGCTCTCGGCCCTGACCTACAACCGCAAGCTCTGGACGGTGCTGATCGACCTCATCCTGCGCGACGACAACCCGCTGCCGCAGGAAGACAAGAACAACCTGTTCAACATCTCGCTCTTCATCTTCCGTCACACGATCGAGATCCAGGCGGCTCCCGAGGCCGAGAAGCTCGCGCCGCTGGTCGACATCAACCGTGCCATCGCCGAGGGCCTGCGCTCCTGAGCGCCGGCCCCCGTGGCACCCGACGACGAACGAAAGAGGCCGCCCTTCCGGGGCGGCCTTTCTGCATTTCGGGGGAGAGGGGAGGCGGGGAGAGGCGCGGGGAGCGAACAGGGGGAAGAGAAGAGGTCGACGGGCACGCGGCCCGCCGCCGGGCCTCACATGCGGCGGTCGATCGACAGGCCGCGGGCGATGGACTGGGCCTGTGCAACCGGCATCGCGGCGTTGCGACCGTAGGTGCGCGGGGCGGCCTGACGGCCGACGGCGGCGGAGACGTTGCGGACGATGCCTTCGGCGACTTCGCGGGCGATGGCGAGCGCGCCGAGATTGGCGCGGATCTTCTCGATCGCCGCGACATGATCGGCGCGCATGCGCTCAAGCCGCTCGGGCAGCAGCTTCGAGAGGGTGGCGAACTCGCGCTTCAGGCGGGTGCGGGTCTGGAGATAGCGGCCGAGCTGGGCGTTCTTGCGCGAGACCACGTCGGTGGCGTCGAAGAGCTTGCCGGCGCGCACCAGCGCGGTCTCCTCCTCGATGGTCGCGATCAGACGCGCCATCGACTGTTCGAACTCGTCGAGGAAGGCGGCGGCCTCCTCCGGGGTGCGCAGGGCGCGCTCGACGGGCTCGGCGCCCTGGAGGGCCAGGAGATCGAGGGTCATTTCGAAGCACCTTCCTGTATGCCGATCAGGTCGCGATAGACCATGTCGGAAATGCCGATGCCGCCCGCCTTCTGCATGGTGGCGGCGTATTGGTCGACGAGCAGGCCGCGCCAGGATTCCTCCGCCTGGCCGCCGCCGAACGGCGCCTCGGTGGAGAGACCCGAGAACATCTGCTTCATCATGGTGGAGAGATAGACCTGCTCGAACTGGTCCGCCTGGGCGCGGGCCTTCTGCTCGCGCGTGGCGTTGCGGCCGGGGCCTTCCTGCATCTGGTGCAGCGCCGGCGTGCTCGTGGCGAGGGAGATCGTCGCGTCGTAACCCATCACATCACCTCGATCTCGGCCTGGAGGGCGCCGGACGCCTTGATGGCCTGGAGGATGGTGATCATGTCGCGGGGGCCGACGCCGAGAGCGTTGAGGCCGTCGACCAGCTCGCGAAGGCTGACCGTCTGGTTGACGATGCCGAGCTTCTTCTTGGAACTGTCGTCGACGGTCACTTGGGTGCGCGGCACCACCTTGGTCTCGCCGTTGGAGAAGGGGTCGGGCTGGCTCACCTCGGGCGTCTCGGTGACGGTGACGGTGAGGTTGCCCTGGGCGACGGCGACGGTGGAGACGCGCACGTCCTGGCCCATGACGATGATGCCGGTCGCCTCGTCGATCACCACCTTGGCCGGCAGATCCGGCTCGACCGAGAGCTGCTCGATGTCGGTGATGAGGTCGACGATGTTGCCGTTGAACTTCTGCGGCAGCGTCAGGCGGACGGTCGAGGGATCGATCGGTTCGGCCGAGGGCGTGCCGATCAGGTCGTTGATCGCCATGGCGATGCGGCGCGCGGTCGTGAAGTCGGGGTTGCGCAGCGCCAGACGCACGGCGCTCTGGGCGCCGAGCTTGAACTCGACCTCGCGTTCGACGATGGCACCGTTGGCGATGCGGGCGGCGGTGGGGACGCCCCGGGTCACGGAGGCCGCGTCGCCCTTGGCGGTGAAACCGCCGACGGCGAGGGCGCCTTGCGCGATCGCATAGGCCTCGCCGTCGGCACCGATCAGCGGCGTGACCAGCAGCGTGCCGCCCTGCAGCGACTTGGCATCGCCGAGCGCGGAGATCGCGACGTCGATGCGGGTGCCCTGGGTGGCGAAGGGTGGCAGGTTGGCGGTCACCATGACGGCGGCGACGTTCGCGGTGCGCATGTTGGCACCGCGCGTGTTGACGCCCATGCGTTCCAGCATGGCCTGTAGCGACTGCTTGGTGAAGGGCGCGTTGTTGAGGCTGTCGCCGGTGCCGTTGAGGCCGACGACGATGCCGTAGCCCACGAGCTGGTTCTCGCGGACGCCTTCGATCGAGGCCAGATCCTTGATGCGCGAAGCGGCGGCATGGGTCGGAACGGATTGTCCGACGACCAGGGCCGCGACCAGTGCGCAGCGGACGAATTTGCCCAAATGAAACTTCATCGATGGAGATCTCCCCAAATCTCGACCTTCTCCTTTGCGAGCGGCGTGCCAAGTCGGACGGCCTCGGATACGATCCGGCAACGCATTGGCGGTGAAGGGTTATTCGAGAATTCCGGGGGATGGCCCGGGTGCCCGATGTGCCGTAGGGGCAAATCGTGCCGATTCATGCTAGAGAGAACGGGACGCGTCCCGGCAATTCCTGCCGGGAAGGAGAGACGACGTGGCGATCAGGATCGATGGACCGGGCCGCACCGGCGGCATCCAGGGAACCGGGACGACCCGGCGCGCGGAAGGCACCGGCGCGACCTTCCGTCTGCCCGAGCAGGAGCAGGCGAGCCGCTCGTCGGTCGTCGGCGGGCCGATCGGGGCGACGGACGTGGCGAGCCTGTTGGCGCTGCAGTCGATCCCGTCGCAGGACCCGCGCGAGAAGAGGCGCAAGGCGGTCAGGCGCGGCCTCGACATCCTCGACGTGCTCGAGGGGGTGAGGCTCGACCTGCTCGGCGGCGGCGTCTCGCCCGACCGGCTGGAACGCCTCGTCGGCCTGATGGGCGGGCGCGAGCCGACCGGCGACGAGCGGCTCGACGACCTGGTCGCCGACATCGAGCTCAGGGCGCGGGTCGAGCTCGCCAAGCTCGGGCGCTTCCCCGACTGATCGATGCCCGCGGCGACCGGCCGCGGATGTGGTCTGCCTCTTTCCGGGGACTGCCGACATTTTGTCCACCTCCGTCACGCTTTCTTCGTGACCTTTTCGTTCCATCGTTGTATTGGGGCGCCGCGGCGCGCATCACCGCCTTCGCCGCCCGGACCAACGTGGACCTGGAAGGGAGCATGATGTCGGTCGAAGTCACTGATTATCGTCCGTCTGACGACGAACCCTTCATGAACGAGCGTCAGCGCGAGTACTTCCGTAAGAAGCTGCTCGACTGGAAGGACGACATCCTGAAGGAATCGCGGGAAACGCTGCAGCATCTCGCCGACGAGAGCCAGAACCATCCCGATCTCGCCGATCGCGCCTCCTCGGAGACCGATCGCGCGATCGAACTCAGGGCGCGGGATCGCCAGCGCAAGCTGATCTCCAAGATCGACGCCGCATTGAAGCGTCTCGACGACGGCAGCTACGGCTATTGCGAGGAGACCGGCGAGCCGATCTCGCTGAAGCGCCTCGATGCCCGGCCGATCGCCACGCTCTCGATCGAAGCCCAGGAGCGCCACGAGCGCCGCGAGCGCGTCTATCGGGACGACTGACGCGCCGAGCGCGTCGGCAGCGACGACCGACGCGGAATTCGCATCCGAACGAACGAGACCGAACGCCGGTCGACCCTCGGGTCGACCGGCGTTCGTCGTTTCGGCGTCCTTCTGGACGATGGAGAGGCGCGGCTCCCGGGGAGAGGGAGCCGCGCCGTCTGCCGTCGCCGCCACCGCCGGGGAGGGCGGGGGGAAGGCGGCGATCGAACCCTTCGGCATTCTCGACGCCGCTCTGGGGAGAGCGCGGACGGCGAGAGGGGGGAGGCTTCGGGGTTCGGGAGGGGGATGCGGGGAGAGGAACGGCGGGTCGCGAGAGCCGGGCGGCGGGGAGAACCGCCCGGCGTCTCGGTCAGAAGGGCATCAGCACGTCGAGCACCTGGGTGCCGTAACGGGCTTGCTGGACGTCGGTGATCTGGCCGCGGCCGCCGTAGGAGATGCGGGCCTCGGCGATCTTGGCGCTCTCGATCGTGTTGTCGGAAGCGATGTCTTCCGGCCGGACGACGCCGGCGACGATCAGTTCGCGGATCTCGTTGTTGACCCGGACCTCCTGACGCCCCTCGATCGCCAGGTTGCCGTTGGGCAGGACCTGGGTGACGAGGGCGGCGACGTTGGTCGACAGGGTCTCGGACCGGTCGACCGAGCCGGTGCCCTGCTGCGAGGTCTTGGTCGAGTTGTTGATCAGGTTGGAGGCCGGGGCTTCGCCGGGCAGCAGCAGACGATCGGCCAGGGCGCCGGGCAGACCGCCGACGGAGGTCGCATCGGTCTCGGTGCGCGAGCGGCCGGTCGAGTTGTCGATCTTGGCCTTGTCGGTGATGACCACGGCGACGGTCAGGATGTCGCCGACGCGGCGGGCGCGCTGGTCCTTGAAGAAGGCGCGGCTGCCCTTCGACCACAGCGAGTTGGGCGCATAGGCGACCGGCTCGGCGGAGGGCATCGGCATCGAGACGGGCTTGTAGCCGGCCTGGGCGGTCGGGTCCTCGACGGCGGAGAGCTTCGGCGCCTTGCCGACGTTCTCGAGCCTGTCGAGGGCGTTGGCGCAGCCGGAGAGGGCGACGGCGACCGTCAGGAGGGATGCGACGCGGCGGGCGGTGGAGTACGAGGAACGGGTCATCACTGATCGACCTTCGCGAGAGCAACGGCGGCGGGGGCGGCGACGATCTCGACGAGACCGGGGGCGGTGACCGTGCCCTGCAGGGTGCGCTTGGACTGGGGATTGAGGACGGAGACGGTGTCGCCGACGGCGGCGGCGGCGAGTGCCTGACCGCGGGTCGTCACCCTGAGCGCCTTGGCGCGGAAGATCACGGTGACGGTCTCGCCGCGGCCGATCACCTGCGGCCGGGCGAAGTCTGCTGCGGCGACCACCTGGCCGGCGCGCATCGAACGGCGGGCCTGGCGGCCGACGATCTCGGCGGGTTCGACGACGGTGGAACGGCCGTAGGCGCGGTTGCGCGGCTGGCGGTCGACGCGGATGTCTTCGGCGGAGACGAGATCGCCGCGCGACAGCGATCGGTTCAGCACCGTCACCGACACGGTCTCGGTCAGGACGCCGCGCAGGTGGATGCGGTCGGTGCGTTCGCCCTGATCGATCTGGACGAGGGCGTCGAAACGGCCGTTCTGCGGCACGACCGACAGCGAGACGATGCGGATCGGCTCGTGCGAGCGGACGTCGGCGGCGCGCGGGGCGACCGGGCCGTCGAAGACGATCTCGAGGTCGTCGAGGGTGGTGTCGGCGGCGAAGCCGGGACGGCGCAGCGCTTCCTGCGCGATCAGGCGGGCGATCTCGGCGCTCTCGACCGAGCGGGCGAGGCGGGAGACCGAGACTTCGACGAGGCCGCCGGTCTCGGCCCCGGCGAGGCCGGCGGCGCGGGCCATGTCGACGACGCGGGCGGCGGAGACCGGGCCGGCGGTGCCGAGGTCGGGGGCGCGGAAGAGCGGGCGTTCGGCGAGCGAGCCGGCGTTCTCGAAGAAGTCGCCGATGGTGACGACGTCGGCGGCGACCGAGACGGAGGCGCGCAGCGCCGAGGTCTCGCCGGACTGGGCCGGGGCGGGAGCGATGACGGCGAGCAGCACCGAGGCGAGGATCGCGAGGCCCGCGGCGCCGAGCAGCGAGCGCACGAGGCGCTCGCCGGCTTCGCCGGTGAAGGTCACGAGACCGGGGCGGGGGCGACGCAGAGATTCGTACTTCATGGCCCTCCTCCTCACTTCGGCGACACGGTGGCCGACATCATCTCGTCGGCGGCGCGGATCACGCGGGAGTTCATCTCGTAGGCGCGCTGGGCGGCGATCAGGTCGGAGATCTCGGTCACCGAGTTGACGTTGCCCTGCTCGAGCTGGTTCTGCAGCAGCGTGCCGAAGCCTTCGTCGCCGGGGTTGCCGGTCTGCGGCGCGCCCGACGAGGCGGTCTCGAGGTAGAGGTTGTTGCCCATCGGCTCGAGGCCGGACTTGTTGATGAAACGGGCGAGCTGGAACTGGCCGATGGTGGTCGGCGAGGTCGCGTTGCCGACCGTCACCTGCACCGAGCCCTGGGCGTTGACGGTCAGGCCGGTCGAGTTGGACGGGACGGTGATCTGCGGCTCGATCGGATAGCCGTCGGCCGTGGTGATGCGGCCCTGGCTGTCGATCTCGAAGGAACCGTCGCGCGAGTAGCTGGTGCGGCCGTCGGGCAGCAGGACGCGGAAGAAGCCCTCGCCCTTGATGGCGACGTCGGTCTCCTTCTCGGTCGAGGACAGCGTGCCCTGCGACATGACGCGCGGCGTGGCGGCGACGCGGACGCCGGAGCCGATCTGCACGCCGGTCGGCAGGATGTTGCCGTTCTCCGACGTCGCGGTGCCGACCCGGCGCATGTCCTGGTAGAGCAGGTCCTGGAAGTCCGCACGCTGGCGCTTGAAGCCGGTGGTGCGCATGTTGGCGATGTTGTTCGAGATGAGCTCGACGTTCAGTTCCTGGGCCGCCATTCCGGAGGCGGCGATGTGCATGGCCTTCATGACTCGTTCTCCCCTCAGGCGACCTGGGCCAGCTTCTCGATGGCATTGCGACGCTGATCGTCGACCTTGCTCATCCAGGAGCTGACGGACTCGTAGGAGCGACCGACCTCGATCAGACGGGCGATCTGCTCCACGGCGCGAACGTTGGACTTCTCGATCTGGCCCTGGACCAGACGGGGGAACTGAGTGGGCTGGGGGTCGGTCCCGGTGAAGAGGGTCTCGCCGACCTTCTTCAGGGAGCCGGTATCGGCGAAGTCGACGACGCGCAGCTTGCCCCGCACGCCCTGGGACGTGGAGATCGTGCCGTCGGCGGCGACGGTGACGCGGGTCTCGCTGGCCTGGAGCACCAGCGGGCCGCCCTCGGTCAGGACCGGGTTGCCGTCACGGGTGACGAGCGTGCCGTCGGGCGACAGCGCGAAAGAGCCGTTGCGGGTGTAGCGCTCGCCCTGCGGCGTCTGGATGGCGAAGAAGCCCTTGCCCTCGATCGCCACGTCGAGATCGTTGCCGGTCTGGAGCATCTGACCGGGGCGGAGGTCGTAGCGATTGGCGTCGTCGAGGACGAAGCTGACCGGACGGTCCGAGCGCTTGAATTCGAGCTCGGCGGCCGGCGGCATCTTCTGTTCCTTGAACATCAGAGCCTGGGCCTTGAAGCCGTTCGTCTCCACGTTGGCGACGTTGTTGGCGATCATGTCGAGCTCGCGTCGCAGGACGAGTTGTCGCGACAGGCCGACGAGTTGCGCATTTTCCATTTCCACTGCTCCCCAGCGATCGCCCCTGCTCCCCAGCCGGTGCGATCGAGAGAAGTTTCGCAAACCCCGTGCCATATGGTTAACCATTGAAAAATCAATGGGTTGCCGAAAGTCGCCGATGGCGGACGATGGGCAGGAACTGCCGGGTGGCCGGAATGGACCGGCAGGGTTTACCGGCGTTTACCTCCGTTACCGAAAGGTTGAGATTCACCAGTCGTTAACCATTCCCTCTTTAGATCTTGAGGACATGGACTCGCATTCGATCAGGGGAGATCGATGGCCAAGAAGCCCGCCGAGAAGACCGAAGCCGAACCCGGTGCCGAAGGCGCCGAGGGTGAGGTTGCGGGCGGCAAGAAGAAGCTCTTCGTCATGATCGGCGCGGGTGTGGCCCTGCTCGCCGTTCTCGGTGGCGCGGCCTTCTTCTTCCTCGGCTCGAAGCCGAAGCCGGCGGACGCCGGGCACGACGCCCACGCGCCGGCGAAGACCGTGATGTATGTCGATCTGCCCGACATGACCGTGAACCTCTCGGCGGTCGACGGGCGGGCGACCTATCTGAAGGTGAAGGTGGCGCTCGAAGTTTCCGACAAGGCGACGGTGGACAAGATCACCCCCGTCCTGCCGCGCGTGCTCGACGCCTTCCAGATCTATCTGCGCGAGTTGCGCGTCACCGACCTCGACGGGTCGGCGGGGCTCTACCGCGTCAAGGAAGAGCTGCAGCGGCGGATCAACACCGCGATCGCGCCGGCGCACGTCGATGCGGTGTTGTTCAAGGAAATCCTGGTTCAGTGAGGCGTTGGTATGGCCGGTGAAGCCGAAGACCTCGAAGATCTGGATGCGGCCTGGGGCGCGGCGCTCTCGGAGCAGAAGGGCACGGACGGCGGCGAAGACGACGATCTCGCCGCGGACTGGGGCGCGGCGTTGGCCGAGCAGGGTGTCGAGGGCTCCGACGAGCTCGCCGCCCAGATGGCCGGCTTCGACGACGCCGACTTCGATCTCGACACCGCCACCCGCGGCGGCGACCGCATCCTGAACCAGGAGGAAATCGACAACCTCCTCGGTTTCGACGTCGACGAGCAGTTCACCAACGATCAGTCCGGCATCCGCGCGCTGATCAACTCGGCCATGGTCTCCTACGAGCGTCTGCCGATGCTCGAGATCGTGTTCGACCGCCTGGTGCGCCTGACCACGACGTCGCTTCGCAACTTCACCTCCGACAACGTCGAGGTCTCGCTCGACAGCATCACCTCGGTGCGCTTCGGCGACTATCTGAACTCGATCCCGCTGCCGGCGATCCTCGGCGTCTTCAAGGCCGAGGAATGGGACAACTTCGGGCTGGTGACGGTCGATTCGAGCCTGATCTACTCGATCATCGACGTGCTGCTCGGCGGCGGGCGCGGCACCACGCCGATCCGCGTCGAGGGCCGCCCCTACACGACGATCGAGACCAACCTCGTGCGCCGCATGATCGAGGTGGTGCTGACCGACGCCGAACAGGCCTTCGCGCCGCTGTCGCGGGTCCGCTTCAACCTCGAGCGTCTCGAGAACAATCCGCGCTTCGCGGCGGTGTCGCGGCCGGCCAATGCCGCGATCCTCGCAGAGTTCCGGATCGACATGGAAGATCGCGGCGGCAAGATCGAAATCCTCATACCCTACGCGACGCTGGAGCCGATTCGTGACCTTCTGCTCCAGATGTTCGTGGGCGAGAAGTTCGGTCGCGACCCGATCTGGGAAGGGCATCTGGCGACCGAGATCCATGCCGCCGAGATCGCCGTCGACGCGGTTCTGTTCGAGCGCGAGATGTCGCTCGGCCAGGTGCTCGATCTGCAGATCGGGCAGACGCTGGTCTTCGACGTCGGTCCGCGCGATCCCGTCACGCTCAAGTGCGGACCGGTGTCCCTCACCGAGGGGCGCATGGGACGTTCGGGCGAGAATATTTCGATCATGGTCGACCGCAATCTGCGGCGGCCGAAGATGACGCTCGCGGCCTTCGAGAAGGCGGCGACGAAGAAGGAGATGCAGGCGCCATGACGACCCACTGGATCGATCTCGCCGTCGAAGGGCTGGTGGCCGTTCTCCTGATCACCACGATCGCCTACTGCATGGTGCTCGATCGTCGGCTGAAGCGGCTTCGTGCCGACGAGGCCAATCTCAGGGCCACCATCTCCGAACTGCTCACCGCCACCGAGATCGCCGAACGTGCCATCGTCGGCCTCAAGGAGACGGCGGCGGACTGCGACAAGTCGCTGGCGCAGCGCCTGCGCGAGGCCGAGTTCTTCTCCCAGGAGATCGGTCGCGAGCTGGGCGAGGGCGAGAAGCTGCTGAACCGCATCATCCGCATCACCGAGGCCGCCCGCGGCGCCGCCGAGGCGGTGCCGGTCGCGGCCGTCGAGCCCGCCCGTCCGGCCATGCCGCCGCGCAACCATCCCTCGGCGACGCCCGAGCAGACGACCCGTCTCGGCGATCTGCGCGCCCGCGCCGACGAAGCCTCCGAACGGCTGGGCCGTCTGAGGGCGAGAGGGGTCGCCGCATGATCCGTGTCCGACTGCTTCCGCTCGTCGTCTGCGCCGCTCTCGTGCTGCTCGGCCTCAAGGTCGTGCAGTTCGGGCTGGGCGATCGCGACGTGCACGAAGTGGTCGCGCGGGAAGTGGTCCGGGTCGATCCCGCGACCGGACGGGAAGTCGACATGATCGCCACCGGCTCGTCGGGTGGCGGCGAGGAGAAGAAGGCGGAAGAGGGCCACGGCGCCCCCGCCACCGCGGACGGCCACGGCGTCACGCCGTCGAAGGTCGACACCAAGGTCTCGGGCGACAAGCCGAGCGAGGCCAAGCCGGTTCCCGGCCAGGAGCTCCTCTCCGAGATCGAGATCCTGCAGAAGCTCGCCGAGCGTCGCAAGCTGCTCGAGGAGCGCGAGCGGCAGTTGCAGATGCGCGAGGATCTGCTGCAGGCCTCCGAAGGCCGCATCGCCAAGCGCATCGACGAGCTCAAGGGTCTCGAGGATCAGATCGGCACCGCCGAGAAGACCAAGGAAGATTCCAAGAAGCAGGAACTGGCCGACCTCGTGAAGATGTACGAGGCGATGAAGGCCAAGGACGCGGCGCGCGTCTTCGACAAGCTCGACATCACGCTGCTCGGCGAGATCGCCCGGCAGATGAACCCGAAGAAGCTCGGCGACGTGGTCGCCAAGATGGCGCCGGATCAGGCCGAGAAGCTGACCGTCGAGCTCGCCAACCGCCGCCCGAAGGAACAGGTGCGGCCGACCCAGTCCGAGCTTCCCAAGATCCAGGGCCGCAGCTGAGCGATCGGCGACGCGAAGCGCGGGCGGAACGGCGACTTAACTCGGCGTTCACCGCGTTCTCTTAGGGTCGGAGGTCGAAGTCTCCCACCGGATCGTCGGCCGTGCACCTCATCGCTCCCCCAGAACGTCGCAGCGACGCCGCCGTCGGCACCGGGCGGAGCGTTCGGCCGCGCGCGCGCCTGCTGCTCGGCGTGGCGCTGGCGTTCCTGATGGCGACCGGCACGATCGCGCCTGCCTTCGCCGAGGTGGTCAAGGCCGAGGCCGAGGTGCGTCAGGAGAAGGGCTTCGGCCGTCTCGTGCTGACCTTCAAGGATCGCACGCTGATCCCGCAGTATTCGACCAAGCAGGGCAACGGCGTCGTCGTCCTCGAGTTCGAGGACGAGATCGACGTCGGCGTCGACCAGGTGGCGACGCGGCTCGCGCCCTACGTCTCGGTGGTGCGGCGCGATCCGGAAGGCAAGGCGCTGCGCATCGCGCTCGCCCGGCAGGTGCGCGTCAACACGATGGAGGCGGGCGAGAAACTCTTCGTCGACTTCCTGCCGTCGAAGTGGACCGGCAATCCGCCGTCGCTGCCGCAGGACGTGATCGAGGCGCTGGCCAAGCGTGCCGAGGCCGCGATCAAGGCGGCGCGCGACGCCGAGATGGCGCGGGTGGGCACGCGCGTCCAGCCCAAGCTCGACTTCAAGATCGGCCGTCTGCCGACCTTCACCCGCTTCTCCTTCGGCTGGAACGTGCCCTTCGACACGCGGATGACGCGCGAGGGCGAACGCGTCACGCTGACCTTCAATCGCGTCGCCAAGATCGACTTCTCGCAGATCGACGTCGATCCGGTGCCGGGTCTCGTCGACGTCTTCGCCGATCCGAACGACGAGACGATGAAGGTCGTCTTCACCGTCGCCCCCGATGCCGACGTGCGTGCCTTCCGCGAGAAGGACGCCTACGTGCTCGATCTGGTGAGGCCGTCCGCGCCCGCCAATGCCGGCGAGGCGGCGATCCGGCCGCTCCTGTCGTCGCCGGCGGAAGGGCGCGACCGCGTCTCCGCACCCGGCCGCTCCGACGCGGTCGTCGGTGCGCCCGCCCCGGCGCCGGTCGCCGCGCCGCCCGCGGCCCCGGCTGCGGCGATGCCCGTCGTTCCGGCTCCCGTCGTTCCGGCGCCCGTCGCCGCCGCACCGGCTCCTGCCCCCGCGCAGCAGGCCGCGGCTCCGGCGCCCGTGCCGGTCCAGCAACAGGTCGCGCCGGTGCAGGTGCGCGAGACGCCGCTCGAGGCGGCGCAGGACGCCCCGGCCGCGCCACCGGCTCAGCCTGCGGAGAAGCCCGCCACGCCCACCCCGGTCGCCGTCGACGTGCCGTCGGGCGAGAGCCCGCCTTCCGCGACGCGGCAGCGTTCGGTCACCGACATCGGCACCGTCAAGGTCGAGGCCAAGCGCATCGGCGACGTCGTCCGCATGGGCTTCCCCTTCGCCGAGAAGGTGCCTGCGGCGGCCTTCATGCGCGGGCAGACGCTGTGGGTGGTGTTCGATTCGCAGCGCGACATCGACATCTCCACCATCGCGCCGAACCTCGGTCCGCTGGCACGCGGCGTCCAGGCGATCCGGGCGCGCAACTGGACGGCGCTGAAGATCGATCTCGCCGAGCCGCTGCTCACCACGCTGTCGCCGGACGGTACCGGCTGGGTGCTGTCGATCGGCGAGATGGTGCTCGAGCCCACCAAGCCGCTGACGCTGCGCCGCTTCATCCGCGGCGACGGCAATCGCAGCCTCAAGGTCGACCTGCCGGAGGGCGGGGCGGTGCGCGAACTCGTCGACCCCGAGGTCGGCGACCGCATCGTCGTCGTGACCGCCCTGGCGCCGTCGCGCGGGCTGGTCAAGCCGCAGAGCTTCGTCGATCTCGACACGCTCGCCTCGGCGCACGGCGTCGCGCTGGTGCCGCACGGCGACGACGTCGTCGTGACCTACGAGAACGGCGAGGTGAAGATCGGGCGCGAGCGCGGCCTGTCGCTGTCGAACGGCGGCGCCGAGGAGCGGGGCGCGATCGACGCGCCCGTGCCGCGGACGCAGCCGGTGCTGCACCGCATCCGCATCGATCCGGCGACCTTCCGCCCGAACGGCGCCGGCGATCTGCTCGAGCGCTCGCGAGCCCTGCTCGACGCGGTGATCGAAGGGTCCGACCAGCCGCATCGTCAGGCGCGCGTCGACCTCGCCGAATTCTACATCGGCCACCGTCTCGCACCGGAGGCGCTGTCGCAGTTGCGCCTGCTGTCCGAGGAAGAACCGGCGGTGACCCGCGATCCCGGCTTCATCGTGCTGTGGGGTGCGAGCCAGGCGCTGGCCGGGCGTGCCGCCAAGGCGCGCGAGTCGCTGATCCGCTCGGAGGTGGCCGAGAGCCCCGACGCGGCGCTGTGGCGTACGATCGTCGCCAACGACCTCTCCAAGTGGGACGAATCGCGCGAGAACGCCCTCAAGGCGACCCCGGTGATCGGTGCCTATCCGCGGCCGATCCAGTCGCTGTTCAACATCTCGGCGGCCGAGAGTGCGATCGAGCTCAACGACGTCGGTCTCGCCCAGACCCGTCTCGCCGAGATCGAGCCGGAGTTCCTCGACAACGATCTGGTCGGCCGGTTCGAGATCGCCCAGGCGCGGCTCGCCGATCGGGCCGGGCGCCCCGAGGACGCGATGGCGCGCTTCGAGCGGGCGAACGCGACCGGCGACCGCCACGTCCAGGCGATGGCCGAGTATCATCTCGTCCGCAGCCTCGTGCGCGACGGTAAGCTCGACAAGGAACAGGCGATCGAGCGGATGCGCTCGCTCTCCTTCGGCTGGCGCGGCGACGAGACCGAACTGCGCACCCTGCGCTTCCTCGCCGGGCTGCTGGCCGACACGGGGCGTTATCGCGAGGCCTTCCAGGCGATGCGCTCGGCGTTGCAGGTGTCGCCGGACTCGCCCACCACGCGGCTCCTCCAGGACGAGATGGGGCGGCGCTTCCTCGCCATCTATCTCGACGACGCCGACAAGGCGATGAAGCCGCTCGACGCGCTGACGCTCTACTACGACTTCCGCGAACTGGTGCCGATCGATCGGCGCGGCGACGAGGTGGTGCGCAAGCTCGCCGACCGGCTGGTCGGTGTCGACCTGCTGCCGCAGGCGGCGGAGCTCCTCGGCTATCAGGTCGACAATCGCCTGAAGGGCGCGGCGCGTGCGCAGATCGCCGCCGATCTGGCGGTCGTCCATCTGCTCGACCGCAAGCCGGAAAAGGCGATCGCCGTCCTCAACAAGACGCGCCAGAGCACGCTGCCGCTGTCGCTCGAACGCCAGCGCCGGCTGGTGGAGGCGCGCGCCATGTCGGAATCCGGCCGTGCCGAGACGGCGCTCGAGCTGCTCGCCACCATGACCGGCTCGGACGTCATGCGCCTGCGTGCCGACGTGCTGTGGAAGGCCAAGCGCTGGCGCGAGGCGGGCGAGCGGCTCGAGGCGACGCTCGGCAACCGCTGGCAGGATGCGCTGCCGCTCGACGATCAGGAGCGCCAGGACGTGCTGCGGGTGGCGATCGCCTTCGCGCTCGCCAACGACCAGCTGTCGCTCGACCGGCTGCGCGGAAAGTTCCGCACCAAGATGGCAGCGAGCCCGCAGGCGCGGACCTTCGACGTCGTCACCCAGCCGATCCAGAGCCAGGGCGGCGAGTTCCGCGAGGTGGCGCGCGAGATCGCCTCGATCGACACGATGCGCCAGTTCCTGCAGGAATATCGCGCCCAGTATCTCGACCCCAAGGGGCGCACCGTGGTGCCGGAGGCGCCGAAGGTCGACGACAAGGCCAAGCCCGGGCCGCAGTCCAAGGCCGCGACGCCGGCGCCCGCCAAGGTGGCGCAGGCCGAGACCGCGGCGCCGGAGAAGGCGGCGGGCGACAAGCCGGACGCCAAGGCCGCCGGTCACTGACGACGAGAGCGTCGCGCCGTCGCGCGGCGCCTCACGTCCCGAAGGAACGGACGAGCGAGCCCGCGACGAGGCTCCAGCCGTCGACCAGCACGAAGAAGATCAGCTTGAACGGCAACGAGATCGTCGCCGGCGGCAGCATCATCATGCCCATCGACATCAGGATCGAGGCGACGACGAGGTCGATCACCAGGAAGGGCAGATAGATCAGGAAGCCGATCTCGAAGGCGCGGCGCAGCTCGGAGATCATGAAGGCCGGGATCAGCACGCGGAAGCTCAGGTCCTGCGGCGTCGCCGGCGTGGGTTCCTTGGCGAGGTCGAGGAACAGCGCGACGTCCTTCTCGCGGACATGGTTGCGCATGAACTCGTGGAAGGGCGGGCCGCCGCGCTCGATCGCCTGTTCGAGCTCGATCGAGCCGTCGGAGAGCGGCTTGATCGCGTCCTCGTAGGCGCGGTTGAAGGTCGGGGCCATGACGAAGGCGGTGAGGAACACCGCCAGCGAGATCATCACCGCGTTGGGCGGCGCGGTCTGCAGGCCGATCGCCGAGCGCAGCAGCGACAGCACCACGACGATGCGGGTGAAGCTCGTCACCATGATGGCGATCGACGGGGCGATCGACAGCAGAGTGATCAGCGCGAAGAGCTGCAGCGCGCGTTCGGAGACGCCGGTGGCGCCGCCGAAGTTGACCGAGATGTCCTGCGCCGTCGCCGGCGCGGATCCCATGACGACCGCCGCCGCGATCACGGCGATCCAGCCGGCGGCGAGGCGCAGGCGGGAACGACGGAGGGACGGCGCGCGGTCGGGCGTGGTCATCGCCGGGTCTGGCCCGAGAGTTCGGAGAGAAGCCGGGCCATCTCTTCCTCGAGCTCGTCGACGGTGGCGTGATGCTCGCCCGTCCGATGCGACGGTCCGGGCGGCGCCACCTCGGGGATCGGCGCGAAGGGCTCGTCGGCGACGACGGGTTCGACGAGGACCGGTTCCGCGAAGCTCGGCTCGGCGTGGACCACCTCGGGAGCGGACGGTTCCGGCAGCACCGGCTCTGGCCGCACGGGCTCGACGACGGGCGCCGGGGCGGGAGCGATCGCGATCTCGGGGATCGTCTCCGGTTCCGGCTCGGGTTCACGCACCGCCACGACCGGCGGCGGAGGAGGCGGAGGGGGGACCACCAGGGGAGCGGGCTCCGGCTCCACGGGGTGCGGCGGCTCGAAGGCCAATGTCGGCTCGACGCGCGGCACGGGGGCGACCGACTTGCGGCCGAGCTCCGGCTCGAGCATCGGGGCGAAGTCGAAATCGAAGTCGAAGTCCGACTTCGCGGCCTCGACCGGCTGCGCGACGGGCGCCTCGACGATCACCGGCTCGACCGGCGGCAGGGGCGCCTCGACGGCAGCGACTTCGGCCGGCGGCGGCTCGACCACGGGGGCGGGAGCCGGCGGTGCCGGCACGGGGTCGACGCGAACGGCTTCGGCATGGGTCCGCTCCGGACGCGGCTCGAACCAGACCGACGCGGCGCGCGGCTCGACCCGCACCGGTTCGAGGACCGGCGGCGTCGGCGGCGGCACCGGGCGGGGTGCCGGCGGCGGCAGCGGATCGGCGATGTCGGCGAAGAGGTCGAGATCGTCGAGCGCACGCGGCGCCGGCGTCTCGACGCGCGGCGGTTCGAAGCGAGGGGCGGGCGTCGGTTCGACGCGGGCGGGCGGTTCGGCCACGACCCGGTCGCCGGCGACGGCGGGAGTGACGGGCGCGATGCCGGGCGCCGGGGCGTCGAGATCGATCGGCGGCGGCGCGACGGGCGCCACGTCGGCGGCGCGGCCGAGGGGCGCGTCGAAGGCCTCGTCGAGGGTGCGGCGTTCGGGTACGGCCGGTTCGCTGCGTGCGACGCGCGAGCGCAGCAGTGCACCGGCCGAGGCGACCGCGGCGGCGACGCCGGCGGCACCGGCGACGACGCGCGTCTTTACGACGGTTTCGTCTGCTGCGGGCGGCGGGGCGACGGCCGGGGTGGGCTCGGCGTCCTCGACCACGTCGGCACCCTGCGGACGCGGCACGATCTGCGGGCCGACGGCGGGGCGTCCGGCGAGCACCGGCGGTGCCTTGAGGATGCGGCTCTCGACCAGCACGTCGTTGGGGCCGCCGACGAGGACGAGATGCTCGACCTCGTCGCGACGCACCAGCAGCAGCCGGCGGTGGTGATCGACCACGGCGGAATCGACCACGCCGAGGCGCGAGGAGCGCCCGCGATGCATCGGACCGTCGAACAGACGGCGGAAGAGCCAGGTGATCGCCAGGATCAACAGGACGACGATGAGCAGCGAAATGAGCACCTGCATGCCGCGTCCTCCGTCCGATCCGAACAGGGCGTTCAACCACTCCCGGAAGGCGCTCATCGGGTCTTCTCCTCTTCGGTGGAACGCGCGGCCGTGCGCCCCCGAATCTCTCACATCGCCGTCATGTTAAACGATCTCGGCAGAAACTGCCGTCACGCGGCCCCGCCTTTACCGGAACTTCATGAAAATGGCGAGATCGCGACGGTCGGCGCCGGACCCGGTGCCGAGACGGGACGGTGGATTAACCCTTCGTTAACCATGGAGTGGGAACAATCTGCCCGGTGACGTCGATCTCGGGATCGGCGCGCCGAGAGGGCTGGCCCATGGGCATCGGTGATCTGAGCACGATGAACGCACTGCGGACGCGGATGCAATGGCATCAGGCGCGCCAGCGGGTGCTCGCGGAGAATGTCGCCAATGCCGACACGCCGCGCTTCAAGGCGAAGGATCTCGCTCAGCCGAAGATGCCGGCCGCGGGCCGCGCCTCCGCCTCGAGCGGCGTCGTGGCGCCGTTCGTCACCATGGCGATGACCGAGCCCGGCCACATCGCCCCGCGCGGCGGCACCGGCGCCTTCAAGGCCGGCGACAAGCAGAATTTCGAGGTCACGCCGTCGGGCAACGCGGTGGATCTCGAGGAGCAGATGACCAAGTCGGCGGAAAACCAGCTCGACTATCAGACCGCGGCCTCGCTCTACCAACAGTCGCTGTCGCTGCTGCGCATCGCGCTCGGGCGCAAGTAACCACGAGGGAGGAGAGCCATGAGCTCCGAATTCAACCAGTCCCTCAGGATCGCCTCGTCCGGCCTCAAGGTGCAGAACGGCCGCATGCGGGTGATCGCCGAGAACATCGCCAATGCCGACTCCACCGCGCGGACGCCGGGGCAGGATCCCTATCGCCGCAAGGTGCCGACCTTCGTCTCCAAGTTCGACAAGGAACTGGGGGCCGCCACCGTCCAGATGGGGCGGGTGCAGAAGGACCAGTCGGACTTCAAGCGCCGCTACGAGCCCGGCCATCCGGCCGCCGACGCCGAGGGATACGTCAAGTATCCCAATGTCGACGCCCTGGTGGAGACCGTCGACATGCGCGAGGCGCAGCGCTCCTACGAGGCCAATCTCAACATCGTCACGGCGACGCGCCGGATGATTTCCCGCACCATCGACATCCTCAAGGCCTGAGCCGCAGACGCAGGAGACGCCTCATGACCCCCGCCGCTCTCGCCGCAAACGCCTATCGTTCGGCTCAGGCCCTCGCGAATCGCGACGAACCGAGGCAAGTTGCTTCGATCGGCGGTTCGAACTTCTCCGACGTGCTGGCCAAGGCGGTCGGCGAAGTGTCGCAGGCGGGCCGGGCGATGGACGACAAGTCGATGGCCTATGCCTCCGGCAAGGCCGACGTGGTCGACGTGGTCACCGCGGTGGCCGAGACCCAGGCGACGTTCGAGACCGTGGTGGCCCTGCGCGACAAGGTCATCTCGGCCTACGAAGAGATCATGAAGATGCCGATCTGAGGCCCCGCCCGATCGGCGAGGGGAGTGGCCGGGATGACCGGAGCGGACATCTTCGACATCGCGCGCGACGGCATCGTCACGCTGGTGCTCACCGCCGCGCCGGTCATGCTGGTCGGACTGACCGTCGGCGTGATCGTCGGCCTGCTGCAGGCGATGACGCAGATCCAGGAAGCCACCCTCGTCTACGTGCCGAAGATCCTGGCGATCTTCGCCACCATGCTCCTGACCTTCCCCTTCATGGGGTCGCAGCTCACGGGCTACTTCACACGGATGATGGAACGGATCGCGAGCAGCGGGTGACGCGCATGGTCGTCCGACTGCTGCCCGAAGCGGCCCTTCTCTACATGCTCGCCTTCGCCCGTCTCGGGGCGATGGTGATGCTCGTGCCCGGTTTCGGCGAATCGACCGTTCCCGCGCGGATCCGGCTCTCCTTCGCGCTGTTCCTGACGCTGGCGCTGCAGCCGCTGATCGCCAAGACCTATCCGGCGGGGCTGTCGAAGAACTTCGTCGGGGCGATGACGATACTCGGCGGCGAGTTGGCGATCGGGCTCTTCATCGGCATGACGACGCGGCTGCTGCTCGCCGGCGTGCAGGTGGCGGGCGCCAACATCGCCACCCAGCTCGGCCTCGGCTTCGCCATGACGGTCGACCCGACGCAGGGACAGCAGGGCGTGATCGTCGGCAACTTCCTGTCGATGACGACGGTGACGCTGATCTTCGTGATGGATCTCCATCACGTGGCGATCGCCGGCATGTCGTCGTCCTTCTCGATGTTCCCGCCGGGTCAGTGGATCCCGAGCGGCGACTTCGCGGCGGCGGCGGTGAAACTGGTGGCCGAATCGTTCATGGTGGGCGTGCAGATCTCGGCGCCGTTCCTCGCCTTCGGCCTGGTCTTCAACCTCGGGCTCGGCATGCTGCAGAAGATGATGCCGCAGTTTCAGATCTACTTCGCCGCCATGCCGCTCTCGATCGGCCTGGGACTGCTCCTCTTCGGCTTCGTCCTCGCCTCGATCCTCGGCTGGTACATGGATCACGTGCGCGACGGGCTCATGCGCCTCGTGGTGGGGTGAGCCATGGCCGAAGAAGACGACGACGAATCCAAAACAGAAGAACCGTCACAGAAGAAGATCGAGGACTCGATCAAGCGCGGCGAGGTGGCCAAGAGCCAGGAGCTCGCCACCTTCTTCGTGCTCGCGTCGGCGACCGTCTTCGTCGCCTTCATGTCGCAGGGGGTGGCGCGCGACCTCGCCCGATCGCTCGCCGCCTTCATCGACCATGCCGACACGATGGCGACCGACACGCGCGCCATGGAGGGTGTGGCGCTGCATCTGATCGTGCTGGTCGGCAGCGTGCTGGCCCTGCCGGCGCTGCTCTTCTTCGTCGCGGGCGTCGGCGGCAATGCCATTCAGCACCGGCTGCTGTGGACCTACGAGCCGCTGATCCCGAAACTGTCGAAGGTCTCGCCGCTCGGGGGGATGAAGCGCATCTTCTCGATCGACGCGGTGATGCAGGGCATCAAGGGGGTCGCCAAGATCTTCGTCGTCGGTGCCGCCATCTGGATCGCGTTGTCGCCCGAGATCGTCCACCTGCAGGGTCTCGTGGCGGTCGATCCGCTCGGCCTGCTCGAGATCACCCGGCGCGCCGCGGTGCGGCTGATGGGCGCAGTGCTGATCGTCATGGCCTTCATCGGCGGCCTCGACTACCTCTTCCAGCGTCATCGCTGGATGAAGAAGCTGCGCATGACGCGCGAGGAACTCAAGGAAGAGTTCAAGCAGACGGAAGGCAGCCCCGAGATCAAGGGCAAGATCCGCCAGATCCGCATGGCGCGCGCCCGCAAGCGCATGATGGCGGCGGTGCCGACGGCGACCGTGGTCGTCACCAACCCGACCCACTTCGCCGTCGCGCTCAAATACGACGCCGGCATGCGGGCGCCGACCGTGGTGGCCAAGGGCACCGACGACGTGGCGCTGAAGATCCGCGAGATCGCCAATCTCAACGACGTGCCGATCGTCGAGAACCCGCCGCTCGCCCGCGCGCTCCACGCCAGCGTCGACATCGACCGCGAAGTGCCCGAGGAACACTACCGCGCCGTCGCCGAGGTCATCGGCTTCGTGATGCGGCTCAAGGAAAAGCGTCGACGGTGATTTCTCTTGTCCGGCCGGCCGGTTCGGGCAACGCTGACGCGCGAGTGGCGTGGGATTCGGGCTGCCCCCCGGGGGGAGGCGCGCGCCGGTTCGGGGTTCGGACGCGATGGAACGGGACGACGTGGAACAGGACGATGTCGGCCAGGGTCGGCTGCCCACGATCGACCGTGCGGCGCGATCGGGCAGCATCGGCCTCCTGGTGGCGCTGGCGCTGTCCTTCGTGGTGGCGGCCGGCGTTCTCGCCGTGGTCAAACCGGAAGAGGCGGCGCCCTTCGTCCAGATCATTCTCGGCCTGCTCGCCGTGGTCGGCGTCTTCGCGCTGTTCGCCGGCGCCATCGGTCTGGTGCGCTTCGGCGCCCGCCGGCAGGGGCCGACGCTGGCCGACGTCTTCCTCGACAGTTTCGTCGAGGGCGTGCTCGTCACCGACGATCAGGGCCGCATCATCTATTCGAACCCGGCCTATGCCCGGCTGACCAAGGCGACGACCGCCAACGACCTCAGGACCGTCGAGCGCGTCTTCGCCGCCAACCCGGACGTCGGCGAAGAGATGTTCCGCATCGGCGAGGCGGTCAGGTCCCGCAAGCCCGCCGAGGCCGAACTGCGCACCCGTACGCCGATCGTCTCGGGCGAAGAGGGCGCGCGGTGGTATCGCATCCGCGTCGAGCCGCTGCCGCGCGTCGAGGAGCGCGACGACGGCGATCGGCTGACCGCCTGGCGCATCCTCGACGTCACCCGCGAGCGGGAACGTCAGGAATCGAGCTTCCAGGAGCTGCAACAGGTCGTGACCTTCCTCGACCATGCGCCGGCCGGCTTCTTCTCGGCCGACGCGACCGGCCGCATCACCTATCTCAACGCCACGCTCGCCGACTGGCTCGGCTGGGACCTCGCCAAGTTCGAGGCCGGGTCGATCCGCCTCAAGGACATCGTCCAGGGCCAGGGCATGGCGCTGATCCAGGACGCGGCGGCGGACGGGCGCACGACGGTGCTCGACCTCGACTTCGTCAAGCGCAACGGCCAGTCGCTGCCGGTCCGCCTGCTGCACAAGGTGCCGCAGGGTGCGCCGGGGCGGCCGGGCGACAGCCGGACGCTGGTGATCAACCGCTCGTCCGGCGAGGACGCCGCAGACGCGCTGCGCGCCGTCGAGGTGCGCTTCCAGCGCTTCTTCAACAACACGCCGATCGCCATCGCCGCGCTCGGCCGGGACGGCTCGATCGGCCGCACCAACGCTTCCTTCCTCGAGCTCTTCGGCGGGCTCGCCCGCGCCGACGCGACCGGGGCCCGCGGCACGCTGATCGAGACGGTCGCCGTCTCCGACCGGCCGAAGCTCGCCGCGGCGCTCGCCGCCGCGCTCTCGGGCCAGGGAGACATCGACCCGGTCGACGCCCAGTTGGTCGACGACAGTCCGAAGAAGCGCTCGGCGCGGTTCTTCGTCTCGGGCGTCGAGGAGGGCACCGGCGAGGGCGAGGCGGCGATCGTCTACGCGCTCGAGACCACCGAGCAGCAGGAGCTCGAACAGCGCTTCGCCCAGTCGCAGAAGATGCAGGCGATCGGCCAGCTCGCCGGCGGCATCGCGCACGACTTCAACAACGTGCTGACGGCGATCATCGGCTTCTCCGACCTGCTGCTCGCCTCGCACCGGCCGACCGATCCGTCCTTCCAGGACATCATGAACATCAAGCAGAACGCCAACCGCGCCGCCGCCCTGGTGCGGCAGCTCTTGGCGTTCTCGCGGCGCCAGACGCTGCGCCCGGAGGTGATCCAGTTCGGCGACACGCTGGCCGACCTGCAGATGCTGCTCGGGCGCCTGCTCGGCGAGAAGGTGTCGCTCGAGGTGATGCACGGCCGCGACCTGTGGCCGGTCAAGGCCGACACCAGCCAGCTCGAGCAGGTGATCGTCAATCTGGCGGTCAACGCCCGCGACGCCATGCCGAACGGCGGCAAGGTGCGCATCGCCACCCGCAACGTCGGGCCGGACGAGAAATACGCCTACAAGACGCCGGGCATGCCGGCGGGCGAATACGTCCTGCTCGAGGTGACCGACACCGGCACCGGCATCGCGCCGGACGTGCTCGAGCACATCTTCGAGCCGTTCTTCACGACGAAGCCGGTCGGCCAGGGCACCGGCCTCGGCCTCTCGACCGTCTACGGCATCGTCAAGCAGACCGGCGGCTTCGTCTACTGCTCGTCGGAGCTGGGTGAGGGCACGACCTTCCACCTCCTGCTGCCGCGCCACGTCGAGACGGCGGAGGAGGCGGCCCGCGCCGCGGAGAACGCCAAGCCCGACCAGCCGCAGTCGGCCGGCACCGATCTGACGGGTTCGGCGACGATCCTCCTCGTCGAGGACGAGGAGGCGGTGCGCGCCTTCGCCTCCCGCGCGCTCGCCTCGCGCGGCTACACCGTCCACGAGGCCGGCACCGGCACCGAGGCGCTCCAGGTGATGGAGGAGACCGGCGGCGCGGTCGATCTCGTCGTCTCCGACGTGGTGATGCCGGAGATGGACGGGCCGTCGCTGCTGCGCGAACTGCGCAAACAGCGGCCGGACCTGAAGATCATCTTCGTCTCGGGCTACGCCGAAGACGCCTTCGCCAAGAACCTGCCGGAAGGCGAGCAGTTCCACTTCCTCCCCAAGCCCTTCACGCTGAAGGCACTGGCCACCGCCGTGAAGGACGCGCTCGGGCGGTGAGGGGGGCAGGGGCGTAGCGACGCCCCGCCGTCCCGTGCCTGCGAGGCCTCAGTCGCGACGGATGACGCCGGTGACGGCGCCGAGGAGGAGGCCGGAGAGGACCCAGCCCAAGAGGATGAGGACCCATTCGAGGAAGCGGGCGACGTAACCCCACCCCCATGTCGCGTCCTGCCACAGCGGCGCGATCACCTCGCCCTTCGCGTCGGTGACACGTGGCGACCAGTCGTTCTCCTGCCGCAGATCGACGATCGGCAGCAGCACGTCGAGGGCGTAGGCGAAGGGCGAGAAGGTCGAATATTCCGACGGCGCACGGCGGGGGCAGATCGCGCTCCATTCAGGCGGATAGGGCGGTCCGACAGTGTCGTCCAGTGCAAGCCCGGAAGCCGGGGCCTCGGCGGCACGGCGGGAAAGATCGTCGGGGCGGGGCAGCGGCTGCCAAGCGATCCAGTCTGCCCGACACTCGGCGGGAATCGACGGGGAGAGATAGACCAGCGCGTCGGCCGGCGCCATGACCCCGGGGGGCAGTGTGGCGTAACCGACACCGGCGAGGCCCCAGAGGCCGAGCAGCCCGGCCACCGCCTTCATCGGCCGACGACCGTATCCGGTCGTCAAATCGAGGACGAAGTCGCCGAAGACCGCCGGCAGTTTGGCGAACTTCGCCGCGACACGGCCGGCATGAAATCCGGCCCGGGCCGCGAGGATGCGTCGGGTGAGGGCGCCGCAGCGCCTCTTTCGCCGCCGCGTGATCCAGACGAGAAACGCTCGCCGGAGGGCGTCTCGCGATCCGGCGGTCTTGACCCGATGCCATTCGAGCCAGCGCATTCGCCGCCGCTTCTCGATTCGCAGGACGCGCGCATCGCGCTCGTGGCCCATCTCTGCGAGGACCTTCGCACACTGCTCCCAGGGCTGGGGGCGAAAGTCGTGCGTGAGATGGTCGGTCGGTTGGCAGTCGAGCCAGCGCAGGCGCGCGGCGGCATTGACCGGCGCGTCTCCGGCGAAGCGGTGACAGGTGAAGCCGTCGAGGTGGAGCTTCCCCGACGTCCATCCCGCCCCATCGTCGACAAGGCTGGCGACGGTGAGATCTTCAAGGTCGACTATGCCGGAGGCGCGGAAGCCTCCGTCGAAGTAGAGCGATCCGCTGATCTCGGCTCGTTCAAGGACGAGGGAGAATTCGCCTTCGAACGCGCCCTCCCGACAACCGAGATCGCCGCCGATCACGGTACCTATGAGCCGGACTGTGCGCTTGGCGAGGAAGCCGCCGTCTAGGTAGATGGAACCTGAGATCTTCGCGCTGTCGAAGGAGAGAGCGTCACCTTCACTCGCTGCGAAGTGCCCGTTCGAACAATCGAAATCGCCGCCGATGCTCGCGCCGGCGAAGCGGACGGTACCCTTGGCAACGAAGCCATCGTCCAGGTAGACACCGCCGGCAACCTTCGTGTGATCGAAGAAGAATGCGTCACTTCTGGTTGCCTCGAATTGGCCACCCGAGCAAATGAGAATGCCACCGATGGAGGCATTGAGCAGGCGAACTGTTCCTTTTGCGATGAATCCTTTGTTCATCAAGACTGAGCCCGAGATCTTCGCACCGTCGAAGGAGAGGGCGTCGTCTTCGTTCTCCTCGAAACGGCCTCCAGAGCAGTCGAGATGGCCGCCGATGGTGGCGCCGAGGAGGCGGACTTCGTGTTCGGCGACGAATCCACCGCGAAGGAAAACACCGCCATCGCAGCGTAGACGGTCGGCTGAGATCGCCTTGCAGCGCGATCCGCCGAACATGAGTTGCTTGGCGGCGGCATCCAAGAGGACGATGTCGCCGTCGAAAACGGAGTGACCAAAGCTAATCGGTCGCGGCAGGTTGCAACCTGCGAGATTGAGATCGCCGTCGATCCACGCGCCGACGAGCCGGATGCCGTGTTCATGCACCGGCGCGTCGGGGTCGAGGCCGAGGCAGAAGACGCGGAGGACGGCGGCGCGGATGCGGTCGTCGGCTTCGGGCGCCGTCTCCGGCCGTTTTCCGTCGCCGATCACCGCATAGTCGCCCTCACGGCATGCTCGGCGCAGTTCTTCCTCCGCTTTCGTCAGTGGCATGAAATCCGTGAGATGGCGGCCTCTGGGTACCGGGGCGTTCTTGGCAGGCGACACGGGCGGCTGTTCTCCACGGGCGAGATGCTAGGCTCAATCCCAAGTTGGCAAATTCCGCGCCGCGCGTCATCCCGTGACACACGCCTTTCGTCGAGCCTCCGCCCGTCCAGTCGCCGCCGCCCCGGCCGTCCTTCTCCGCGTACCCCCCGCGGAAATCCCCACCGATCCGCGCCTCCCGCTCCGCCGCCGCACCGGCATCCCGCTACAACTCCGACTTTCGTAACCCCGTGTCGCAACGCCGCATGTCGGGTTCCTGCGGACGTCGGTCGCGCGCGGGGCGGAAACACTCCTGACGCAGGGTGATGCCCACGATCACCGGACACCATCACCGGACAGGGGGAACAATGGCGAAGGTCAGGTTCGCGAGCGGCGAGAACGTGCCGCTGGAAATGCACAAGGTCCGCATCGTCCAGAAGCTCGAGCTGCCGCCGATCGAGGCGCGGCTCGCCGCCGTCTCGGAGGCCGGCAACAACACCTTCCTGCTCAGAAACAGGGACGTGTTCATGGACATGCTGACCGATTCCGGCGTCAACGCCATGTCCGACCAGCAGGTCGCGGCGATGATGGTGGCCGACGACGCCTATGCGGGCTCGGCCACCTACGAGCGGCTCGAGGCGAAGCTGCGCGAGATCTTCGGCCTGCACTACATCCTGCCGACCCATCAGGGGCGGGCGTGCGAGAACATTCTGGCGCAGGTGCTGGTCACGCCCGGCTCGATCGTGCCGATGAACTACCACTTCACCACCACCAAGGCGCACATCGTGCTGAACGGCGGCGCGGTCGAGGAGATCATCGCCGACGCCGGGCTCGAGGTGACGAGCGACGTGCCCTTCAAGGGCGACATGGACATCGCCAAGCTCGAAGGCCTCGTCGCCACCCACGGGGCGGAAAAAATCGCCTTCGTGCGCATGGAGGCGGGCACCAACCTGATCGGCGGCCAGCCGATCTCGCTCGGAAATCTGGCGGCGATCCGCAAGGTCTGCGACGCCAACGGGCTGATCCTGGTGCTCGACGCGAGCCTGCTCGCCGACAATCTGTGGTTCATCAAGACGCGCGATCCCGATTGCGCCGATCTCACCATCCGCGAGATCACGCGGAAGATCGCCGATCTCTGCGACATCATCTACTTCTCCGCCCGCAAGCTCGGCTGCGCGCGCGGCGGCGGCATCTGCATCCGCGACGAGGGGCTCTATCGCCGCATGCGCGGCCTGGTGCCGCTCTACGAGGGCTTCCTCACCTACGGCGGCATGTCGGTGCGCGAGATCGAGGCGCTGACCGTCGGGCTCGACGAGACCATGGACGAGGACATGATCTCGCAAGGGCCCCAGTTCATCGCCTACATGGTCGACGAACTGGTGAAGCGCGGCGTGCCGGTGATCACCCCGGCGGGCGGCCTCGGCTGCCACATCGACGTCATGCGCTTCCTGCCGCACGTCCCCCAGGCGCAGTATCCCGCCGGCGCGCTCGCCTCGGCGCTCTACATCGTCTCGGGCGTGCGCGGCATGGAGCGCGGCTCGCTGTCGGAACAGCGCAATCCCGACGGGACGGAGGTCTATTCCAACATGGAACTCCTCCGGCTCGCCATGCCGCGGCGCGTCTTCACCCTGTCGCAGGTGAAATACGCCATCGACCGGATCGACTGGCTCTACCGGAACCGCGAGCTCGTCGGCGGCCTGACCTTCGTCGAGGAGCCGGAGATCCTGCGCTTCTTCTACGGCCGGCTGGCGCCGATCGGCGATTGGCAGGAGAAGCTCGTCGCCAAGTTCCGGGCGGATCTCGGCGACAGCCTGTGAGGGACGGGCGCGGGAATGCGAATCGCCGACGCGGGGAGGTCCTCGCGTCGGCCGGTAGCGGGCTCGGCGCGCGCGGGCCCGGCCGCCATGAACACCGCGCGAACACTCATCCGATTTCGTAATTGAATCAAATTGATGGACGGGGCTTTACGAGCGAGAACAAAGTGTGTACATTGGCCTGACTTTGAACGACAGCCGAACGCGTGCGACAAGGAGCAGGACGATGGCACAGGCTTCACTTCGCCTCGTCGAAGGGGATGGTATGGACAGGACCAAGGCTTTGGACGCGGCGCTCCAGCAGATCGAGCGCAACTTCGGCAAAGGGTCGATCATGCGGCTCGGCCAGGGCAAGGTGGTCGAGATCGAGACGGTGCCGACGGGTTCGCTCGGGCTCGACATCGCGCTCGGCATCGGTGGCCTGCCGCGCGGTCGTGTCGTCGAGATCTACGGTCCGGAATCCTCGGGCAAGACGACCATGGCGCTGCACTGCATCGCCGAGGCCCAGAAGAAGGGCGGCGTCTGCGGCTTCATCGACGCCGAGCATGCGCTCGACCCGATCTATGCCCGCAAGCTCGGCGTCAATCTCGACGACCTGCTGATCTCCCAGCCCGATGCCGGCGAACAGGCGCTCGAGATCGCCGACACGCTGGTGCGTTCCGGCGCGCTCGACGTGCTGGTGGTCGACTCGGTCGCGGCGCTGACGCCGAAGGCGGAGCTCGAGGGCGAGATGGGCGACAGCCTGCCCGGTCTCCAGGCGCGTCTGATGAGCCAGGCGCTGCGCAAGCTCACCGCCTCGATCTCCAAGTCGAAGACCATGGTGATCTTCATCAACCAGATCCGCCAGAAGATCGGCGTGATGTTCGGCAACCCCGAGACCACGACGGGCGGCAACGCGCTGAAGTTCTATGCCTCGGTGCGCCTCGACATCCGCCGCATCGGCGCGATCAAGGACCGCGACGAGGTGATCGGCAACCAGACCCGCATCAAGGTCGTCAAGAACAAGATGGCGCCGCCCTTCAAGGAGGTCGAGTTCGACATCATGTACGGCGAGGGCGTGTCCAAGGTCGGCGAGCTGATCGACCTCGGCGTCAAGGCCGGCGTGGTCGAGAAGTCGGGCTCGTGGTTCTCCTACGAGAGCCAGCGCATCGGCCAGGGCCGCGAGAACTGCAAGCAGTTCCTGCGCGACAATCCGACGGTCGCCAACCGGATCGAGGCGGCGATCCGCCAGAACGCCGGTCTCATCGCCGACAAGATCATCCCGACCGGCACCGCCGAGGACGAGGACGGTCCGGTCGCAGACTGAGCCGGCGAGGACCGGGGCGGGCTCGGGGCGGGGTGTTTCTCGCCGTCGGACCGGCCGGGACCGTCGCGGTTGTCGTCGGAGGCCTCCCTACCCATCTGATCAGAGCCGCGATCTTCACGATCGCGGCTCTTTTCATGGCCGATCATGCGGCACGCACATGGACAGGCGGGCGGTCGACCGTTAAAACCTGCGACCTGAGTTCAGACCCGAGAGGACCCAGTTCCGACATGAGTGGCGTCAACGAGATCCGCGCGACCTTCCTCGACTATTTCGCCAAAGCCGGCCACGAGGTCGTGCCGTCGAGCCCGCTCGTCCCGCGCAACGATCCGACCCTGATGTTCACGAACGCCGGCATGGTCCAGTTCAAGAACGTCTTCACCGGTCTGGAGCGTCGCGAGATCCCGCGGGCGGCCACGTCGCAGAAGTGCGTCCGCGCCGGCGGCAAGCACAACGACCTCGACAACGTCGGCTACACCGCGCGTCACCACACCTTCTTCGAAATGCTGGGGAATTTCTCCTTCGGCGACTATTTCAAGGAAGAGGCGATCACGCATGCCTGGACGCTGATCACCAAGGAGTTCGGGCTCGATCCGAAGCGCCTGCTGGTCACCGTCTATGCCGACGACGACGAGGCCTTCGAGCTGTGGCGGAAGATCGCGGGCTTCTCGGACCGCAAGATCATCCGCATTCCGACCTCGGACAATTTCTGGCAGATGGGTGACACCGGCCCCTGCGGCCCGTGCTCGGAGATCTTCTTCGACCACGGCGACCACATCTGGGGCGGCCCGCCCGGCTCGCCCGAGCAGGACGGCGATCGCTTCATCGAGATCTGGAACCTCGTCTTCATGCAGTTCGAGCAGACCGCGGAGGGGCGCTCGCCGCTGCCGAAGCCGTCGATCGACACCGGCATGGGCCTCGAGCGCGTCGCCGCGGTGCTGCAGGGCGTGCACGACAACTACGACATCGACCTGTTCAAGGCGCTGATCGGCGCCTCGGTCGAGGAGACCGGCGTCAAGGCCGAGGGCGACGCCCGCGCCAGCCATCGCGTCATCGCCGACCATCTTCGCGCGATGAGCTTCCTCATCGCCGACGGCGTGCTGCCGTCGAACGAGGGTCGCGGCTACGTCCTGCGCCGCATCATGCGCCGCGCCATGCGTCACGCCCACCTGCTCGGCGCCCGCGATCCGCTGATGGCGCGTCTGGTGCCGACGCTGCTCGGCGAGATGGGCCGCGCCTATCCCGAACTCACCCGCGCCGAGGCGCTGATCACCGAGACGGTCGACCTCGAGGAGCGTCGCTTCCGCCGCACGCTGGAGCGCGGCCTCGGCCTGCTCGACGACGCGACGCGCGATCTGAAGGCCGGCGACATGCTCGACGGCGAGACGGCGTTCAAGCTCTACGACACCTACGGCTTCCCGCTCGATCTGACGCAGGACGCGCTGCGTCGCCGCGACATCCACGTCAACATCGACGGCTTCCAGGACGCCATGGCGCGCCAGAAGGCCGAGGCGCGCGCCTCCTGGGCGGGCTCCGGCGAGGCGGCTTCGGCCGCGGTGTGGTTCGCCATCAAGGACAAGGTCGGGCCGACCGAGTTCCTCGGCTACGAGACCGAGACGGCCGAAGGCGTCGTCGCGTCGCTGGTCGCCGGCGGGGCCGAGGTCGCGAGCCTCGAGGCGGGTGCCGAAGGCGCGATCGTCGTCAACCAGACGCCGTTCTATGCCGAATCGGGCGGCCAGATGGGCGACACCGGCGTCATCCAGGGCGACGGCTTCCTGTTCCGCGTCGAGGACACGACCAAGGAAGGCGAGGGCGTCTTCGTCCATCGCGGTCGGGTCGAGGCGGGGTCGATCGTCGTCGGCGTTCCCGTGGCGCTGCGTGTCGACGCCGAGCGTCGTCGGGCGATCCGGGCCAACCATTCGGCCACCCACATTCTCCACGAGGCGCTGCGCGAGGTGCTCGGCGATCACGTGGCGCAGAAGGGCTCGTCGGTCGATGCCGACCGGCTGCGCTTCGACTTCTCGCATCCGAAGCCGATCACGGCGGAGGAACTCGCCCGCGTCGAGGAGATCGCCAACGACGTCGTGCTGCAGAACGCCGAGGTCGTGACGCGCCTGATGTCGGTCGACGATGCGATCGAATCCGGCGCCCGTGCGCTCTTCGGCGAGAAGTACGGCGAAGAGGTCCGCGTCGTGTCGATGGGTCGGCAGGGCGACGGCAACCGCGCCGGCCGGGCCTTCTCGGTCGAGCTGTGCGGCGGCACCCACGTGTCGCGCACCGGCGACATCGGCCTCGTCACCATCCTCGCCGAGAGTGCGGTCGCCTCGGGCGTCCGGCGTCTCGAGGCGCTGACGGCGCGCGGCGCGCGGCGTCATCTCGGGCTCCAGGATCGTCGCGTGCGCGATCTCGCCAGCACCCTCAAGGTGCAGCAGAGCGAGGTCGTCGAGCGCGTCGAGGCGATCGCCGATGACCGCCGCAAGCTCGAGCGCGAGCTCGGCGAAGCCAAGAAGAAGCTCGCCATGGGCGGCGGCGGCGCGGCGCCCCAGGCGGCGCGCAAGATCGGCGCCTTCGAATATGTCGGTCGTGTCGTCACCGGCATTTCGCCCAAGGATCTCAAGGGGCTGGTCGACGAAGCGAAGAAGTCGATCACGGTCGGCGCGGTCGCCATCGTCGGCCTCGCCGAGGACGGCAAGGCGGGCATCGTCGTCGGTCTCGCCGGCGATGCGGCCGGCCTCAACGCCATCGACCTCGTCAAGGTCGGTTCGGAGATCATGGGCGGCAAGGGTGGCGGCGGCCGCCCCGACATGGCGCAGGCGGGTGGTCCCGACGGCGCCAAGGCGGATGCCGCGATCGAAGCCATCGCCGAGAAGATCGCCGCGCTCGCGGCGGTCTGACGGGGGACGTGGAGCCTTCGGGATGCCCGGTTCGACGAAGGCGACCTGGAAGCGGCGGATCTTCGAGATCCTCGAAGTTTCGCCGATCGGCGACCGCGTCGCCACCGCGGTCGAGCGGGCGATCGTGCTGCTGATCGTCGTCAACGTGACGTCGGTGGTGCTCGAGACCGTGCCGGAGCTGCGCGCGCGCTACGGGCCGGTGTTCCTGGCGATCGAGGTCTGGACGGTCGTCCTCTTCGCGCTCGAATACGGCCTGCGTGTCTGGGTGTCGGACGAGCACGTGCCGCTGAAGCGCTACGGGCGGATCGGCGCGCGGTTGCATTATCTGATGGCGCCGACCGCCGTGGTCGACTTCCTCGCGGTGGCGCCGAGCCTCGTCGGCTTCGCCTTCGGTGTCTACGACGTCGGCGTCTTCGCCGTCTTCCGCCTGCTGCGCTTCCTCAAGCTCGCGCGCTATTCCGCCGGCATGAGCTCGCTCTTCAACGCGGTCGCGTCGGAACGGCGGGCGCTGGCGGCGAGCGCCGTCATCATGATGGGCCTGATCGTCACCGCGGCGTCGCTGATGCACGCGATCGAAGGGTCGATCCAGCCGGACCGCTTCGGCTCGATCCCGGTCGCGATGTACTGGGCGGTGACCACGCTGACGACGGTCGGCTACGGCGACATCGTGCCGGTGACGGCGGCCGGTCGCGCGCTCGCCGGCATCGTCATGCTGTTCGGCTTCTGCATGTTCGCGCTGCCGGTCGGCATCATCGCCACGGCCTTCGCGCGCGAGATCCACAGCCGCGACTTCGTCGTGACCTGGGGCATGGTGGCGCGCGTGCCGCTGTTCTCGCAGCTCTCGGCGGCCGAGATCGCCGACGTGATGCGGCTCCTGCGCGCCCAGACGGTGGAGGCGGGGACGATCGTCACCGCGTCGGGCGAGCCGGCACATTCGATGTATTTCATCGCCTCCGGCACGGTCGAGATCCATCTGCCGAGCGAGAAGGTGAAGCTGTCGGAAGGCACGTTCTTCGGCGAGATCGCGGTGTTGCGGCGGGCGCGGCGCTCGGCCGACGTGGTGGCGCTGACCCACACGCGCCTCCTCGTGCTCGATGCCGACGACCTGCAGTATCTGATGCAGAAGAACGTCGGCATCGCCGCCCACATCCGCTCGGTGGCGCGCGACCGGGTGTCGCGCGAGGCGGTGACACCGCGCGGCGACATCGCGCTCGAAGAGATCGACGAGACGCCGAAGTCGACCGACGAGATCGTCTGATCAGCCGATCGGGCCGCTCTTCCAGATCTCCTTCAGAGCCGCGAACTTCGCCTTCCACGTCAGTTTCTCGTTGGCGAGACTGTCGAGGAAGAAGGCGAGGCGGCGCGCCTTGAGCACGGTGTAGAGGGTCACCAGCGCGGAGGGGATGGCGACGGCGAGGAAGATGCCGAGCTTCTCCAGCGGTTCGGCCTCGGCCCAGGCGAAGATGTTCATGCCGAGGAAGCCGGTCGCCAGCATGCCGATCTGGCTGAAGAGCGTGACGACGGTCAGCTGCAGGATGGTGACCGCCTGCCGGCGCAGGAGGTCGGTCTCGAGATAGCCCGCCATGTCGGAGATCTCCTCGCGCAGCTCCTGATAGAGCCGCTCGGTGCCGAGCTGGCGCGTCCACAGGCGGAAGACCTCGCGGATCGGCGCCTGATCGGAGATTTCCGAGAAATAGTAGCGGTGGGTGAAGCGCAGGAAGACCTCGAGCGTGGCGCGGATGTCGTGGCGGAAGCGCCCGACGGATTCGCGGCGGCGCGGATCGAGGCGGTTCATCGTCGTCACCAGCCGGTCCTGAAGCATCAGGAGGCTCGCCCGATGGAAATGGGCGATCAGGCCGGCGAGGAAGAACTGGTGGCGGAACTGGGAGAGAAAGCCGCGTTCGGCGTCGAGGAAGAAGCGGCTCGCCCCATCGCCGACCGCGACGAAGGCCTGGCCAGAGCACATCAGCCGCGTGTCGCTCCAGCCGTCGCGGCGGCTGGCGTCGTGGAAGCGGTCGAGGCAGTGCTCGCGCTCGAAGTCGGCGAGGAATTCGGTGCCGTAGGGCAGCTCGTCGGGGCGACCGGGGGCGGAGGCGAAGGCGAGGCGCATGGTGTCCGGGCGCGACAGGGCGCGGGGGTCGTCGAGCGCCAGGAAGGCCATCATCGGCATGCGATGGAACTCGAGCTGGCGATAGGCGGCGACCGCCGGATCGCGCGTCGGGTCGAGCGACAGGGGCGCCAGCAGCCATTCCCAATGGGCGGAGAGCGCGGTCGTCTGGTGGCGGCAGACGGCGGCCATGAAGCGGCCGCGGGCGTCGTCGTCGGAGGTCGCGAGCACGCTGCCGTCGGCGGCGAGCCATTCCACCGTGCGCAGGCAGTTCATCGGCCGCCCGGCCTCGTCCCAGCCGGCGGGATAGGCGCGGCCGAAGCGGTAGACGATCTCCTGGGCGTCGGCGAGCGACAGGTCGCGCGCCTCGATCTCGATGACCGGGATCACCACGTCGACGTCGTAGAAGAAGTAGAGGTCGACGTGGACGAGATCGAGCTCGATGACGCGGCCGTCGTCGGGCAGCGTCACGCGGACGCGCGCCACGTCGGTGCGGCGGAAGATGCGGATCGGGCTCTCGCCGTAGGTCGTCTGGCCCGACGACGTCGCCCGCTCGCCGTAGAGGAAGCGGCGGACGTGGGGGAGAAAGGCGACGAACTCGCGATAGTGCCGCTCCTGATAGAGGCTCGGATCGGCGGGAAAATCGTCCTGCAACTCGGACCAGGGGCCATCCGCCTCGATCAGGCGTTCCCACGGTGGGCGGTCGTCGCCCTCGCGTGGCATCAGTTGCAGCGGCCAGATGACGATCTGGCGGAAGGCATCGACCCGCGGACGGCCGTCCGTCGTGTCGCTCCCATCACCTGCGCGCGCGTCTTCCTCGCGTCCGTTCATGCCTCGTCTGCCTCCCCGGCGTCTCCCCGTCGCGAGAGTGGCCCGACGCGTCGGGAGGGGCAAGCCGTTCGAAGGGTGGGGGAGCGGGAAGGCGGCGCGCGCCGTCAGGCGTCGACGCCGAGCTCGTAGTAGCCGCGGCCGGAACGCATCAGCCGGCCGCTCGCCGCCATCCGGCTCATGCGGGTGATCAGGCTGGCGCGCGGTTCGCCGAGCGACAGGGCGACGAGATGTTCGAGCACGTCGTCGATCGTCACCGGCTTGCCGGTGTCGGCGATGAAGGCGGCGATCTCGCTCTCGATGCGCTGGGCGCGGTTGGCGCCGCCGGTGGGCAGCGGTACGGGCAGGGGGGCGTCGCGCTGCAGCAGGATCTCGGCCCGGCCGATGCGCGCGTCGAAGGCGTGGCGCATGCGGCGCGCTCGCTCCGGGTCGAAATAGCAGGCGTTGGCATAGAGCAGGGCGGCGAGTTCCAGCCGCTCGTCGAGGTCGGCGAAGAGGCGCTCGACCACGGCGGAAGACGCCGGGCGGCCGGCGGAGTGCTCGTACTCGGACATGGCGGCACTGCCGAACTGTTAACTTGTTATAAACATATCGAGAGGACCGGCCCGCCGTCAACAGGCGCGCGGACCCGCACTGCGCGCTCGGGTGGCGGGAATGCGGCAGAAATGCAACGCGACTGGCGAAAGTGCGGCGAGTCCGCCTTCATTGCTTGTTAACCATGATCGGCGATGGCAGTGTTAGTTTGTTACGAACGCTCTGGGGGTCGGGGATGTTGGTGAAGGGTTCCTGTCCGGAAGGTCGCGCCCATCGTGGCGTAGGGTCGGTTCCAGCGGGCCTGGGGCACGAGAAACCGGCGACGCAGGTGATCATCGCGGCCACGGCCTGGGGGCTGGCGGCGCTGATCGGTCGGATCGCCGGGCCGGATGCCGCGGCGATGGTCGGTGCGGCGCCGGAAGCCATGGCGGCGGCGGCCTTCCCGATCCTGTGGGGGGCGAGCGACATGTTGCGCCGGGCCGGCGTCGTCGACGGGCTGCGCTCGGCCTTCGCCGGTGCGACCGGCGAGGGACTGGTGGCGGGCGAGGGCGCGACGATGCGGCGTCGACAGATGGTCCGGCGAGCGATCCGCGTCGGCGATCGCGGCCGCGAGACGACGAGCGCGGTGCTCGAGGCGCGGGGACGCGGCCGCGAGGCGAGCGATCCGTCGATCACCTATTGGGTTCGGGCGGCGCGGCGCGGCTGACACGCGCAACGCCGTCCAGAGGGGGCCGGCGCGGCCGGGCGATGCCGTGGGGTGGCGTCGTCCGGCGGCGTCGGACATCTCGCAGCCCGCGGGACATCTCTTCGCCCACGGGCACAAACGAAAACGGCGGGGTTTCCCCCGCCGTTTCGCGTTTCCGGATCGATCCGATCAGGCCCAGGTGGCCATCTCGGCTTCCATGTTGGCGGCGACCTTCTCGAGGAAGCCGGTGGTCGACAGCCACTTCTGGTCGGCGCCGACCAGGAGCGCGAGGTCCTTGGTCATGAAGCCGGCCTCGACGGTGTCGACGCAGACCTTCTCGAGGGTCAGCGCGAACTTGGCGAGCTGGGCGTTGTCGTCGAGCTTGGCGCGATGGGCGAGGCCACGGGTCCAGGCGAAGATCGAGGCGATCGAGTTGGTCGACGTCTCCTTGCCCTTCTGGTGCTCGCGGTAGTGGCGGGTGACGGTGCCGTGGGCGGCCTCGGCCTCGACGATCTTGCCGTCGGGCGTCAGCAGCACCGAGGTCATCAGGCCGAGCGAGCCGAAGCCCTGGGCCACGGTGTCGGACTGGACGTCGCCGTCGTAGTTCTTGCAGGCCCAGATGTAGGCGCCGGACCACTTGAGCGCCGAGGCGACCATGTCGTCGATCAGGCGGTGCTCGTAGGTGATGCCGAGGGCGACGAACTGCTCCTTGAACTCGGCCTCGTAGACTTCCTGGAAGATGTCCTTGAAGCGGCCGTCATAGGCCTTGAGGATCGTGTTCTTGGTCGACAGATACACCGGCCACTTGCGCAGCAGACCGTAGTTCAGCGAGGCGCGGGCGAAGTCGCGGATCGAATCGTCGAGGTTGTACATGGCCATGGCGACACCGGCGCCGGGGGCCTTGAACACTTCCTTCTCGATCACCGCGCCGTCTTCGCCGACGAACTTGATCGACAGCGTGCCCTTGCCGGGGAAGCGGAAGTCGGTGGCCTTGTACTGGTCGCCGAAGGCGTGACGGCCGACGACGATCGGCTGGGTCCAGCCGGGGACGAGGCGCGGCACGTTCTTGCAGATGATCGGCTCGCGGAAGATCACGCCGCCGAGGATGTTGCGGATGGTGCCGTTCGGCGACTTCCACATTTCCTTGAGGTTGAACTCCTTCACGCGGGCTTCGTCCGGCGTGATGGTGGCGCACTTGATGCCGACGCCGTGCTTCTTGATGGCGTTGGCGGCGTCGACGGTGACCTGATCGTTGGTGGCGTCGCGGTTCTCGACCGACAGATCGTAATATTCGATGTCGAGGTCGAGATAGGGCAGGATCAGCTTGTCCTTGATCAGCTGCCAGATGATGCGGGTCATCTCGTCGCCGTCGAGATCGACGACCGGGTTCGCCACCTTGATCTTCGCCATATGCGTGTCCTCTCTGGACGCTTCCGGTCTCCGACGCGGATGGTCGGAGCACTGCCACCGGGAGCGTTGAATTGTCGCGGGGCTCCTTACCATGGCGCGGCGAAACGCGCCAACCCTTGCCTTCGACGAAGGGGCGGAAAAGTGCGCTCCGGCCTCGACCGGCCGGTTCGCGACGGCTAGGATTCGCCGCGTTGCGACGGACATGGAATCGCGCGTGGCGCGAACCTCGGGGGCGGGATGATCAAGAGCGGTGCGCCGAAGGCGGCGGCGAGCAAACTCTTCTACGGCGACAATCTCGGCGTGTTGCGCGACCACGTCGCCGACGAGAGCGTCGATCTCGTCTATCTCGACCCGCCGTTCAACTCGAACGCCACCTACAATCTGCTGTTCAAGGCGCCGGACGGCGAGGCGAGCCAAGCGCAGATCGAGGCTTTCGGTGATACCTGGCACTGGAACGAGACCGCCGAACGCGCCTTCGACGAGGTGGTCCATTCGGGCAATTCCGACGCCTCGAACATGCTCGCGGCGATGCGCACGTTCCTCGGCGAGAACGACATGATGGCCTATCTCGCCATGATGGCGGTGCGGCTGATCGAGCTGCACCGCGTGCTCAAGCCGACCGGCAGCCTCTATCTCCACTGCGATCCGACCGCCAGTCACTATTTGAAACTTTTGCTGGATGCAGTGTTTGGGAAAGAATTCTATCGAAACGAGATTACATGGAAGAGGACGACGACTCACTCGGATAGCAAGACATGGAGTCGCGTTTCTGATATTATTTTCTTCTATACGAAGAGTGACATTTTTACATGGAATACACCAAGGGAAAAGCATGGTGATGACTATGTAGGTGCAAAATACCGATATGACGACGGTGATGGCCGGAAATATATGTTGGACAATATGCTTAGTCCAAATCCTCGACCCAACATGATGTATGAGTGGAAGGGATTTAAGTCTCCGCCGATGGGTTGGAGGTATAAGTTAGAGACAATGTCAAAATTGGATGCTGAGAACCGTATTTATTATCCAAGACTATCGGATGGCAGTTTTGACACAACAAAGCGACCACGGATAAAGAGATATCTCGATGAAATGGAAGGGGGAGTAATGGGTGTTGTCTGGACCGACATCCCTCCCATCAATTCTCAAGCCCAAGAACGCCTCGGCTACCCGACTCAGAAGCCGCTCGCCCTGCTGGAGCGCATCCTCTCCGCCTCGTCCAACGAGGGCGACGTGGTGCTCGATCCGTTCTGCGGCTGCGGCACCACGGTGCATGCGGCCGAGAAGATGAAGCGGCGGTGGATCGGCATCGACGTCACCCATCTCTCGATCGGCCTGATCGAGCGGCGTCTCAAGGATGCCTTCCCCAAGGCCGACTTCGAGGTGCTCGGCGTGCCGAAGGACCTCGAGGGTGCGCGCGAGCTCGCCAAGGCCGACAAGCACCAGTTCCAGCTGTGGGCGCTGTCGATGATCGAGGCCCAGCCCTACAAGGGCGGCAAGAAGGGCGCGGACGGCGGCGTCGACGGCTACATCTGGTTCAAACCTGACGGCAAGGCGACGGAAAAGGCCGTCGTCTCGGTCAAGGGCGGCGGCAACGTGTCGGTGCCGATGATCCGCGATCTGATCGCCACGATCGAGCGGGAGAAGGCGAAGATCGGCATCTTCCTCACCCTCGAGGAGCCGACCAAGCCGATGAAGTCCGAGGCCGCCTCGGCAGGGCTGTGGGACAGTCCGTTGCACGGCAAGAAGCCGCGCATCCAGATCCTCACCATCGCCGATCTCTTCGACGGCGATCGGCCGGACATCCCCTGGGTCGATCCCACCGTCTTCAAGAAGGCCAAGCTCGAGAAGACGAGCCATCAGAGCGAATTCGATCTGTGATCGACAGCACGGGCGGTTTGCGTTAACTCGCCCTCGTCGAACGCGAGGGAACCCGGAATGAACGATGCTGCGGACTTGGGTCTGCGCCCCCCGGTGATCGTGCTGGTCGAGACGCAGATGGGCGAGAACATCGGCGCGGCGGCGCGCGCGATGGCGAACTTCGGCCTGCGCGAACTGCGCCTCGTCAAGCCGCGCGACGGCTGGCCGAACGAGAAGGCGCGGGCGGCGGCGAGCCGCGGCGACATGATCATCGACGAGGTGCGGCTCTTCGACCGGCTCGAGGACGCGATCGCCGATCTCGAGCTGGTCTTCGCCACCACGGCGCGGCCGCACGACATCGCCAAGGAGGTCGAGAGCCCGGCGGTGGCGGCGCATTCGCTGATGCAGGCGGCGCGCGACGGGGCGGCGACGGGCCTCGTCTTCGGCCGCGAGAAGTGGGGGCTGACCTCGGACGAGGTGGGCCTGTGCGATCGGATCGTGACGATCCCGGTCGATCCGATCTTCGCCTCGCTCAACATCGCCCAGGCCGTGCTGGTCAACGCCTACGAGTGGCGGCGGCAGGTGGTGGGCGATCCGTCGTGGACGCCGTTCGGCGAGAAGGAGCGTTCGCCGCAGGCCTCCAAGGGCGACGTGCTGTCGTTCTTCGATCATCTCGAAGGCGCGCTCGATCAGGTCGAGTTCTTCCGGCCGGCAGCCAAGCGGCAGCTGATGGTGCGCAACCTGCGCCAGATCTTCCAGAAGGCGCGGCTCTCCGAACAGGAGGTGCGGACGCTGCGCGGCGTGATCGCGGCGCTCGAGCGACGGCCGACGCGGCTCGATCAGGCGCGCGCCGAACTCGAGGCGAAGCGGCGCGAGGGTGACGCGACGTGATCCGGAAACGGGACGGAAGTCCTTACCCGACCTTCATTTTTCGTCAATCTTTCCTCAACTTCGCCTTAACCCTGCTCGGCTATTTCTCTTTGCGGGGCCGGGCGCTGTCAGGTTTTGCGTCTCGCTCGCGCCCTCTTTTTTCCCTCTCCTTGTCGCGCATCACCGAGACGCCGCTCCGCGGCGTCGGGCCGAGGGGACGTCGATGAACGACGGCGAGATCGCCGGTGCGCGCCGGATGGACGCGGACGAACGCGGCGTCGACCGCCTGGGGCGGCGCGCCCGCATTCTGGTCTTCGACAGCGGGGTGGGCGGCCTGTCGGTGCTGCGCGAGATCCGCGCGGCGCGACCGGACGCCGAGCTGATCTATGTCGCCGACGACGCCGGCTTTCCCTATGGCGACTGGGAGGAGGCGGCGCTCACCACGCGGATCGTCGATCTCGCCCGCGGCCTCGTCGAGACCCATGCGCCCGATCTCTTCGTCGTCGCCTGCAACACCGCCTCGACGCTGGTGCTGCCGCATCTGCGCAATGCTTGTCCCGCGACCTTCGTCGGCACGGTGCCGGCGGTGAAGCCGGCGGCGGCGGCGACGAAGACTGGCCTCGTCTCGGTCTTGGCGACCCCGGGCACGGTCAAGCGCGACTATACCCATGCCCTCGTCGACACCTACGCCAGCCACGTCGACGTGACGCTGGTCGGCTCGACGCGTCTCGCGCGCCTCGCCGAGACCTTCATGGCGGGCGGCGCGATCGCGGACGCCGACGTCGCCGCCGAGATCCGCCCGTGCTTCAGGAAGAAGAAGGGGCGGCAGACCGACCACGTCGTGCTCGCCTGCACGCACTATCCCTTCCTGATCGACCATTTCCGCCGGCTGGCGCCGTGGGACGTGACATGGATCGACCCGGCACCGGCGATCGCCCGGCGGGTCGTGCAGCTGATCGGCCCGGCGACGACGACCGGGGCGGGCGGCGGACGGGCGATCTTCACCTCTGGCAGGGCGCCGGCCCCGGCGCTGGCGGCCTTCGTCGCGGGGTTCGGGCTGAAGGTGTGAAGGGCGGGGGGCTTCGTACCCCGTGACGGCCTCCGGCTCCGCACGCCGCGGCGTCCTTCGGCTCCACGCGCCGTAGCATCCCCCGGCCTTCCCATGCTGCAGCGTCTCGCGGCCTCCTCGCGCCCAAGCGTTCCCGATTTCCGGTCTCTCGGTCCTTCCGCTCCCCCGTGACGAGAATCGACTTGGCAACATACCGACTAGTCGGTATGTTGCGTGAAAGGCGGCGTGAGACGGGGAAAGCAGTCGAGGGTAGGTGTTCCTGGGGACCTTTGGGGAGCAGGAACTGGCCCGGACCCGGATACCGGATCACTCGGCGTTCGGCCGAAGAATACGCGCTCAGCGCCACTCACATCCGCATCGAGGACCCACGATGAAACCCGACGGACGCACCAAGATCCTCGATGCCGCGCTCACGGTGATCCGCACCAAGGGCTTCGAGGCGACGCGGGTCGAGGACGTCTGTGCCGCGGCGGGCGTGTCGAAGGGCGCGTTCTTCCACCATTTCGACAGCAAGGAAGCGCTGGCGATCGCCGCGGCCGACCATTGGTCGGCGATGATCGGCGGCTTCTTCGAGACGGCCGAGTTCCACGCCCACGCCGATCCGGTCGACCGGATCCTCGCCTATCTCGATCTCCGGATCGCGCTGGTGGAGGGGGGCGAATTGCCGTTCTCCTGCCTCGCCGGAACCATGGTGCAGGAGACCTTCGTGACGCGACCGGCGGTGGCGGAGGCCTGCGGCCGATCGATCTACGGCCATGCCGGAAGCCTCGTCGCCGACATCGCCGAGGCCCGCGCCGCCTACGCTCCGGAGGCCGACTGGACGGCCGAGAGCCTGGCGCTGCACACGCAGGCCGTCATCCAGGGCGCCTTCATCGTCGCCAAGGCGGGCGGCGGGGCGGCCTCGGCGGTCGAGAACCTGCGTCATCTGAAACGCTACGTCGCCATGCTTTTTGGTCGGACGGTTCCGACCGTAGGAGGGAAGCCATGACCATGAATGCGGACTTCGTCTGGTACGAATACCTCGCCGAGGACCTCGAGGCCGCCGCCGCCTTCTATGCGAAGGTGGTGGGCTGGAAGGCCTGCGACAGCGGCATGCCGGGGCATGCCTATACGATCCTCTCGGCCGGCGATCGGGCGATCGGCGGCATGATGGCGCTGACGCCCGAATTGAAGGCGGCGGGCGTGCCGACCTGCTGGACCGGATATGTCGGCGTCGCCGACGTCGACGCGGCGGTGGCGAGCCTCGTCGCGGCGGGTGGCGGCGTGCGGCGGCCGGCGATGGACATTCCCGACGTCGGCCGTCTCGCCGTCGTCGCCGACCCGACCGGGGCGGCCTACGTCCTCTTCGCGCCGTCGAACCCGCCGCCGCAACAGCCGCGCCTGCCCGAAGGGACGTCCGGCACGATCGGCTGGCACGAGCTTCTCGCCGGCGACATGGAGAAAGCCTTCGCCTTCTATGCCGATCAGTACGGCTGGGCGAAGGACACCGACATGCCGATGGGTGATCTCGGCGTCTATCGCATCTTCAAGATCGGCGATCGTCAGGCCGGCGGCATGATGACGAAGATGGCCGAGATGCCGGTGCCGTTCTGGCTGTTCTATGTCTCGGTCGAGGCGCTCGGCGCGGCCGAGGATCGGGCGAAGGCGGAGGGCGCGCGCACCGTCCACGGGCCGATGGAAGTGCCCGGCGGGGCGTGGATCGTGCAGATGATCGATCCGCAGGGCGCGCTCTTCGCGATGGTGTCGCAGAATCGCTGAATTCGGGCGGTTTCCCCGTCACGGGTTTGACATTCGGCGCCCGAGGATCTAAACGACAGCCAACTTCGCGGGCCGAAAGGTCCGCGAAGTCATTTCACGTGCTCCCGTGGATCCCGCCGAAACGCTCGGACGTGGAACCTGTCGGCCCTCGAGAGGGGGCAGAGGAGGGCGCGCTCACACAGAAACAGCGGTCGGGCTTCCCTTCCGCGCCAACAAACGTGAGACCGCGATGTCCAAGCGTCATTCCGCGAAGTACAAGATCGATCGCCGCATGGGCGAAAACATCTGGGGCCGTGGCAAGTCCCCGGTCGCCAAGCGCGAGTACGGCCCGGGCCAGCACGGCCAGCGCCGCAAGGGCAAGCTCTCGGACTTCGGCCAGCAGCTGAAGGCCAAGCAGAAGCTCAAGGGCTACTACGGCAACATCTCCGAGAAGGCGTTCAAGCGCACCTATCAGGAGGCCATGCGCCTCAAGGGTGACACCTCGGAGAACCTGATCGGCCTGCTCGAGCGTCGTCTCGACGCCGTGGTCTATCGCGCCAAGTTCGTCCCGACCGTGTTCGCCGCCCGCCAGTTCATCAACCACGGCCACGTGAAGGTGAACGGTCGCCGCGTCAACATCGCGTCGTTCCGTCTCAAGGTCGGCGACGTGGTCGAGGTGAAGGACGCCTCCAAGCAGCTGGCCCTGGTGCTCGAGGCCGCCCAGTCGGGCGAGCGCGACGTGCCGGAGTACATCGAGGTGGACCACAACAAGTTCGTCGCCAAGTTCGTCCGTATCCCGGGCCTGTCCGACGTGCCGTATCCGGTCCAGATGGAGCCGAACCTGGTCGTCGAATTCTATTCGCGCTGATCGGTTCGACCGCAGACATTCGAAGGCCGCCGGAGCGATCCGGCGGCCTTTCGCTTTTCGGGGTGGGCCGTGCGACCGCGTGGCGCGGCGGCGGCCGGACATGCGGAAACGCCCGCGCGAGAGGGCTCGCGCGGGCGTCTCAATTCAGGAAAACCGGGTCGGTCGATCGATCAGGCGCAGCGGCAGGGAGCGGTCCAGGGACGCTCGGCGGCCAGCCGGCCGGCCTGATGGCGCAGGAAGGACTCGACGTTCTCGCGACGCAGTTTGTCGGAACGGAATACGAGCTCCATCATCGGATCGGCGAGGATTTCGTTCAGCGTCGGCTCGATGCAGGGATCGGTCCAATCACGCCGGTCGATGGTCTCAAAGGTGGCAGAGGTGTTCATCGCACTCCGTCCCATGGGAACCTCCTTTTTCGCCGGTCGGGAAACTCGTGTCCCGACGCGCTCGCGACAACTCCTTCCGAAAGAATCTCCCCGCCCTTGGGCGAGGCATTGCGTTCGAGTGACTGACGAGCCCTCGATAGACCCCCTTCGTGACGAACCGATGACCGAGATCGGGCGATTCGTGGGTCGAGGGGAAAGGGCGGGAACACTCCGATGAACCGCTCAGGGAACCGAACGTTCTTCGGATGAAATCAGGATGTCATCCTTTCGGCGGAGTGACAACCAAAAATGTCGCCCAAAATAACGTCAGGGCAGCGAGTCCTTGCCTCGATAGGCGCGATTCGCCGAAAATTTTCCGCAAGTCCGTGTGTGGGGGACGGATCTTGCATCCGAGGGGCCGCTTCGCGCGTGTGACGCTGACGCGGAGGCCGGAATGGCCTAGTCTGACGAGGTCGGCAGGATCGAAGGAGCGACGAGATGGCGCGGACCGGCGCGGCGACGGACGATGCGGTGATGGAGGCCCTCACGGCGGCGGAGACGCCGATGAGCGCCTATCAGCTGCTCGATCGGCTGCGGCCGCGCGGCATCCAGTCGCCGCCGGTGGTCTATCGCGCGCTCGATCGCCTCGAGAAGGCCGGGCGAATCCATCGCCTCGAGGGCCTCAACGCCTATTTCGCCTGCTGCGGCCGCGACCATGCCAAGGGCACGGTCTTCGCCGTCTGCACCGCGTGCAAGCGGGTGGAGGAATGGTCGGCGGAAGGCATCGACGCGATCGTCGCGGCGCAGGCGGCGCGCTCGGGATTCGCCGTCGAGGGCCGGACGATCGAGATTCGCGGCCTGTGCGCCCAGTGCCGCGCCGAAGCTGGCGAGACCGTCGCGGCCCGAGGGCACGACCACGCGGGCCACGATCACGATCACGATCACGGGCATGATCACGGGCTGAGCAGCCACGGACCCGGCTGCGGCTGTTCGGGCGAATCGCACCAGGACTGATCTGCCGGGTGGTTCTGCCTCAGCCGCGCGCGGGGCAGTGGGCGGCGGGCAGTATGCGCCAGATGTCGAGACCGGGTGTCGACGAGAGCCTTTCCAGCCGCGGATCGGCCGGTAGGCTCGGCTCGTCGTCACGCAGGTGGACGACAACGTCGAAGTGGCAAGACCAGCCGGCGAGCCACGGGCGCGAGCGACGCAGTTCGGGCGCCAGCCGGTCGAAGGCGTCGTCCGCCCGTATCAACCAGTCCGCATCGGCCGGGCCGTCCTCGTGGGTGAAGGCGGCGCCGATCGCCTCGACGGCCGGGGTGCGGCGGACGATCTGCAGGCCCGGTAGGGCGAAGAAGGTCGGCGTGAAGGCGCCGATGTCGGTGACCGCATAGTCGACCCAGTGCGAGCGGCGCAGCGCGGTGGCGCCCTCGCTCGACTGGACCGGCAGGATGCGCGCGCCGTGCGGCACGACGCCGGCGACCGTCCTGCGGACGACCGCGAGATCGGCCTGGTCGGCGCGCCAGTTGCCGGTGACCTGCCACGCCTGTCCGGCGGCGATCGCGAGGCCGAGCGCCAGCACCGCTCCGGCGAGGCGCGGGGAGCCGACGAAGCGGAACACGCCGGCGCAGCAGAACCAGAAGATCGCCGACACCCGCAGCGGAACGAAGGCGCCGTTGCCGACGCTGAGCGGTGCGATCAGAGCGAGGACAAGGAAGCCCGCGGCGATCCAACCGGCGTTCGGGTGGGGGACGACGACGCGCGGCATCAGGCGGAGCGCCATGGCGGCGACGAGCGCGAGGGTGACGACGAGCGGCAGGAGCACGATCGGTGAGGCGGCGAAGGTCCCGTCGTCCGCCGCGCCCAAGATGAAGCCGAGCCGCCGGCCGATCGGCATGAAGTCGAGCGGTGCCGAGGCCGGCACGCGATAGGCGAGAGCGAGACCGACGAGCCCGGGCAGGAAGGGCAGGGCGATCTCCAGCGCGCGGGCGGCGAGCCGCTTCGGCGCGAGATCGCGGGTTCGCACGGCGTACGACAGTTCGTAGAGGCCGATCGCCAGGCCGAGCAGCAGGAAGGGCAGGCCGTGGCAGAGCCAGACGAGGCTCGTCATCGCCGTCATGGCGAGGAGGCGACGGCCGCGGCGGTCGGCCATGGCGATCCAGACGGCGAGGGCGACGAGCAGGAGGCCGGCACCGGCGGCGGCGTTGTAGAAGCCCAGCACCAGCGGCCAGTTGAAGACGGCGGCGGTGGCGAGGACGATCGTCGCGGTCACCCGGCCGAAGAGTGCGCGTTGGAGCAGGACCGCGCCGACGACCGGCAGCAGCGCGATGACCGAGATCACGATGCGGAAGGCGAGGTCGACGCCGAGGAGGAGCGCCAGCGGCGGCACCGCGAGGTCGATCGCCAGATTGGGCACGAGATGGAAGTCGACCCGCCAGAAGGGCGAGGCGAGCCTGCCGGCCAGCGCGTCTGTCAGGATCTGCATCCGCGCGTAATGGGCGGGATGATCGAGCCCCGGGATGGCGGCGACCAGCCAGAAGGGCAGCAGTGAGATCGCCGACGCCAGCACGACGACCGCGATCGTCAGCCGTTCCTGCCGAGCCCCGTCGCTCGCCGCCATGGATCGATCCGCCTCTTCTTCCGGTGGTTTGCCGTAGAGATAACGGTAGGCCGTTAACGCGAGGAAAACCACGAAGGCGGTTCCACGGCCGGAAACGACGACGGCCGGGGATCGCTCCCCGGCCGCCGAAAGGATGGATCGAGCGACGCCGATCAGGCGGCGATCAGGCCCTTTTCCTTGAGCAGCGTCTGCAGCTCGCCGGCCTGGAACATTTCGCGGGTGATGTCGGCGCCGCCGACGAACTCGCCCTTGACGTAGAGCTGCGGGAAGGTCGGCCAGTTGGAATAGTCCTTCACGCCCTGACGCAGCTCGTCGGACTCGAGGATGTTGACGCCCTTGAAGGGCACGCCGAGGTGGGTGAGGATCTGCACGACCTGACCGGAGAAGCCGCACATCGGCATCTTCGGGGTGCCCTTCATGAAGAGCAGCACGTCGTTGGACTTCACTTCGGCATCGATGGCGGTCTTGACGTCGGACATCGGGGCTTCCTTCTCTTCGCCGGCTTCAAGGGCCGGGGGTGGAACCGAACTCGAATGGGATCACGCCGGCGCGCGGGTGGTCAAGGACAAGGCGTGCAGCGGACCGGCCAGCGCCTCCTTCAGCGCCGCATTGACCAGCTGGTGCTGCTGGACGCGCGACTTGCCGGCGAACTCCGGGCTCACGACTTCCGCCGCCCAGTGATCGCCGTCGCCGGCGAGGTCGGTGATGGTCACCTGAGCAGCCGGGAAGGCGTCCTTGATCAACTTCTCGATTTCCTGAGCGGTCATCGCCATGCGCGTCGTTCTCCCTTTCGCGCGAGGCCGACGGATTGTCGGCTTCGCGACGCAAACACCACATGCCGAACCGAGATCCGATCAGGCGGCGCTCATGTAGTTCGGCATCCAAGATTCGTGCCGCTGACGTAGGGCGTCCACCGAAACCGTCAAGTGGCCGGGGACGACGAGCTCGTTTCCACCGACCTCGCCGATCGCCGTGATCGCCACGCCGGCCGCGGCCGCATCGACGATCAGCTTGGCGGCTTCCTCGGCCGAGGCGGTGACGACGTAGCGGGCCTGATCCTCGCCGAAGAGGAAGGCATGGAGGGCGACGTCGGTCTCCGGCAGCAGGATGCGGGCACCCTTCTTACCGGCCATGGCCATCTCGGCGAGCGCGATCAGCAGACCGCCGTCGGAGAGGTCGTGGGCGGCCGTCAGACGGCCGGCGATCACGGCTTCGCGGACGAAGTCGCCGTGCTTCTTCTCGGTGGCGAGATCGACCGGCGGCGGGGCGCCTTCCTCGCGGCCGTGGAGTTCGGCGAGATAGGCCGACTGGCCGAGCCAGCCGGTGGTCTCGCCGATCAGCAGGATCACGTCGCGGTTCTCGGCGAAGCCGAGGCCGACGGTCCTGGTGACGTCGTCCATCAGGCCGACGGCACCGATGGTCGGGGTCGGCTGGATCGCCTCGCCGTTGGTCTCGTTGTAGAGCGAGACGTTGCCGGAGACGATCGGCATGTCGAGCGCGATGCAGGCCTCGCCGATGCCCTTCAGGGCGAAGACGAGCTGGCCCATGATCTCGGGACGCTCGGGGTTGCCGAAGTTCAGGTTGTCGGTGATGGCGATGCCACGGGCGCCGACGGCGGAGAGGTTGCGCCAGGTCTCGGCGACGGCCTGCTTGCCGCCCTCGAAGGGGTCGGCCTGGACGTAGCGCGGCGTGACGTCGGAGGTGAAGCCGAGGCCCTTGGCCGTGCCGCCGTTCGGGCGCTCGACGCGGACGACCGCGGCGTCGCCACCCGGGCGCTGCACGGTGTTGCCCTGGATCAGATGGTCGTACTGTTCCCAGACCCAGCGGCGCGACGACAGGTTGGGCGAGCCGATCAGATCGAGCAGCGCCTTGGCGTAGTCGGCGGGCGCCGGCACGGCGGCGGTGGCGAGCACCGGCAGCGGCGTCGGGGCGACCCATGGACGATCGTATTCGGGGGCCTGATCGCCGAGATCCTTGATCGGCAGGTCGGCCATGACCTCGCCGTGGTGCTCGACGACGAAGCGCAGCGTGTCGGTGGTGTAGCCGACGATGGCGAAGTCGAGACCCCACTTGCGGAAGATGGCCTCGGCCTTCTCCTCGAGGTGCGGATGGAGGACCATGAGCATGCGCTCCTGGCTCTCCGACAGCATCATCTCGTAGGCGGTCATGCCGGGTTCGCGGGTCGGCACCTTGTCGAGGTTCAGGGTCAGGCCGAGGTTGCCCTTGGCGCCCATCTCGACGGCGGAGCAGGTGAGGCCGGCCGCGCCCATGTCCTGGATGGCGATGACGGCGCCGGAGGCCATCAGCTCCAGCGAGGCCTCGAGCAGCAGCTTCTCGGCGAAGGGGTCGCCGACCTGGACGGTCGGGCGCTTCTCGGCCGAGTTCTCGTCGAATTCGGCCGACGCCATGGTGGCGCCGCCCATGCCGTCGCGGCCGGTCTTGGAGCCGAGATAGACGACCGGCATGCCGACGCCCTTGGCTTCCGACAGGAAGATCTTGTCGGCATCGAGCAGGCCCGCGGCGAAGGCGTTGACCAGGCAGTTGCCGTTGTAGCTCTTGTGGAAGCGGACCTCGCCACCCACCGTCGGCACGCCGAAGGAGTTGCCGTAGCCACCGACGCCGGCGACGACGCCGGAGACGATGTGGTGGGTCTTGGGATGGGACGGCTCACCGAAGCTCAGCGAGTTCATCGCGGCGATCGGCCGCGCACCCATGGTGAAGACGTCGCGCAGGATGCCGCCGACACCCGTCGTCGCGCCCTGATAGGGCTCGATGTAGGAGGGGTGGTTGTGGCTCTCCATCTTGAAGACCACGGCCTGACCGTCGCCGATGTCGACCACGCCGGCGTTCTCGCCGGGGCCGATGAGGACGCGCTCGCCCTTGGTCGGCAGCTGCTTCAGCCACTTCTTCGAGGACTTGTAGGAACAGTGCTCGTTCCACATGGCCGAGAAGATGCCGAGCTCGGTCAGCGTCGGCTCACGACCGATCAGGTCGAGGATGCGCTGGTACTCGTCCGGTTTCAGGCCGTGGTCCTTGACGAGCTGGGGGGTGATGGCGATGTCGTTCTTCAGCATCGTGTCGTTCCTTCGTCGCCTCGGCCTTGCGGCGGGCACCGTCCCTCAGCCGGCGGGGGAGAGGGAGAGCCGGGCCGCGCCCGGCGCATTGCGCTTCGATCAGGCGACCTTGGCGAGGCTCTCGAACAGGCCGCGGCCGTCGATGCCGCCCTGCAGCGCTTCGATCAGGTTCTCCGGGTGCGGCATCATGCCGAGGACGCGGCCGTGCTCGTCGGTGATGCCGGCGATCGAATTGATCGAGCCGTTGACGTTGGCTTCCGGCGTCAGCGCGCCCTCGGCGTCGCAGTAGCGGAACACCACGCGGCCCTCGCCCTCGAGGCGCGCCAGCGTCTCGGCGTCGGCGAAGTAGTTGCCCTCGCCGTGGGCGATCGGGCAGCGGATCACCTGACGATCGGTGTAGGCCGAGGTGAAGGCGGTCTTCGCGTTGTCGACGCGCAGGTTGATCTCCTTGCAGATGAACTTCAGCGAGGCGTTGCGCATCAGCGCGCCGGGCAGAAGGCCGATCTCGGTGACGATCTGGAAGCCGTTGCAGATGCCGAGCACGTAGCCGCCGCGGGCGGCGTGGCGGCGGACCGCCTCGATGATCGGCGAGCGGGCGGCGATGGCGCCGCAGCGCAGATAGTCGCCGTAGGAGAAGCCGCCGGGGATGGCGACCACGTCGACGTCCGGCAGTTCGGTCTCGGTGTGCCAGACCATGTGCGACTTGACGCCGGACACTTCGTGGAAGGCGCGGGCGAGATCGTTTTCGCGGTTGATGCCGGGGAAGACGAGAACGGCGGACTTCATGGGCTCATCCTTGCGGGCCGGGGGCGGCCCTCGCGAGAGACGGGAAGGGCGAACGAGAGGCGAGGCCTCAGATCAGTTCGATCCGGTAGTTCTCGATGACGGTGTTGGCGAGGAGCTTCTCGCACATGTCGGTCAGCTCGGCCTGCGCCTTGGCGCGGTCGGCGGTGGCGAGCTCGAGCTCGATCAGCTTGCCCTGGCGGACGTCGTCGACGCCGTCGAAGCCGAGGCTCTTCAGAGCGCCCTGGATGGCCTTGCCCTGCGGATCGAGAACGCCGTTCTTCAGGGTGACGGTGACGCGGGCTTTCATGGGGGCAACCTCGGCTTTGACGGGGATCGGGTCCGGCGAAAACGGCGGACGCGCCCCGGACGACGGCGTCCGGGACGGTCACGCCCGATGGCCCCGCGCGTAGCACGCGAGGGCGCGGGGGGCAAGGGAAAGCGGCGTTTTCCAACGGCGCGGCCGGCGCGGCGCAGCCATGCCGTCACCCGAAACGACGACGGCCGCCCCGAGGGGCGGCCGCGTGAATTCGTGTGTCCGATCGCTCGGGTCGATCACTCGACGACGGTCGGCGCGGCGGGAGCCGGGCCGTTGTTGTCGTTGAGGATGCCGAGACGACGGGCGACTTCCTGATAGGCCTCGAGCATGCCGCCGAGGTCGCGACGGAAGCGATCCTTGTCGAGCTTGTCGCCGGTCGACTGGTCCCACAGACGGCAGCTGTCGGGCGAGATCTCGTCGGCGAGCACGATGCGCATCATGTCGCCTTCCCAGAGCCGGCCGAACTCGATCTTGAAGTCGACGAGACGGATGCCGACGCCGAGGAAGAGGCCCGAGAGGAAGTCGTTGACACGGATGGCGAGCGCCATGATGTCGTCGATGTCCTGCGGGGACGCCCAGCCGAAGGCGGTGATGTGCTCTTCCGACACCATCGGGTCGTTGAGCTCGTCGTTCTTGTAATAGAACTCGATGATCGAGCGCGGCAGCTGCGTGCCCTCGGGGATGCCGAGGCGGGTCGACAGCGAGCCGGCGGCGACGTTGCGTACCACCACCTCGAGCGGAACGATCTCCACTTCGCGGATCAACTGCTCGCGCATGTTGAGTCGCTTGATGAAGTGGGTCGGCACGCCGAGTGCGTTCAACTGGTTGAACACGAACTCCGAGATCCGGTTGTTCAGCACGCCCTTGCCGTCGATGACGGCATGTTTCTTGGCGTTGAAGGCGGTCGCGTCATCCTTGAAGTGCTGGATGAGCGTTCCCGGCTCCGGGCCTTCATAGAGGATCTTGGCCTTGCCTTCGTAGATGCGACGCCGACGATTCATGGGTACGTACCGTGACTTCGAGAGAAAATCCATTGGGCCGAAGGCCTCCTTGGAAGCCGGCGCCCGATACGCGACACGCGGGCGACGACTCTTGCCCCCTGCGGACGGGTGCCCGAAGGGGAGGCGGCGTTCGTTCCGGGAACACGCATCGCAAGATGCGGGAACCGCACGAAGAACGACGCGCGGGATGGAAGAAGCCGACGCTTCCTGCACCCGCGCGCTGGTCGCGGGCACCCTAGCCGAAACGTCGCCTGATCTCAACGTGGCATGACGAACGATGCCGGCCCGTTCGGGTCGTCGCGCCTACGTCCATCGGACGAACGTCGCGTTGATCGGAACAGAGCCGGCCGCTATTCATTCTGCCGTTCAGGCTCCCTATATGGGATCCAGGGGGAAATTTCCAGGAGAATCGAAGACATGACGACCTTCGACAAGCGTGAAGATGCCTTCGAGAAGAAGTTCGCCCACGACGAGGAGCTTCAGTTCAAGGCTGCCGCGCGGCGCAACAAGCTCCTGGGCCTGTGGGTCGCCGAAAAGCTGGGCCTCTCCGGCGACAAGGCCGAGGAATACGCCAAGTCCGTGGTGATCGCCGATCTTCAGGAGGCCGGCGATCAGGACGTGATCGCCAAGGTCCTCGCCGACTTCGCAGCGGCCGGCATCGAGCAGTCGGAGCACCAGATCCGCCGCACGATGGACGAGCTGATGCCGGTGGCGATCGAGCAGATCAAGAAGGCCTGATCCTCGCCCGACGGGTTTCGAGATGCGGCGCGTGTGCCTTAAGGTACGCGCGCCGTTTCTCTTTCGGAGGCTCCGATGCCGTCCACTTCTTCGGTCCAACCGCTCGCTCCCGCCTTCCGTCTCGCCGATCGTCTCGCGGAAGGCCGGCCGCTCCTCGCCGGCTGGGTGAGCTTCGCCGACCCGCTCTTCGCCGAGATCGTCGCCCGCTCCGGCCTCGAGGCGGTGGTCTTCGACATGCAGCACGGGCTCTTCGGCATCGACGCGGTGCCGGGCCTCGTCGGCGCCGCGGCGGCGGCCGGATGTCCGGCGATCGTGCGCGCGCCGGTCGAGGACTTCGCCTCGCTCGCCCGCGCGCTCGACTGCGGCGCGGCCGGCGTGATCGCGCCGATGATCAACTCGGCCGCCGACGCGCGCCGGCTGGTCGAGTTCACCAAGTTTCCGCCGCGCGGCCGCCGCTCCTGGGGGCCGGGACGGGCGATGGCGCTCGCCGGCATCGCCGCGGGGCCGGACTATTTCGCCCGCGCCGACGGCTTCTCGGTGGTGCTGGCGATGATCGAGACGCGCGAGGGGCTCGCCGCCCTCGACGAGATCCTGGCGGTCGACGGCATCGACGGCGTCTTCGTCGGGCCGAACGATCTCTGCATCGCGCTGACCGACGGCGGGCTGCTCGACCCCGAGGCGGCGCTGCTCGACGAGCCCCTGGCGCGGATCGTCGCGGCCGCGGCGCGCACGGGCAAGATCGCCGGCATCTTCGGCGGCTCGGGCGCGCGGGCGGGCGAAATGGCACGGCGCGGCTTCCACCTCGTCACGGTCGGCCACGACGCCGCCTACGTGAAGGCCGGCATCGAGGCGATGGCGGCCGCCGCGCGCGAGGCGTGACAAAGAAGAGCCCCGCCGGAGCGAGCCCTCACCGACGGGCGTCTTCGCTGCGCGGCTTCGCTCCCAGGGGCGACGAGATCCGGTCGGGATGACGGAGGATCAGTTCTCCGCCGACGTAGCCACCGGACAGGCCGAAGCAACCCGGTGAATTCCGCAACAGACTCGAGGCTCGTACGCGCGGCATGTAATCCGGACTTTCCGAGGTCAAGGCTTTCTCTTCCCCCTTGGTCCAAAGGAAGGAACCGACGCCATAGGCGGTCCAGTCGGGGCGTCTGATCGAGTCGGAGAAGCCTTCGATCGTCGTCTCGTCCCAGCAGATCATGTCGATGTCACGGACGAGCAGGGGGCCGTCGCGGGAGGCCCAGAGATCGGCGCGGGGATGGAGTCTCCAGTCGAAGGCGCGGGCGACGACCGCGCCGTTCGGCAGTTCGACGGTCATGGTCGCGAAGGTCAGGAGACCGACGGTCCAGTTGAGCATCAGGACCGCGACGACGAGGAGGACGAGGCCGGCGAGCCCGAGCCCGAACCAGCGCAGGCCGCGCAGGATCATCGTGCTCAGGGGCTTCGGCATGGTCGGCGACCTCGGTTCCTCACCAGGCGCCCGAACGAGGCTTCTGGTCGGGCTTCGCCCGCTGCCAATCGAATTCAGGGTATCTCAAGAGAAGTTCCGCGCCGAGGTAGCTCCCGAAGTATCCCAGGCATCTCCCATCGCCCCCGTTCAATCCGCTCTCGCGCAGCACGTCCTTGTAAGCTTTGTCGTCGCCCCGGGTCGGTTGAGCGTCTCCGCCCAGCCAGACGAAGCTGCCCGACCTCACGGTGGTTCCTTCGATGGCTTTTCGATCGAAACAAACGTCATCGACATCGCGGACCAAGAGTTCGCCGTCCCAGGACCGAAGCAGATCGATGCGAGACCATTTCTTCCAGTCGAAGACACGAACGAGGACTGCACCCTTGGGAAACATATAGTATTGATCAAAAGGGATGAGAACGATGATCGTGGGATATATGACGCAGAAGGCCGCGAGGACCCCGAGCGTGATCCGAGTTTTACGCATCCATTTTGGTTCAGGATCGGACGGGGGTGCCGATTTCATCTATGGTTTCCCGACTTGTAGTCGCTCGATTCCGGATCTCTAAAAACATCGGCTCGAAACGAGGCTGTCCAGTCTTCGAAGATTTCATAGCGCGTGCCGCCGACCTCGGAAATGAAGCGGAAGATGCTGGATACGTCCTCGACATCGACCTTCTCGAAAAAGCCGGGGGGTAGTGGTGCCACTCCCGATACGGCGTAAGCAACTTGTATCAAGTCTACCAGCCGCCAAAAAGACAACGGATTCGCCTTGAGCCAAGCAGAAAACTGCCGCAGATCCAGCGGATCGGTGAAGACGTCTCTGAAATGGAACTCGGACTCTCCTTCGATCGAGAGCATGTCTCCTCGCTGTACGACCGTTCCTTCGAAAGCTCCGTAGACACTCGAATACCCGTGGGAGAACGCCACGTCGCCGAAGTCGTAGGCCCTGCCGAAATCGACATGCACGCTCCCTGAAGACGAATTTCGTGCCTTTTCGGCAATCTGATCCGACAGTCGACGGAAGGCGCCTTCGGTACCCGTCTCGTAGGCGTAGACTTCTGCGATGTCGAGGAGATGTCCGATCTCACTCAATGTGACCGTGCGTCCACCACCCGTGAAGAAGTGCCAGACGAAATCGCTGTCGTCCCAGCGCTCATGAGACGATGCGAGGTCGGACGTGAACGTGTGGTACGCGAACTCCGTTTCGCCGGGGCGATAGGGGATGGCCTCGCAGCGGCAGTTCGGCTCTTGGCCGGGATGCCCGGTCTCGGGTGGGCTATCCCAAGAGAAGACTCGGCCATCGTTGGCGCGATGGGACGGGCGAACTTTCTCGTCGTGGCGGGAGCGCCAGACATAGCGGTCGGTCGTGTGCTCGTCCTTGCGCTCGATGGGCAAGACGATCGGCGTTCCGAACCTCAGATAGCGATCGAAATGGATGCGGTAGAGATCGGAGCGATGCAGGTTCACGGGTCATGTCCTCGATGGTGTCGCCATCGAGGATACGACTGTTTCGGCCGATGAGAACAAAACGTGATTTATCCTCGGGGGGCGCCAAGGGCCACACTGCTGCCTCGGACGACAGAGCCCCGCCGGATCGCTCCGACGGGGCTCTGTCGTTTCGCGGGATCGGGGCCGTGATCAGCCGAAGATGCGGGCGAAGATCGTGTCGACGTGCTTCATGTGGTAGCCGAGGTCGAAGCGCTCGCGGATCTGCTCTTCGCTCAGCGCCTTGCGCACCTCTTCGTCGGCCAGAAGCTCGGCGAGGAAGTCGACGGTCGCCTGACCGGTCCGCTGATAGCTGTCCCACACCTTCATCGCGTTGCGCTGGACGAGGCGATAGGCGTCCTCGCGGGAGACGCCGGCCTGGGTCAGCGCCAAGAGGATGCGCTGGGAATGCACGAGGCCGCCGAGGCGGTTCATGTTCTGCGCCATGCGCTCGGGATAGACGACCAGCTTCTCGATGACGCCGGCGAGCCGGTTCAGCGCGAAGTCGAGGGTGATGGTGGCGTCGGGGCCGATCATGCGCTCGACCGAGGAGTGCGAGATGTCGCGCTCGTGCCAGAGCGCCACGTTCTCCATCGCCGGGATCGAATAGGCGCGCACCATGCGGGCGAGACCGGTCAGGTTCTCGGTCAAGACCGGGTTGCGCTTGTGCGGCATCGCCGAGGAGCCCTTCTGGCCGGGGGAGAAATACTCCTCGGCCTCGAGCACTTCGGTGCGCTGGAGGTGGCGGATCTCGATCGCGACGCGCTCGATCGACGAGGCGACGACGCCGAGGGTGGCGAAATACATCGCATGGCGGTCGCGCGGGATGACCTGGGTCGAGACCGGCTCGAAGGTCAGGCCCATCTTGTCGGCGACATGGGCTTCGACGCGCGGATCGATGTTGGCGAAGGTGCCGACGGCGCCGGAGATGGCGCAGGTGGCGATCTCGGCACGCGCCGCGACGAGGCGGGCGCGGTTGCGCTCGAACTCGACATAGGCTTCGGCGAGCTTCAGGCCGAAGGTCACCGGCTCGGCGTGGATGCCGTGGCTGCGGCCGATGGTGGGCGTGTGCTTGTGCTCGATGGCGCGGGTCTTCAGCGCGGCCAGCACGCGGTCGACGCCGGCGATCAGGATGTCGGTCGCGCGGGCGAGCTGGACGGCGAGGCAGGTGTCGAGCACGTCCGACGAGGTCATGCCCTGATGGACGAAGCGCGCCGAGGGGCCGACGATCTCGGCCAGATGCGTCAGGAAGGCGATGACGTCGTGCTTGGTGACGGCCTCGATCTCGTCGATGCGGGCGACGTCGAAGGTGGCGTCCTTGGCCTTGGCCCAGATCTCGGCGGCGGCCTCCTTCGGCACCACGCCGAGCTCGGCGAGCGCGTCGGTCGCGTGCGCCTCGATCTCGAACCAGATGCGGAAGCGGGACTGCGGCTCCCAGACGGAGACCATCTCGGGACGCGAATAGCGCGGGATCATCGGAGCACCTCGTGAGGACAGGGTCGCGCGGGCTCGCGCGGCATTGACGAAATTCAGGCTCGCCACTTAGCAGACCCCGCGCCGACGCTCAACGCGGGCGGGCGAAATGCGCTATCAAACGAGTCGCGCGCGGCTCGGTCGGGAGCCGGCGCGACCGGCCGCAACGGCGGCGCATCGACGAGGATGGCGATGACACACGACGTGATCGTTCTGGGCGCGGGCATGGTGGGTACCTCCGCCGCGCTGCAACTGACCGAGAAGGGGCGTCGTGTGGCGCTGGTCGATCGGCGCGGCATCGGCGAGGAGACGAGTTTCGGCAATGCCGGCGTGATCGAGCGCGAGGGTCTGGTGCCGGTCGGCATCCCGCGCGACATCGTGCGGCTGTTCCGCTACGCGCTGAACCTCGCGCCGGAGGCGAACTATCACGTCGGCTTCCTGCCGAAGATCGCGCCCTGGCTGTGGAAACTGTTCGAGGCCTCCGACAAGGCCGGCATCGAGGCTTTCGCCCGCGCCACCGACGCGCTGTCGCGCTTCGCCATCGTCGAGCATCGACGGCTGGCGGCGGCGGCGAACGTCTCCGACCAGTTCCGCGAGACCGGCTGGCTGCGGGTCTATCGGACGCCCAAGGGCCTCGCCGGCGAGAGCGACCTGCACGAGATCGCCGATCGCTTCGGCATCGAGCACCGCCTGCTCGACCGCGACGCGCTGCACGCCTTCGAGCCCGATCTCGCGCGCATTCTCCATGCCGGCGTGTTCTGGCCGGAGACCCAGACGGTCGCCTGGCCGGAGGCCGTCACCAAGGCCTACGGCGACCGGTTCGAGGCGCTCGGCGGCACCTTCGCGCGCGGCGATGCGCGCTCGCTCCGGCGGATCGACGAGCGTTGGTTCGTGACGACCGAGACCGGCGAGGTCTCGGCGCCGACGGTGGTGGTGGCGCTGGGGCCGTGGTCGAACGACCTGCTCGATCGCTTCGACCTGTCGTTCCCCTTCGCGGTGAAGCGTGGCTACCACATGCATTTCGCCGCCGAGCGCGGCGCGCGGCTGGCGCGGCCGATCGTCGACGTCGAGATGGGTTACTGCCTGACGCCGATGGCCAAGGGCTACCGCCTGACGACCGGCGTCGAGATCGCCCACCGCGATGCCGATCCGACGCCGCGCCAGCTCGAACAGTTGAAGCCGATCGCCCGCGAACTCTTCCCGCTCGGCGCCGAACTCGATCCGGAGCCCTGGCTCGGACGGCGGCCGGCGCTGCCGGACGGGCTGCCGATCATCGGCCCGGCGCCGGGCGTGCCGGACATGTGGCTCGACTTCGGCCACGGTCATCTCGGCTTCACGCTGGGGCCGATCTCCGGCCGGCTGATCGCCGAGAGCATCGTCGGCGAGCCGACGCTGGTCGACCTGACGCCCTTCCGGGCGGAGCGCTTCGGAGGTCAGCGATGAGGGAGACGCGGGGTCGGGTCCGGCTCGCCGCGCGCCGCGAGGGCGGCCGCCGGCCGCTGCCGATCGTCTTCGCCTTCGTCGGCATCGTCGTCGTCACCTTCGCCCAGGCGGTCGAACGCGGCATGATCGACGGCGTGAAGATCGAATGGCCGGTCTATCTCTTCGGCGGGGCGATGATCGCCATCGGCATCTTCGGCATGGCGCGGCGCAACGATCCGGAGCCGGTGGAAGACGAGAGCGGGCCGATCCGCGAATCGGGCCGGGCGCCGAACGAGCGCGATCCGGTCGACGAGCTGCGCGAGACGCTCGACCGGATGCAGGGGCGCAAGCCCTGGGACACGACGGGTTCGGGATCGGGGCCGGGCGGCGGGGCGTGACGGAAGTCTGGCCAGCTCTCTGTTCGGCTTCACCCTTCGAGGCTCGCTTCGCTCGCACCTCAGGATGAAGGGCCTTCGCACGAGGCTCGCCCTGTCACGGGCTACGCGCTCGACGTCAGGTCTCGCGCAGCGGCAGGGCCGGGGTGTCCTTCACCGTCGCCACCACGATGTGGGACTGGACGTCGGTGACGAGATTGTTGTCGAGGAGCTTCGAGCGCAGGAAGCTGTCGTAGGCCTTCATGTCCTCGGCGACCACCTTGATCAGATAGTCGACGGCGCCCGTCACGCGCTCGCAGGTGATGACCTCGGGCCACAGACGCATCATGCGGTCGAACTCGGTCATGTTGTCGTTCGACGGCACGCCGAGTTTGACGAAGGCATAGACGACGAATTCGAGCCCCACCGCCTCGCGGTCGACCAGCGCGGCGATCTGCTTGATGATGCCGGAGTCCTTCATCCGCTTGATGCGACGCCAGCACGGCGTCTGGCTCATGCCGGCTTCCTTGGCGACGTCGGCGATGGCCAGAGAGGCATCGCGCTGGAGAATGCGCAGGATGCGCACGTCATGCGGATCGAGGAGAATCTTTTCCGCCATCCCTTGTCACCTGAAACAAATCGACGTGAAACGCTGTTTGGGGCGCCAAGTTAGCATGAAATTCGACTGATGGAAGGTGTATTCTGTCCCCTCGACGAAAGCTGAACGACGTCGCGTAATCCGGTCGTCCCCGTCCAGAATGGCACGAAGAACGATGTCATGGGGCCTCCGAACCGCCGTCGCAGTGGTCGAGGGAGACGCTCATGAACGACTTCACGCCGTGGCCGACGCGGCCGCCGAAGCTTTCCGACAAATACGACCTCGATCGGGGTCGCGTCTATCTCACCGGTATCCAGGCACTGGTTCGCCTGCCGATCGACCGCGTCCGTCTCGACCGGGCGGCGGGGGTGAAGACCGCCGGTTTCATTTCGGGCTATCGCGGTTCGCCGCTCGCCGGCTACGACCAGCAGCTCGTCGCGGCACGCGCCGAGCTCGCCGCCCACGACGTGCGCTTCACGCCGGGCGTCAACGAGGAATTGGCGGCGACCGCCGTCTGGGGCTCGCAGAAGACGGTCTCCTCCGGCGCCGGCTCCGACTTCGACGGCGTCTTCGGCATCTGGTACGGCAAGGCGCCCGGCGTCGACCGCTCCACCGACGTCTTCAAACACGCCAACGCCTCCGGCACGTCCCGCCTCGGCGGCGTGCTGGCGATCGCCGGCGACGATCATCTGGCGAAGTCCTCCACCGTCGCCTGTCAGAGCGAATTCCAGTTCGCCGACTGCGAGATCCCGGTGCTGGAGCCGGCCGATCTGCAGGACGTCGTCGACTACGGCCTGCTCGGCCTCGAGATGTCGCGCTATTCCGGCCTGTGGGTGGGCATGATCGCGCTCGCCGACACGATGGATTCCTCCGGCGTGGTCGACGTCTCGCTCGCTCGCCACACCTTCCGCCGGCCACGGCCGGAGTTCGATCCCCGCGCCCGCACCGACGTCGACCGGCCGATGCTCCTGAAGCACCGGCTCGACAACGAGGTCTCGGTGCGCGAGATCCGCATTCCGGCGGCGCGCGCCTTCGCCCGGGCGAACGGGCTCGACGCCCAGGTCTTCGGTGCCAGCCGGCCGCGCATCGGCTTCGTCGCCACCGGCAAGGCCTATCGCGATCTGCGTCAGGCCTTCGCGATCGTCGGCATCGACGAGCAGCGGGCGCGCGATCTCGGCGTCGCCATCTTCAAGGTCGGCATGAGCTGGCCGCTGGAGCCGATGGCGATCTCGACCTTCGCCCGCGGCATCGAGCGTCTCGTCGTCGTCGAGCACAAGCGCTCGCTGATCGAGGCGCAGATCAAGGAACTGGCCTATCACTGGCCCGACGGCCAGCGCCCGGCGATCTGGGGCAAGACGACGCCGACGGGCGAGCCCTTCTTCGCCGCGGTGCGCGAACTCGCCTCCGCCGACATCGTGCCGGCGCTGATGGCGGTGATCCCGCAGCTTTCCGAAGACTCCCGCGCCCGCGACGCGGCCGATGCGCTGGTGCGTCAGGCGATGTGGGCGGCGGGCCATGCGTCGGACGCGCGGCGTTCGCCCTATTTCTGCGCCGGCTGCCCGCACAACACCTCGACCAGGACGCCGGAGGGGTCGCGCTCGATGGCCGGTATCGGCTGTCACGCCATGACCGAACTCGCCGAGCGCACCACCGACGGCCTCTCGGCGATGGGCGGCGAGGGCGTGCCCTGGGTCGGTCAGGCGGCCTTCTCGCGCGACACCCACGTCTTCGCCAATCTCGGCGACGGCACGTGGTTCCATTCCGGCACGCTCGCCGTCCGCCAGTCGGTCGTCGCGGGGGTGAACATCACCTACAAGATCCTCTTCAACGACGCCGTCGCCATGACCGGCGGGCAGAAGGTCGACGGTGGCGCGCTGACCGTCGGGCGCCTCACCCGCAGCCTCGAGGCGGAGGGTGTCGCGAAGATCGTCGTCGTCGCCGACGAATGGGAGCGTCATGTCGGATCGCCGGAACTCGCGGCCGGCGTCACCGTTCGCCCGCGCGCCGAGCTTCTCGACGTCGAGTGCGAACTCGCCGCCACGCCCGGCGTGACGGTGTTGGTCTACGACCAGACCTGCGCGGCGGAGAAGCGGCGGCGGCGCAAGCGCGGGCTGATGGCCGACGTGCCGAAGCGGCTCTTCGTCAACGAGCGCGTCTGCGAGGACTGCGGCGACTGTTCCAAACAGTCGAACTGCGTCGCCGTCGAGCCGATCGAGACCGCCTTCGGGCGCAAGCGGCGGATCAGTCAGGCGAACTGCAACAAGGACTTCTCCTGCGAGAGCGGCTTCTGCCCGTCCTTCGTCGAGGTGATCGGCGGCAGGCTGAAGCGCGAGGGGCGGCGGATCGATCCGGCAGCACTGCTCGACGGCCTGCCCGCCCCGATGCGCGCCGGGCTCGAGGCCAAGACGCTCGATCTCGTCATCGCCGGCATCGGCGGCATGGGCGTCACCACGGCGGCGGCGGTGCTGGCCATGGCGGCGCATGTCGACGGGCTCGACGTGTCGACGCTCGACATGACGGGCCTCGCCCAGAAGGGCGGACCGGTGACGAGCCATGTCCGCTTCTCCACCTTCGCCCGGCCGATCGAGGGGCCGCGGGTGCCGAACGCCTCGCTCGACGTGTTGATCGCCGCCGACATGGTGGTGGCGGCCGGCGGCGACGTGCTCGCCATGGCCGACCCGGCCCGCACCGCGACCTTCGCCGACGCCAAGCCGCAGCCGACGGCGGAATTCGTGCTGCGCCAGACGCAGTCCTTCTCGGCGAACCGGCTCGCGGGGCTCCTCGGCGAGGCCTCGGCGGTGTTCCGCAGCTTCGCCGCCGGCGAGATCGCCGAGCGGCTGTTCGGCGACACGCTCGCCGTCAACATGATCCTGATCGGCGCCGCCCTTCAGGACGGGCGGCTGCCGATCTCGGTCGGGGCGCTGGAGACGGCGATCCGGCTCAACGGCGCTTCGGTCGAAGCCAATCTCGCCGCCGTGGCGCTCGGGCGGGCGCTCGCCGCCGCGCCCGAGCGGGTGACGGCGCTGGTGGCGCCGCGTGCCGTCGTCGACGTCGCCGCCGTGCCGCTCGACGAACGCATTTCCTTCCTCGCCGACGAGCTCGTGCGTTGGGGCGGTCTGGCGGTCGCGACCGACTTCCGCACCCGCATCGCCGCGGTACGCCGCGCCGAAATGGATGCGACGGGCGAGGAGAGCGTGACGCGGCGGGTCGCCGAACGGCTCTATCGCCTCACCGCCATCAAGGACGAGTGGGAAGTGGCGCGGCTCCACGCCGATCCGGCCTTCGCCGCAAGGCTCGCCGAGACCTTCGAGGACGTGTCGCAGATCCGCACCGTGCTCGCCCCGCCGTTCCTGGCGAAGCGGGACCCGGCGACCGGGCGGCCGAAGAAGCTCTCCTTCGGTCCTTGGATCCGGCCGCTGCTCGGGCTGATGGCGAAGGCGCGGGTGCTGCGCGGGACCATGCTCGACCCGTTCGCCTGGACCGACGAACGGCGCGAGGAGCGGGCGCTGCGGGACCTCTACCGCGACGACGTCGCGCGGATCGCCGAGCGTCTCGCCGCCGGCGTCGCGCCACGCGTGCTCGACGGGTTGATTTCTTGGCCGGAGACGGTCAAGGGCTACGGCCCGATCAAGGACGCGGCGATGAAGGCGGCGCGGGAGAAGCGCACGGCGGTGCTGGCGGACCTCGACGCGGCGCCGGTCGAGGCGATGGCGGCGGAGTGATCGGAAACAACGGGCGCTCCCTGTCAATCCTCTGCCGCCGGCGGCGCGGCCGGTTCGGCGAAGCGGTCCTGCCAGGTCGGCAGGTTGGCCCAGCCCTTGTGGGCGGCGGCGTGGACGCCGCGGGCGATGGCGCGGGCGGTGACGTTCACCGCGGCGATGCCGAGCGCCACCATGTCGGCGAGCGGTTCGCCGAGCGGCTTCTCACCCGTCGCCAGGGTGAAGACGATGTCGCCGTCGAGCGACGTGTGGGCCGGCCACAGGGCACGGGCGAAGCCGTCGTGCGCCTGGATCGCCAGCCGCTTCGCCTGAGCCTTGGAGAGCACCGCGTCGGTCGCGACGATGGCCAGCGTCGTCGCCGTGCCGGTCGTCGGTGCGGCAGGCGCCGCGACGCCCTTGAGGCGCGGGATGGTCGCGTCCGCCGGCCAGGGTGAGGGCAGGCCGAGGCCACCGAACTCGCCGTCGATCTCGAAGGGCGCCGCCCAGAAATGCGGCCCGTCGCCGATCGTCGCCGAGCCGACGGCGTTGACCGCGACCAGGGCCGCGATGGTGTGGCCCGAGGGCAGGACGATCGAGGCGGTGCCGAGCCCGCCCATCAGCGTCGCGGTGGTGGCGCCGTAGCCGACGCCGGTGGCGCCGCAGGCGAAGGGTTCGCGGTTGGCGTCCTCCGCCGCGGTGAAGCCGAGGTTGCGATAGGGCGGGAAGCGGCCCCAGTCCTTGTCGCCGCCGTTCAGCAGGTCGAAGAGGATGGCGCCCGGTACGATCGGCACCCGTGCCGTCCCGACGGCGAAGCCGCGCCCCTGTTCGGCGAGATGCGCCATGACGCCCGACGAGGCGCCGAGCCCGTAGGCGGAGCCGCCGGAGAGGACGATGGCGTCGATCCGCTCGACGGTTTCTTCCGGCGCCAGCAGATCGGTGTCGCGGGTCCCCGGCGCGCCGCCCATGACATGGGCGGAGGCGACCGCGGGGCGATCGGCGACGACGACCGAGACGCCGGAGGCGAGGCGATGATCGACCGCATGGCCGACTGCGAGGCCGGCGACGTCGAGGATCGAGTTCATGGGGCCGGGGCGCATGGCGTCTCCTGAGTGTCCGAGTCCGAGAGTAATCTAGCGCGCCGCGAAGACGAAGAAACCGCCGCGAGCGAACTCGGCGGCGGTTTCCGTAAAGACGGGAGGGGAGGGACGCGCGAGGCGCCCCTCCGATCGCGCTACGATCAGTTCTGCTCGTAGACGATCTTACCGTCCTTGTCCTTCTTCCAGGTGTACATGACGTAGTCGACGTCCTTGCGGTCGCCCTTCTTGTCGTAGGCGAGGTTGCCGAGCACGGTCTTGAAGGTCTTGCCGGAGTGGATGACGTCGGCCATCTTCTTCGGGTCGAGCGACTTCGCCTCTTCGGCGGCCTGCTTCATGATCTCCACGGCGGCGTAGGAGTAGAGGGTATAGGCCTCCGGCTCGTACTTCTTGGCGCGGAACTTGTCGATGACGCTCTTGGCGGCCGGGTTCTTGAGCGGATCCGGGCCGAAGGACATCAGGGTGCCGACCACGCCGTCGCCGCCGATGGTGGCGAATTCGGCCGAGGTGATGCCGTCGCCCGAGAGCATGACGGTGTTGAGGCCCTGGTCGCGCATCTGACGGATGATCAGACCGCCTTCGGTGTGGAGACCACCCCACATGATGACGTCGGCGCCGGCGGCCTTCAGCTTGGAGACGAGGGCCGAGTAGTCCTTCTCACCGGCGTTGACGCCTTCGTAGAGGACTTCCTTGATGCCGTCGGCGTTCATGAAGCCCTTGGCGGCGTCGGCGAGGCCCTGACCGTAGGTCGTCTTGTCGTGGACGATCGCGATCTTCTTGCCCTTCAGGTTGGTCTTGGCGTATTCGGCCCAGAGCTTGCCCTGCTGGTCGTCACGGCCGCAGGTGCGGAAGATGTTCCACAGGCCGCGCTCGGTGATCTTCGGGTTGGTGGCCGACGGGGTGATCTGCAGGATGCCGTTCTCGGCGAAGATCTCCGAGGTCGGCATGGTCACGCCCGAGTTGAAGTGACCGACCACGAGCTTGACGCCCTCGCCGACGAACTTGTTGGCGACCGACACGCCCTGCTTCGGGTCCGACACGTCGTCGCCGACGGTCATGACGATCTTCTGGCCGAGGATGCCGCCGGCGGCATTGATGTCCTCGACGGCCTGCTCGGTGCCGTTCTTGAGCTGGGCGCCGAAGGCGGCGTTCGGGCCGGTGATCGGGCCGGCGACGCCGAGCTTGACGTCGGCGAGCGCAGCGCCGGACCAGGCGAGACCCGCGGCGAGCACCAGACCGGTCATCCACTTCTTCTGCATCGGATTACTCCTCTCCATCGTTCGTCTCTTCGAACGTCGATCTCTGTCGCGCGCCCCGCACCCGGCGTGGGTCGAGCCGAGGCTGCGTTTTTCCGTTGCATCCCTCTCGGGGAGAGAGGGAACCCCGCCGGTCATCGATGCGAACAAGAACATTCCTGTGATCGACCCTGCGGGGAGCGTTCCGTTCTCGAGCGACCGTCACGCTTTCCGGTGGGCACACTCTCCAACGCTTCCGCGTCGTTGTCATCCCCTTTCTTGCGCAATATTTGGTCGCATGAAGCACACGCCGCATCATTGTGCAGTGCGAAACGATTCGCATCTCACACGAAAACGGCCACAAACAGCTTTTCCGTCGTCCGACCGAGGTCGAACGACGGTAACCATGTTCGAAAATGCTGCCACCGCGTATGCGACGACTTCAGACGTGCGCGGTCAGGCGCGGTCCTTCCAGAAGAAGGGGCCGTCGGCGACGTGGAGCCAGCGGTACTTGTCGATCATCTGGCCGACGCGGGTGGTGCGGTATCCGATCGCTCCGATGATCTGCACGACGATCGTGTCGACCACGTAATAATGGAGCGACACGAGTGTGCCGCCGAACAGGGCGAAGTGGATGAAACGCACCGCCGCGCCCAGAATCAACAGATAGCCGATGAGATGCAACGAGGAACGCCAGGTCGAAGCCATGGCGCGACCGGTCATCCAGGCCGCCCATCCGCCCATCACGCAGGTGACGAACAGGAAGAGCCAGATCGAGGGTTCCTCGTGGAGAATGCCCTGCAACATCGTTCGGTCCTCGATCAGTGATGACCGCCTTCGAGATAGGCGGCGCGGACTTCGGGGCTGGCCAGCAGTTCGGCGCCGGTTCCGCTCATGGTGATGGAGCCGTTGACCATCACGTATCCGCGATGGGCGAGCTTCAGGGCGTGGAAGGCGTTCTGTTCGACGAGGAACACCGTCAGGCCTTCCGAGCGGTTGAGCTCGGCGATGGCGTCGAAGATGCCCTTGACCACCAGCGGCGCGAGACCGAGCGAGGGCTCGTCGAGCAGCAGCATCTTGGGCCGCGACATCAGAGCGCGGGCGATCGCCAGCATCTGCTGTTCGCCGCCCGACAGCGTGCCGCCGCGTTGGGCGATGCGTTCCTTGAGGCGCGGGAAGAGGGCGAAGACCTTCTCGAGGTCCTCGTCCACATGGGCGAAGCCGTCGATCGCCGCGCCCATCTGCAGGTTCTCGAGAACCGTCATGCGCGGGAAGATGCGGCGACCTTCCGGCGACTGGGCGATGCGCATGCGCGCGATCTCGTGCGTCGGCATCTTGGTGATGTCGGTGCCGGCGTAGGTGATCTTGCCGGCACGGGCGCGGGGCGCACCGAAGATCGTCATCATCAGCGTCGACTTGCCGGCGCCGTTGGCGCCGATCAGGGTGACGATCTCGCCTTCGTGGACGTCCATGTCCACGCCCTTCAGCGCGATGATGTTGCCGTAGAACGTCTGGACGCCACGGACGGAGAGGAGGGGTTCGCTCACGACGCCACCTCCGCTTCGGCTTCTTCGACCTCGTCGTCGGCGACGCCGAGGTAGGCCGCGATGACCTTGGGATCGTTCTTCACCTCGTCCGGCGTGCCGTCGGAGATCTTGGTGCCGTAGTCGAGCACCACCACGTGGTCGGAGATTTCCATGACCACGGACATGTCGTGTTCGATGAGCAAGACGGACGTGCCTTCGTCGACTCGAATGGAACGCAGCAGCTTGTTGAGCTCGAGGCTCTCGCGCGGATTGAGGCCGGCGGCCGGCTCGTCCAGGCACAGGAGCACCGGGTCGGTGCACATGGCGCGGGCGATCTCGAGCCGGCGCTGGTCGCCGTAGGGCAGGTCGCCGGCGGGGTCGTCGGCGCGATCGGTGAGACCGATCTTCTCCAGCCAGTACTTCGCCTTCTCGACCGAGGCGTCGGACGAGCGGCGATAGTTCGGCAGGCCGAAGATGCCGGCGATCGAGAAGATCGACGCCGCCATCAGCGGGTTGTGCTGGGCGACCAGCAGGTTCTCCAGAACCGTCATGCCCTGGAACAGGCGGATGTTCTGGAAGGTGCGGGCGACCTTGGCGTTGGCGGAGACCTCGAAGTCGGGCATCCGCTCGAGCAGCCACAGCGAGGAGCCGCCCTTCGACCACTTGCGCCCGGGGGCGCGGGTGGCGGCGGGCAGTTCCGACCAGATCGACTGCTCGCCGTGGCGCAGCGCGATACGGCCCTCGGTCGGCTTGTAGAAGCCGGTGATGCAGTTGAAGACGGTGGTCTTGCCGGCGCCGTTGGGGCCGATGAGGGCGGTGATGTCGCCCTCGCCGACGGTGAAGGAGAGGTCGTTGATCGCGACCAGGCCGCCGAAGCGCATGGTCAGGTGCTCGACCTCGAGCAGGGGTTGGGTCTGCCAGCGGGCCATCAGCCGTGACCCTCCGAGACGTGGGAACCGGACACGGTCTTGCGTTCCTTCAGGAAGGCGGTGGGCTCGCGGGTCGAGACGAGACCGCGCGGCTTCCAGAGCATGATGATCACCATGGCGGCGCCGAACAGCAGCATGCGGTACTGCGTCGGATCGAAGTCGTTGCCGAACACGATCTTCAGGAAGTCGAGTTCGCGCATGATCTCGAAGCCGCCGACCAGCGCCACCGAGGCGATGACGACGCCCCACAGCGAGCCCATGCCGCCGAGGACGACGATCGCCAGGATCTGCGCCGATTCCATGAAGGAGAAGCTCTCGGGCGAGATGAAGCCCTGGCGGGCGGCGAAGAACGAACCGGCGAAGCCGCCGAACATCGCGCCGGTGGCGAAGGCGGAGAGCTTGGTCAGCGTCGTGTTGATGCCGAGCGAGCGGCAGGCGATCTCGTCCTCGCGCAGCGCTTCCCAGGCCCGGCCGATCGGCAGGCGACGCAGCCGCGTCGTGACGAAGGCGGTGAGCAGCGCCAGCAGCAGGATCAGGTAGTAGAGGAAGATCGTTCGGTGGTTCGGCGTGAACTCGAGCCCGAAGGTCGCAGCGAACCCGCTGTCGGAGGCATTGAAGGGAATGCCGAACAGGGTGGGCCGCGGAATGCCCGAGATGCCCGCGTAGCCGCCGGAGAAGTCCACCCAGTTGATCAGGATCAGGCGGATGATCTCACCGAAGGCCAGCGTCACGATGGCGAGGTAGTCGCCGCGCAGGCGCAGCACCGGGAAGCCCAGGATGATGCCCCAGAACGAGGCGAGGATGCCGGCGAGCGGCAGCAGCACCCAGAAGGACAGGCCGAAGTTCTTGGCCAGCAGCGCGTAAGAATAGGCGCCGACGGCGTAGAAGGCGACGTAGCCGAGGTCGAGCAGGCCGGCGAGACCGACCACCACGTTCAGGCCCCAGCCGAGCATGATGTAGATCAGGATCTGGATGCCGTAGTTGTCGACGTATTTGGCGATGTTGCCGCCACCGGCGACGTAATAGACGATCGCCGGGAAGGCGAAGAGGAAGCCGATGAAGACCGGGCCGGCGCCGGCGGCGATGGCCGGCGGCACGATCGTCGGCTTGGATACCTTCTTCGGGCGGTTCCAGACGAAGAGCGTCAACAGGAGACGGGCGCCGACGATGACGCCGACGAGGGCGGCGAGGAGCGGCCAGCGCGTCTCGAGGACGAGCTTGTGCTCCATGTTCTGCACCGTCACCAGGCCGATGAACGGACCGAGGATGGCGAGAAGCACGATCGTGGTGACGAGCGCGTCCTTCAGGGCGGCGCCCCAGGGGATGGCCGGGGCGGCGGGGGAGGAGGTCGTGTCGGTCATGATCACACCTTCTCCACTTCGGGTTTGCCGAGGAGGCCCTGGGGCATGAAGATCAGCACCACCACCAGGATCGAGAAGGCCGCGACGTCCTTGTAGTCGATCGTGAAGTAGGCCGACCAGAAGACCTCGATCAGGCCGATCAGCAGACCGCCGATGACCGCGCCGGGCAGTGAGCCGATGCCGCCGAGCACCGCGGCGGTGAAGGCCTTCACACCGGGGGTGAAGCCGTCGGAGAAGCTGACCACGCCATAGTAGACCATGTACATGACACCGGCGACGGCGGCGAGCGCGGCGCCCATGACGAAGGTCAGCGAGATCGTCTTGTCGACGTCGATGCCGAGGAGCGAGGCCATCTTGCGGTCCTGCTCACAGGCGCGCTGGGCGCGGCCGAGCGGCGTCTTCTGGACGACATACCAGAAGCCGGCCAGGAGAACGGCCGTCACCACCCAGATCATCAGCTGCTTGTAGGAGATCGTCACCGGGTAGGTCGACGAGTGCACCAGCGTGATCACGTCGGTCAGCATCGGCTGGACCGGCTTGTTGCGCGGGCCCTGGGCGACCTGGACGAAGTTCGACAGGAAGATCGACATGCCGATGGCGCTGATCAGGGGTGCGAGACGGAAGGAGCCTCGAAGCGGCCGATAGGCCACCCGTTCGATCGCCCAGTTCCAGACCGAGGTCAGAACCATCGAGACGATCAGACAGATGAACAGCACCACGGCGATCGATCCGATCCCCGCCCACAAGGTGAGGGCGAGGAATGTGATCACGGCGATGAACGCCGACACCATGAACAGGTCGCCGTGGGCGAAGTTCACCATGCCGATGATGCCGAAGACCATGGTATAACCGATGGCGATCAATCCGTAGATCGATCCCAGAGTTATCCCGTTGATGAGTTGTTGCAGAAAAACTTCCATCGGGGACAGACGCTCCCATCGAGGTCCGGACAGGTCGAAACGCGACCAGTGTCGGAATGCCGCAAGGCACTCAAGTTGCTGCCCGGCGATTGGGCATGCCCCAAAACCGCCGGGTTCGTGGAACGCACCTTAAGATGAGACAATTCGCGCCGTCAAATCCCCCCGGTAAAAGTTTTTTCATCCGGTTTTGATCGCCGGGTGGGATGGATTTTCCGATTTCTGGTTGTATGCGATATATGAGAGAACCTGCGTTCCATGCATGGCTCCATTGCTTGCAGGCGCTGGCGGGCGTGGCCACGAGGCCGAATGCACAGGAATCGTACGACGAAGGTCGCGGATCAATTTTTCACCTTCCGCCCGGAAGGCGCAGGAACAATGGTCATCCGGTCCATTCCGTAGTCCGAGCCACGGTGCCGCGGTGCGGCCGTCGTCCACGCCTTAGGAGTTTCTATATTGTGCCGTGAGACGATGGAGCTTCGAAGTCGTCGCCACGGGCGGCGCACGGAACGCGAAGGACGAGGACGGATGCAGGCTCTCCAGAAGATCACCGAAGCCCCGGCGGCGACGGCCGAGGCGGTCGACGGGCCGGACTATCGCGAAGCGATGAGCCGCATCGCCGGCGCCGTCCACGTCATCGCCACCGACGGCCCGGGCGGCCGCGGCGGGGCGACGATGACCGCCGTCACGTCCGTCACCGACGCGCCGCCGACCCTGCTGATCTGCCTCAACCGCTCCGGCCGGCTAAACGCGCTGCTGCGCCAGAACGGCGTCTTCTCGGTCAACACGCTGGTTTCGGGCGCCGAGGATCTCGCCGGCGTCTTCGCCGGCGTCGGCGGTATCGACCATGCCGACCGCTTTTCGACCGGCACCTGGGCGACCGCCGTGACCGGCGCGCCGTTGCTGGCGAGCGCCCGCGCCGCCTTCGACTGCCGCATCACCGAGGCGACCGACGTCGGCTCGCATACGGTGTTCCTCGGCGTCGTCGAGGCGGTTCGGCTGGGGCCGAAGGAGCCGGCGCTGCTCTATCTCGACCGTGCCTATCGCAGCGTCCCGACGCTCGACTGAGGGTCCGCGCGCGTCCGACGCGAGGCGGATTGCCGGTTTTCGCGAATCGGTCCATCCCGAGAGTGCCCTCGGGGAACCTTTCCATGATCCAGCGCCTCGTCTTCGCCGCCGCCCTCGTCGCCGGTCTTTCCGCCGGCATCGCGTCGGCGGGCGAACGCGAGACGATCGCCCGCGGCGCCCGCATCGCGCGGCATGCCTGCGCGGCCTGTCATGCGATCGGCGCGACGGGTGAGAGCCCGAAGGCGGAGGCGCCGCGGTTTCGCGAGCTCGGGCGCAAGTATCCGGTCGAGAGCCTCGAGGAGGCGCTGGCGGAAGGCGTCGTCGTCGGCCATCCCGGCATGCCGCAGGTCAAGATGACGGCGCGCGAGATCGAGGCCTTCATCGCCTGGCTGAAGACGATCCAGACGCCGTGACGGTCGCTGCCCGTCAGGTGACGGTGAAGGCGCCCATCATGCCGCCGTCCTCGTGCTCGAGCAGGTGGCAGTGGTAGACGAAGGGCGCCGAGGCGTCGGCCTTGCGGTGGAAGGTCACCAGGATCTCGGCACTGTTGTCGACGAGAATGGTGTCCTTGACACCGCCGTTCCACAGTTTCGCCCGTTCGCCGTCCTCGCTCAGCACACGGAAATGTGCCCCGTGGAGATGGAACGGATGCGCCATCTCCGGCGAGACGATCTCCCAGACCTCGGTGGCGCCGAGGGTGACCTTCTCGTCGATCCGGCCCATGGCGAAGGACTTGCCGTTGATCGTCAGCATCGGGGCGGGCAGGGCATCGGCGGCCGCCGGTTGGTCGCCGCCGCCGTGGCCGACGTGGCCCTCGACCGGGTGCATCATGTGCTGGGCGTGACCGGGCATGCTCATGGCGGTCTCCGCGCCCGGCACGACGCGCAGCTCGAAGCGGCGGCGGGGGAGGCCGATGGTCGACTCCGGCAGGGCGGCGAGCGGCACCAGCGCCTTCGGCACGGTGTGCGCGGCGACCGCGTCCTGCTTCACCTCGAAGTCGAGCACTCTGGTCGGCTGGGGGAGCACGTCGGGCAGGTTCATCACCTCGCGACCGGCGCGATGCTCGTGGGTGTCGGGGTCGGTCATCAGCGACGAGGCGCCGGCGGTGAAGTCGACCAGGATCTCGGCGCGCTCGCCCGGCGCCAGCGGCAGGAACGACAGTTCCACCGGCGCGGCGAGGAAGCCGCCGTCGCCGGCGATCAGGCGGAAGGTGCGGCGATCCTCGAAGGCGAGGCGGAAGGTGCGGGCACCGGAGGCGTTGAGGAGGCGCAGGCGCACCAACCGCTCGGGCACGCGGGCGCGGGCCTCTGCGACGCCGTTGACGATCGGGGTATGACCGCGGAAGCCGTGTTCCAGCGAGGTGGCGAGCGGCGGCAGGACGGGCCTGCCGTCGGCGTCGAAGTCGCGGTCCTGGAGGACCAGCGGCAGGTCGTCGACGCCCCAGGTCGCGGGCAGGCCGAGGCCGGCGGTCTTGTCGTCCTCGACGATCAGCAGGCCTGCGAGGCCGTCGTGGACGTCGCGCGTCGTCGAGCCGTGGACATGGGCGTGGTACCACAGCGTCGCGGCGGGCTGGTCGACGGCGAGGCTCGCCTCCCAGGTCTCACCGGGGGCGATGCCGGGGTGGGTGCCGCCGTCGAAGCGGCCTTCGACCAAGAGGCCGTGCCAATGGACGTTGGTCGGACGGTCGAGCCGGTTGACGAGGCGGACGCGGGCGGTGGTGCCGCGCCTCAGGCGGAGCGCCGGACCCATGTAGGTGCCGCCGTAGCCGATCGCGGCGACCGGCTTGTCCTTGACGAAGGCATGCGTGGCAGGCTGGGCGACGAGGTCGTAGACGTCCGAGGCGCCGACGTCGACCAGCGGCGGATAGGGGATCTGCACGCCGGGCTGCGTGGCGGCGGCCTTCTTGGCACTCGACGCCTGCTTCTTGGCGGCGACGGCGGTGCCGAACGGGGCGAGGAGCCCGAAGGCAGCACCGGTCAGCAGGGCACGTCGAGAAAGGCGCGAGAAGACCATCGGCAGCGGTTCCATCGGCATGAGACGAAGGCCGGCACCGGCCGGGACATCGGCGGTGTCGCGGCGCGGAGCGGCGAAATCGAGGCAGTCGTGCGGCGAAAATGGGGCGGGCAATGCGGAGGAACTGCGCAAAACGGCGGTTTTCCGTGCGGAATCGACGTCGCTCCCTTCTTCGTCACGGCGATCACGAACGCGAAAGAGGCGGCCCGAGGGCCGCCTCTCGCGAAGTCTGGGAGGGCGAATCGCCCCGGTATCCGGAATGGCCTTCCGATCTCTCTTGCGCCGGCGCCGATCCGAAAAGTCTGCAACTCTTCGGGCGCAGGCGCAGTGGATCAGAAGTCCATGCCGCCTCCGAAGTCGGGCTTGCCCGACTTCGGCACTTCTCAGTGATGGGCGGCCTTCATGGCCTTCCGATCTTCGATCAGAAGTCCATGCCGCCCATGCCGCCGGCCGGCATGGCCGGAGCGGCGTCCTTCTTGGGCTTGTCGGCGATCATCGCCTCGGTGGTGATCAGCAGGCCGGCGACGGAAGCCGCGTCCTGCAGGGCGCAGCGCACCACCTTGGCCGGGTCGATCACGCCGAAGGCGAACATGTCGCCGTACTTGCCGGTCTGGGCGTTCCAGCCGAAGGCCGGATCGGTGTTCTCGAGGATCTTGCCGACCACGATCGAGCCGTCGTCGCCGGCGTTGAAGGCGATCTGACGCGCCGGGGCGGTGATCGCCTTGCGGACGATGTCGACACCGGTCTTCTGGTCGGCGTTGGCATACTCGACGTGCTCGAGCGCGGGGAGGGCGCGCAGCAGGGCGACGCCGCCGCCCGGCAGTATGCCTTCCTCGACCGCCGCGCGGGTGGCGTGCATGGCGTCGTCGACGCGATCCTTCTTCTCCTTGACCTCGACCTCGGTCGCGCCGCCGACGCGGATGACCGCGACGCCGCCGGCGAGCTTGGCGAGACGCTCCTGGAGCTTCTCACGGTCGTAGTCGGAGGTGGTCTCCTCGACCTGCGCCTTGATCTGGGCGACGCGGGCCTCGATCTCGGCCTTGGTACCGACGCCGTCGACGATCGTGGTGTTTTCCTTCTCGATCACCACCTTCTTGGCGCGGCCGAGCATGTCGAGCGTCACGGTCTCGAGCTTGATGCCGAGATCTTCCGACACGACCTGACCGCCGGTCAGGATGGCGATGTCCTTGAGCATGGCCTTGCGGCGATCACCGAAGCCCGGCGCCTTGACGGCCGCGACCTTGAGGCCGCCGCGCAGCTTGTTGACCACCAGCGTCGCCAGAGCCTCGCCCTCGACGTCCTCGGCGACGATGACCAGCGGACGGCCGGTCTGCACGACCGCCTCGAGCACCGGCAGCATGGCCTGGAGGTTCGACAGCTTCTTCTCGTGGATGAGGATGTAGGGGTCCTCGAGCTCGGCGCGCATCTTCTCCGTGTTGGTCACGAAGTAGGGCGAGAGATAGCCGCGATCGAACTGCATGCCCTCGACGACGTCGAGTTCGGTGACGGCGGTCTTGGCCTCTTCGACCGTGATGACGCCCTCGTTGCCGACCTTCTGCATCGCCTGGGCGAGGAAGGCGCCGATCTCGGTGTCGCCGTTGGCGGAGATGGTGCCGACCTGGGCGATCTCGTCGTTCGAGGTCACCTTCTTGGCGCGCTTCTCGAGATCCTTGACGATGGCGGCCACCGCGAGGTCGATGCCGCGCTTCAGATCCATCGGGTTCATGCCGGCGGTCACCGCCTTGGCACCTTCCTTGACGATGGCCTGGGCGAGCACGGTGGCGGTGGTGGTGCCGTCACCGGCGAGGTCGTTGGTCTTCGAGGCCACTTCGCGCACCATCTGGGCGCCCATGTTCTCGAACTTGTCCTCGAGCTCGATCTCCTTGGCGACGGTGACGCCGTCCTTGGTGATGCGGGGCGCACCGTAGGACTTCTCGATGACGACGTTGCGGCCCTTGGGGCCGAGGGTGACCTTCACCGCATTGGCGAGAATGTCGACGCCGCGCAGCATCTTCTCGCGCGCATCGATGGAGAACTTGACGTCCTTGGCTGCCATTTCGGTCTACTCCGGGTGGAATGGAAACTGATGTCGAGGGTGCGGAACTGTTCCGGGAAGCGTCAGGCGACGATGCCCAGAATGTCGCTCTCCTTCATGATCAGGAGGTCCTGACCGTCGATCTTGATCTCGGTGCCGGACCACTTGCCGAACAGCACCTTGTCGCCGGCCTTCACCTCGAGGGCGACGACGGCGCCCTTCTCGTCACGGGCACCGGGGCCGACGGCGACGACTTCGCCTTCCTGCGGCTTTTCCTTGGCGGTGTCCGGAATGATGATGCCGCCGGCGGTCTTCTGCTCGGCTTCGATGCGCTTGACCACGACGCGGTCGTGCAGCGGACGGAACTTCATGGATCTCATCCTCCGATAGGGACAGAGAGTTGGTTTCGGGACCCTGCGGGGCTCCCTGCCGGCCGGTCCGTCGTGCCCATGGAATGAACAGCGTCTGCCGGAGGGCAGAGCACGGAGCCGGTGCGGCTCATCTGGGCAGTGGCGTCGGCGGCTTCAAGAGGGGGCGTGAAAAAAGTTGGCACTCCGTGGATGGGAGTGCCAGACGGCGGCGTCGAGGCGCGAAACGGCCGTGCCCGGCGGATGGTTCCGAAAGGCCGGCGCGGTGCGCTCGGCCATCGTCGACCGATCTGGCAGCACTCTCGCCACGATGCTGCCAAGTGTATGATTTCAAACACTATTAACTGGTATCGGCGTTGCATGGAAGAGGGGGCGACGTTCTGTCCGCGTCGCCACAGCGAGGAGGGTCCACCATGCCGCAACCGATCGTCGACGATGCCTTCCGCCGTCAGCTGGAAGGCTATTCGCTCACCACCGCCCACATCCTCTATCGGATGCCCGATCGTCCGCTCCTGCTGCAGAGCTACCTCTGGCAGGACTACGACATGGCACCGAGGTTTCCCGAGCTCGAGAAGTTCCTCGACTTCTGGGAGCGCGAGCTCGACGGACCGATCCACTCGGTCGAAGTGGCCCACACCAAGATGATCGCCGCGTCCGAATGGAAGCGCGTCGACGGGATCTTCCGCCTGCATTGATGCTCGAACGACACGACAAGAGCCCCCCGACGCGGTGCGCCGGGGGCTTTCTCTCTTGACGGTCCGCAGAGACGTACCGGTGTCGAATCGGCGGTCGTCCGGCACGCCCCGGATGACCACAATGCCCGTCACGTAATCTTGGTTGCAGAGAATTTCTACTGCCTGATTGCCCTGACATTCCGCAACGTCAGGCGGTTTTAACGATGACGATCGCCGAATTAGCAATCTGTTAACGCTGCGCGACCGATTGTTTCTCGTCGAAAGAGTTTCGTCCCGAAAGTCGATCACGCCGATCTCGGCACTCGCCGTCGTGAAGACCGCGAGGCTCCGCGGTCGCGCGTTCGGAAGCTGATGCGAAGACGCGCGCAGCGTCGGCGCTCCGGGACGTCGTGTTCCACGAGCCTCCACCGCGAGAGCATGGAAACCTGGGGAAGTGCCATGAAGAACATATCGATCGCGCAGAAACTGATCGTCGCATTCGGCTTGTTGATCTTCGTGTCGATCGCGCTGAATGCGGTCGTGTTCTTCAACAAGCGGACACTCGAGCAGACCAGCGAGTGGACGTCGCACACCTATCAGGTGCTCGAGCAGGCCAACGACGTGATGGCGGCGATGGTCGATCAGGAGACCGGCTTCCGCGGTTATCTGATCACCGGCAACCCCGACAATCTCGGCCCCTACAAGTCCGGCCGGGAAGAGTTCAAGACCGCCATGGCCAAGATCAAGGCGCTGACGTCCGACAATCCGGCGCAGCAGAAGCGGCTCGACGACATCGCCGCCGCCGCCGAGCAGTGGAACGGCGACGTCGCCTCGAGGGGCATCCAGCTGATGGGGGCCGAGGCGACCCGGTCGACGGCGCGCGAACTCGAGGTCGTCGGCGCCGGCAAGAAGGCGATGGACGGTATTCGGGTGAAGATTGCCGAGGTCACCCAGGGCGAGCGGGCGCTGCTGGCGTCGCGCGAGGCCGCGCGTGTCGAGGCACTGTCCTCGATCACCCTGGCGATCGTCGCCAGTGCGGCGATCATGCTCGCCGTCGCCGTCGCCTGCATCTGGGCTCTGGTGAAGGGGGTTTCCGCGCCGATCAAGGACATCACCGGTGCCATGGGCCGCATCGCCGGCGGCGATCTGCAGACCGCCGTGACGCATCAGGACCGCAAGGACGAGATCGGCTCGATCGCCCAGGCGCTGCTGAGGTTCCGTGACAGCCTCCAGGTGGCGGAACAGGCTCGTCGTGATCAGGCGGCGCGCGAGGAGAACGAGCGGCGTCTGCTCGCCCGGCGCGAGAAGCTCGCCAACGACTTCGTCGGCCGCATGCAGGGGCTCGCCGCGAGCTTCACCCAGTCGTCGGGCGAAGTCGCCGATGCCGCCAAGAACCTCTCGGCCACCGCCGAGGAGACCTCGCGGCAGGCCCAGGCCGTCGCCGCCGCGGCGGAAGAGGCCGCCTCGAACGTCCAGACCGTCTCGGCGGCGTCCGAAGAGCTCGCCGCCTCGGTGCGCGAGATCGGCGGTCAGGTCGGCCATTCGGCGCAGGTCGCCGACACCGCCTACGGCGAGGCCGAGACGTCGAATGCCCGCATCGGCCAGCTCGCCACGGCGGCTGCGGCGATCGGCGACGTCGTCAATCTGATCCGCGACATCGCCGGCCAGACCAATCTCCTCGCCCTCAACGCCACGATCGAGGCGGCACGCGCCGGCGAGGCGGGCAAGGGCTTCGCCGTCGTCGCGGCGGAGGTGAAGCAGCTCGCCGACCAGACCTCGAAGGCGACCGGCGACATCGGCGCCAAGGTGCTGGAGATCCAGAAGGCGACCGGCGAGAGCGTCACCTCGATGAGCGAGATCCTGCGGATCGTCGGCGACATCAAGGAGATCTCGACCGCCATCGCCTCGGCCGTCGAGGAGCAGGGGGCGGCGACCGTCGAGATCGCCCGCAACTGCCAGCAGGCGGCCTCGGGTACCAATCAGGTGACGGAGAACATCTCCGGCGTCGGCCAGGCGGCCGAGATGACGGGTGCGGCCTCGACCCAGCTGATGACGCTGTCGACCGGCCTGTCGGGCCAGGCGGTGGATCTGAAGCGGGTGGTCGAAGACTTCGTCCGCGACTTCGCCGCCGCCGCCTGACGAACGACCGTCCCACGAAACGAAGAAGCCCCCGACGCGGCGCGCCGGGGGCTTTCTCTATTGGCGGTCCGCAGAGACGTCAGGCGACGTCGTAGGGCGGGCGCGGGATGTCCTGATGGGCCTTGCGGAGTGCGGCCGACCAGCGTTCGCGCAGGTCGTGGAAATAGGGCTCGCCCTGTTCGATGCGGTGGCTGAGCTCGGCGCAGATGGCGTCGCGGCGGATCACCGCCAGATCGATCGGCATGCCGACGCCGAGGTTCGAGCGCATGGTCGAATCCATCGAGATCAGGCCGAGCTTCAGCGCATCCTGCAGGCTGTAGTCGAAGTTGACGGCGCGATCGAGGATCGGCTTGCCGTATTTGTGCTCGCCGATCTGCAGATAGGGCGTGTCGGTCGTCGCCTCGATGAAGTTGCCGGCGGCATAGACCATGAAGAGGCGCAGGCGCCCGCCGGCGATCTGGCCGCCGAGCAGCATGGTGACGTCGAAGCCGAGGTTCTTGCTCTCGAGCATCTTGCCGTCGATGCGCCAGACTTCGCGGATGGCGCGGCCGAGCAGCTGGGCGCAGCGGAACATCGAGGTCTGGGTCCAGATGGTCTCGATCTCGCCGGTCTCCGGGTTCTCGAGGCCCTCCGTCACCAGCGAGATGACCGACTGGGAGATGGCGAGATTGCCGGCGGTGGCGATCGTCACGATGCGATCGCCCGGACGCTCGAAGACGTTGAGCTTGCGGAAGGTGGCGATGTTGTCGAGGCCGGCGTTGGTGCGCGTGTCCGCGATCATCACCATGCCGTCACGCACCAGAATTCCGACGCAGTAGGTCATCGCTTCACCCTCGGGGGATCCTCGTTGGGGTCGCGCCGCGGGCGGGCGCGGGGAGACCATAGGGAAGGGGCGGGAACGGCGCAACCGCGCGGGCGCGCGGTGCGACGTCGCGCGGGATTTCCTGGTTCAGGCGCGGGCGATCTCGCGGATGACGATCCGCGTCGTCGACGTCTCGGCGCCGAAATGGGTGCGCACGCCACGGATCGGCTGGGCATCGAGCGTGTCGAGACCGGCGGCGAGCCGGACCCAGCGATCGGTCGGGCAGGCGTTGGCGATCGCGTCGAAGCCGACCCAGCCGAGACCGTTGCCGAGATAGGTCTCGATCCAGTAGTGCGGCGCTTCGCGCTCGGGCAGGTCCTCGTCGTGGAGGTAGCCGGAGACGCAGCGCGCCGGCATGTCGAGGGACCGCACGGCGGCGGCGAAGAGATGGACGATGTCCTCGGTACCGGCTGCCCCGCCCGCCAGCACCTCGTGCGGCCGCCGCGGCTCGGCGGCACGGTCGAAGGGGATCGATTCGTGCAGCCGGCCCATCATCAGATGCAGCGCCGACAGAGGATCGCCGGCACTCTCGGAAAGCGCGGTGCGGGCGAAGTCGCGCACGGTGCCTTCGATCGGTGTGCGGTCGGTCGCCCGGCGGAAGACGGCGAGCGGCAGGCGCTCGCGCGTGGCGTGGAGAACGCCGGCGGTGTCCTCGGTCACCACCTCGCCGGAGGCGACGATCGACAGTTCGTCGATCGGCCCGTCGATCGAGAAGGAATGGGTGAGGTTGCCGAAGGCGTCCTCGACCGGCGACAGGCGGCAGTCCTGCGACACGTCGATGCGCCAGCTGTCGACCAGCTGGGCCTCGGTGGTGCGGGGCGTCAGGCGCAGCGTCTGGATGGCGCGGGTGGCGGGGTTTTCGAAACGGTAGACCGTCTCGTGAATGATGGCGAGGCGCATGGCTCGGGACCGGGTGGGAGGCGGGGTTCGGGGACCGGCCGCCGTCAGAGCAGATACTGTTCCGTGATCAGGCCGCCGAGGCGGCTGTTCTCGGTGATGAAGTCGGACAGGAACTCGTGTAGCCCGCCGGCGATGATCGTGTCGATGTCCGTGCCCACGAGCTTGGTGTAGATCGCCCGCGCCGCGCGCTGCGACGAGCCCTGGCGACCGTAGACCTGCGCGATCTGGTCGAGATTGCGCGTCAGGCTCTCGTAACAGGCGGCGAGCGAGCGCGGCATCTGGGTGTTGAGGATCATCAGGTCGGCGACGAGCCAGGGTTTCAGGCTCTGGCGATAGACCCAGTGATAGGAGGTCTGGGCGGAGACCGCACGCAGCACCGCCGACCACTGGAAATAGTCGACGCCGCCGCCGACGAGGGTCTCGGGCGGAAGGAGCACGTGGTACTTCACGTCGAGGAGCCGCGCCGTCGCATCCGAGCGCTCGATGAAGACGCCGAGGCGGGAGAACCAGTAGGCGTCGTTCCTCAGCATCGTGCGATAGGCCGAGCCGTCGAAGGCGAGCGACGTGCGTTTGACGAAGCGCAGGAAGTCGGCAAGCTGGGCGAGGTCGAGTTCGCCCGGGCCGTAGCTCTTCAGTTCGAGCCAGGCGGAGTTGATCGTCTCCCACATCTCGGCGGTCAGGGCGGTGCGCACGGCGCGGGCGTTGAAGCGCGCGGTCTCGAGGCAGCTCTTGATCGACGACGGATTGAGCGGCGAAAACGCGAGGAAATCGACTGCGGATTCGGCCGTGGGCTCCTCGCCGTAGACGTCGTGGAACGCCGCCAGACAGCCGGTGGCGGCGAGCGCCGATTCCCATTCGTTGGTCGAGGTGCCGTAGCCCGAGGGCAGGGTGGCGAGGCGCGAGGCGGCGTCGATGATGCGCGCGGTGTTCTCGGCCCGCTCGATGTAGCGGGAGAGCCAGAAGAGACTGTCGGCGGTGCGGCTGAGCATCGGTTCGGTCCTGCAGATCGGCCGGAGGCGGCCGTGGTCGGCGCGGGGCGAAGCGCGCCGGAGGAGGGCGGATCAGCGGCGGGCGGTCGCCTGCTGCTGCTGTTGCTGCTGGGCCATGCGGGCATCGGGTAGCGGATCGACCACCCAGGTGTCCTTGGTGCCGCCGCCCTGGCTCGAGTTGACCACCAGCGATCCCTCGGTCAGCGCGACGCGGGTGAGGCCGCCGGGGACCAGACGCACGCCGTCGGCGCCGTTCAGCACGTAGGGGCGCAGGTCGACGTGGCGCGGCGCCACGCCCTCGTCGACGAAGGTCGGGCAGGTGGAGAGCGCCAGCGTCGGCTGGGCGATGAACTTCTCGGGATGGGCGAGGAGCTTCTTGCGGAAGGTCTCGATCTTGGCCTTGTCGGCCTTGGGGCCGACCAGCATGCCGTAGCCGCCGGAGCCGTCGACCTCCTTCACCACCAGTTCTGGCAGGTGGTCGAGGACGTGCTTCAGCGCCTCGGGCTCGCGGCAGCGCCAGGTCGGCACGTTCTTCAGGATGGCGTCCCTGCCGGTGTAGAAGCGGATGAGCTCCGGCATGTAGGAATAGACCGCCTTGTCGTCCGCGACACCGGTGCCGACCGCATTGGCCAGCGTCACGTTGCCGGCGCGATAGGCCGAGATCAGGCCGGGCACGCCGAGGATCGAATCCGGTCGGAAGGCGAGCGGGTCGATGAAGTCGTCGTCGATGCGGCGATAGATGACGTCGACGCGCTTCGGACCCTCGGTCGTGCGCATGTAGACGACGTTCTCGCGGACATAGAGGTCGGAGCCCTCGACCAGTTCGGCGCCGAGCTTGTCGGCGAGGAACGAGTGCTCGTAATAGGCCGAGTTGAAGGGCCCGGGCGTCAGCAGGCAGACGGTCGGGTCGGCGGAGGCCGAACGCGGGGCGATCGACTTCATCGTCGCCAAGAGCTCGTCGGCATAGTTCTCGACCGGCGCGATGCGGTGGCGCGAGCAGAGCTCGGGGAAGAGGCGCAGCATCACCTCGCGGTTCTCCAGCATGTAGGAGACGCCGGAAGGGGTGCGGGCGTTGTCTTCCAGCACATAGAACGTGTCGGGATCGACGCGGACGAGGTCGATGCCGGCGATCGACACCCAGATGTCGTGCGGCAGCTGGATGCCCTGCATCTCGGGCCGGTAGCAGGGGTTCTGGTAGACGAGGTCTTCCGGAATGACGCCGGCCTTGACCACCTCACCCTTCGAATAGATGTCCTTGAGGAACATGTTGAGCGCGGTGACGCGCTGTTCGAGGCCCTCGGCGAGGCGGTCCCACTCGGGTCGGGTGATGACGCGCGGCACGATGTCGAAGGGGATCAGGCGCTCCTCGCCCTCGGCGTCGCCATAGACGTTGAAGGTGATGCCGATGCGGCGGAACAGCAGTTCGGCCTCGTGCTGGCGCTGCGTCAGGAGGTCGGGGGGCGTGTCCTTCAACCAACCGGCGACGATCTCGTAACCGGATCGGACATCCGATCCGAAGGCGGACATTTCGTCGAACGCCGAGGCCACCATACCGTCTGGTCTCCTTTTCCGAACATGTGCCGAAGCACCACGGTGGATTCATATTCGGCTGCCTCGCAAAGAGGCGCAAGCAGCTTGCGGCGGCAGGAAAATGCGTATTTCGGCCGACTTTGCATAAGCTTGGGGCGCGATGCCCAAGTTGTGGGCGGAATTCATGGTTTCAACCGTGGCGGCAAAGGAGGCAGCGGCGGGGGCGGGGCGGGCGCGGAGGGGCGGCGGCGAGGGGCTGCACGTGTGGATAAATCGGAAGTTGTCCCGCGCGGTTGAATCGCGTGTGATGGAGAGGGCGCCGATCACTGTTCTCGCGGCATCCCGCGAGCGAGGAGGTTTCGATGAAAATCCCTCCCTGGTTCCAGCTTGCCTCCGAAGGCTTCTATCAGGGTGCCTTGGAGTACGGCGGCCACACGGTCGAGGATTGCGTCGGTTTCGGCGTCGGAACCGTCCCTCAGAGCCAGTGCCCGGCGCTGCTCGAATGGCTGGACTTTCTGATCGCCTCGCCGCCGGAGGTGGTCTCCGATGCATGGTCGTCGCTCAGATGCGAGTACGATTGGGAAGACCCGGAGTTCATCCGCTCCATCCTCCGCCTGATGCGCGAGCGCGTCGCCGAGCGGGTGGCGACGGGCGGCGGCGGCATGCCGGGGTGAGGCGAGGATGGTGGACAAATCAGAAGTTGTCTTCTGGGTTTGAATCGCGTGTCATGATGATGCGGACGGGTTCCAACCGAGGACCATTCGCATGAGACTGGAAGACCCCCGAGACCTCGAGACACGGGTTCGCGCGCTGCGCTGCGAACTCGCCGGCGACAGGGTGATCCTCGCCGGCATCCGTGTCCTGCTCGCGCTCGAACGGCGCGCGCACTTCGACCCGGCGCAGCCGCGCGACGAGCTCGGACGATGGGCGGAAATCGGCCGCTCGACGACGTATCCCATCACCGATCCGAATGCCGAGACCGATCCGGCGCCGAAGGACGAGCGGATACGGGTGGCCGGGCCGTTCGACTGGGGGCCGATCGATCTGAGATACGAGGAGGGCATCAGTGATGCGCACGCCTTGGAATTCCACGTCGGGATGACGGACGATCAGCTCGCGGCGCAAGCCGTCGCCAAGTTGTCGACGTCCATGGCTCGCAAGAGAGGCGAGGCGCGGGCCGGTACGTTCGATACGATCGAAAGTGCCAATGCGTTCGTCAACGCTGCGGTCGGATCCGATAGGGAGGGAGTTCTCAGTGTTTCTTCCGGCATTGCCCGGTTATATCCGATCTATGCGGAAATGGGGCGTGACACTGGTAGAGAAGTTGTTGCCTCACTGAGCAAAAGGAAACTGTCTTCCCGAAAGACGACTGGCTTATGCGTCGTCCTTATCCACGATCCGGGCCGCGTCCGTGGGTTCAGAGTCCACACGGCTTATCCAATGAACTTCGACTGAGGATTCGAGAATGAAAATCCCTCCCTATTTTCAACGAGCATCGGAGTGCTTCTATCGGGGTGCACTCGAATCCGGTGGTCACACGGTCGAGGATTGTGCCCGCTTCGGCGTCGAGATCGTCCCTCAGAGCCAGTGCCCGGCGCTGCTCGAATGGCTGGACCATCTGATCGCCTCGCCGCCGGAGGAGGTCTCCGATGCGTGGTCGTCGCTCAGATGCGAATACGACTGGGAAGACCCCGAGTTCATCCGCTCCATCCTCCGCCTGATGCGCGAGCGCGTCGCAGAGCGGGTGGCGACGGGCGGCGGCGGCATGCCGGGGTGAGGCGGAGCCTTCCTCATGGTTGCGGGGCTGCAACCTTCGGTTCATTCTGGGCCGCGACGGCGATCCGATCGGCGAGGCGACATGTGGCGGACGGCGACATTCGACGCGGTGGCGCGGGTCCTCGGGCCCGCGGGGCTCGGTCGGCGTGACCGGCGCGATCTCGCCTTGCCGTTGATCGGCCGGGCGGTCGCGATGGTGCCGACGGACGAGGCGGCCGAGGTCGTCGCCGCGATCGACTGGCTGATGGCGGCGCCCGAGACGGTCGCGCGGCGCGAATGGGCGGCGACGCGCGCCGCCGTGCCGTTCGAGGATTTCACCTGTCTCCTCGCCATGCTCAACGAGGTCCGCATGGGTCTCTCGCTGCGTGCGGGGATCGACGCGCCGGTGCCGGGTCGCCGGCCTGCGGTCTGGGCGCATGTCGTCGGCGCTCTGTGCTTGAATCGCGATGGCGGCGACCAGACCTGGCCGGAGATGTGTGAGGAGGGCGCCAGGAGGGCATTCGACGACGGCGAACCCGGCGCGCATCTCTTCCTCGATCGGCTCGCCGCGCTCGAAGCCGAGGGCGAAGCGGCGATCATGGCCGAATGGAACGCGGTCTGGAGCCTGTCCACGCTCCGGAGCCCGTCGGAGACGCTCCGGTCGGAAGTCGTCCTCGCCTACCTGCGAGAGGTGCGGCGGCTGATTGCGGAGCGGCTCGAGCGGACACCGCGTTCGCACGTCCGTCCCGATCGCGACGACCTCAGATCAGCTGCAGCCCCCGCAGGCTCGCGTGGCCGTCGCGGCCGACGATGACGTGATCGTGGACGAGGATGCCGAGCGGCTTGGCGATGTCGACGATCTGGCGCGTCATCTGGATGTCGGCGGTCGAGGGTGTCGGGTCGCCGGACGGGTGGTTGTGCACCAGGATGATGGCCGAGGCCGAGAGCTCCAGCGCCCGCTTGACGATCTCGCGCGGGTAGACCGGCGTGTGGTCGACCGTGCCGGTCTGCTGTACCTCGTCGGCGAGGAGGCCGTTCTTCTTGTCGAGGAAGAGGATGCGGAACTGCTCGCGCGTCTCGAAGGCCATGGCGGAGCGGCAGTAGTCGATCACCTGGCTCCACGAGCCGAGCACCGTCTTCTTGCGCACCTCGCCTTTCATCATCCGGAGGCCCGCGGCGCGCACCAGTTTCAGGTCGGTCGCCACCGCCTCGCCGACGCCGGGCACCTCGCGCAGGCGCTCGACCGGCGCGCCGAGCACTTCGGCAAACGAGCCGAAACGGCGGATCAGGTCCTTGGCGAGCCCCTTCACGTCGCGGCGCGGGATCGAGCGGAAGAGCAGCAGCTCCATCAGCTCGTAGTCGGCAATGGCGTCGGAGCCGGCGTCGCGGAAGCGCGCCTTCAGCCGCTCGCGATGGCCGTGGCGATGGTCGGCCTCGGCCTCCTCGGGCTCCGGCGTGCCTTGCGACATCTCGTCGAAACCGCTCATCTCGCCCCTCGCGCGTCGAACCGGCGATTCCCGCCCTGCGGGTATCCTCAGACGAGGTAGGGGGGCTTGTGAAGTCCCTTCGGCGAGAAGGTGAAGACCTCGCAGCCGGTGTCGGTGACGCCGAGCATGTGCTCGAACTGGGCGGAGAGCGAGCGGTCGCGCGTCACCGCGGTCCAGCCGTCGGCGAGCACCTTCACGTGCGGGCGGCCGAGGTTCACCATCGGCTCGATGGTGAAGACCATGCCGGGCTTCAGCTCGACGCCCTCGCCGGGCTCGCCGTAGTGCAGGATGTTCGGCGTGTCGTGGAACAGCCGGCCGATGCCGTGGCCGCAGAAGTCGCGCACCACCGAGCAGCGTTCGGCCTCGACGTAGGACTGGATGGCGTGGCCGATGTCGCCGGTGGTCTTGCCCGGCTTCACCGCGGCGATGCCGCGCAGCAGGCTCTCGTAGGTGACGTCGATCAGGCGTTCGGCGGCGCGGGCGACCTTGCCGACCGGGTACATGCGAGAGCTGTCCCCGTACCAGCCGTCGACGACGAAGGTGACGTCGATGTTGACGATGTCGCCGTCGCGCAGCGGCTTGTCGTTGGGGATGCCGTGGCAGACCACGTGGTTGATCGAGGTGCAGACCGACTTGTTGTAGCCGCGATAGTTCAGCGTCGCCGGATAGGCGCCGCGATCGACCGCGAACTTGAAGACGAAGTCGTCGATCTCCTGCGTCGTCACGCCGGGGCGGGCGAGATCGGCGACCGCGTCGAGGCATTCGGCGGCGAACTGGCCGGCCTTGCGCAGGGCCGGGAAGCTTTCGCGGCCATAGAGGCGGATGGCGCCCGTGTTCTTGAGGGGCGCGGTGGCGTCGTCGACGTAGGAGACCATGGACCGTCCGGAAACAGAGTGGCGCGGCCGGCGGTCGCGCGTCGTTACCCCTATTTATAGCCTTCCGCGTCGCTTTCCAGAAGGAATTCGCATCGCGGGCGCGCGTCAGGCGGCGAAAGGCACGATCCCGCCGACGGAAATGCCCTCCGGCGTGGGCGTCGCGGCGAGGGCGATCGCCTCGACGCCGGCTTTGCGGGCCGCCTCGAAACCCGCCGCATAGGCCGGGTCGATGTCGGCGGCCAGCTTCATGCGGGCGCAGTCGGGACGGTTCACCAGATAGACCATCACGGCGCGGTCGCCGAGGGCGACCTGGGCGGCGAGTTCGTCGAGATGCTTGGCGCCGCGCGTCGTCACCGCGTCGGGGAACTCGGCCAATCCCGGAGTGCGCATCAGTGTGGTGTTCTTCACCTCGACCCAGGCGCGGCCCTTCGTCGGGTCCTCGAGCAGGATGTCGATGCGGGAGTTCTTCCCGTACTTCACCTCGCGGCGGAGGCTCGCGAAGCCTTCGAGGCCGGGGACGGCGCCCGCGGCGATCGCCTCGGCGACGAGGGCGTTGGGGAGGGACGTGTCGACGCAGACGCAGTCGCCGGCTTCCGTCTCCTCCAGCACGAAGCTCCAGGCGAGCTTGCGCTTCGGGTCGGCGGAATGGCGCAGCCAGACGCGGGCGCCGGGGCGGGCGAGCGACAGCATCGAGCCGGAATTGGCGCAATGCGCCGTCACCGTCTCGCCGGTCGCATCGATCACGCAGTCGGCGAGGAAGCGCTTGTAGCGCTTCACCAGACGGGCGGCGGCGAGGGGCTCGGCGAAGCGCATGGGCGGATCTCTTATGTCGCGTCAGCGGGCGCGCGCGCCGCGCTTCGGATAGGGCAGGACGGGCGGCGTCGCGAGGCCGCGGCCGACGGCGACGTCGATCTCGACCAGCGGCCGGCCGCCGAGGCCGACGCGGATCGGCGGCTCGGCATCGATCCGGGCGAAGCGGGGGGCATTTTCGGCGATCCCGCGGGCGAAGGTGTCGGGACGGCCGATCAGCACGACGTCGCGACCGGTGAAGCTGGCCGGGTCGGCGAGGAAGGCGAAGCCGCGCGGGTCGTCGTCGAAGACCGCGACGATCGCGCGCGGACCCAAGGCCTCGCCGAGGCGGGCGGCCTCGATCCAGCGGAAGGCGACGACGATCGGTTTGCGTCCCTCGGCGTCGACGCCGAGAAGGCCGCGCGCCTCGAGCGCCTGCGCCAGCCCGGTCCAGGACGTCGCTTCCGCGAGCGGCTTCTCGAGGCGGAAGCGGGCGACGGTCTCCGGGCTCGGCGGCAGGAGGCGCAGGGCGCCGACCGCGAGCGCCGCGAGCGCCAGCAGCACGGCGGTGAGGATCGCGAAGCGGCCGGCCCAGCGCGGGATCGCGGCGGGGCCGGTTTCTTCGGCGCGGGCGATCCAGCGGCCGAGGAGCGGCATCAGGAAGAGCCAGCCCGGCATCTGCCAATGGGGCAGGCTGTCGCCGCCGAAGAGCGGCACGGCGGTGAAGATCGTGATCGGCAGGACGGCGAGAGTCGTGAGGAAGGCGGCGGGGCCGTCGCGGCGGGCTTCGTTCTTCAATGCCGAGGCGGTGGCGACGAGGGCGGCGAGCGCGGTCCAGGGTGCGAGGTAGCCGATCTGGCCGGCGAGCGCGCGGCCGAAGCCGATCCACGACGGTCCGCCGCCGCCGCGTCGGCCGGCCTGGAAGGCGAAGGAGACCCAGTCGTTGGCGGCGTTCCAGATCACCACGGGAGACACGACCACGAGCGCCACGACGACGGCGATCCACGGCCAGGGGCTCGCGAGAAGGCGGCGATGCGGCGTCGCCACCACGAAGGCGAAGGCGGCCAGCGCAAAGAGGACGGCGTGGTATTTCGCGAGGCCGGCGAAGCCGAGCGCCAGGCCGAGGCCGAGCCACAGGCGGCGGGCGCGGGCGGGCTCGGGGGCCTCGAAGAGCAGGATCGCCAGTTGCCGGGCGGCGAGCGCCAGGCCGAGGACGAGCGGTCCGTCGGGCACCATCCACGAGCCGGCCGACACGAGGAAGAAGGGCGCGAGCGTCAGCGCGACGAGCGCCCAGAGCCCGGCACGGGCACCGTAGAGTCGTCGGGTGAGATCGAAGAGCGCCCAGCCGGTGACGGTGAAGGCGGCGACGAAGGGGAGGCGCGTGACGACGGCCGGCACGTCGGCGCCGAAGAGCGGCGCGGCCGCCCAACGCATCGCGCCGACCCACCAGAAGGTCATCGGCGGGTGGTCGAACCACGACAGCTGCCGGAGATTGGCGACCGCCAGCGCATAGGCCTCGTCGAGGCCGGGCTCGACGACGATCGCCAAGATCAGTCGCGCCAGCGTGCCGGCGACGAGAAGCGCCGCGACGAGGCGCGTCGTCGCGGCGTCGGAACTCGTGGGGCGCGGGTCGGACATCGGCTTCCTCGGTCTCTGGTCGCGCCTTTCATACCGCTTCGCCCCGAAAAGTGGGAACCGGTTTTCGGAAAAGGCGAAGCGATCGAGCGTCGAAGCCGGCGCGGCCGGGGACCAGAGGGGCGGGCGATCAGTGGCCGACGGGCAGGCCGTGCATGCGCCAAGCGCCGATGCCGCCGCCCATGTGGGTGTCGTGCGGCAGGCCGAGACGCTTGGCGAGCTGCACCGCCTGAGCCGAACGGCCACCCATGGCGCAGTAGAAGATCACCGGCTTGTCGGTCGGGATCGTCTTGGCCGCCTCGGCGAAGCGCGACAGCGGCGCATGGAAGGCGCCGGGCACGTGGCCGCCCGCCCATTCGCCCGGCTCGCGCACGTCGACCAGCAGAGCCTTGCCGGCCGACGCCAGCTCGTGGGCTTCCTGCGGGGTCACGGTCTTGATGGAGGAACTTCCGAACAGGCCGAACATTGCACGTGTCTCCTCGGGGCGCGCCGATCGCGCAGCCGGATATATGAGGGTGTTCACATATACCGGCCGGCGCCGCTTCGCAACTGCGAGACGGAGATGGGGCGCACGGCGCGTCGGGCAAGGCGGCGCCGCGAACTCCCCCTTCTCCCCCACAAGGGGGGAAGGGACGGGCGCCGCCGGCTCAGCGCGTCAGCGCGACCGACATGGCGAAGCGATGCGTCTCGCCGGGGAGGATCGCCACCGTTCCCGGCTTTTCCGCGAGCGTGCCGACAAAGCCCGCCGGGTCGGAATGACCCTGCCACGGCTCGATGCAGAGGAAGGGCGCCCCGGGTTTCGACCACAGGCCGAGATGCGGCATGCCGTCGAAGGCGACGGCGAGGCGGACGGCGTCGGTGCCGAAGGTCAGGCTCCGGCTCGCGAGCGCATCGAAGATCAGCGCATCCTCGACGAAGAGCGCGTCGTCGATCGGCAGACGGTCGCCGATCACCGGCGTCGGCCGCGGGGCGGGGTCGACGAGGCCGTCGGCGTCGAGGCGACGGACGGGGGCGGGCTCGGGCTTCTCGAAGCGGACGACGTGGTCGACCGCGGGGCCGGCGCCGGGCAGCGGCCGGCGGAAGGCCGGGTGAAAGCCGAAACTCGTCGGCATCGCCTCGTCGGAGAGATTGGTCACCGCCGCGGTGGTGGTCAGCCGCGCGCCGTCGAGGGCGTGGGTGACGTCGAGGCGGAAGGCGAAGGGCCAGACGGCGCGGGTCTCGTCGCTCGCCTCCAGCCGCAGGGTCACCGCGCCGGCGTAGCGATCGACGACGGTGAAGCGCGAGCGGCGGGCGAAGCCGTGGCGGGGGAGGGCGTAGTCGCGGCCGCCGTGGCGGAACCGGCCGCCGGCGAGCGTGCCGACGATGGGAAAGAGCAGCGGCGCACGACCGGTCCAGAAGGCCGGGTCGCCGTTCCACAGCAGGCTCTCGCCGGCCTTGGTGTCGAGGCGGACGAGTTCGGCACCGAGGAGGGCGATTTCGGCCTGGAGTTCGGCCGAGGCGATGGAAACGGTGTCGGCGACGGTCTCGGACAAGGGGGACACCTCAGATCAGCGTGTGGGTGACGTTGTCGACGCCGACCGGGCTCTCGTACCACTCGATTTCCGGCTCGACGCCGTAGAGCACGCGGACGCGGTCGCCCCAGTCGCCGGCATAGCAGTCCTCGGCGGCGGCGCGGTCCTTCCAGACGTAGACGCCGCCGACCGTGTAGCCGTCGTCGGAGCGGATGTAGTGCTTGCGGATCAGCCCGTGCAGGCCGAGGTACTTCGGCGCCGACAGGGCGAAGCGGCGGGCCGCCTCCTCGAGCGTCACGGGATGGGGCAGGCGAAAACGGACGATCGTCAGGATCATGGGACACTCCGGGGCGAGGAGGCCATTGTGCCGCCGTCGGGGGAGCCTGAAAAGCCCGCGTCGTCGACGGCGGAGATCCGCCATTTTCGGGACGCGGCTTCCCGTTTCGGGGCACTCGACCGGGCGGAGCGCCTCGGGCAATCTCCGCGCCCATCGAAAAGACCCGCGGGAGGTCGCCGTGATCGCAGGTTTCGCCGTCTTGTTGTCGCTCCAGCTCGTCGGGGAGGTGGTCTCGCGCGCGCTCGGCCTGCCGGTGCCGGGGCCGGTGCTGGGCATGGCGTTGCTGGTCGTCGCGCTGGCGCTGTGGTCGAAGACCGATCGGCCCGACCCGCTGGAAAAGGGGCGCCCGCTGGAGCGCGCCGCCGACGGGCTGCTCGCCTCGCTGTCGATCCTGTTCGTGCCGGCCGGCGTCGGCGTCGTGCAGTATCTCGACCTGATCGAGGCGGAGGGGCTGCCGATCGTCGCTTCGATCGTCGTCTCGACCGCGCTGGCGATGCTTGCGACGGTGGCGACCTTCCGGCTGGTGAAGCGCCTGCAGGGGCGCGCCGAAGAGGAGACCGAGGCATGAACGGCGTCGCGCTCTGGGTCTATCTGTCGGCTTCACCGCTGTTCTGGCTGTCGGTGACGGTCGTCGTCTTCCTCGCCGCCGATCATGTCGCGCTCGCCTGCGGCCGTCATCCGTTGGTCAATCCGGTGCTGATGTCGCTCCTCGCCATCGGCGCGCTGCTGAAGGCGACGGGCACGCCCTACCGCACCTATTTCGACGGCGCGCAGTTCGTCCACTTCCTGCTCGGCCCTGCGACGGTGGCGCTCGGCGTGCCACTGTGGCGCAACCGGGCGGTCGTGGTGCGCGAGATCGTGCCGATGGCGGCGGCGCTGGTGGTCGGTTCGATCGTGGCGATCGTCTCGGCGGTCGGCGTGGCGCGCGTCCTCGGCGCGCCGGGTCAGGTGGTGGCGTCGTTGGCACCGAAGTCGGTGACGGCGCCGGTCGCCATGGCGATCTCGGAGACGATCGGTGGCCTGCCGTCGCTGACGGCGGGTCTCGTCATCATCACCGGCATCCTCGGGGCGATCATGGTGACGCCGACGATGAATGCGCTCCGCATCCGCGACTGGGCGGCGCGCGGCTTTGCGGTCGGCCTCGCCTCGCACGGCATCGGCACGGCGCGGGCCTTCACCGTCCACCCGATCGCCGGCGTCTTCGCCGGCATCGCCATGGGGCTCAACGCGGTGGTGACGGCGATCCTGGTGCCGCTGCTGATGACGCTGCTGCGCTGAGCGCGGAGAGAAAGCGGAAACCATCTTTCGCTACGCTTCCTTCGGGGAGCGCGCCCGGCCGAGACGGCGAAGGGCGGGCGCGAGGGATGGATCGGATGCGTCATCGACTTTTCGCGGCAGCGGCTCTGTCTGCCGGTGCCGCCGTGCCCGCGCAGGCGGCGGGCACCTGCGGCCTCGACTATCTGTGTGCCGCACCGGCGATCGCGACGTCGGGGCCGGCCAACGTCGAGACGGCGGTGACGGTCGGGGTGCAGTGGAACTTCGCCGACTTCAATCCGGAACTGGTCGTCGGCGTGCGGCGTACCCGCACCAATCCTGCCGGCATGGTGGTCGGCGCCAAGGCCGACGTCGCGGTGCCGGTGAGCGTGCTCAACTTCTACAAGCCGACCGTCCGCGTCATGGGCATCGCCGGCGGCGAGTACGTCCAGGGCGAGGCGGGCGTCGGATTCAAGGCGGTCGACTGGCGGCCGGTGCTGGCGGTCGGCGCCCAGGGTCCCTTCGTCAACGCCGGTCTCAACTGGGAGGTCGGCGGCTGGGTGAAGCCCTATGCCGGCGTCAACAGCCAGTACCGCACCCACCGCCCGGGCTCGGGCGGGGCGAGCTGCGCGGCGGGCTACGCGCTGGTCGCGCCGGTGTCGCTGTCGCTGTCCGGCGCCCCGACGGTCGGCGGCAAGACCTGCGCGAAGCTGGTGCCGTGAGGGGGCATGGTGCGGGCGGCGGGGGTCGAACCCGCACGCCTTGCGGCGCAAGATTTTAAGTCTCGTGCGTCTACCGGTTTCGCCACGCCCGCTCCGCCTTCACCGGTAGCGACACGCGGGCGGGCGATCAAGCGCCTCCTCGTGTTCTCCACGTCCTGCGACACTCGCTTCCTCCGCCACGACAAGGGTCCGCAAAGGACGAAATTCCGCCACGGTCCCGCCGAGGGGCGGGCACGATCGCGGGCGAGCCTTGGTCTCGGCCCTTCCGGAGCGGTCGTGATCGTGGGGATCGCGGCGGGCGACGGCGAGGGTGGGGAGATCACCATGAACAGGCTCATCCTGGCGTCCGGCCTCGCGACGGCGCTCGTCGTCGCCATCACCAATGCCTCCGTCGGACAGGAGACCGCGCCGCAGGGCGCCGCCGTCGTCTCCGAGCCGGGGCGCGTCGCCGGTACCTCGGCCGCCGACATCGCCTCGCCCAAGCGGATCGAGATCGCCTTCGTGCTCGACACCACCGGCTCGATGGGCGACCTGATCGACGGCGCCAAGCGCAAGGTCTGGGCGATCGCCGACGAGGTGCGCAAGCAGCACCCGAACGCCGAGATCCGCATCGGCCTCGTCGGCTACCGCGACCGCGGCGACGTCTACGTCACCGACAAGTGGGACCTCTCCACCGACATTTCCGCCGTCTACGGCAAGCTCCTCGAGTATCGCGCCCAGGGTGGTGGCGACTGGCCGGAATCGGTCAACGAGGCGCTCGCCGTGGCGGTGAACAAGCTCGCCTGGACCGAGGGCAAGGACACCCGCCGGCTGATCTTCCTGGTCGGCGACGCCCCGCCCCACATGGACTATCCGCAGGACGTGCCCTTCACCGACACGCTGAAGATCGCCGCCGACAAGGAGATCGTCGTCGACGCGCTCCAGTGCGGCAAGGCGCAGGACACCGAACTCGCCTGGAAGACCATCGCCCAGCTCGGCAAGGGGCACTACGTGCAGATCCCGCAGTCGGGCGGCGTGGTGCAGATCCATACGCCCTACGACGACGAGATCCTGCAGATCCAGATCCGCCTCAACAAGACGATCGTGCCCTACGGCTCGCAGCGCCGGCAGGCCGACGTCAAGGAGAAGGCGATGCGCGCCGCCGCCGCGCCGGCGCCCGCCGCCTCGGACATGGCGAGCTACAACATCCGCGCCAAGTCGGAGGCCGAACGGGCCAAGGTCGTGACCGGCGAGGGCGATCTCGTCGCCGACGTGCTGGCCGCCCGCGCCGAGCCGGAGAAGGTCGATCGCAAGGATCTGCCGGAAGAGCTGCAGAAGCTCTCGGCGGCCGATCTCAAGATCGCGGTCGAGGCCAAGGTCGCCGAGCGCAAGCGCCTGCAGAGCGATCTCGGCGCCCTCGTCGCCAGGCGCGACGCCGCCGTCGCCGCCGAGAAGATGAAGACGCCGGCGGGCAAGGACGGGTTCGATCGGGTGGTCGAGGACCTGCTGCGCGAACAGACCCGCTGACGCGTCGAGTTGCGTCGTGCCTTCCTCTGCGTCATCGGCGAGCGTCGGATCGAAGATCGGTCCGGCGCTCATCCGTCTTCGACGTTCACCACGCGTGAAAAACGCGGCAATTGGAGCCTTGACCTCGGCGAGAACCTTCGTGCCTTATCGTCGCGCCGCATTATGATGCGGTCGCAATGCATATCGGGGGATTCGCGGCCACGGCCGCGACGCGACGGGGCTTCGCGGGGGCGGAGCCGGCAACCGGCCTGAAGGGACATGAAGCCATGGCGAAGCAACCCGTGATCAAACCGACTCTGGTGATCGTGGCCGCGCAGAAGGGCGGCGTCGGCAAGACCACGACGGCGCGTCTGCTCTGCCACTGGCTCGCCGACACCAAGCGCCAGCATGCCGCCTTCGACGCCGAGTTCCCGGCCGGTTCGCTCGCCCGCTTCTATCCCAAGGTCACCGAGGTCGTGGACACCGCCAAGGTCGCCGACCAGGCCCGCATCTTCGACACGCTCGCCGATGCCCGCGAGGGTACCGTGCTGGTGCTCGACCTGCGCGCCGGCACCTTCTTCGACGTGCTGACGCTGATGGAAGACCTCCACATCTTCCGCGACGCGCGCGAGGGCGCCTATCGGCTGGTCTTCCTGCACGTGATCGGCTCGTCGGTCGAGTCGGTCGCCGAGATCGACGAGACGCTGAAGCGCTTCTCCGGCGCCACCCACGTGGCGGTGCGCAACGTCGCCTCGGGTGCCTCGATGGCGCGCTGGGACGCCAGCCGCACCCGCGAGGAGTTCCTCGCCGGCGGCGGCGTCGAGATCGAGATCCCGCCGCTCGACCCGATGGCCTATCAGGCCGTCGACGACACCTCGGCGACCTTCCGCGACTTCGTCGAGAACAAGAATGCCGACGGCTCGGACGCCGCCAACTCCTACACGCTGCGCGCCTACGTGCGCCGCTGGCTGCTGCTCGCCATGACGCAGCTCGATCGCCTCGGCCTCTGAGGCTGCGATCTCGATAAAGACATGAAGACCCCGGCGGAACATCCGCCGGGGTCTTCGTTTTTCATCCATGGTGACGACGCGAACCGTGGTGCTCAGGCGTCGCCGCGCGGGGTCTCGTCGGCTTCCTCGAGAGCGGCGAGCGTCTCCTCGACGAAGGTCTTCGCCGACTTCTTGGCCTCGCGGATGAGGTCGGAAATGTCCTTGGCGAGGCGGTCGAGTTCCATCTGCAGGCCCCCGGCGGAGGGCTTCTCGGTCGACATGACGTAGCCCGACATGGCGATCGACAGCGCGATCTCCATCAGACCGAAGACGGCGGTGCCTTCGTCGACGTCGTTCTCGTCGAGGTAGTCGAGGACCATCTCGCGGATGGCCTCGGCATGGGCCTCCTGCTCGTCGTCCCAGCTTTCCATGTCGGCGTTGTCGTTGTCGTTGGTGTGATCGTTCACGGGCTGTCGCCTTTCGTTGTCGGGGTAGGGGCGCTGTCGGGTGCGCCGCTGCGATCGAGGAGGGCGGAGCCTCAGGCACCGCCCTCGCGAATCGGGGGCTGGAAGGTGAGGCCCATGTCCCAGGGGAAATAGATCCAAGTGTCCTGCGACACTTCCGTGATGAAAGTGTCGACGAGAGGGCGGCCCTGCGGTTTGGCGTAGACGGTGGCGAAATGCGCCTCCGGCAGCATCTCGCGCACCACGCGGGCGGTCTTGCCGGTGTCGACGAGGTCGTCGACGATCAGGATGCCCTTGCCGTTGCCGCCGGCCTTGGCGGTCAGGTCCTCGGCGACGCCCTTCATCACCTTGAGCTCGCCCTGCGTCGTGTAGTCGTGGTAGCTCGCCACGCAGATCGTCTCGATCAGGCGGATGTCGAGCTCACGCGCGACGATCGCCGCCGGCACGAGGCCGCCGCGGGTGATGGCGACGATCGCCGAGAACGGACCCGAGCCGCTGAGGCGCCACGTCAGGGCGCGGGCGTCGCGGTGGAACTGGTCCCAGGAAACGGGGAAGACTTTCGGCTGCGGACCCGACATGGGTTCATCTCCGAGGTGAGGTGGAACGGACGTCGGCGAGCATCGCCTCGACGGCGGCGACGGCGGCGGCGAGCGCCTCCGGGTCCCGCGAACGGACGACGACGTTGGTGGCGAAGCGGCCGTCGCGCTCGTAGGGGTACGAGCCGATGACGGTCGCCGGATGGGCCTTCTGGACGGCACCGAGCGGTGTGGCGATGAGGCCTTCGCCGACACCGGCGTCGACGCTCTCCGACAGCATCGGACGGCCGCCGGAAAGGCGCGAGACGACGGCCTTCACCATCGCCTCGAAGACGCTCGGCACGCCGGCCATGACGTGGACGTTGCCGATGCGGAAGCCCGGCATGCCGTTGTCGACCTCGATCAGATCGGAGCCCACCGGCATGCGCGCCATGCGCAGGCGGGCCTCGTTGACGGTGAAGCCGCGTTCGAGCGAGCGCTGCTCGAGGATGGCGACGGCGCGCGGGTCATGGTCGATGGCGACCTCGAAGGCGGCGGCGACCGCGTCTGCGGTGATGTCGTCGTGGGTCGGGCCGATGCCGCCGGAGGTGAAGACGAGGTTCCAGCGCGCCGACAGGGCACGCACCGCCTCGACGATCATCGCCTCCTCGTCGGGGACGATGCGGACTTCGCGCAGATCGATGCCGATCTCGGTCAGCCGATCGGCGAGGAAGCCGACGTTGCGGTCCTTGGTGCGGCCGGACAGGATCTCGTCGCCGATCACCAACATGGCGGCCGTGACGATCCCGTCCGTCGTACCGGCGGAAGGGGCGGGGGAGGTGTCGATGTCGCTCACGGTGTCGCGCTTCTCCCGTCTCGGGCTCGCCGCTTTCCGCTTCGATAGCGCGAAGCCGCCGCCCTCTCAAGGCGGAGCGCCGAGATGCCCACCGCAGATGCGCGCGATCGGCGCCTCAGGAGGGGCGCCAACCGTAGATCCAGGCCATCCGGTCGATCAGCCGGGCGCCGAGGCCGAGACGCAGCGCGGTGTCGCGGAAGAAGGCGAGGCCGTCCGGCATGTGGTAGATGCGGCCGTTCTTCACCGCCCGGTCGACGATGGCGCGGGTGCGCGGCTTGCGGATCGCCTCGTAGGCGCGGAAGGCGGCGGCGACGTTGGGGGCGCCGGCGAGCGTGCGGGCGAGCACCTCGGCATCCTCGATCGCCATGCCGCCGCCCTGGGCGGCGAAGGGCAGGGTGGCATGCGCGGCGTCGCCGAGCAGCGTCACCGCGCCGGAGGTCCATTCGAAATTGCCGTCGAAGCCGCAGAGCGCCCACTTGGTCCAGTTGGCGGGAGTCGCCAGCAGCTTGCGGGCGAGCGGCGGCCAGCGGTCCTTGGCGAGGCCGAAGACACGGGCGACCTCCTGGCGGTCGGCGGGGACCGACCAGCTCTCGTCGTGCCAGGCGTCCTCGACGATCGCCACGATGTTCCATTCGCGGCCGGCGCGGATCGGATAGTGGACGATGTGGGCGCGGGTCGAGAACCACAGGCCGGTCGAGCGGCGGATCTCTTCAGGCACGGCGTCGATCGGCAGGGTGGCGCGATAGGCGGTGCGGCCGGTGTAGCGGGCGGGCGGGCCGCCGCGCACGCCGACGCGGACGCGCGAACGCACGCCGTCGGCGCCGATCAGGCCGTCGGCGTGGAAGTCGCGGGCCTCGCCGTCGACGGTGGCGTGGACGGTGATCTCGCCGGGTTCGGCCGAGACGTCGCGCAGGCGCGCGCCGAGCACCAGTTCGATGCCGGGCGTCCGGCGGGCGGCTTCGGCGAGGACGCCGAGCAGGTCGGCGCGATGGATCACCCAGAAGGGCGCCCCCCAGCGCTCGAACGGGATGTTGCCGAGCGGCGTGCGGCCGACCTCGGCACCGGCGCGGGTCGAATAGATGCGGATGTCGTCGGGCGTCACCGCGAACCGGGCGAGGGCGTCGCCGAGGCCGAGATCGATCAGGATGCGCGAGGCGTTGGGCGAGAGCTGGATGCCCGCACCGACCTCGGCGAGTTCGGAGGCCTGCTCGAGCACGGTCACGCGATGACCGTCGCGCGCCAATGCGAGCGCGGCGGTCACGCCGCCGATGCCGCCTCCGGCCACGATGAGCGCATGGCGAGACATGGTGTCACCGATTCTCCTTCCGATCCCGCGGGCGCGAGGCCTGCGGATCGGTGGCGGGGGCCGCGAAGCGGCGCCCCGTCCGCGTCATTCGGCGGCGGCGGCGGGGTGCCACTCGGCTTCGGCGGGTACCGCCTGGGTCGGCTTCAGGCTCTCGTCGAAGACGTAGAGCGTGCCGCACCAGGGGCAGAGCTTCTCGGCATCGCCACCCATGTCGAGATAGACGTGCGGGTGGTCGAACGGCGGCTTGGCGCCGACGCACATGAACTCGCGCGCACCGATTCGGATCTTGTCGATGCCGCCGTCGTTGGCGAAATGGGGAACCGCGGCGTCCGCCATGGAATATCCTCGTGCTCTCTTCCGAAGGCCGGCACCATACCCACCACGCGGCGCCGTGGGTAGAGGGAAATGAGGAGCATATGCGCCCTCGAGGGCGGCACACGTCGTCGCGGGCGATCGGGGCTTTTCGCCGCCCTTCGGGGCGGTTAGCTTCGCACCCCATGAAGCTCGTCCCTCTTTCCCGTTCCCCCGCCCGATCGGTGCCGCCCATGCAGTCCTTCTCGTCCGACGGCGTCCGCATCGCCTATCTCGATACCGGCCCGGCCGAGGCGACGCCGATCGTGCTGGTGCACGGTTTCGCCTCCAACACCCGGGTCAACTGGGTGTCGACCGGCTGGGTCGACACCCTGACCGGGGCGGGCTACCGCGTCGTCTCGATCGACAACCGCGCCCACGGCGCCTCGGAAGGGCCGCACGACCCGGAAGTCTACGGCACCGGCACCCACATGGCGGAGGACGTCCGCCGGCTGATGGATCATCTCGGCATCGAAAAGGCCCATGTCATGGGCTACTCGATGGGCGCCTGGATCACAGGGCATCTCGCCGTGCGCCATCCCGAGCGGCTGCGCTCGGCGATCTTCGGTGGCCTCGCCTATGCGATGGTCGAGGGGCTGAAGGGCCAGACCGCGATCGCCGAGGCGCTGGAGGCGGAGAGCGACGCCGACGTGACGAGCAAGAAGGCGCTCGCCTATCGCGCGTTCGCCAAGCAGACGGGATCGGATCTCCTGGCGCTCGCCGCCTGCATGCGCGGCTCGCGCCAGCCGGTCGAGCGGACCGGGCTGATGGCGCTCGATCTGCCGGTGCTGATCGCCGTCGGCACGCGCGACGACGTCGCCGGCTCGCCCGAGGCGCTGGCGGAACTGATCCCGGGGGCGGAGTACCTGCCGATCCCGGATCGCGACCACATGCTGGCGGTCGGCGACAAGGTCTACAAGCAGGGCGTCCTTGCCTTCCTCGCCGCGGTCGACCGGGGCTGAGGCATCGGCCGCTCGGCGGCGCGGCGTCAGACGAAGTGGGCGCGGTGGAGGGCGGCGTAGCGGCCGGCGGCGGCGATCAGTTCGTCGTGGGTGCCGCGTTCGACCACCCGGCCGCCTTCGACGACGCAGATCGCATCTGCCTTCTCGATGGTCTGCAGGCGATGGGCGATGACCAGCGTGGTGCGGCCCTTCGACAGGTCCTCGAGCGCCTTCTGGATGGCGCGTTCGCTCTCGGTGTCGAGCGCGGCGGTGGCCTCGTCGAGCAGCAGGATCGGCGCGTCCTTGAGGATGGCGCGGGCGATGGCGATGCGCTGGCGCTGGCCGCCGGAGAGCTGGGTGCCGTTCTCGCCGACCTGGGTCGCGTAGCCGTCGGGGAAGGCCGTGACGAAGTCGTGGGCATAGGCGGCGCGTGCCGCGTCCTCGACCTCGGCGGTGGTGGCGCCGGGACGGCCGAGGGCGATGTTCTCGCCTATCGTGCCCTCGAACAGGAAGACGTCCTGGCCGACATAGGCGATGGCGCTGCGCAGCGAGCGGCGCGACACGGTGGCGATGTCGATGCCGTCGATCGCGATGCGGCCGGCGGTCGGGTCCCAGAAGCGCAGCAGCAGCGACAGCGTCGTCGACTTGCCGCCGCCGGACCTGCCGACCAGCGCGGTGGTTCGGCCCGCCTCGGCGACGAGCGTCAGGCCACGGAGCACCGGCTCGTCGGGGCGATAGGCGAAGGAGACGTCCTCGAAGGCGACGCGGCCGCCCGAAACCGTCAGGGCGGGATAGTCGGCGTCGTCGCCCTCGGGCGTCGGTTCGGCGAGCAGGTCGTACATCATCTTCACGCCGACCAGATGCCCCGACAGGTCGACGTGGATGCGCGCCAGCCGCTTGGCGGGCTCGTAGGCGAGCAGCAGCGCGGTGATGAAGGACATGAAGGTGCCGGGCGTCTCGCCGGCCTCGATGACGCGCCAGCCGCCGTAGAGGATGACGCCGGCGACGGCGAAGCCGGCGAGCGTGTCCATCAGCGGCGCGGTGCGGGCGGCGACACGGGCGAGCTTGTCGGCCTGGGCGCGGACCTCGGAGACGGCGGCGCCCATGCGGGCGCGCTGATGGTCTTCCAGGGCGAAGGCCTTGACGACCTTCATGCCGTGGACGGTCTCCTGGTTGAGGCCGGTGACCACCACGGACTGGCTGTAGCTCGTGCGCATGATGGTGCGGGCGCGGCGGACGAGCTTCTGCACGCCCCAGATCGCGCCGGGCATCACGACCACGGCGGAGAGCGACATCAGCGGGTTCTGGATCAGCATGACGACCGCCAGACCGATCACCGACAGCAGGTCGCGGCCGAGCGAGGTGACGATCAGGTTCAGCGCCTGGCCGGCGGAGTTGGCGATGAAGCCCTGACGGGTGATGACCTCGGCCGAGCGCTGGCTCGAGAAGTCGGCCATCGACTGGCGCAGCAGATGGTCGAACAGGCGCGTCTGGACGGTGGCGACGACGGCATTGGCGATGCGCGACAGCGTCACGATCTGGCCGTAGGTGGCGAAGCCCTTGACCAGATAGAGGCCGACGACGGCACCCGACAGGATCCAGATCGCCCAGACCTGCTTCTCCATGAAGATCTTGTCGACGACGTCGCGCATCAGCCAGGCCGAGGCCGCCGTGGTCACGGCGATCAGGCCGAGGCAGACGAAGGCGAAGGCGTAGGACCAGCGGTGGCGGGTGCCCTGATCGGCGGCGAGGCGCCGAATCAAGTCGACGGTCTCGCCGTTGATGACGCTGCCGATCGTGGGTTTGGACACCTTGAACTCCGAATACTGCGGTCGGCCGCGGGAGGCCCCTCGTCGCGCGATCGCGCCGAAGGAGCCTCAATGGACAAAATCGCGGACGGGCGCAAGCGCGGCGACGCCGCGTCAGGGGGCGTTCCGCGGCGGTCCGCCGCTCAGCGGCCCTCGAACTTCGCCTCGCGCTTGTCGAGGAAGGCGGTGCGGCCCTCGGCGAAGTCGGCGGAGGCGAAGCAGGCATCGGTCAGGGCGACGAGCTTGTCGCGGCGTTCGGCGAGCGCCCCGTCGACCACGGCGTCGATCGCCGCCTTGGCGGCGCGGATGGTCAAGGGCGCGTTGTGGGCGATGGTCGTCGCGAGGTCCGTCGCTTCGTTCTCCAGCGCCTCGACCGGGTGGACGGCCGAGACGAGGCCGATCGCCAGCGCCTCGGCGGCGGTCAGGCGGCGGGCGGTGAAATAGAGTTCCTTGGCGCGCTGCGGGCCGACCGCGGCGACGACGTCGGCGATGCAGTCCGGCGGATAGCCGACGCCGAGGCGGGCGGCGGGGATGCCGAAGACGGCGTCGTCGGAGGCGATCCTGAGGTCGCAGGCGACGGCGAGCCCCATGCCGCCGCCGAGGCAGAAGCCGCGAATCATCGCGATGGTCGGCTTGGCGGCATGACGCAGCGCGGCGAAGGCCTCGGCGTTCGAGGCCTCGTAGGCACGGGCAGAGGCCGCGTCCTTGCGCACGGTGGCGAATTCGGAGATGTCGGCGCCGGAGACGAAGGCGAGGGCGCCGTCGCCGCGCACCACGATCACCCGGACCGCCTCGTCGGCGACGAGGGCATGGACCGCGCCGGGGATCGCCTTCCACATGTCGAGCGAGACGGCGTTGCGGCGCGCCGGGTTGGCCACGACGATGCGGCCGATCGGGCCCTCGACCTCGACGCGGATGCGGGCATCGCTCGACGGCAGCTGGCGGAGGGGGGCGGTCTCGGTCATGGCGGGTCTCCTCGGGAAAGGGCACGACCGCTATCGGCCCGCCTCGCGTCGTCGTCAATTGGATATTCACGGGAGAAGTACTATGTTCGGGGACCCGCGCGGACCCCCGCCGAAGGACGAAGAGATGGCCAAGACCCAGAAGATCCCGGCGCAGGGCGCCGCTTCGCTCGACCCGATCTGGACGCGCGTGCGCGCCGAGGCGGAAGCGATGGCGGCGTGTGAACCGGCATTGGCGAGCTTCGCCTGGGAGACGGTGCTCAACCATTCCCGGCTCGAGGACGCGATCGTCCACCGCGTCGCCGAACGGCTCGGCCATCCGACCGTCAAGGAGGCGCTGATCCGCCAGACCTGGGAGGAGGCGCTCGCCGACGCCCCCGAGATCGGCGAGATCTTCCGCGTCGACCTCCAGGCGGTCTACGACCGCGACCCGGCCTGCGAACGGCTGATCGAGCCGATCCTCTACTTCAAGGGCTTCCACGCCATCCAGACCCATCGCCTCGCCCACTGGCTGTGGACGAAGGGGCGGCAGGAGTTCGCGCTCTATCTCCAGAGCCGGTCGTCGGAAGTGTTCCAGGTCGACATCCATCCGCAGGTGCCGCTCGGCCGTGGCCTGTTCTTCGACCATGCGACCGGCATCGTCATCGGCGCCACCGCGACGATCGACGACGACGTCTCGATCCTCCAGGGCGTGACGCTCGGCGGTACCGGCAAGGAAACCGGCGACCGTCACCCCAAGATCGGCCGCGGCGTGCTGCTCGGGGCCGGCGCCAAGGTGCTCGGCAACATCGTCGTCGGCCATTGCGCGCGGGTCGCGTCGGGCTCGGTGGTGCTGCATCCGGTGCCGCCGCGTACCACGGTCGCCGGCGTGCCGGCCCGCGTGGTCGGTGAAGTCGCCTGCTCCGAGCCGGCGCGGGCGATGGACCAGATGCTCGCCGACGACTGAGTGCGGGCGGCCTCTCGCCGCGATCGGGACCGGACGCCCGTCTTTCGGGCAGTGGAGCCCTTTGACTGGGGCGGCGGCGCGTGCCAAAAGCTGCCCCCCGGAGCCGCCGCCCGCGTCGGGCGCGGCCCATCAACACGATCGGAGCCTACCGTGGACAAGACCGAACTCGCCAAGCTGCAGACCTACCTTCGGGGCAAGTTCGAACTCGACACGATCAAGGTCGTCGCCCGTCCGAAGAAGAAGGACTCGGCCGAGGTCTTCATCGGCGACGAGTTCGTGGCGGTGATCTATCGCGACGAGGAAGACGGCGAGATCTCCTGGAACCTCCAGATGGCCATCCTCGAGATGGACCTGGAAGGCTGATACCCTCGATCTCCGCCCGGCGGTTCGCCGCGGCGCCTCATCGATCGGGGGCGATCCCCCAGTCGGCGAGGCGGGCGGCGAGGCCGTCGCGGATCTCGCGCCAGCGGCCCAGCGCCGCGCGCGAGAAGCGCTTCTCCACCAGGAGCGGCCCGATCTTCTCGTCGCCGATGCAGGTCGCCGGCGGCGCGTCGGGCGCCAGCGGATAGCAGCGCACCGCGAAAGGGCGGACCACGCCCGGTTCGAACCACACTTCCTCCCCCGCATAGCCGGCCTTCGGCGACAGCCTGCGTCCGACGAGCCCGAGATCGGGATCGGCGGCGAGCGGCTCGTCGACGAACAGGCGCGCATGGACCGTCGCCAGCCGTTCGGCGGAATCCTGCGTCTCGCCGGCCGGGCGGATTGTCACCCAGACCACGTCGGAGCTCTCCGCGGGCGCGTCGAAGCGCTCGGCGTCGGCGGCCGTGCGGCCGGTCCAGGTCGGCGGCAGCAGCGCGAGGTCGAGGCGTTCCTGCACACCGGCGCGGCGTTGGGCGGGGAAGCGGACGGCGTTCTTCGGCACCTGAAGCGTGCGGCCGGCGATGGTGACGGCGATCGGCTCGGGCGAGGTCTCGGTCGTCTCGCGGCCGAGATCGGCGCGCCAGAGGGCGAGGCCCACGGCGAGGAGGGCGGCGACGGCGGCGGAGATCCAGGTGGTCCTCGTCATCGCGGCGGCGGTTCCGGCGGGCGGCGCGCAAGTTAACCCTGATGCGAAGTCGCGAGCCTCGAGCCCGAGACGAGGGGCGACGAAACGAGAGGGGCGTGGTAGACGTTAATAAAGCGTTAACTCTGCGTATCGAGGCACCATGTTGTTCGAGTTGGCGATCGCGGCCTATGCGACCACCTGCGGCTTCGTCGCCGCCGGCCTCCTGTCTTCGTTCTACACCCTGGTGACCGATCGTCCGGTCAGCTTCGCGGGGGAGTTGAGCAACCTCTGGCGCGGTGTGGTCAACATCGTGCTGTGCGCCTTCACCGGGCCCTTCATCATCATGCGCAACGCCATCCGCGGCCGCATGATCGAGCAGCGCCCGGTCGGCTGGCTGGTCGCCTCGACCGCCATCGCGGCGGGCTGGAGCCTGTGCTCGGGCATCGTCGTGGTGCAACTGGCGCTGGCGATGCGCAACGGTCTCCTCTGAGACCGACGAACACGGCAATCGACGACGCGACGCGAAGCGGCCCTCGGGCCGCTTTTTTCGTCTGCCCGACGCGTCGATCTCCGAAGGGCGGGCCGCGAGGCCGCTGACGCCTTCGCCGTCTTTCCCGCTTGCGGGGGAAGCGCCCGCCCCGCACTCTCGCCCCCGTCGCGATCGGACGAGGAGCGAGAGACATGACGATTTGGAAGCTCGACGGCATCACTCCGGAACTGGCGCCGGACGGCACGGCCTGGGTGGCGCCGTCGGCGGAGCTGATCGGGCGGGTGCGGCTGAAGTCGCGGGCGAGCGTGTGGTTCGGCGCGGTGCTGCGCGGCGACAACGAGTGGATCGAGATCGGCGAGGGCTCCAACGTCCAGGACCAGTCGGTGCTGCACACCGACATGGGCTATCCGCTGGTCATCGGCGCGAACTGCACCATCGGTCACCGGGTGACGCTGCACGGCTGCACCATCGGCGACAACACGCTGATCGGCATGGGCGCGACCATCCTCAACGGTGCGAAGATCGGCGCCAATTCGCTGGTCGGCGCCGGGGCGCTGATCACCGAGGGCAAGGAATATCCCGACAACTCGCTGATCGTCGGCGCACCGGCCAAGGCGATCCGCACGCTCGACGCCGAGGCGGCGGCGCGGATCGGCAAGTCGGCCGAGGGCTACGTGCGCAACGCCGCCCGCTTCGCGGCGGGGCTCGAGAAGGCGTGAGACATGCGAATCGGGCCGGCATCGGGGAGATGCCGGCCCGTTCGTTGCGGACCCGATCGACTGGGGACGGGGAGGGTGGGGACGCGACCGGACCCGCGCTAGGAAACTCTTCCTCTCCTCGTGTCTCCGGGGCCGGGGCTCTTGGCCGCTCGTCTCCTTCGACATGAGGGAGAATGGCAGGGCCGTCTTGCGGGCGGTTGAAGATCGGGCGGGGGTTTTTCGACGAATTCGCCTCAAATGCGACGGATCGTCGGACGCCGCCGCATCGCTCCGGTTATGTCCATGTCTTTCAATGACTTGCTGTGATGTGTGACAAGCGAGAAGACCGCCGGTGACGTCGGGTCTCCGGCGGTCTTCGTGAATGAAGTGCTGCTGCGGGCGGCGCAATCGTCAGGAGAAGAAGGTCCTGAGCGTCTCGACCTCGTGGACGATCGAGAACTCGATCGCCACGCCCTCGTCGAAGGAGCGCACGACGCGGCCGCGCATGACGCCGAGGATGACCGGCGTGCCGACCTCGACGCGTTGCTCGAGATGGACGGCGGCGCCCGACGGCGAGACGTCGATGATGCGGCAGCGCAGCTCGGTGCCGTCGGCCAGTACCAGCTTGGAGAAGGGGTTGCGCGGGCTGAAGCGCTCGTGGCGACGATCTTCGGGCAGGTTGAGGATGTGGCGGTTGGCGAGCCAGGTCAGCTGGTTGGCGAGCTTGTCGCGCTTGCGGTCGGTCATCGACATCGTCATGGCGAAGCCGCCGTCGATGAGGCGGGCGACGCGGCCCTCGACCCGACCGATGTGGTCGAGATAGGCGACGACGCGCTCGCCCAGGCGTGCCACCGCCGGGATCATCACGGCGGCACCGCCGGGCGACATGTCGACCACCTGGCAGGGGAATTCGCGACGATCCTCGAGCATGCAGCGGCCGAGGACGTTCACCTTGACCCGCTGATGACGGCGGCGGTCGGTGACCGCAGCCGGCTCTTTACGGATCGAAGGGTTGGCGGAGCGCATGGGCGGCCTCGGCGACAGCGTGTTTCGCCAACGACCTTAGGCTCGGGTGGTTAACCGGGGGTTGCCTTTGGGCAGCAATATCTGCCCTCGAGTCAATCGTTCATCGACTTTCCGCCGTCGAGCACGACGAGATGGCCGACGCGGCGTTCACCGGCGAGCGAGATCGGCGGAGGCGCCATCGGACGGAAGACGGTCGGCGGACGGTCGCCGCGGGTGGGCGCGACGAAGTCGACGGCGTCGTGAAGGACCGAGCCGCGATCGACCTGGTCGCCGCGCAGCAGGAAGGTCGGGCGCTCGTCCGGCCAGATCAACCGCAGGCTCGACAGCTTCTGCGTCATCAGCGGGTGGATGCCGATCCAATAGGGGTCGCTCATCGGCGCCAGCGAGCCGAGAACGCGGGTGAAGCCCTCGCCCTTCTGCCGGATCGGCAGGAGCAGGGCCTCGCAGGGCAGGGTGCGGTCGTGGGCGGAACGGCCTTCGAAACCGAAGACGGCGGCGGCGGCATCCTGCGACACGGCGGCGAGCAACGTGGCGATCGCCTCGCGGTCCTTGCCCTGGAAGAAGTCGAGGAAGTCGCGGCCCTTCAGCTCACGGCCGAAGAGCGCGCAGACGCGCGTGCCGGCGAGGCGGAAGGTGTAGCCGTCGCGGCGGTCGGCCTCGAGGATGAAGGTGTCGCCGAGGATGCGACGCATGTCCGAGGGTTCGATCTCGGTACGGTCGGGCGCCGGCCGGCTGCCCCGCAACCGCTGCCAATAATCGTAGAGTTCCCGCGTGGCGGCATGCTTCATTGCAATCCCCCTGTCGGCCGTCGGTCCCCGATCGAGACGCCTGCCCCAGGACGGGACGGGTGGCTTCGAAAGGAACGTCGTCGGTTCGCCGACCGATGACGGCCGATTTCCCGGCGCTCCCGCATCGTCGTGGCCGATACGGCACGGATCGCTGTGCCGAAACGGGACGAAAACGCGTGTTGCGCATTCACTTCTCGTCAACACTTGCGAAGGTCGTGCCGGTTTGCCCGGTTCGAAACGAAACGCCGCTTGCCGCGGGCGCGCGCGCGGCCCATATCGGCTGAGACGAAGGGCGGAGCCGGGCATCGGCCGGCCGCATCCGGCGAGGAGACGACATGGCGAGCGACGGCGGCGAAGGCTTCGGGCGCGGGACGGCGGGCGAACCGGTCTTCCTGTTGCCGCGGCTCCTGGTGATCATGTCGCTGGTCCCGATCGCGATCACGGCGATCCGGATGTTCGTCGACCCGCGGCTCGACGAGTGGCTTGTCTATGCCTTCGCCTTCGTGCCGCTGCGCGAGATCGAACCCTCGGGCTGGCCGGGCGGCGAGGGGGCGGCGGTGTGGTCGCTCCTCACCTACGCGCTGCTGCACGACGGCTGGGCGCATGTGCTGCTCAACGTCGCGATGATCGCGGCGGTCGGCCGGGCGGTGCTGGCCCGGCTCGGGTCGGGGCGCTTCCTCGCCCTGTCGGCCTTCGCGACGGTCGGCGGCGCTCTCGGCCATCTCGCCGTCGAATGGGCGTCCGACGGGCCGATGATGGGGGCATCGGGGCTCGCCTCCGGGCTTCTCGGCGCGCTGCTGCGCTTCGTCTTCCAGCCGGCGTGGATGCCGACGCCGGGGATCGTCGAATCGATCGCCAACCCCCGCGTGCGCGGCACCGTCGCGGCGCTGGTGATCGCCAATCTGGTGCTGGTCTTCGGCGGTGCGAGCATCGTCGGCGCCGAGGGCGGTGTCGCCTGGGGCGCCCATCTCGGCGGCTTTCTGGCGGGTTTCCTCGGCTTTTCGCTGTTCGAGCGGCGGCGCCGGCTGCCCGTCGACGTGGCGTGAGGTCGCGCGACGTCGTGACCTCGAATTGCAGCGCCATGGCCGTCTTGCCCCTTGCATGGGGGGGCAGGTGGAAGCATCATGACCGCATGCCTCCGGACGAACCGATCACATGCCCCGTCAGAGGGCGGCGCCGGAGATCGATCTAATCGGTTCGAATGCGAACCCGTTCACGGGAGGAACGTTCATGACGGTTCAAGCCATTCTGGCGCGCAAGGGGCGCCAGGTCGTCACCATGGGTCCGAAGCAGCCGCTGCGCGAGGTCTGCGAGACGCTCGCCGAGCACAAGATCGGCGCCGTGGTGCTGATCGACGCGCACGGGCGGATCGCCGGCATCATGTCGGAGCGCGACATCGTGCGGGCGCTGGCCACCGAGGGCGCCGCGGCGCTCGACCGGCCGGCGGACGTCTACATGTCGACGAAGGTGGTCACCTGCTCGGAGGGCGAGACCACCGATCAGGTGATGGCGCGGATGACCACCGGTCGTTTCCGCCACATGCCGGTGGTGCGCGAGGATCGGCTCATCGGCGTCGTCTCGATCGGCGACGTGGTGGCCCGGCGCATCGAACTCGCCGAACGCGAGGCGGCCGAGATGCGGGCCTACATCGCCACGGCGTGAGGCGGCCCGACGAAACACGAGGGGCGCGGCGGGATCTCCGCCGCGCCCCTCGTCGTTTCCGGGTGGTCGGCTCCGGGTTGTCAGCGCGCCGCTTCGGCCGTCATCGCGGCGATGTCGGAGAGGGCGCGATCGGCGGCGGCGGCGCCGATGTCGATCGCCTCGCGGGCGCGGTGGAAGTCGAAGAGGCCGATGTGGCCGAGCCGCGGCGCGATCATCACGTCGGGCGGATCGCCGGCCAGCCGCGAGCGGGTGATGCGGTCCTGGATGATGTTGAAGCTCTGCATCATCACGCCGGTCAGGCCGGGGCGGTCGTCGCCGGCGCCGAACATGCGGCGGAAGAGGCTCTGGCCGAGGCTCTCGCTCGGCTCGGGCAGCGGCGTCGCCATGTCGGCGGGCAGCGACTGGACGACGGTGCCGCGGGCGATGGTGTCGGTCGACAGGTTGGCGGCGATCACCACGTCGGCGCCGAGCGCGCGGCAGACCGAGACGGGCACCGGATTGACCAGTGCGCCGTCGACCAGCATGCGCTTGCCGATGCGCACCGGCTCGAAGATGCCGGGCAGGGCGTAGGAGGCACGCAGCGCATCGATCAGCCGGCCGGAGGACAGCCAGATCTCGTGGCCGGTCGCCAGTTCGGTCGCCACCGCGGTGAAGGGGCGCGGCAGCGCCTCGACGCGGATGTCGTCGATGTGGGAGAGCAGCAGATCGGCGAGCCGCCCGCCGCCGACCAGACCCGAGCCGCCGAGGTGGACGTCGAGCAGCGAGAAGACGCGGCGCGGCGTCAGGCGGGTGGCGAAGTCCTCCAGCGTGTCGAGGCGGCCGGCGAGGTCGCAGGCCCCGACCACGGCACCCATCGAGGTGCCGGCGACGACGTCGGGGACGATGCCGGCCTCCCTCAGGCGTCGGACGACGCCGATCGCCGCCCATCCGCGGGCTGCGCCGCCACCGAGTGCCAGACCGATCTTCGGCCGCCGCGGCGGCGGCAGCGGCTCGGGGCCGCCGTCGTTGCCGTTGGTGCCGAAAAGACGCCTCGTCACACCTTCGAGCATGTGATCCTCCTTCGGATCTCTCCTCGATGTGGAGATTAAACGATTTGATTCAATGAAAGATGAAGACAGCCCTTGGTCGAAGACGGGGCCGAATCCGGGCGTCTCGACGGCCGATGCAGGGTGTTCTTCGGGCAGGGAGGCGCGTCGGCGCGTGCGCGCCGATCAGCCCTTCTTCGTCCCGTGGTCCTCGCCGCAGTCGCAGCCGGGCGGGTGGGGGGCGTGGCCGGAACTCGTGCCGTAGACCGCGGTCGGGTCGAAGGCCGGCGCCGCCTCGACGAAGGCGAGGGGGCCGCCGGCCGAGCCGATCGGCACCTCGCGGTAGAAGCAGGAGTGGAAGCCGCGGTGGCAGGAGGCGCCGTGGCCTTCGACCTCGACCTCGAGCACGACGGCGTCCTGGTCGCAGTCGACCCTCAGGCGCTTCACCAGCTGGCGGTTGCCGGAGGTCTCGCCCTTGACCCAGAGCGCCCGGCGCGAGCGGCTCCAATAGGTGGCGACGCCGGTCTCGATCGTCCTGGCCAGCGCCTCGGCGTTCATGTGCGCCAGCATCACCACGTCGCGGCCGATCGCGTCGACCACCACGGCGGTGACGAGGCCGCCGGCGTCGAAGCGCGGGGAGAGCGTCGTGCCCATCTCGAGCGCGTCGGCGTCGGAGGAGGGCGCGGGGAAGGGGGCGTTCTCGGTCATGGATCGTCGATAGGCGCGACCGGGCGGGCGGTCAAGCGGCGGGCTCCGTCGCCCGCGTCGCCCGCCGCCGAGTCCCGCGGTCAGATGTCGAGCACCGCCTCGTCGGCGAAGGCGGCGCGCTCCTGGATGAAGGCGAAGCGGGCCTCGGGCTTGTTGCCCATCAGGCGCTCGACCGAATCCGCCGTCGGCTCCTCGGTCTCGTCGAGGATGGCGACCTTGAGGAGCGTCCGCGAGCGCGGGTCCATGGTCGTCTCCTTGAGCTGGCCGGGCATCATCTCGCCGAGACCCTTGAAGCGGCCGATGTCGGGCTTCTTGCCCTTGAACATCGTCCGCATCAGCTCGTCGCGATGGGCTTCGTCGCGGGCATAGGCGGTCTTGGCGCCGTGGGTGATGCGATAGAGCGGCGGCACCGCGAGATAGAGATGACCGTTGCGCACGAGATTCGGCATCTCGCGCCAGAAGAACGTGACGAGCAGCGAGGCGATGTGGGCACCGTCGACGTCGGCATCGGTCATGACGATGATCTTGTCGTAGCGCAGGTCCTCGTCGCGATAGTGCCCGCGCATGCCGCAGCCGAGCGCCTGGACGAGATCGGAGAGGAGCTGGTTGGCGGCGAGCTTGTCGCGCGTCGCCGAGGCCACGTTGAGGATCTTGCCGCGCAGCGGCAGCACCGCCTGATTGGAGCGGTTGCGCGCCTGTTTGGCCGAGCCACCGGCCGAGTCGCCCTCGACGATGAAGAGTTCGGACCCTTGCGCCGCCGAATTGGAACAGTCGGCGAGCTTGCCGGGAAGCCGCAGCTTGCGCACGGCCGTCTTGCGCTGGACTTCCTTCTCCTGGCGCCGGCGCAGCCGCTCGTCGGCGCGCTCGATGGTCCATTCGAGGAGCTTCGCGGCATTGGCCGGCGAGGCGGCGATGAAATGGTCGAAGGCGTCCTTGATGGCGCCGTCGACGATGCGGGTGGCTTCCGCCGTCGCCAGCTTGTCCTTGGTCTGACCGACGAACTCGGGTTCGCGGATGAAGACCGAGAGCATGGCGCCGGCCGACGTCATCACGTCGTCGGTGGTCAGCTGTGCCGCGCGCTTGTTGCCGACGAGATCGGCATAGGACTTGAGCCCGCGCAGCAGGGCGAGGCGCAGGCCCGCCTCGTGAGTGCCGCCCTCCGGCGTCGGAACCGTGTTGCAGTAGGAGGAGACGAAGCCGTCGCCGGCGAACCAGGCGACCGCCCATTCGACCGCGCCGTGGCCGCTCGTCTGCGCCGTCTTGCCGGCGAAGACGTCCTCGACCACCAGCCGCTCGCTCTCGAGGCGCTCGCGCAGGAAGTCCTTGAGGCCGCCGGGGAAGTGGAAGACCGCCTTGTCCGGCACCGGATCGGCGGCCGAGACGCATTCGGCCGCGCAGGACCAGCGGATCTCGACGCCGCCGAAGAGATAGGCCTTGGAACGGGCCATGCGGAAGATCCGCTCGGCCTTGAAGCGGGCGCCCTCGCCGAAGATCTGCTCGTCGGGGCGGAAGCGCACGGTGGTGCCGCGGCGGTTCATCACCTCGCCGAGGTCCTCGAGACCGCCCTGCGGCAGGCCGCGCGAGAAGCGCTGACGCCACAGGTGGCGGTTCTTGGCGACCTCGACCTCGAGGCTGGAGGACAGCGCGTTGACCACCGAGACGCCGACGCCGTGCAGGCCGCCGGAGGTCTCGTAGGCCTTGCCGTCGAACTTGCCGCCCGAGTGCAGCATGGTCATGATGACTTCGAGGGCGGATTTCCCCGGAAACTTCGGGTGCGGATCGACCGGGATGCCGCGGCCGTTGTCGACGATGGTCAGCGTGCCGTCGGCGTCGAGGCGGACCTCGATGAAGGTGGCGTGGCCGGCCACCGCCTCGTCCATCGAGTTGTCGATCACCTCCGCGAAGAGATGGTGCAACGCCTTCTCGTCGGTGCCGCCGATGTACATGCCGGGGCGACGGCGAACCGGCTCGAGGCCCTCGAGCACCTCGATGTGGGAGGCGTCGTAGTCGCTCTCGCCGGGCGTCGTGCGCTTGACCGCGGTCGACAGCGCCGCCTTCACGGCCAGGGCCTTGGCGTTCGCCGTCTCGCGCTTCGCCGCGGGCGCGGCCGCACCACCGAAGAGATCGTCGCTCGCCATGTCCACTCTTGTCGGTCGGGTCGTGTCGGTCGGTTTGGGGCGGATCGCCCCCCGAATCACCGGGCATCATGGCACGGCGGGAGCCGCACCGGAAACTCTGTTCACGCCCCGTTCACGCGGTCGTCCACATGCCGTCCACGGAAAAGCACGGGTGCGCGGCGATTTTCGGGCAAGGGTGCCCGAGCGATCACGCCGTGCGGCTGGCCTGTGCCGCGATCGGCTCGATGCGATAGGCCTCGGCGGCGACCGCGTGCGCTTCCCAGAACACGCTCTCCAGCCCGGCGTCGACCGGGCCGCAGGCCTCGACCACAGCCGCCGCCCAGGCGACGTAGTCGGCGAGCCGGGCGAGGTCCCAGCCCTTCGGCGGCGTGCGGACGAGGGCGCGCAGGTTGGAGGTCTTGTCGGCGATCTTGATCAGCTTGGCGTCGCGCGGCAGGCCGGGGGCGTGCTGGATCTGCCGCCACTTGCGCACGTCCTTGGACTGCGTCTTGTCGTCGGTGACGTGCATCACCAGGGTGGCGACGCGGGCGCCGAACTCGGCGACGAGATCGGCCTCGGTGACGCCGACGTCCTCGACCGTATCGTGGAGGAGGGCGGCGATCGCCACCTCGACGTCGCCGGGGTCGTCGGCATGGAGGACGAGCTCGGCCACCTCGAGCAGGTGGTTGACGTAGGGCTCGGCGTCGATGCCCTTGCGCTGCTGGTCCTTGTGGGCCGCCGCCGCCCAATGGGCGGCATGGGCGAGCCGCGCGAGCGGCGTGAGAGGGCGCCCGGTGCGATCCGGGCTCGTCGGCGACGGCGTCATGGGATAAGTCTCGACGAACGACAATCTGTCATGGTGCAGTGCAGCATACTGAACCGTTCCGCCGTTTTCCGCAACCGTCGTTTCCCTTAGGCCAGAACGTCGCATGTGCCACCTCTGCCGGATCCCGCTTCGATACGCCGCTCCCGACGAGCGCTCCGCCGCCGCGGAGGGCTCCGGCGCGGGCGAAGGTGCGCCGCCGAAGGCCGAGCCGTTGCCGCCGCTCGCGGCGTCGTGGCGACGGCCGCACGTGCTTCTCGCGCGGTTGATGGTCCGGGCCTATCGGCTGACCTTCTCGGCCTTCATGGGCCGCACCTGCCGCTATTTTCCGACCTGTTCGGAATACACCGAAGAGGCGATCGCCCGTTTCGGCCTGTGGGCCGGGTTCTGGATCGGGCTTTCGCGGATTCTCCGATGCCACCCCTGGGGGCCGAACGGCTGGGACCCGGTTCCGACCGTGTTGCCGCCCGAATCCCGCTGGTATAGACCGTGGCGCTACGGCCGCTGGACCGGCCGTCACATCACGACGCGGCTCTGAGGCCCGCGTCCCATCGTACCACCCCCTCGCTTACCCGGGCTCGTATCCGGGAGTGAGCCTCGAGGAGAGAAGAAGAATGATCTCGATCACCTTCCCCGACGGCGCGTCGCGCCAGTTCGAGCCGGGCGTCACCGGCCTCCAGATCGCCGAATCGATCGCCAAGTCGCTGGCCAAGAAGTGCCTGGCGATGGTCGTCGACGGCGTCGAGACCGACCTTTCCGACCCGATTTCCCGCGACGCGACGTTGCGCTTCGTCACCAAGGACGATCGCGCCGAGGCGCTCGAGCTGATCCGCCACGATGCCGCGCACGTCATGGCCGAAGCGGTGCAGGAGCTCTTCCCCGGCACGCAGGTGACCATCGGCCCGTCGATCGAGAACGGCTTCTATTACGACTTCTACCGGGTCGACGAGGCGGGGGCGCCGAAGCCCTTCACCGTCGACGATCTGCCGGCGATCGAAACCAAGATGCGCGAGATCATCGCGCGCAACGCCCCCTTCACCAAGGAGGTGCTGCCGCGCGAGGCCGCCAAGGCGCGCTTCGCCGCGCTGGGCGAGAAATTCAAGGTCGAGCTGATCGACGCCATTCCGGGCGACGAGCCGATCAAGATCTACAGCCAGGGTGGGTGGTTCGACCTCTGCCGCGGCCCACATCTGCCCTCGACCGGCCTGATCGGCACCTCCTTCAAGCTCATGAAGGTGGCCGGCGCCTATTGGCGCGGCGATGCCAACAATCCGATGCTGTCGCGCATCTACGGCACCGCGTGGCTGAACGACAAGGACCTCCAGTCCTACCTCACCATGCTGGAGGAGGCCGAGAAGCGCGACCATCGCCGGCTCGGCCGCGAGATGGATCTCTTCCATTTCCAGGAGGAGGGGCCGGGCGTCGTCTTCTGGCACGCCAAGGGCTGGTCGCTGTTCCAGAGCCTCACCGCCTACATGCGTCGTCGCCTCGCCGAGGACTATCAGGAGGTCAACGCGCCTCAGGTCCTCGACAAGTCGCTGTGGGAGACCTCGGGTCACTGGGGCTGGTATCAGGAGAGCATGTTCGCGGTGAAGTCGGCCTATGCCTTCACCCACGAGGACGATCCGGAAGCCGACGCGCGCGTCTTCGCGCTGAAGCCGATGAACTGCCCCGGCCACATGCAGATCTTCAAGCATGGCTTGAAGTCCTACCGAGAACTGCCGATGCGGCTTGCAGAATTCGGCATGGTGCATCGCTACGAGGCGTCGGGCGCCATGCACGGTCTGATGCGCGTGCGCGGCTTCACCCAGGACGACGCGCACATCTTCTGCACCGACGACCAGATGGCCGACGAGTGCATGAAGATCAACGACCTGATCCTCTCGGTCTATTCGGACTTCGGCTTCGACGAGATCGTCGTCAAGCTGTCGACCCGGCCGGAGAAGCGTGTCGGTTCCGACGCGCTGTGGGATCGCGCCGAGACGGTGATGACCGAGGTGCTGAAGACCATCGAGGCGCAGTCGGGCGGCCGCATCAAGACCGGCATCAACCCGGGCGAGGGCGCCTTCTACGGTCCGAAGTTCGAATACACCCTGCGCGACGCCATCGGCCGTGAATGGCAGTGCGGCACCACACAGGTCGACTTCAACCTGCCGGAGCGCTTCGGCGCCTTCTACGTCGATGCCGACGGTTCCAAGAAGGAGCCGGTGATGATCCATCGCGCCATCTGCGGCTCGATGGAGCGCTTCCTCGGCATCCTGATCGAGAACTACGCCGGTCACTTCCCGCTGTGGCTGGCGCCGACGCAGGTCGTCGTCACCACCATCACCTCGGATGCCGACGCCTACGCGGCCGAGGTGCACAGGAAGCTGCGCAAGGCCGGCTTCCGCGCCGAGGTCGATCTCAGGAACGAGAAGATCAACTACAAGGTCCGCGAACATTCGCTGGCCAAGGTCCCGGTCATTCTCGTCTGCGGCAAGCGCGAGGCGGAAGAGGGCACCGTCGCGGTGCGTCGTCTGGGTAGTCAGGCGAACACCGTGAAGTCGCTCGTCGACGTCATCGCCGAGCTGAGGGAAGAGGCGACCCCGCCGGACGTGAAGCGCGAGCGGGACGCCGACTGAGGCGCGAACCGATCGGAGAATGCAGAAGGGCGCCGAGAGGCGCCCTTTTTCGTTCGTGTCGCATTTCGCCGGGGCTGTCCATGCCTCGCGTGGAGGCCCTTCATCCTGAGGTGCCCGGCGAAGCCGGGCCTCGAAGGGCGAAGGGCCGAGTGGCACGCCCGTCGCGAGTCTCTGGTCGGACGCGGCACCGCCCGTCGTCGGCTTCGCGCTTCGAGGCTCGCTTCGCTCGCACCTCAGCATGAAGCCGAACAGGGGGAGATGTGGCGCGAGAGTACGCCTCTCTCAGCCCCGCGCCGCCTCGATCTGTTCGATCGCCTCGACGGTCGCGTCGAAAGGAAGCAGGGTCGAGGTGTGGCGGGCCTTGTAGTCGCGCACCGGCTCGAGCAGGGCGAGGTCGGCGAAGCGGCCGGTCGGCACCGGGCCGTTCTCCTTCAGCATGGCGGAGAGCGCGTCGCGGGCCTCGCGGATCTCGGCCGTGGTGGCGCCGATGACGTGGCGGGCGAGGATCGAGGCGGAGGACTGGCCGAGCGCGCAGGCCTTGACCTCGTGGGCGTAGTCGACCACCCGATCGCCGTCGAGCACCAGATCGACGGTGATCTTCGAGCCGCACAGGCGCGAATGGCGCGAGGCGGTCGCCTGCGGCGCGGGAAGCCGTCCGATGCGCGGAATGTCGAGGGCGAGGGCCAGGATCTGCTTGTTGTAAACGTCGTCGATCATGAAGTTCCCTGCCTCGTCGTCCGCACCCGCGCTCCCGGCGGATGGCTGGTCCGCATTCGTCGAACGGACCATCGTGAAAAACCGTCGCAGCCCGCCCCTGTCGAAAGGCGGAAGTTTCATTATATAGTCTGAAACGGTGGTCGTGGCAGGATGTCCAATCGGGGCCTCTGCCACGCGTCGGAGAGAATCCCCAGATCCGGTGATCCGGACAGTGAGCGGAACCGTAGATTTGGGTGAAGTGGTCCACCACAAGGAGATCGCATCCATGGATGCCGTCGTCGACGCCCGCCGCGAGGCGGGCTCCGCGAAGTTCGCGCCGGTCGCAAGACCCAGCCGCGAAGACGCCGAAGCTGCCGTCAAGACCCTGCTTCTGTGGGCCGGAGACGATCCGGACCGCGAAGGCCTGGTCGACACGCCGAAACGGGTCGTGAAGGCCTTCGAGGAGCTCTACAAGGGCTACCGCGAAGACCCTGCCCACGTTCTCGACCGCGTGTTCGAGGAAGTCGAGGGCTACGGATCGATCGTGCTGGTGCGCGACATTCCGTTCTATTCCCACTGCGAGCACCACATGGTGCCCTTCGTCGGCAAGGCGCACATCGCCTATTACCCGAAGAACGGCGTCGTGGGTCTGTCCAAGCTCGCCCGTCTGGTCGACGTCTATGCCCGTCGCCTGCAGACGCAGGAGAGCCTGACGGCGCAGATCGTCTCGGCGATCGAGGAACATCTCGATCCGCGCGGCGTCGCCATCATGATCGAGGCCGAGCACATGTGCATGTCGATGCGCGGCGTGCAGAAGGCCGGCGTCTCGACGCTGACGACCGAGTTCACCGGCGTCTTCAAGGAAGACTCGGCCGAACAGGCGCGCTTCATGATGATGGTGCGCGGCTCCGGTCGCTGACGGCGCGAACCCACAGAATTCCCGAAGGCCGCGGAGCGATCCGCGGCCTTCGTCGTCTTCGGGTCTCCCGGTCGGGCCTCAGCGGCCTTCCCAGGTCGGGTGGCGCTTCTCGACGAAGGCGGAGATGCCTTCCTCGGCGTCGCGCGCGAGGAGGTTCTCGACCATGACGCGGGCGGCGTGGTCGTAGGCGTCCGCGAGCCCCATCTCGATCTGGTCGTAGAAGGCCTCCTTGCCGATCTTCAGCGTCAGCGGCGACTTCGAGGCGATGACGCGGGCGAGCGTCTCGGTCTCCGCCGTCAGAGCCTCGGGTGCGACGACACGGTTGACGAGGCCGATGCGGGCGGCCTCCTCGGCGCCGACGGGGGCGCCGGTCAGCAGCATCTCCATGGCGTTCTTGCGCGGCACGTTGCGCGACAGCGCCACCATCGGCGTCGAGCAGAAGAGGCCGATGTGGACGCCGGGCGTGGCGAACTTCGCTCCGCTCGAAGCCACCGCCAGATCGCAGGAGGCGACGAGCTGGCAGCCGGCGGCGGTGGCGACGCCCGCCACCTCGGCGATCACCGGCTTCGGACAACGCACGATCGCCTGCATCAGGCTCGCGCAGGTCTTCATCGTCTCCTCGAAGAAGGCGCGGCCGCGGTCGGGGTTCGTCCGCGCCGCCGTGATCTCCTTCAGATCGTGGCCGGCGGAGAAGGCCGGGCCCTCGGCTGCCAGAATCACCATGCGGACGCTTCCGTCGGCTCCGGCATCGGCGATCGCGGCGGCGAGCGCCGTCATCATCCGCATCGACAGCGCGTTGCGGCGGGCGGCGTCGACGAGCGTGATCCGGCGCAGGCCGTCGGCGTCGGTGATGGTGATCGGCGCGGTGTCGGACATGGGTGTTCCTCTCCTATAGGGCTTCTTCTTTTCGTTCACGTCGGTCTATTCTAATCGATGAGACGAGCCGGTCGACCCGGACGGAGGTCGAGCCTCGAACAATCGAGCACCGAACAGGGGGAGGGGGGAATGACGACAGCTGCGACGCGTGCCGCACGGCCGAAGGGCGTGATGAGCGCGACCGAGGTCGCCGCCTTCATCGAGCGCGAGTTTCCGCAGGTGGCCGACGGCGTCGGCAAGTTGACGATCGAGGAGGCGGACGGCGCCCGCGCCCGCGTGCGGCTCGGCGTCGACGGGCGGCATCTGAGGCCCGGTGGCACGGTGTCGGGGCCGACGCAGTTCTACCTCGCCGACGTCGCCGCCTTCATCGCGGTCCTCGTGGCGATCGGGCCGATCGGGCTCGCGGTCACCACGTCGGCCAACATCAACTTCCTGCGCAAGCCGACGCCGGCCGACCTCGTCGCCGAGACGCGGATCCTCAAGCGCGGCAAACGGCTGGTGGTGGTCGACTGCCTGATCTTCTCCGACGGAGAGGCCGAGCCGGTCGCCCATGCGGTGCTCACCTACTCGATTCCGAGGAGCGACGATGCGGTATGATGTTACCATGATATGCGCAACATGATACCACATCAGGCAAGTCACGGAATTCATTGTCGAATTTCTTCGCTCGCGATTTTCATTTCGCGAAAATCCGCTTGACCGGCTGCATGACCTCGCTTATGAGGACACCCGAGGCGGCGGTCCGGAAGGGCCGCCCTCGTCTTTTACGGTTTCGGAGCGGGCGACAGGATCGCCGGTGCCGGGCCGATCGACCGGCACGAGGTAAGACAATGAAGACTTTCTCCGCCAAGCCGGCTGAGGTCGAAAAGAAGTGGGTGATCATCGACGCGAAGGGTCTCGTCGTCGGTCGCCTGGCTTCGCTGATCGCCATGCGTCTGCGTGGCAAGCACCTGCCGACCTTCACGCCGCACGTCGATCTCGGTGACAACGTCATCGTGATCAACGCCGACAAGGTGGTTTTCACCGGCAACAAGTACGAAGACAAGGTCTACTACTGGCACACCGGTTATCCGGGCGGCATCAAGGAGCGCACCGCGCGCAAGATCCTCGAGGGCCGTTTCCCGGAGCGCGTGCTGGAGAAGGCCGTGCAGCGCATGCTGCCGCGCGGGCCGCTCGCTCGCAAGCAGCTGACGCACCTCAAGATCTATGCTGGCGCCACGCATCCGCACGAGGCGCAGCAGCCGGCGGCTCTCGATGTCGCCGCTCTCAACCGCAAGAACGCGAGGGTCTGACAATGGCCGAGATTCAGTCCTTCGAGGAACTGGGCGCCGCCGTCGGTGCCGCCAAGGCCGAAGCCGTCGCGGCTCCGGTCCACGAGCGCAAGGTCGATCAGTACGGCCGCGCCTATGCCACCGGCAAGCGCAAGAACGCGGTCGCCCGCGTCTGGCTGACCCGCGGCACCGGCAAGATCACCGTCGACGGCAAGGACTTCAGCGCCTACTTCGCGCGTCCGGTCCTCCAGATGCTGATCCTGCAGCCGATCCTCGCCGCCGATCGCGACGGCCAGTTCGACATCATCGCCACCTGTGAAGGCGGCGGTCTGTCGGGCCAGGCGGGCGCTCTGCGTCACGGCATCTCCAAGGCTCTGACCTATTTCGAGCCCGAGCTGCGCGGCGTGCTCAAGCCCTACGGCTTCCTCACCCGCGACAGCCGCGTGGTCGAGCGCAAGAAGTACGGCAAGCGCAAGGCTCGTCGTTCGTTCCAGTTCTCCAAGCGCTGATCGCGCGGACGAGTTCCGGATTTCGAAAGGGCGGCCTCCGGGCCGCCCTTTCTGCGTTTGGGGGTTCTTTCCACATGTACGGAGTTGGATGATGGAAAAATCCGCCGTTGCCAGCGGGACTCGTATCGACCTTACTGCTTGATTGAGGGTATATTTATTATATGCATGTCCAGATCCGTTGAATTTTGACGTAATAGAGGGTGGCGCAAATGTTCGATGATGTTTGTGCTTATTTCTATAACAATATTGCTGTCTTGCTGGATCGATACATTGATGCGAGGGGGGCGAATAAGTTTGGACGTGATGACCTATTGCGATCTTCGCTTGAGTTCGCTGCAGGTTTGTTTCATTTTCGTGAACATTTGCCTGTTGAGTTGGCAGGTTCTCGTGCGGACGTCGAGGCTGTATGTCCGGAATATCGTCTGGTGGCCGACGCTGTTAATGCATCCAAGCATTCAAGGGTCACGAGGAAGACACCACAGGGTGAGAGTTTAATTTCTTCTTCACTTGATATATATGAGTCTATTGTATCCGTAATTTATAGAGATGATCTCGGTTCGTATTCTGATTCTCAAAATTTTGTCCTGGCTAACTGCAGTGATGAAGTGATTCGGTATCTTGATGGTGCGCTTATATCTGTTTTTAATTATTGGTCGAACATGCTTCATGATGCCGGTATTCTGAGTTATCCATGTGCATTGGCTGCGCAACTTCCTGGTAGTTGCTATGTCTCTCGATCAAATGTTCGAAAGGTCGATATTGTCATCCTCAATACGATGCGATTTCGTTCGGTATTTAGGATTCTTGAGTATGATGATCGCGCGGGGGCAGCTGTCCCGCTTGATACCCAAGGTAAGAAATTTCCGTTTCGAGCTCTGAAGATTCCAAACGTTGTTGATGTTACAGGTTTCATTCCTGGATTTGGCGAGGTAACTGTTGATGTGACGCTTTCTGATGACCATGCCAAAACTCTTCATTTTGCGGTTGATGAATCTCATAGAAATGAACTCTTGAAGGAATTTTTTGAAATTTATAGAGCTGAGATATTTGAGAAGGTGAGAGCTAAGATCGGTCTATCCTTGGCCAAAAGCTGACTGTGTGATTGGGTGCTAGCTAGCAAGATGCCTGCGGAGTTCTCATGGCTACTGGAACCGGTGATCCCCTTCGGCCGCGGCCGACCGACAATGCCGTGTTCGGCCCGCTCTCCGGCGGGGCGGCGGAGCCGACCTATGGCGGGGTGCTCTCCTTCATGCGGCGGCGCTATTCGCGCGCGCTCGAAGGCGTCGACGTCGCCATTCTCGGCATTCCCTTCGATGCCGCCGTCTCCAATCGGACGGGCTCGCGCTTCGGGCCGCAGGCGATCCGGCGGGCCTCGGCGATTCTCGACGGCGATCCGCAGTATCCGTTCCGGTTCGACCCGTTCGAGGTCCTGAACGTCGTCGATCGCGGCGACGTGTCGTGGGACTACGCCCGGCCGTGGGAGGCGCACGACTGCATCCATGCGCAGGCGGCCGAGGTGGTCGCCTCGGGCGCCAAGCTGTTCTCGCTCGGCGGCGATCATTCCGTCACCTATCCGCTCTTGGTGGCGCATGCCGAGAAGCACGGGCCGCTCGCCATCGTCCATTTCGACGCCCATCAGGACACCTGGGGCGACGAGGGGCAGGCGGGGCCGGGGCACTGGACCGATCACGGCGCCTTCGTGCGGCGCGGCGTCGAGGCGGGCGTGATCGACGCGTCGCGCTCGATCCAGATCGGCATCCGCACCCATGCGCCGCGCGACTGCGGCGTCGAGATCGTCTGGGGCTACGAGCTCGAGACGCTGTCGATCGCCGAGATCGTCGCGCGGATCTACGCCCGCGTCGGCGACGCCAAGGCCTACATGACCTTCGACATCGACGCGCTCGATCCGGCCTTCGCGCCTGGGACGGGGACGCCGGTCGCCGGCGGGCTCACCTCGCGCGAGGCGTTGGCGATCCTGCGCGAGCTCGGCCGCATCGACTTCGTCGGCGGCGACGTCGTCGAGGTTGCGCCGCCTTACGACCACGCCGACCTCACGGCGATCGCCGGCGCGGCGGTCGCCCAGACCTGGCTCGGGCTCGAGGCGGAGAAGCGACGACGCTGACGGCAGGGCGGCCGAGCGCGCCGCCGTCTTCCCCTCGTCGTCGAAATCCGTCATACGTCCCGACCAGTCTTCCGAGGATCGAATTCCCATGTCCGACACGATCAACGTCGCCATTCTGGGTGCGTCCGGCTACACCGGCGCCGAGCTGCTGCGGTTCCTCTTGAACCATCCGAAGGTCCGCATCGCCGCGCTCACCGCCGACCGCAAGGCCGGCACCACCATCGCCGAAGCCTTCCCGCAGTTCGTCGGTTGCGATCTGCCGCGCCTGATCACCATCGCCGAGGTGGACTGGGCGGGCGTCGATCTCGTCTTCTGCGCCTTGCCGCACGCCACCACGCAGGAGGTGCTGAAGGCGGTGCCGTCGCGGATCAAGATCGTCGATCTCTCCGCCGACTTCCGCCTCTCCGATCCGGCCGCCTACGAGTACTGGTACGGCCACGCCCATCAGGCGCTGGAGCTGCAGAAGGAGGCGGTCTACGGCATCACCGAGTTCGCGCGCGAGAAGGTGGCGAAGGCCCGGCTCGTCGCCAATCCGGGCTGCTACACCACGTGCTCGCAGTTGCCGGTGATCCCGCTGATCGAGGCGGGTGCGATCGATCCGGACGAGATCGTCATCGACGCCAAGTCGGGCGTCACCGGCGCCGGGCGTTCGTTGAAGGAAGCGAACCTCTATTGCGAGGTCGCCGACGGCTTCCACGCCTATGGCGTCGGCCATCACCGCCACATGGCGGAGCTCGAGGAGGGCTTCTCCCGCGCCGCCGGCCGGCCGGTCCTCTGCTCCTTCACGCCGCATCTGGTGCCGATGAACCGCGGCATGCTGGCGACCGTCTACGTCAAGTTGACGGGCGGGGCGACGCCGCAGTCGGTCTCCGAGATCCTCGAGAAGCGCTTCGCCGGCGAGACCTTCGTGCACGTGCTGCCCTTCGGTACCGTGCCGCAGACCCGCCACGTGCGCGGCTCCAACCGGGCCTACATCGGCGTCTTCGCCGATCGGCGGCCGGGCCGGGCGATCGTCATGTGCGTCATCGACAATCTGGTGAAGGGGGCCTCGGGGCAGGCCATCCAGAACATGAACTGCATGATGGGTTGGCCGGAAGATCTCGGCATCGAGACGGTCGGCATATTCCCCTGATCGAAGCCCCTGTGCGACGTCATCGAAGGGCCGGCGGCGACGCCGGCCCTTCTTCGTCCGCATGGCTGGACGCGATCCAATTCAATCGATCAAACTTTCGTCTTAGACCGTTGGTCGATCGTGGAAAGCCGCAAGTCTCCAGCGGTTTGGGCCAATCCGTTGATATTTCCCGAAGATTTCGCGCGCCGCCGTCGCATCTGTGGAAACCCGCAATTGTAGGCATCCCGCGCGATCCTTAAGGCGACTTCCCATGCGCGACACGCGGAGCGGACCTCGTCCTCTCACATGCGTCCAGACGGCCGAGAGGGCCGCAGGCGACGCCGTCGCGGGGTGACGACCGAGAGGGGGAGACCTACATGCAGATCCACATGCCCGATCACATCCTGCCGGAGATGCCGCAGGAGGTGCGCAAGAGCTGGCACCAGATCCTCTATGTCCAGGTGCTGATCGCGATCGTGCTCGGCGCGGTCGTCGGCTGGCTGTTTCCGGCCTTTGCCACCAACGAGTGGATCAAGGCGATGGGCGACGGCTTCATCAAGCTGATCAAGATGGTGATCGCGCCGATCATCTTCTGCACCGTGGTGTCGGGCATCGCGCACATCGACGACGCCAAGAAGGTCGGCCGGGTCGGCGTCAAGGCGCTGGTCTACTTCGAGATCGTCTCGACCTTCGCGCTCGCCATCGGCCTCATCGTCGGCAATCTCGTCGGCCCGGGCCACGGCTTCCACGGCACCGGCAACGCCGCCGCCATCGCCCAGTACACCTCGCCGGAAAAGCAGATGAAGTCGGTCGACTTCGTGATGCACATCATTCCGGACAGCGTCGTCGGCGCCTTCGCCAACGGCGACGTGCTGCAGGTCCTGCTGTTCTCGATCCTCTTCGGCTTCGCGCTGATGGCGTTGGGCGAGAAGGGCAAGCCGGTCCGCACCCTGATCGACGACGTCGCTCTCGGCGTGTTCGGCGTCATCGGCATCGTCATGAAGGCCGCTCCGGTCGGTGCCTTCGGCGCCATGGCCTTCACCATCGGCAAGTACGGCCCGCAGGCGCTCGGCAACCTCGCCGGCCTGATCGCCACCTTCTATCTGACCGCCGCACTCTTCATCGTCCTGGTGCTCGGCACCATCGCCCGCATCGCCGGCTTCTCGATCTTCAAGTTCCTCGCCTACATCAAGGACGAACTGCTGGTCGTGCTCGGCACCTCGTCGTCGGAGAGCGCCCTGCCGCAGCTGATGGCGAAGCTCCAGCGCGCCGGCTGCTCCAAGCCGGTGGTCGGTCTGGTGGTCCCGACGGGTTATTCCTTCAACCTCGACGGCACCAACATCTACATGACGCTGGCGACGATCTTCATCAGCCAGGCGCTCGGCTTCGATCTGTCCTTCGGCCAGCAGATCACCATCCTGATCGTCGCCATGCTGACCTCGAAGGGGGCCTCGGGCATCACCGGTGCCGGCTTCGTGACGCTCGCCGCCACCCTCGCCGTCGTCGATCCGCGCCTCGTGCCGGGCATGGCGATCGTCCTCGGCATCGACAAGTTCATGTCGGAGTGCCGTGCGCTCACCAACATCGTCGGCAACGGCGTCGCCACCGTCGTCGTCGCCTGGTGGGAAGGCGAGCTCGATCGCGACAAGCTCCACGCCGCGCTGAACCCCTCCACGGCGGTCGCCGCCCCGGCCGACGCCGCTCCGGCGGAGTGATCGGACCCGCGATCGTCGCGAACAGAGAGCCCGCCCGGGCCGATCCGGGCGGGCTCTTTCGTTTCCCGCTTTCGCGCACGGCGCGGACGTGGCATCTCCGATGTCGGTTCGGTGCCCGCCCGCGCGGGAGAATCGGGAACGCGGTGGAAGTCCGCGACGTGCCCAACACCGTGTAGGGGGACTGCTCCGACACCCCGCGAGGGGAGAGCCACCGGGCGACCGGGAAGGCGTCGGAGCGGGGTGATCCTCAGTCGGGAGACCGGCCGAGCCGAAGAGGTCCCAGCGTCTGGTCGGCGCCGGGTCGCGTCGACACGAGGGGATCATCGATGTCGCGCCACACCTTCGAGCCCGCCGCAGCGGGCGATCATGCATCGTCTCTGCCCTCCACCGTCCCGCCCGAGACCGCCGGTCTCGCGATGGCCGAGTTCTCCGCCTTTGACGAGGCCGACCGCGCCGCCGTCTACCGCGCCATCGCGACACGGCGCGACGTGCGTGGCGAGTTCCGGCCCGACCCGATCGATCCGGTGGTGCTGCGGCGCCTGCTCGAGGCGGCGCACTGGGCGCCGTCGGTCGGCTTCATGCAGCCGTGGAACTTCCTCGTCCTGCGCGATCCTGCGGTGCGGGCCCGCCTCCACGACGCCTTCCTCGAGGCGCGCGAGCGCGAGGCGGCGCTCTTCCCCGACGACCGGGCGGCGATCCATCGCCGGCTGAAGCTCGAAGGGCTGCGCGAGGCGCCGGTCGTCGTCGTCGTCACCTGCGATCGCGATCGGGCCGGACCGGTGGTGCTCGGGCGCAGCGCCGATCCGGCGACGGATCTCTACAGCTGCGTCTGCGCGGTGCAGAACCTGTGGCTGGCGGCGCGGGCCGAAGGAATCGGCGTCGGCTGGGTCTCGATCATCGACAAGGGGCGGGTGCGCGGCCTGCTCGGCATTCCCGAAGAGATCGAGATCGTCGCCTGCCTCTGTCTCGGAAGGGTCGATGCCGCCTTCGCCTCGCCGGAACTGGAGCAGCGGGGGTGGCGCCGCCGGCTGTCGCTCGACGACCTCGTCTTCGAAGAGGCGTGGGGGCAGCGCGCCGCCGGTGATCAGGGCACGACGCGGGCGTGGACCACGGCGACGTCGTCGCCGTAGACGCGGCGCCAGCCGGGGGTGCGGTCGAGGAGATCGTTCGCCGCCATGCCGGTGGCAAGCAGGGTCCAACCGATCTTCGGATCGGAAAAGACCTCGTCGAAGGCCGAGAGCCCCTGCAGCGACACCGCCTTGCGATAGAGCGCGACGCGCTTGCCGCCGTAGAGCTCGGTGCGGCCGTCGATGTAGGTCGGGACCCCTCGCGCGATCAGGAAGCCGCCGAAGCCGTAGTCGTTCATCACCGCGCCGGTCACGCCGGCGGCGCGGGCGGCGGCGAGGGCCTCGGCGGGGGCGTTGTCGCGCGGCGGGGCGACGTCGCGCAGCGGCAGCGTGGCCGCGACGAGGAGAGCGAGGACGAGGGCGCCGATCGTCAGCGCCCGCGGCGGGGCGGGAGCCTCGGTGTCCGGCCGGCCGATGCGGGCGGCGACAGGCTCGATCGCCACCAGCGTGCCGACCAGCGTCAGCAGCGCGGTGTGGCGGACGTGGGCGAGCGCCATGTGGAAGAGGAGGAGGAGGAGCAGCAGCCGCGCGAGCGGGATGCGCGCACCCGCGGTGGCGAGCAGTGCGATCACCGGCAGCAGTATCGCTTCGAGCGGGTTGAAGCCGGCGAAGCTCTGCGGCCGCCATTCCACGATCGAATCCTGTAGCCCCTCGATGCCGATCACCGAGAAGGCGGCCTTCCAGGTGCCCCAGCCGTAGGGATGCACCAGCGTCGCCAGCGCCGCGGCGAGACCGAAGAGGCCCCAGCGGACGGCGAGACCGCGGCGTTCGGCTGGATCGGCGCGCATCAGCGCCTCGAGCGCGACGATCGGCACCACGCCGAGGCCGAAGAGCCAGGAGGCGTGGAGATTGGCCCAGACCACCATCACGAGGAGCAGGGCGGGGCGCGGGGCGCGGGCCTCTTCCGCCGCGTGGAGCAGGCCGAGCGTCCACAGGACGGTCGGCAGCCAGGCGAGCGCATGCGGCCGGGCGAGGAGCTGGCCGGCCATCAGCATGTAGACCAGGGCGAGCACCAGCGGCGCCACCAGCGCCGGCAGGCGGGCGAAGGCCTCGCGCGCCAGTACGAGCACGGCGGCGGTGGCGACCGCGGCGGTCAGCGCCACCACGCCGGCCCAACCGGCGAGGCGGAAGGCGAGGGCGAAGAGCACCTGGCTCAGCCATTCCTTGGCGATCCAAGGCTCGCCCACGACCGTGTGCGACCACAGGTCGACGGTCGGGAAGGCGCGGTGCGTCAGGATCCAGTCGCCGATCGTGGTGTGCCACATCGAATCGGGATCGCCGAGGACGCGCGATCCGCTCGCCGCCAGCAGCGCGAAGACGAGACCGGCGGTCGCGAGAAGCGTCGCCGTCGGCACCTTGGCGCGCGGCAGGGGCGGCGCGAGCACGGCGAGCGAGCGCAGGAAGGCGAGCACGGGCGAGGAGGCGTGATCGGGCATGGCGGGCCGGCTTGCGAGAGGCGAGAGGCGAGGGGCGCGACGGCGTCGCGGCCCGAAACCCGGAGGGGCTTCGAGCCGCGAGCGTGTCACGATCCACCTTGCGATAGTCTCAACGCCGGCGTGTCTCCGGGCGGGCGCCTTGCGAGATCACGCCTTGACGCGGACGTAGGAGCCGGGGGCGTCCTCGATGATCTTCAGCTTGCCGCCACCGGGCTCGCGCGCCGGCACCCTCTCGGGGGCGAGCGAGAACAGCCAGTCGCGCCAGTGCGGCCACCAGGTGCCGGGGTGCTCGGTCGCCTTCTTGTACCAGTCCTCGATGGAGCCCTCGACCTTGGGGCCGGTCCAGAACTGGTACTTCGGCTTGTCGGCCGGGTTGACGACGCCGGCGATGTGGCCGGAGCCGCCGACCACGAACTGCACCTCGCCGCCGAAGAACTTCGAGCCCTCGAACACCGATTTCGCCGGGGCGATGTGGTCCTCGCGGGCGGCGAGGTTGTAGACCGGGATCGTCACCTTGGAGAGATCGAGCTTCACGCCCGCCAGCTCCATCTTGCCCTTGGTGAGGTTGTTCTCGAGGTAGCAGTTGCGCAGGTAGTAGCTGTGGTTGGCCGCCGGCATGCGCGTACTGTCGGAGTTCCAGTAGAGCAGGTCGAAGGGGAAGGGCTCCTTGCCCTTCAGGTAGTTGTTGACGAAATAGGGCCAGATCAGGTCGTTCGAGCGCAGCATGTTGAAGGCCGTCGCCATCGAGCGGCCCTCGAGATAGCCGTGCTCGGCCATCTTGGCCTCGACGATGCCGATCTGGTCCTCGTCGACGAAGACCATCAGCTCGCCGGCATGGGTGAAGTCGACCTGGGTGGTGAAGAGCGTCGCCGACTTGATCCGGTCGTCGCCGGTCGCCGCGCACCAGGCCAGCGTCACCGACAGCAGCGTGCCGCCGACGCAGTAGCCGATGGTGTCGACCTCGCGCTCGCCGGTCGCCTTCTCGATGACGCCGATGCTCTCGAGAATGCCTTCCTTCATGTAGTGTTCGAAGGACTTCTTGGCCTGATGCTCGTCCGGGTTGACCCAGGAGACGACGAAGACCGTGAAGCCCTGCGCCACCGCCCAGCGGATGAAGCTCTTCTCGGGGTTGAGGTCGAGAATGTAGAACTTGTTGATCCACGGCGGCACGATCAGCAGCGGGCGCTTGCGCACCGTCTCGGTGGTCGGCGTGTACTGGATCAGCTGGCAGACGTCGTTCTGCCAGATCACCTTGCCGGGGGTCATGGCGAGGTTCTCGCCGACCTTGAAGCGGCTCGGATCGGACTGGCGGATCTTCAGATCACCGCCGCCGGCGACGATGTCCTCGGCGAACATCCGCATGCCGCGCACGAGGTTCTCGCCGTTCGAGGACAGCGTCTCGCGCACCAGCTCGGGGTTGGTGACGAGGAAGTTCGAAGGCGCCAGCGCCGCCGTGATCTGGCGCATCCAGAACTCGGCCTTGGTGCGGGTCCGCTCGTCGAGATCGGCCTGCTGGACGAGGTCCTCGGCCCAGCGCGAGGTGATCAGGTAGAACTGCTTCAGGAAGTCGAAGAAGGCGTTTTCCTGCCACTCCGGATCGGCGAAGCGCTTGTCCTTGGGATCGGGCGAGGCGACCGGATCGGGATTGTCGCCGGACATGCGGCGCAGCGTCGCCGACCACAGGTCCATCCAGCCGCCGACCAGACGGGTCTGTGCCTCGATGGTGCGGGCGGGATCGGCCAGCCACCATTCGCCGACATGGGCGAGGGTCTTGGTGACGATCGCCAGCTCCTCGGCGAGGTCGGACTTCAGCTTGCCCTGCTCGCGCGGCTCGATATAGGCGGCGGCGGCGCGCCCGGCCTGTTCGATCGCGCGCGCGATGTTCGTGGCGAAGGCGTCCGGGTTGTTCACGAAATAGCGCAGAAGCGGATTCTGCTCGTTTTCGGCCATGAACGTCTCTCTTCCCTTCCGACGGTCGATCTGCTTTTTTCCGTGGCCGGGCCGTCGGAACCCATTGTTCACCACGTCGGGCCGTCTGCGACCTCTGGTTCTGGTGACATGTGTCGCCGAACGAGTATGATCGCATGGAACCCTTGTCTGAACGGGATGCTCGCAGGTCGTGACGAAACGGGCAACGCAGAATCTCATAGCACAAAGACGAGTGCCGATCGTCGCGCTCGGCGCATCTCTGATCGCCGGTCTCGTCGCGGGCTGCTCCTCCGGCGACTACGTCGTCGGCTCGTCTTCGGTGCCCGCGCCGACGACCCGTACGGCCGTGGCCGCGCCGGCCGCCGTGCCGCAGGTACCGGGCGGCGCGCCGACCACGGCCTTCGTCCACACGCCCGGGAACGCCAATGCCGGTCTCGCCAGCGCGACCGGCCAGGACGGCTATCCCAACATCAACGTCGACACCGCGCGCCGCCTCGGCACGCCGGTGCGCGACGCCGCCGGTCAGGACAAGCTCGAGGCGGAGCTGCTGGCGCTCGGTGCGCGGCAGCGCGCCGGTGCCGATGCCTCGGCGCCGTCCTCGGTGATCGGCGAGCTCAAGGATCTCGGGCGCCGCTCCAAGACCGACGCCGAGAAGCTGATCGAATCCGGCGCCGTACCGGAATGACGCCCGAACCGTATGCGAGGGCGTCGTGCTCTTCGCGCGCGGAGGCGACATCGGCGGGTGCCAAGTTCATCGACATCTGCTAAAAGGCGATCCCCTCGCCGGGCAGGACGCCCGGTCGGGGCGCCGCGAATCGTGCCGGTTCGCCGGGGCAGGAGGCCTCGCGCGAGCTGATCGGCACGGACGGACGTGACGACGTGACTTCGTCGTCCGCGCGCCGAAGACACATGGGCGACGCGACGACGCCGACGAGAAGGTCAGGACCGATGGACGAGTTTCACAAGATCCGGCGACTGCCGGTTTACGTCTTCGAACAGGTCAACCGTCTCAAGGCACAGGCACGAGCTCGTGGCGCCGACATCATCGATCTCGGCATGGGCAACCCCGACCTGCCGACCCCGCGCTTCATCGAGGAAAAGCTGATCGAGACGATCGGCAAGCCGCGCACCAACCGCTATTCGACCTCGAAGGGCATTCCCGGTCTGCGGCGCGCCCAGGCGCACTACTACGAGCGCCGTTTCGGCGTGAAGCTCAATCCCGACACCCAGATCGTCGCGACGCTGGGCTCGAAGGAAGGCTTCGCCAACATGGCGCAGGCGATCACCGCGCCGGGCGACGTGGTGCTGTGCCCGAACCCGTCCTATCCGATCCACGCCTTCGGCTTCCTGATGGTCGGTGGCGTCATCCGCTCGATCCCGATCGAGCCGGGGCCGGAGTTCTTCCGGGCGATGGAGCGGGCGGTCGTCCACTCGATCCCCAAGCCGATCGCGGTGATCCTGTGCTACCCGTCGAACCCGACGGCGGTGACGGCCGATCTCGACTTCTACAAGGACGTGATCGCCTTCGCCAAGAAGCACGAGCTCTTCGTGCTGTCGGATCTCGCCTATTCCGAGATCTATTTCGACGACACGCCGCCGCCCTCGGTGCTGCAGGTGCCGGGCGCCATGGACGTGGCGGCGGAGTTCACCTCCATGTCGAAGTCCTTCTCGATGCCGGGCTGGCGCATGGGCTTCGCCGTCGGCAACGAGCGGCTGATCGCGGCGCTGACGCGGGTCAAGTCCTACCTCGACTACGGCGCCTACACGCCGATCCAGGTGGCGGCGTCCCATGCGCTGAACTCCGGCGACGAGTGCATCGCCGAGATCCGCGAAGTCTACAAGAAGCGCCGCGACGTGATGGTCGAGGCCTTCAACGCCGCCGGCTTCCCGATCCCGGCGCCGAAGGCGTCGATGTTCGCCTGGGCCAAGATCCCGGAGAAGTTCCGTCACCTCGGCTCGGTGGAGTTCTCCAAGCTCCTGATCGAGAAGGCCGACGTGGCGGTGGCGCCGGGCATCGGCTTCGGCGAGCAGGGCGACGAATACGTCCGCGTCGCGCTGGTGGAGAACGAGCAGCGCCTGCGTCAGGCGGCGCGCAACATCCGCCGCTTCTTCGAGACGGCCGATCAGACGCTGCACAACGTCATCCCGCTGAGCGCGAACGGCTGATCGACCGCGCTCGTCAAGATCTCGACCCGGGTGGCGGTCGCCGACCGCCCCCGGCCCCTCGATGGAAGCCGAACATGCAATCCTCTCTCCGTCTCGGCATCGCCGGTCTCGGCGTCGTCGGTGCCTCCGTGGTCGGCGTGCTGCAGAAACACGCCGCCGATCTGTCGCAGCGCTGTGGTCGCAAGATCACGGTGCGCGCCGTCTGCGCCCGCGACCGCACCAAGGATCGCGGCGTCGACCTCTCGGGCATGAACTGGTTCCAGGACCCGGTGAAGCTCGCCGAGAGCCCCGACATCGACGTCTTCGTCGAGCTGATGGGCGGGGCCGGCGGCGCGGCCGAGGCCTCGGTGCGCGCGGCGCTCGCCTCCGGCAAGCACGTCGTCACGGCGAACAAGGCGCTGCTCGCCAAGCACGGCGTCGAACTCGCCCGTCTGGCCGAGGAGAAGGGCGTCAGCCTGAACTTCGAGGCGGCGGTCGCCGGTGGCATTCCGATCATCAAGACCCTGCGCGAGAGCCTCGCCGGCAACCGCGTCGATCGGGTCTTCGGCATCCTCAACGGCACCTGCAACTACATCCTGACGCGGATGCAGGCTGAGCGGCTGACCTTCGACGTCTGCGTCAAGGAAGCCCAGCGGCTCGGCTATGCCGAGGCCGATCCGACCTTCGACGTCGGCGGTTTCGACACCGCGCACAAGCTGGCGCTGCTCACCTCGCTCGCCTTCGGAACCCAGATCGACGCAGATCGGATCGCGATCGAGGGCATCGAGACGATCACCCTCGACGACATCGAGAAGGCCGACGAGCTCGGCTACAAGATCAAGCTGCTCGGCATCGCCGAACGCGCGGCCGGCGGCGGCATCGAGCAGCGGGTCCATCCGACCATGGTGCCGAAGTCCTCGGCCATCGCCCGTATCGACGGCGTGCTCAACGCCGTCGCGGTCGAAGCGGACTATGTCGGCAAGCTGATGCTGGTCGGCCCGGGTGCGGGCGGCGACGCCACCGCCTCGTCGGTCGTCTCCGACATCGCCGACATCGCCCGTGGCACGGCGCTGTCGACCATGGGCAAGCCGTCCGAGCACATGGCGCCCTATCTGTCGTCGAACGGCTCGGGCCATTCCGGCGGCTACTACGTCCGCCTCGAGGTCCACGACCGTCCCGGCGCCTTCGCGGCGATTGCGACGCGGATGGCCGAGCGCGGCATCAGCCTCGAATCGATCGTCCAGCGCGCCCGTCGCCCTTCCGCCGACGCGCCCGACGCGGTTACGCCGAACGAGCCGCAGCCGGTCATCATGCTGACCTACCGGACCACCGAGACCGCCATTCGCGCGGCGCTTTCGGACATCGAGGGCGACGGTCACGTCGCCTCGCCGCCGCGCTTCATCCGTATCGAGACCTTCTGAACGAGGCTCGACGCCCGCCGAGGCGGGAACAGGGGAGACAGCCGATGCCGTCGGCCAAGACGAAGACGCACAGGCCCGAAGAGGCCGTGGCGCTCGATCGGATCCTGACCTTGGAACTGGCGCGCACCACCGAGCGCACCGCCGTCGCCGCCGCCCGCCTGCGCGGCCGCGGCGACGAGATCGCCGCCGACAAGGTGGCGGTCGCCGCCATGCGGCACGAGCTCAACCGCCTGCCGATCGAGGGAACGGTCGTCATCGGCGAGGGCGAGCGCGACGAGGTCGAGGAGCTGTGGATCGGCGAGAAGGTCGGCACCGGCAGAGGCCCGGCGGTCGACATCGCCGTTGTGCCGCTCGAGGGCACGACGATCTGCGCCAAGAACCTGCCGAACTCGATCTCGGTCGTCGCCGTGGCCGAGGCCGGCAGCCTGCTCAAGGCGCCCGACGTCTACATGGACAAGATCGCCATCGGTCCGGGCTATCCGGCCGGCCTCGTCGGGCTCGACCGCACGCCGGCCGAGAACATCCGGCGGCTCGCCGAAGCCAAGGGCGTGCCGATCTCCGAGATCACCGCCTGCATCCTCGACCGGCCGCGCCATGCGCGTCTGATCGAGGAGGTGCGGGCGGTCGGCGCCTCGATCCGGCTGATCGGCGACGGCGACGTCGCCTCGGTCATCCACACGACCGACCCGGACGAAACCGGCATCGACATCCATCTCGGCATCGGCGGCGCGCCCGAGGGCGTACTGGCGGCGGCGGCGCTGCGCTGCATCGGCGGGCAGATGGAAGGCCGGCTGATGCTCGATCGCCCCGACAAGATCGCGCGGGCCCGCGACCTCGGCATCACCGATCCGCACAAGGTCTACGGCCTCGAGGAGATGGTCAGGGGCGACGTGCTCTTCGCCGCCACCGGCATCACCGACGGCAACTTCCTCAACGGGGTGAAGTTCGGCCGTGGCCAGATCACCACCCACACGGTGGTGATGCGCTCGTCCTCCGGCACCGTGCGCTGGATCCGGGCGCGGCACATGCACTTCGACAAGTTCGAGGCGTGACCGGGTTCCGCCGTCGGGCGTGCCGCGGACTTTCCCGCGACGCGGCCGCGCGGCAGGATCGGGGGCGACGCAGATTCTCCGCGGGACACGAGCCATGCGACTGACCGGGTTTGCCGAGGAAGACGACGCGCGCGCCGTGCTCGGCGTGACGACGTCCGCATCCGGCCGTGCCTGGCGCGACCGGCTCGACGTCGCCGGCGCGCAAGCCGCGCTCGGCATGGCGCAGCGGCTCGACCTGCCGGAGATCGTCGCCCGCGTGCTCGCCGGTCGCGGCGTCGGGGTCGACGAGGCGCGCGACTTTCTCGATCCGACCGTCAAGGGTCTGATGCCCGATCCTTCGACCGTCACGGCGATGGACGAAGGCGCGGCGCGGCTCGCCGATGCGGTCGAACGCGGCGAGCAAATCGCGCTCTTCGCCGACTACGACGTCGACGGCGCAACGTCGGCGGCACTGGTGAAGCGTCATCTGGTCCGCCTCGGGCTCGAGCCGCTGGTCTACGTGCCGGATCGGCTGATCGAGGGCTATGGGCCGAACGCCGAAGCCATCGAAGGGCTGGCGCGGGCCGGCGCGCGGCTCCTGGTGACGCTCGACTGCGGCTCGACCAGTTTCGAGGCGCTGGATCACGCCCGCGCCCTCGGGCTCGAGACGGTGGTGATCGACCACCACCAGTGCGGCGTCGAGCTGCCGCCGGCGCTGGCGGTGATCAATCCCAACCGCCACGACGATCTCTCCGGTCTCGGCCACCTCTCCGCCGTCGGCGTTGCCTTCGTCACGATGGTGGCGCTGTCGCGCGAACTGAGGCGTCGCGGCTTCTTCGCGGGGCGGAAAGAGCCCGATCTCCTGACGCTGCTCGACCTCGTGGCGCTCGGCACGGTCGCCGACGTGGTGCCGCTCCTCGGCCTCAACCGCGCCTTCGTGGTCAAGGGCCTGCAGGTGGCGCGCAAGCGCGGCAACGTCGGGCTCGCGGCGCTCGCCGCCGTGGCGCGGGTCAACGGGCCGCTGTCGCCCTATCACCTCGGCTTCCTGATCGGGCCGCGCATCAACGCCGGCGGGCGCATCGGCGATGCCGGCCTCGGCTCGCGGCTGCTCGCCACCGACGATCCGGTCGAGGCCGAGCGCATCGCCGCCGAACTCGACCGGCTCAACAAGGAGCGGCAGGTGATGGAGGCGGCGATGGTCGAGGAGGCCGACGCCCAGGTCGTCGCCCGCCACGGCACCGATCCCGGCCCGATCGTCGTCGTCGGCTCGCCCGACTGGCACCCCGGCGTCGTCGGCCTGATCGCCTCGCGCCTCAAGGAACGCTGGCATCGCCCGGCGCTCGCGGTCTCCTTCGATCGCGGCGATCTCGGTACCGGCTCGGCGCGCTCGGTCGCTGGCGTCGATCTCGGCGCGGCGGTGCGCGCCGCGGTCGAGGCGGGGCTGGCGGTCAAGGGCGGCGGTCACAAGATGGCGGCGGGCCTGACGGTCTCGCGCGACCGGCTCGACGCGGTGCGCGACTTCCTCGCCGAGCGGATCGCTTCGGGCGTCGAGGCGGCGCTGGAGCGGCGCGATCTCGCGATCGACGGTGCGCTGACCGCGGCGGGCGCGACGGTGAACCTCGTCGAGACGATCGAGCGGGCCGGGCCCTTCGGCGCCGGTCAGCCCGAACCGCTCTTCGCCTTCCCGGCGCACCGCGTCACCTTCGCCGACGAAGTGGGGCAGGGGCACGTGCGGGCGACGCTGGCGGCGGGCAACGGCTCGACCCTCAAGGCGATCGCCTTCCGCGCGGCGAACGAGCCGATCGGTCGCACCATCCTCGATGCGCGCGGTGAGACCCTGCACGTCGTGGGTGCGCTGGGTCTGGACCACTGGCAAGGTGATGCAAGAGTGCAACTACGCATCGTCGATGTCTGCCGACCCCGGATCGGGGGCTTGTGATGCCCGAATTATTCCCCTTTCTGGGGCCAGAGATTCACCGTTCGGTAACGTGAAGGATTCGATGCTGTCGTTGCCGTGTGTTGCCGAATTCGAGGGTTTTTCATGTCTGTCATCGGGGAAGGCGTCGTCGTGAGCATGGTCGACAGCGGAGAGAAGATTCGGGTTTCGCGGCGGGATCGCCGCCTCGTTCGTGCCGCGTTGGCGATCATCGCCGTGCTGGCCGTGACCGACGCGGTTCTCTATCTCGGCCAGATCATCTGATCGCGTCCGGCGCCTCCGGGCGCCGCGATCCGTCGAAAAAAGACGCCGCCCTCGGGCGGCGTCTTTTTCATGTCCGCCTCATTTCGGGCGGTCGCCGCGGTCCCGCCCGAGCCACCAGCCGGCGGCGAGCAGCGCGGCGAGGACACCCGCCGCCACCAGCACGAAGAGACCGAACTCGCCGTCGCGGGCCGCGCCGACGCCCTGGCGGGTGACGATCGCCACGAGGGCAAGCGCCAGCGCCATGGCGCCGAGACGGCCGGGTTCGCGCAGGAAGGAGCGGGGATCCTTCGCCATGAAACCTCCTCAGCCGCCGGTGAGTTCGCCGAGCAGCACATCGAGTGCGCCGACGAGGGCATCGACGTCAGCGTCGGTGGTCGACGGCGCGATCAGCATCATGTTGTGGAAGGGCGTGATGACGAGGCCGCGCTCGATCAGGGCGAGGCGCAGCGCACCCTCGATCTCGCCGTCGCCGATCAGCGCCGCCTCGCCGCCGGTGCGGGGTCGCGTCGGCGACAGCATGAATTCGACCCGGGCGCCGACCGAGGTGACGACCCAGGGCAGCCCGTGCCGGGCGATGACGCCCTCGAGGGCGCGCGCGAGGCGGCCGGCGCGGGCGATCATGCCGGCGTAGGCCTCCGCCGTCATGACCTCGGCGAGGTTCGCCCGCATGGCGGCGAGGGCGAGTGCATTGGCGGTCAGCGTCGTGCCCATGCCGGAATAGCCCGGCGTGGCGGCACGGGCGGCGCGCATGGCGCGTTCGACCTCTTCCGTGAAGCCCCAGACCGCGGCGGGCAGACCGCCGGCGATCGGCTTGCCGACGACGAAGAAGTCGGGTTCGAGCCCGTGGGCGCGGGTGTAGCCGCCGGGACCGGACGAGATCGTGTGGGTCTCGTCGATGGCGAGCAGCGTGCCGTGGCGGCGGGTGATCTCGCGCAGGCGTTCGTGATAGCCCGGTTCGGGCAGCACCATGCCGATGTTGGTCATCACCGGCTCGGCGAGCACCAGCGCCACCGAGCGGTCGGCGAGCGCTGCCTCGAGGGCGGCCTCGTCGTTGAACTGGACGACGCGGGTGTGTTCGGTGAGTGGCCAGACCTGACCCATCAGGCCGGGGCGCAGGATCGGCTTTCCGTCCTTCAGACGGACGTGGGTGTCGTCGACCGCGCCGTGATAGGCGCCGTCGAAGATCAGGATGTTCGGCCGGCCGGTCGCGGCGCGGGCCCAGCGGATCACCGAGCGGTTGGCGTCCGACGCCGTCATGGTGATCTGCCAGCGCGGCAGGCCGAAACGCTCGGCGAGCATGCGGCCCACCTCGGGGACGAGGGCCGAGGGCATCATCGCCGTCATGCCGCGCGCCGCCTGACGCTCGATCGCGGCGACGACGGGAGCGGGCGCATGGCCGAACATCGAGCCGGTGTCGCCGAGGCAGAAGTCGATGTGGGCGATGCCGTCGACGTCGGTGAGGGTCGAGCCGTGGGCCTCCGCCACGAAGAGCGGGAAGGGCAGACCCCAGTCGGTCATCCAGTGGAGCGGTACGCCGTCGAGCCAGTGGTCGGCCGCCTCGCGGGCGAGTTCGGCGGAGCGGGTGCGGCGCTCAGTGAAGCGGGCACGTTCGCGCGCGGTCAGCGCGGCGAGGCGTGAAAGGTCGATGCCGTGGCGGCGGCCGGAGGCCGGGAACTGGGTCTCGCTGGTCGTCATGTCGTCCTCGATCGCGACGGGGCACGAAACTGTGCGATCGCTCGAGGAGGAAGGCAAGCGGCCTCAGCGCAACGACAGCGCCGCCAGCGTCATGCCGATGAGGCAGACGAGCACGAAGGCGTCGAAGCCGGTGATCGAGGGCAGGCGAGACAAGAGACGAGACAGAGCGGTCATGCCGAACATCCCGATACGCGACGGAAACCGGAGGGTGCGTGTTGGAAACACGAGAATCGTGACAGGGACGTGACGAATGTCGAGCCGCCGGCCGCACACACGAAAATTTGTTCGTGTGACGGGGGGTGCTGTCGCTCGTGCGGCGTCTCCGGCACACTCGAATCCCACGGCCCGAACGATTCGTATGCGCCTCCTCTTGTCGTCGGGACGACGGCGAGCCAGATTTGACGAGGGACGGGTCAGAGGAGACGCCCATGGTCGTCGATTCCTCCCGAACGATCGGCCCCGCCACCGGCGCGGCGGCGAGCGGTCTCGATCTGTCGAGCCTGTCCACCGGTCGCCAGCTCGAGGCGCGGGTGACGGCGCTCGCCGGTCAGATGGCGACGCTGGCGAGCCGCCACGGCACGCTCGAAGTCGATCTCGGCAAGGCCAGGGTCGCGGTCGGCGACGTGCTGCGCTTCGAAGTGCAGGCGGTGCCGGGCGGCGACGGCAAGAGCGGCATCCGCCTCGAACTCCTGCCGAACGAACAGCAGACGGCGGCACAGACAGCGACGGCTCCCGCGGTCGATCCGGCGCGTGCGGCGCTGGGGCGGGCGGTGGCGCGGGCGGTGACGGCGCAGAGCGGTCTGGCACCGCTCTACGGTGCGCTGTCGGGCCTGTCGAGCGCGCCGTCCGGCAACGTGCCCGATCAGGTCCGCACGATCGTCGACCAGATTCTCGGCGGGCGGTTGGCCGCGTCGGGGCCGGTCTCGGCGGCCTCGGTGGCGGCGGCCTTCCGCAATTCCGGGCTCTTCACGGAAGCGACGCGTGCGGCGTCCGGTGGTGCGGCCCTGCCGGCCGGCGATCCGGACCTCAAGGCGGCCTTCACCGCGCTGCGCGACGCGCTCACCAAATGGGTCGGCAACGCCGCCCCGAACGCATCGTCGACCGCGACTGCCGGCACGGGTGCCTCGGCGACGCCGTCGCCGACGGCCGGCAATCCCTCGGCCGGGCAGGCGGGGGCGACGGCTCAGCGTCCGGCGACGGGCGGAGAAGCGCCGGCCTCGGCGAGCGGTCTCGCGGTGCGCGCGGCCTATGGCGGGGCGGGGCCTCCGGCTCAGCCGCAGACGTCCGGTTCTGCCCCGCAGGCCGCCACCGTCTCCGCCGGCCAGCCGCAGACCCGACCCGCGCCGACGCCGGAGGGTCAGCAGGACGGGCGCGGTCGGCTGGCCGCCGCCGCCTACGGCGCGCCGGTGCCGACCACGCGTGCCGGTGTGCCGCCCGTCGCGGGACAGGCGCCGACCGTTTCGACGCCCGGAACCGGGCCGAGCGGGGCTGCCGCGCCGACGCCGCAGGGGGCCGCAGCCGCGCCCCCGCAGGCCACCGTCGTTCCGGCTCCGCCGACGCCGGCCGCGGGCTCGCCCGTGTCGCCGAACGCGGCTGCGCCGGCCGCCGTCGCGACGCCTTCGACGGCGACGACCGCGAGCGCGCCGACGTCGCCGAACGCGCCGCCGCCTTCGCCGGCGCAATCGACCGCGACGGCTCCGTCGCCGGCGGGTGGAGCTGTCTCCTCGTCGCCGGTCGCGGCGGGTGGCCCCGCCACGGCGACGGCGGCGCTCGCCGCGCCGCAGGTTTCGCCCCCCACGCAGGCGGCGACGCCTTCCTCCACACCTCCCGCTGCACCGGCGCCCGGCCCGGCGGCTGCGCCGAGCGCCGCCGGGGCGAGTGCGGTGCCGGTCACGGCGTCCGCGGCATCGACACCGAGCGCCGCGGTGGCCGCTTCCCCGACGCCGACCGCAACGTCGGCCGCCGGGACGTCTCCGGCTCCGTCGGCCCAGTCCCTGCCGGCGGGTGCGACGGCGGCGCCCGTGTCACCGTCTCCTCATCCCACCGTGACGATCGCCGGGCCGACGGGTGGCGCCATGCCGATTCGCGACGGCGGTCCGCTTCCCGCTACCGCGGCCGAGGGAGCCGCCCGGCCGTCGGAGACGGTCGCGGCCGGTCCCAACGTCGTCGTGGTGCCGCCGGCGGCCGAGGGCGACGAGCAGGCGCTCGCTGCGGCCTTTCGGCTGGTCAGGGCGGTCGCCGCCGATCTCGGTCTCGCGGAAGGCGCGGCCGACGAGGCGGCGGCGCTCGGGGCGGGGATCGCGGCTTCCCCGCGCGAGCGCGCCGGCAAGGTGCCGCCGCCGCGCAAGGGGGCGGCGCCGATCGCCCAGGACCCGTCGGTCGGCGAGCGCGCCGATACGGCGGAGGCGGTCGAGCAGTTGGCGCGCAAGACGCTGGAGCGGGCCGACGGGGCGCTGCAGCGCATTCTCCTCGAGCAATGGGCGGTGCTCGACACCTCGGGCGAGGCGGCTGCCTCGGTGCAGCGCGGCGGCAAGGAATGGACGGCCGAGCTGCCGCTCGCCACCCGCGACGGCACCTCGATCGTGCAGATGACGGTCGAGCGCGACGGCAAGCAGGGCGGCAAGGCGGGCGAGACGGCGAAGGTCGGCTGGCGGGTACGCTTCGCCCTCGACGTCGAGCCGATCGGCCCGGTCCATGCACAGATCGGGCTGTCGGGCGAGCATCTCTCGGTCGGGCTGTGGATCGAGCGGCCGGAGATGGCGGAGAAGCTCGCCGCCGACATCGGTTCGCTCACTTCGGCGCTCGCCGACGGTGGCAGTGTGCTCGAAGCGGTCCACGTCACGGCGGGCGAGCCGCCGGCGACGCGGGCGGACGTGCAGAGCACGTCCGGTCACTTCATCGACGTCAGTCTCTGAGGGCTCCATGGCGAACGAGACCGACGACAAGAAGCTGGCGGTGGCCCTCAAGTGGGAGGGTCAGGGCGTCCCGACCGTGGTCGCCAAGGGCGAGGGCCACGTCGCCGACCAGATCGTCGCGCGCGCCGAGGAGGCGGGCGTGGCGGTGGAGGAGAACCCGCTGCTCGCCAAGGCGCTGTCTGCGGTGGAGCTCGACCGTCAGATCCCCGAGACGCTGTTCAAGGCGGTCGCCGAGGTCATTTCCTTCGTGCTGCGCTCGTCGGGCAAGATGAAGTGAGGCGGGGGTGGGCTGTTCTCTGTTCGGCTTCACCCTGAGGTGCCCGGCAACGCCGGGCCTCGAAGGGCGAAGCCGTCGACGGGTGGTGCCTCTCGGCCCTTCGCGCTTCGAGGCCCGACCCGAGGGTCGGGCACCTCAGCATGAAGGTCCTCCGCACGGAGATCGGCTCAAAGCCGTCCGCATCCCCGCTCACCCCCGGCAATGGGCGATCAGCCGGTCGACGAAGGTGCCGCACTTGTCGAGCTCGGCCTTCTCGATGAACTCGTTGGGGATGTGCGCCTGGCCGATCGATCCGGGGCCGACCACCACGGTCGGCATCCGCCCCATGGCGACGAAGAGGCCGGCCTCGGTGCCGTAGGCGACCTTGGTGTGGTCGTTGCGGCCGGCGAGCCGCTTGGCGAGCACCGTCGCGTCGGCCTCGGGCGGCGTGTCGAAGCCGGGGAAGCCGTTGACGCGCTCGATCGTCACGCCGGTCTCCGGCGCCCGCGCCTTCATCCAGGGTTCGATCACGGTCGCCACATGGGCGCGCAGCGCGTCCTCGAAGGGCTGGTGGTCGACACCGGCGAGCATGCGGAACTCGAATTCGAACGAACAGTGCTCCGGCACGATGTTCAGCGCCGTGCCGCCGTGGATGGTGCCGACGTGGGAGGTCGAGAAGGGCACGTCGTAGAGCGGATCGCGCGGGCCTTCGGTCTCGAAACGACGGCCGATCGCGCGGATCTCGGCGATCACCTCGGCCGCCGCCTCGATGGCGTTGACGCCGGAGGGCGCGAGCGAGGAATGGCACGAATGCCCGCGCACCGTCACCCGATAGGACCACTTGGCCTTGTGGGCGACGACGACGGCCATGTTGGTCGGCTCGCCGACGAAGGCGGCGAGCGGGGTCGCCGGCGCCAGCTCGTCGATGCGGGCGAGGGCGTTGCGCACGCCGATGCAGCCGACTTCCTCGTCGTGCGAGAGGCAGAGGTGGATCGGCTGCTTCAGGGGGGCGGCGACCATCTCGGGCAGGCGCGACAGGCAGACGGCGGCGAAGCCCTTCATGTCCGAGGTGCCGCGGCCGTAGAGGCGCGAGCCGATCTCGGTCAGCACGAAGGGATCGGTCGCCCAGTCCTGATCGTCGACGGGGACGACGTCGGTGTGGCCGGAGAGGACGTAGCCGGGGACGTCGCGCGGACCGATCGTCGCCCACAGGCAGGCCTTGGTGCCGGTCGGATCGAGCACCCGCTCGAAATGCACGCCGTGCTCGGCGAGCATCGCCTCCACCCACTCGATCAGCGGGAGGTTGGAGTTGCGGCTCGTCGTGTCGAAGGCGACGAGGCGGGCGAGGATCTCGGTGGCGGTGGGCTTCATCGGGCGCGGGTTGTCCGGTCGAAAAAGGGAACCGCCGCCTCGTGAGGCGGCGGCGAGAAGCGGTCAGTCTACCGGGTTTCGGGGGCTCCGTGGAACCCCCGATGTTCACTCGAAGAGGCTGCGCATCAGTCCGGGGAAGTCCCGCCACGCCCCTTCGAAGGGGTGGAAGGTGAAGCGCAGGCGGTGGTGGCCGGCGGGCACGGCGACGGCGCGGAAGAGCAGGTTGGCGCGCACCACCTCGCCCGGCTTGCCGTCGATCTCGACCTTCCACCAGCGATGCCAGGAATCGTTGAGGACGAGGAAGCCGTCGCGCGCCATGTCGGCGTCGATCACGACTTCCGAGTTGAGATACTTGGCGATGGTGGCGGTGCCGGCGGGCGTGGCGTCGGCGGTCGCCGCCGGCAGCGGGCCATCGATGGCGCCTTCGCCCGAACGGGCGACGAGGACTTCGCGGCGCGGGTCGAAGCCGTCCGGCCAACGCCCTTCGGCGAGGATCTGGTCGAAGGCGACGGCGCGGGCGCGGTCGACCACCAGCACGCGGGGAAGCGCGCGCGGGTTCTCGTAGATCCGCGTCTCCGGCCGACCGGGCGCCGGGTAGATGCCGGGGATGGCGGGGAAGCGGGCGACCTCGGTCAGACGGCCGGGCGGGAGCTTCGGATCGATCTTCTCGATCGGCAGCGGCGTCGCGATCCAGCGCAGGCCGAGCATGTCGACGAGGAGCGAATCGTAGCTCGGATTCAGCGCCGAGAAGGTCTTCTGCTCGGGGATGGCGATGTGGTCGATCGCGCCGGTCGCCTGGGCATATTCGGCCATGCGCAACGGGTTGTAGCCGAGCGTGTGCTCGAGGCCGTGGACCATGCCGAGGTTCGGCCAGTGGAAGCCTATGCCGACCAGTTCGACGCGGTCGCGACGGTCGCCGTGATCGTTCTCCGCCACCTGCTTCTTGAGGAAGGCGACGACCGGATCCTTGGTCGCGGTGTCGAGCGCGTCGAAGGTGGCGGACGGATAGGCGGTCGATTCGTTCGGTGCGTTGTTCCAGGCGAGGTCGACCGTGGTGAAGAGCGCGAGGAGCCCGACCGCCAGCACGCCGCCGCGGGGCGAGCCGTCGCGCACGAAGGCGCGGGCGATGAGCAGCACCAGGAGCGCGAGGCCGGAGAAGGCGAGCGCCGTGACCAGCGGCTTCCACACCAGTGCGAGGCGGTCGGCGTGGAGACCGAAGGCGACCGGGAGTACGCCGAAGACGACCGCGAGGAGCGCGATCTGGACCGCGATCACCGCGACGGGTGCGCGCGGGCGGCGCGGCTCGGTGAGGAGTCGGTGGGTCAGCCAGCCACCGAGCACCGCGATCGAGAAGCCGATCATGAAGGTGGCGTCGGCGGGACGGCGGTAGAGGTCGACGCCCGGCATCAGGTCGTAGAAGACGCGGAAGGCGGGGGTGTACCAGCCGACGGCGTAGAGCACGAAGAAGACCGCGGCGATGGTCTGCCAGCCGATCTCCTTGACGAAGAGCCGGCCGCGGGCGAGGCCGGCGATCATGATGGTCAGGATCGGGATCGCGCCGGCGTAGACCGCACCCATGTTCTGGGCGAGGAAGACGTCGGTGTAGCCGAAGGCGGGCGAGGGCGGACCCCAGTAGTCGACGTCCTGCGCGCCCTGGCCGAAGAGATCGGCGATCGCCACCGAGATCAGCGCCTCGGGCGGCAGCGAGCCCTTGCCGGCGCCGATGAAGTCGATCTCCGGCCGGTTGGAGTGCTCGGCGAGAAGCAGCGTCATGACGACCGGCACGACCACCACCAGCAGGCCGCCGATCACCACGGCGAGGCCGGGAACGATGGTCGCGCCGAGGTGGCGGACCGGCTTCTCGTGGGTGAAGATCTCCCACAGCGCGTGGCCGGCGAGGAAATAGAGCGACAGCAGCGCGATCTGGTCGCGGCCGAGCGCCAGCAGGCCGGCGGCGATGCCGGTCCACAGGCCCCAGGCGATCGAGCGGCGGGTGATCATCCGGTCGACGCAGAAGAGCACGATGGGCAGCATCGCGTAGCTCATCACCTGCCCGGTGTGCTGCAGCCGCCAAGCGGCCGAGCCGCCGAAGGCGAAGGAGAGCGCCGCGACGACCGCGCCGCCGGCGTGCCAGCCGCGATCGCGGAACCACAGCGCCAGCGCCAGCCCGCCGAGGCCGAGCTGGGCGAAGACCGCGGCGTCCATCGCCTGGGCGCTCGGATCGGGCACCAGCAGGGCGAGGACGAAGAAGGCGGGGACGAAGATCAGCGACTGGGGGTCGGAGATCTGCGGCCAGCCGGCGAAGATCCACGGGTTCCAGGTGATGCCACGGCCTTCGTGGATCGAATGGGCGAGGAAGCCGAGCTGGGCGCGGAAATGCGCCTCCGCGTCCCACGGCACGGTGAACCCGCCGAACAGCCACGGCCGGGTCAGGAAGACCCAGGCCAGCACCAGGACGACGAAGACGACCCGGAGGCCCGGATCGGCGGCACGGCGGCCGGCGGGATCGACGGCGGTCAACGGCGGATCTCCACCGTGGGAGCGGCGGCGGCGGCGACGTGCGTCTCGTCGAAGCCGATCGCCTCGCGGACGAAGTAGAGCGGCCGGCGCTTCACCTCGGAGAAGACGTGACCGAGATACTCGCCGATGATGCCGAGGCCGATCAGCTGGACGCCGGAGAAGAACAGGATCGCCACCATCAGCGACGGGAAGCCCGGCACGTCGGCGCCGAAGATCAGCGTCTTGGCGACGACATAGGCGCCGTAGAGCAGCGACGACAGCGACACGAAGGAGCCGATCACCGCCCAGATCTTCAGGGGCAGCGTGCCGAAGGAGGTGATGGCGGCGATCGCCAGACGCAGCAGCTTGAAGAAGCCCCACTGCGAGGTGCCGGTGGTGCGCTCGCCCATGGTGACCGGCACCGTGGTGGTGCGGAAGCCGGCCCAGGCGAAGAGGCCGCGGTTGAAGCGGTTGCGCTCGGGCATGGCGAGGAAGGCGTCGATGACCTTGCGGTCGTAGGCGCCGAAGTCGCCGACCTCGCGGTCGATCGGCACGTCGGACATGAATTCGAACGACTTGTAGAAGGCGGTCGAGAAGGCCGAGCGCAGCAGCGACTGGTGGTCGAGATCGACGCGGCGGGCGTTGACGGCGTCGTAGTCGCCGGTCGCCCACAGGCCGATCAGCTCGGGGATCGCCTCCGGCGGATGCTGGAGGTCGCTGTCCATCACGACGACGACGTCGCCACGGGTGTGGGCGAGGCCGGCGGTGACGGCGATCTCCTTGCCGAAGTTGCGCGAGAAGGTGATGACCTTGAGGCCGGGCACGGTGGCGCGCGCCGCCTTCAGCCGGGCGAAGGTGTCGTCGCGCGAGCCGTCGTCGACGGTGACGATCTCGAAGGGCACGCCGAGGCTCTCGAGCACGGGCACGAGGCGGGCGAAGAGCGGAGCGATGCCCTCGCTCTCGTTGTGCATCGGCAGGACGACGCTGACCAGGGAGGCGGAGAGGGCGGAGCGCTCGAGGGTCTCCGGCGCGGACGTCATGGTCGAAATCCTTTCAAGGACGCGATGGGTCGTGTATGCGATGAACCCGGCGCTCGGCGAGAAGACTTCGCCTCAATCTCGCGGGGCGTCAATGGCGAAGACGGGCAGGCTTCGCGCGAGGGCAAACGGATCGACGGTGGGTCAGACCGTCGTGCTGACGACCGCGGGGCGAGGCCGCGGTTCGGAGCAGGAATGACAGGCAAGCGGTCCTTCGTCCTCTGCGCCGACGATTTCGGGCTCTCCGAAACCATCGATCGCGGCATTCTCGAACTCGTCGCGCTGGGCCGCCTCGGTGCGACCGGCTGCATGGTGACCGGCCCGGCCTTCGAGGCCGACGCCGCGAAACTCGCGGCGATCGCCGACCGGATCGACGTGGGTCTGCACTTCGCGCTCACCGATCTCCCGCCCGTCCAGCCGGTCCCGTCCATCGATCCCGAGGGTCGGCCCGTCTCGCTCGGACGGGTGCTCGGCCGCTCGCTTCTCCTGCGTCTCGACTACGAGGAGATGACGGCGGAGATCGGGCGTCAGGTCGCCCGTTTCAGGGCGGCCTTCGGGCGAGATCCAGACTTTTTCGACGGGCATCAGCACGTCCAGATCTTCCCCGGCGTGCGCAGGGCCGTCTTCGCGGCCTACGACCGCGGCATCCTCGATGCGACGAAGACCTGGCTGCGCGACAGCGGCGAGCGGCCGGGACGGATCGTCGCGCGCGGCATCGAGACCGGCAAGGCGCTGTTCATCACCGCGCTGGCGAGCGGATTCGCGCACGCCGCGCGGGCCCGCGGCATCACCGTCAACGAGGGATTCGGCGGTATCACCGCCTTCGAGCCCGAGCGTTTCCCGGAGGTCTTCCCGACCTTCCTCGACCACCTCGGGAACCGCCCGCTGGTGATGTGCCATCCCGCCCACCCGGACGGACCGGCGGACGCCGCCGACCCGATCGACCGGGCGCGGCGGGCGGAATTCGCCTTCCTTTCGAGCGACACCTATGCGGCCGCGCTCGCGGCGGCGGGCGTCGACGTGGTCCGGATGCGGGCGCTCGACTGAGATCAGACGACGGGGCCGAAGGCGCGGGCGAGGATCGCGGCGGCGTCCTCGTCGTCGTCGGGCTCGACGATGGCGACGTCGAGCGTGATCCACACCGGGCCGGGGGCGCCGGGGACCGAGAAGGCGGTGGTCTCGAGAATGCCGGCGATGCGGTTGGCGACGGGACGGGCGGTCTCGACGTCGGTCGCCGGCAGGGCGATGGCGAGCCGATCGCCGCCCGCTCGCGCCGCGGTGTCCTCGCCGCGCACCAGACGGGCGATCATCCGGCCGACCTGCGCCAGCAGGTGATCGCCGGCGGCCCAGCCCCATTCGGCATTGATCTCGGCCAGTTCGGCGAGGCGGAAGCCGACGACGGCGAGCGGTTCGTCGTGCTCGCGGGCGTCGTCGATCAGCGCCGTCAGATGTTCCATCAGGAAGGCGCGGCGATAGAGGCCGGTGACGGAATCGAGCGTGCGGTCGTGGCGGGTGTCGCCATAGGCGGACTTCAGCGTCGCCCGCAGGCGATGCTCGGTCATCGCCGCCTCGACCCGGTCGGAGAAGACCTTCTCGCTCTCGTCGGCGAAGACGAGGTCGGTGGCGCCGGCGGCGTGGACCGCCTCGACGAGGCGCGGCTCGGTCTCGCCGGTCAGGACGACGGCGGGCAGGGCGAAGGTGTCGGGGTTGCGGCGCAGCACCTCGAGGAAGTCGATGGCGTCCTCGAGCGGCAGGTTGACCACGACGGCGTCGAAGGCGCGGCGTTCGAGATAGTCGACGGCGGTGTCGATGGTGAAGGCGCCGATCAGCGTCGAGCGCTTGGACAGCGCGCGCTCGATGGTGAAGTAGCGGATGCCGGCGCCGACCACCAGGACATGGGCGTCGGCGAGACCGGCGCCGAGGTCGGGCTCGGTGCGCGACAGGCCGAAGCGCGAGGCGGTGTCGAGCCGGCGCAGGATCTCGGCGCGCATGGTGGCGAGCCGGGCGAGCGAGCCGAGGCGGGCAGAGACGTGGCCGACCGACCAGGGCGCGCGCAGCACGTCGGAAAGCCCGATCGGACGCTCGTCGGGGTGGACCTCCTCGTCGACGGCGACGACCGGCAGGCGGCGGGCGCCGCGCAGCATGGTCATGCGGGCGGCGGCGTCGAGATAGCGGGTGCGGTCGACCTCGCCCTCGGTGCCGGCGAAGTTCAGCACCACCACGTCGGGATGTTCGACGGCGCCGCGATCGAGCGTGCGGGCGAGCGGCAGGGCGCGGACGTCCCAACCGTCGGCCCGGATCCCGTCCCAGAGACGACGGGTCTCCGGGCGGGGCGTTTCTTCGATGACGAGGACGCGGCCGCGATAGGACATGAGTGAGGATCTCCGAATGGCGGAATCCTCGCACGAACGTGGTTTACGAGATGTTAAGAGATCGCCGTCGTCGGGGCGAAGGGATTGCCCCGACACGGAGATCGGACGTCGAGAGGGCGGGGCGGCGTCCCCGTCGCCCGTCAGTTGCGATGCAGCAGGTGCTGGACCATGCCGGCGCGCAGCACGCGTCCCGACGGGCCGCGGGCGATGGCCGGCACGCGGAAGACCTTCACGGGGATCTCGGCGAGGCCGACGCGGGCGTTCTCGACGGCGGCGCGGAACAGCGTCTCGTCGAAGCGCCTGCCGGGCTCGGGCACCACGGCGGCGGCGACGGCGGTGCCGGTCTCGGCGGTCTCGACCAGGAGAGCCGCGGCATCCGCCACGCCTTCGACGCCGCGATAGAGCTCGTCGAGGGCGGCGAGATCGTAGAGCGCCTGACCGATGCGGACGGCGTCGTCGACGCGGCCGGCGAGTTCGAAGGTCGGCGGTTGGGCGGTGACGACACGGGCACCCAGCCCGGTGGCCATCCAGCCTTCCGGATCGCGCGGGCGGTGGCGGCGCTCCTGGGCGGTGGTCGGCCAGTTGAAGTGCGGCACCATGGCACCGCGCAGCTGCAGCTCGCCGCCGAGCGGGCGACCCTGCGCCATCTGCGCCGCGGTCTGGGCGATCGCCTTGAGGCGCATCTCGATCAGGATCGGTGCCGAGGGCGTGCCGACGGGGGCGCCGCAGGCGCCGATCGGCAGGGCGACCGGGCCGCTCGGCTCCTTGCGGCGGCGGGCGACGAGGCCGTAGGCGCCGAGCGGCGTCACGTCGACGACGTCGACGCCGGAAGGCATCGGGCGGTCGTGCGGCTCGTCGTCGGCGATCGCCAGCAGGGTGGGGGCGACGCGGCGCATCGACAGCCGGTCGGAGAGACGGGCGGCGAAGCGGGCGGGCACGAGGACATGCGTCGCCTCGCGGGTGGCAGCCTCGCCGGCGAGCCCGTCGATCGAGCGCGGCAGGCCGAGCACCAGCGTCGCGCCGGCGACGAGCCACGGCACGACGGCGACGCCGATGCCGGTCGATCCGGACAGCGAGAAGGGCGACAGCACCACCGAATCGGAGCCGATGCCGGCCTCGAGCAGGGTCATCAGGCCGGTGGCGATCCAGTGATTGTGCGAGCGCGGCAGCGGCATCATGCGGCCGTTGTCGCCGTCCGCCTCCGGGCGTGCCGCGGCGGTGGCCTCGGCGACTTCGGCCGGCATGGCGACGACCTCGACGGTCAGCGCATGGTCGGCCGGGTTGCCCTTGCGGCCGATGTCGGGGGCGGCGCCGAGCGAGGCCGCCTCCTCGAAGACCATCGACAGGTCGACCAGCCCGTCGGGCAGCTCGCCGCCGGCGCCGAAGACGAAGCGGATCTGGAACAGTTCGGCGGCGACGTCGCGCATGCGCTCGCCGTGGGTCTCGGTCTCGGTGCGGGCGACGGTGACGATGGCGCGGGCACCGAGGCGGCGGGCGAGCACCATGGCGTCGGCCTCGCGGGCCGAGAGCGGCAGCGGCGCGACGATCAGGCCGGCGCGCGAGGCGGCGAGGAAGGTGACGACGGCATCGACCGTCGGCGGCATCTGGGAGACCAGCACCTGATCGGGCTGCAGGCCGACGGCGGCGAAGAAGGCGGCGAGCGCCTCGACACGGGTGTTGAGCGCGCGCCAGGTCAGGCTCTCGGCGGCACCGCCGGTCCAGTCGGGACGGTCGGAGACGTCGACGACGGCGACCTTGTCGCCGCGGGTCTCGGCGTTGCGGGCGACGATCTGGTCGAGCGTCACGCGGCCCCAGGCGCCGGTGGCGGCATGAGCGCGGGATTCGTCCTCGCGTGCGACGATCATGGCTTCGACCCTTCTTGCCTCTCCCCGGCGCGGACCCACCACGCGGGCAGATGCCAACCCGATCCCGGAGTCTTGGACGGATGTTCGATTCGCGTCCAGTGGGCGACCCACTGTCCAGGTGGATGAAACAGTGGAACGACGAAGAATCCCGACATCAGCACCCGGTCGAGGACGCGTGCGGCGGCGACGAGGTCGTCGCGGGTGCGGGCGCCGATCAGCGCGGTGATCGCCGCGTCGGCGGCCGGGACCCGCACGCCGGGCAGATTGAACGATCCCTCGTCGTTCGCCGCGCGCGACGACCAGCGGTGGATCTGCTCGTTGCCGGGCGAGGCGGAGGCGGCCCAGACCCACATCGTCACGTCGAAGTCGAAGGTCTTGCGCCGCATCTCGTATTGCGCCGCGTCGACGGTGCGGATGCGGGCGTCGATGCCGAGCGTCGCCAGGGTGCGCTGCCAGCCCATGGCGAGGCGCTCCTGCTCGCGGGTCTGGGTCAGGATCTCGAAGGCGAAGGGGCGGCCGCCCTCGTCGACCAGCCGGGCGCCGTCGAGCCGCCAGCCGGCCGCCTTCAGGAGCTCGAGCGCGGTGGCCAGCGCCTTGCGGTCGCGTCCCGAGCCGTCGGTCTTCGGCATCCGCCAGGTCCCGTCGAGGAAGGCGGGGGCGACGGCGTCGGGGAAGGGGGCGAGCAGTGCGGCCTCGCGCGCGTCGGCGGGGCGGGCGTAGGCGGAGAGCTCGGAGGCGTCGAAATAACCGACCTGCCGCTCGTAGAGCGAATAGAACAGGTTGCGGTTGGCCCATTCGAAGTCGAAGAGCCGCGTCAGCGCCTCGCGCACGCGGCGGTCGGCGAAGAGCGGGCGGCGGGTGTTGAGGGCGAAGCCGGTCATGCCGCGCGGCAGGTCGAGGCCGAAGGTCTCCTTGAGCACCCGTCCGTCGGTCACCGCCGGGAAGGCATAGGCATTGGTCCAGCGCCCCGGGTCGGTCTCGACGGCGAGATCGAGCAGGCCCTTCTTGAAGGCCTCGATCATGGTGTTGCGGTCGCGGAAATACTCGAAGCGCAGCTCGTCGGCATTGTAGAGGCCGCGGCGGACCGGCAGGTCCTTGGCCCAGTAGTCGGGATCGCGGGCGAAGACGACGCGGGCGCCCGGTTCGACCACCGTGACCCGGTAGGGGCCCGAGCCGATCGGCGGGTCGAGCCGGGTCGCCTCGAACTCGCGGTCCTTCCAGTCGTGCGCCGGCAGGACCGGCATCAGGCCGAGGATCAGCGGCAGTTCGCGGTTCTCCGCCGACTTCAGGCGGAACCGCACGGTGCGGTCGTCGACCTTCTCCACCGCGCTCACGTCGCGATAGTTCGCGCGCATGTAGGGCAGGCCCTTCTCGCGCAGCGTCTCGAAGGAGAAGACGACGTCGTCCGGCGTGACGGGGGTGCGGTCGGAGAAGCGGGCCTCGCGACGCAGGCGGAAGGTGACGGTGGAGAGATCGTCGGCGACGTCGATCGTCTCGGCGATCAGGCCGTAGAGCGCGAAGGGCTCGTCGAGGCCGCGCTCCATCAGGCTCTCGTAGACGTTCGACCCTTCGGCGCCGCCGCGGAAGCCGGCGGCCGGGTTGCCCTTGAAGACGAAGGGGTTCAGCGAATCGAACGAGCCGATGACGCCGAGCGTCACCCGTCCGCCCTTGGGGGCTGCCGGGTCGGCATAGGGAAAATGGTCGAAGCCGGGGGGAAGCGCCGCCTCGCCGTGCATGGCGATCGCGGCGCGCGGGGCGGCATCGGCCGACGGCGCGAGGGCGGTGCCGACGACGGCGGCGAGGAAGGCGAAGGCGAGTGCCGACGCCTGCGACCACCGCCGCGGGCGTCGGGACCGGTCATCCGGCGCTGATTTCGGGCCGATCAAGGCGTCGTGTCTCCGACCGTCGGGCGATTCTTCGGCGTGATGCTAGCACGGTCGCGGCGCGTCCCCGTGCCGCCGTGCGTCGGGGCGGCGGAAAGCGCCGGGGATCGCCTCGCGGAGGGTGGAAATCCCGCGTGCGAGCGGCTATGGATCGTGCGACGCCGGGCGGACACGCTTTCGCCCAGATCGACCGGCATTCCCGCCGGCGAACCGTCGTCACGCCGGGAGCCGTCCGACACGGTTTCGGGGCGAGGCCGACGGATGAGGGATTGTCGTCGTCGTCGGTCGGGGGTATCGGATCGCACCGATCTCTTCCCGTGCCGTCGCGACGGATCATTTCGAGGATGTGGTATCCATGGCTGAAAGCACCCTTCGTTCGGCTCTCTCCACGCTGCGCGGTGGCGTCGCGGCCGGCGTGATCGCCGCGCTCGCGCTCGTCGCGGTGCCGTCGATCGCGGCGGCGCAGGCGGAAGGGGAAGCCCCGGCCGCGGCGCCGAAGCCCGCGGCGGCGCCGAAGCCGGCCGCCCCCAAGCCCGCCGCTCCGAAGCCGGCTGCCGCCGCTCCGAAGCCGGCCGCTCCCGCTGCCGCCGCTCCGGCCAAGGAAGCGCCGAAGGAGGCTCCCAAGGACGCCGCCGCGGCGCCCGAGGATCCGCTGCCCTGGGTCAAGATCTGCTCCAAGGACGCCGAGAAGAAGAACGTCTGTCTCGTCGCCAAGGAAGTGCGCTCGCAGGAGGGCCAGCTGGTCGCCTCGGTGGCGCTGCGCGAGATCGAGGGTGACCCCAAGAAGGTGCTGCTGATCGCCGTGCCGCCGGTGGTGCTGATCCAGCCGGGCATGCGCGTCCAGGTCGACAAGGGCAAGCAGCTCGAGGCCAAGTACACGATCTGCTTCCCCAACGCCTGCTACGCCGAGATGGAAGTGGCGGACGCGATGGTGGCCGAGATGAAGAAGGGCAAGGCACTGATCGTGACCTCGCTCAACATCCAGCAGAAGCCGATGTCCTTCCCCTTCGTGCTGTCGTCCTACAAGACGGCCGCCGAAGGTCCGGGCGTCGACCCGACCGCCAGCCAGAAGAGCCAGGAAGAACTCCAGTCCGAGCTGCAGAAGCGCGCCGAAGAGGCCGCCAAGAAGCTCGGTGGCGAGGCGCCGGCCGAGGCGCCGAAGAACTGATCGCGACGCGGACGCGCGCGACGGAGTTGCGACATCGAGACGCGCGTCGGGCGACCGGCGCGCGTTTTTCGTGCGTTTTTCAGGGGCGCGGCGGAGCCGTCGCCAACCTTTCCGCGAGTTCATTTGATCTCGCGTGATCGCGGGCGCATCCCGGGGGTACGGGCCGTCTTCCGGCGGTTCGAACGTTCATTCGAGGTGTCCACCATGTTCCGCGATTGGGTCAATCGTTACGCGACCCCCTTCACCACCGGTCTCTTCGTCGTCTCGCTCGTCTCGGGCGTGGCGCTGTTCTTTCACGTCGGCCAGGCCGCGTTCCGTGGCATGCACGAGTGGCTGAGCATGGTGCTGATCGTGCCCTTCGTGCTGCATGTCTGGAAGAACTGGTGGCCGCTGGTCGGCTACATGACGCGCGGTTGGCTGGTGTGGCCGCTGGCGGCTTCGCTGGTGGCGGGTGCCGCCTTCGCAGTGCCGGCCCTGATGGAGGGCAACGCCGGTGGCAATCCGCAGCTGGCGATGTACCGCGCCATCGCCGAGGCGCCGATCTCGGCGGTCGCGCCGGTGCTGAAGACCACGCCCGACGCGCTGATCGCCAAGCTGAAGGCGGCCGGCGTCGAGGCCAAGGCCGAGCAGAGCCTCACGGAAGCCGCCCAAGCCGCCGGCAAGGAGGCGCGTGCGGTGATCTTCGGGGTGGCTCTGGCGAAGTGAGGGCGTAGGCCGTCCGAGCGGACTCGTCGCAGAGGCCCTTCATCCTGAGGTGCGAGCGTCAGCGAGCCTCGAAGGGCGAAGGGCCGAGAGGCACCGCCCGTCGTGGCTTCGCCCTTCGAGGCCCGACTTCGTCGGGCACCTCAGGGTGAAGCTGAACAGAGAAGAGAAGGGCCGGAGAATCGTCCTCGGGCCCTTCGTCGCATCTCGGTCCCGGGCCCGTTCACACCGCGATCTTGGCGCGCACCGCTTCGGCGTCGACGTCTGCCGCGGGGCCTTCGATCACCACTTCGCCGCGGTCGAGCACGGTGTAGTGGTCGGCGAGTTCGCGAGCGAAGTCGAAATACTGTTCGACCAGCACGATCGCCATCGTCCCCTTGCCGCGCAGATAGGCGAGTGCCCGGCCGATGTCCTTGATGATCGAGGGCTGGATGCCTTCGGTCGGCTCGTCGAGGACGAGGAGGCGGGGGCGCGTCACCAAGGCGCGGCCGATGGCGAGCTGCTGCTGCTGGCCGCCGGAGAGGTCGCCGCCGCGCCGGCGCAGCATGTCGCCGAGCACGGGGAAGAGTTCGAAGACCTCGTCGGGGATCTCGCGCTGGTGGCGCGGCAGGGCGGCGAAACCGGTCTGGAGGTTCTCCTCGACGGTCAGCAGCGGGAAGATCTCGCGGCCCTGCGGCACGAAGGCGATGCCGGCGCGGGCGCGGTCATAGGGCGCGCTGCGGCCCAGATCCTTGCCCTCCCAGGTGATCGAGCCGCTCGCGATCGGCTGTTGGCCGACGATGGCGCGCATCAGCGAGGTCTTGCCGACGCCGTTGCGGCCGAGGACGCAGGTGATCTTGCCGATCTCCGCCCTGGTCGAGACGCCGCGCAGGGCCTGCGCCGCGCCGTAGAAGAGATCGACGTTGTCGACGTTCAGCATGGCTCAGCGCCCCAGATAGACTTCGATGACGCGGGGATCGTTCGCCACATGGTCGATCGACCCTTCGGAGAGGACGCCGCCCTCGTGCAGCACGGTGACCTTGACGCCGAGCTCGCGGACGAAGGCCATGTCGTGCTCGACCACGACCACCGACTTGCCCGAGGCGTTGATCTCGCGCAGCAGGGCGGCGGTCTGCATGGTCTCGGCGTCGGTCATGCCGGCGACCGGCTCGTCGACGAGGAGAAGGCGCGGCTCCTGGGCGAGAAGCATGCCGATCTCCAGCCACTGCTTCTGGCCGTGCGACAGGTTCTTCGCCAGTTCCGCGCGGCGGTCGGCGAGCTTGACGGTCGCCAGGATCTCGTCGATGCGGGCCGCCTCGGCGCCGGAGAGGCGATGGAACAGGGTGGCGAGCGGGCCGCGATCGGCCTTCAGCGCCAGATAGATGTTGTCCTCGACCGTGTGGCTCTCGAAGACCGTCGGCTTCTGGAACTTGCGGCCGATGCCGAGTTCGGCGATCGCTGCCTCGTCGAGCGTCGTCAGGTCGGTCGCGCCGCGATCCCACAGGACCTCGCCCTCGTCGGGGCGGGTCTTGCCGGTGATGCAGTCCATCATCGTGGTCTTGCCGGCGCCGTTGGGGCCGATGATGGCGCGCATCTCGCCCGGTTCGATGACGAGGCTCAGGCCCTTCAGCGCCTTGAACCCGTCGAAGGAGACCTTGACGTCGTCGAGATAGAGCAGCGCCTGGGAGGCGACTTCATGAGCCATGGCGGGTCCTCGCGGGCGGGAAGATTGCGCCGTTCGTCCGTGTGCGGAGGCCCTTCATCCTGAGGTGCGAGCGCAGCGAGCCTCGAAGGGCGAAGGGGCGAATGGCACGGTCCGTCGTGGCTTCGCCCTTCGAGGCCCGCCCTTCGGTCGGGCACCTCAGGATGAAGCCGAACAGGGGCTGGCCGGCGGGTGAGCACGCGTGCGGTATTTCTGATGTCACCGTCATCGCCGTCACTCCGCGGGTGCGGCGACGGGCGTCGCCGGCGGGGTGGGCGTCGCCTTCCGGCGCGCGTTCCAGTCGGCGATGGTGCCGACGATGCCCTTGGGCAGGAACAGCGTGACGAGGACGAAGAGGGCGCCCAGCGCGAAGAGCCAGAGCGAGGGCAGCACCGCGGTGAACCAGGTCTTGCCCCAGTTGACCGCGACGGCGCCGACGATCGGGCCGATCAGCGTGCCGCGACCGCCCACCGCCACCCAGATCACCGCTTCGATCGAGTTGGCGGGCGAGAATTCGCCCGGGTTGATGATGCCGACCTGCGGCACGTAGAGGGCACCGGCGAGGCCCGCCAGCATCGCCGAGACGACGAAGACGAAGGTCTTGTAGGCGGCGACGCGGTAGCCGATGAAGCGGGTGCGGCTCTCGGCATCGCGGATGGCGACCAGCACCAGCCCGAGCTTCGACTTGACGATCGCCGCCGACAGCCACAGCGCCAGCGCCACCGTCAGGCAGGACAGGGCGAAGAGGGCCGAGCGAGTGCCGTCGGCCTGGACGTTGAAGCCGAGGATGTCCTTGAAGTCGGTGAGGCCGTTGTTGCCGCCGAAACCCATGTCGTTGCGAAAGAAGGCGAGCAGCAGGGCGTAGGTCATCGCCTGGGTGATGATCGACAGATAGACGCCGGTCACCCGCGAGCGGAAGGCGAGGCCGCCGAAGACCAGCGCCAGGAGGCCCGGCACCAAGATCACCATCAGCAGGGCGAAGGGGAAATGGTCGAAGCCGGACCAGTACCAGGGCAGTTCCTTCCAGTTCAGGAACACCATGAAGTCGGGCAGGATCGGGTTGCCGTAGACGCCGCGGGTGCCGATCTGGCGCATCAGATACATGCCCATGGCGTAGCCGCCGAGGGCGAAGAAGGCGCCGTGGCCGAGCGACAGGATCCCGCACCAGCCCCACACGAGGTCGAGCGCCAGGGCGAGCGCCGCGTAGCAGGCGTATTTGCCGAAGAGCGTGACGAGGTAGGTCGGGACGTGGAAGGGCGAGCCCTCCGGCACGGCGAGGTTCAGCACGGGCACCAGCACGGCCACGGCGAGGATCGCCAGGAGCGCGAGCGAGACGCGGCGGTCGAGGGCCTTGACGAGAAAGTTGGTGATCATGCTTCCACCGCCCGTCCCTTGAGGGCGAAGAGGCCCCGCGGACGCTTCTGGATGAACAGGATGATGAAGACCAGCACCAGGATCTTGCCGAGCACGGCACCGGCGAAGGGCTCCAGGAACTTGTTGACGACACCGAGCGTCAGGGCGCCGACGAGGGTGCCCCAGAGATTGCCGACGCCGCCGAAGACCACGACCATGAAGCTGTCGATGATGTAGCTCTGGCCGAGGTTGGGCGAGACGTTGTCGATCTGGGAGAGCGCCACGCCGGCAATGCCGGCGATGCCGCAGCCGAGGCCGAAGGTCAGCGCGTCGACCATCGGCGTGCGGATGCCCATCGCCGCCGCCATGGCGCGGTTCTGGGTGACGGCGCGCATCTGGAGACCGGCGGAGGTCTTCTTCAGGATCAGGATCAGGCCGAGGAAGACGGCGAGCGAGAACACGATGATCCACATGCGGCCGGAGGTCAGCGTCAGCGGGCCGAGGTCGATCGAACCCGACATCCAGCTCGGCGCGCCGACTTCGCGGTTGTTGGCGCCGAAGATCGAACGGACGGCCTGTTGCAGCGCCAGCGAGATGCCCCAGGTGGCGAGCAGCGTCTCGAGAGGGCGGCCGTAGAGCCAGCGGATGACGGTGCGCTCGATCACGACGCCGACCGCGCCGGAGACGAGGAAGGCGAGCGGAATGGCGATCGCCAGCGACCAGTCGAAGAGGCCGGGCGCATGGGTGCGGATCGTCTCCTGCACCACGAAGGTGGTGTAGGCGCCGAGCATCACCAGCTCGCCGTGGGCCATGTTGATGATGCCCATGACGCCGAAGGTGATGGCGAGGCCGATCGCGGCGAGCAGCAGCACCGAGCCGAGCGACACGCCGTAGAGGGCGTTCTGCGCCGAGTTCCACAGCGCCAGTTCGGTCTCGATCGACTTGGCGGCGCTCTGGGCCGCGTCCTGCACGCGCTTCGGCGTGTCGGGGGCGAGCGAACGCAGCAGCGACACGGCCTCCTGATCGCCGCGCTGGCGGACGGTCTGGGCGGCGTCGACGCGGGCGTCTTCGGTGGCGTCGGCCTTCGTCAGGACGATGGCGGCGCGGGCGACCTGGAGGGCGGTGCGGATGCGGCCTTCGGGTTCCTTGGCGATCGCCGCCTCGAGGGTGGGGAGTGCCGCCTGATCGCGCGACTTGAAGACCGCCTCGGCGGCGTCGCGGCGCTTCACCGGATCGGGCGACATCAGCGTCAGCGCGCCCATGGCGGCGGCGATGGCGCCGCGGACGCGGTTGTTGACGCGGACCGGCGAGAGGCCGGCGGGCGGCGTGGCGACGGTCGTGCCGGTCGCGGCGTCGACGACCTTGTCGCCGGCGCGGATGACGACGGTCTTCGTCGCCGCGTCGAATTCGAGCGTGCCGTCGCGGAGCGCCTCGACGATCGTCCCGGCGCGCGGGTGACCGGAGGACGAGAGCAGCGCGATCGCCTCGCCGGTGTCGGCGTAGCTGTCGGTCGCGAGCCGGGCGAGAGCGGCGGAGATGTCCTGCGCGGCGGCCGGAAGGACCGAGCCGAAGGCGAGCAGCAGGAGAACGAGGCCCGTGCGGGCGAGGCGGCGGACGTGGGCGGTCATTCGTCTCGCTTCCGTGGTGGGGAGGAGAAGGAAGCACCCGGGCCGTGGCCCGGGTGCGTGTCGGGGCGATCGTCGAAGGGGAACATCACGACGACCGCGGGACGGGGATCAGCCGCCGCACTTCTTGGTGACGGTGTTGTAGTTGCCGCACTTGAGCGTGACCCAGTCGGCCTCGAGGTCCTTGGAGCCGGGCAGGAAGTCGGTCCAGGCGTCGCCGGGGACGAGGTCCTTGGTCTTCCACACCACGTCGAACTGGCCGTCGGCCTTGATCTCGCCGATCAGCACCGGCTTGGTGATGTGATGGTTCGGCAGGACCTTGGCGATGCCGCCGGTCAGGTTCGGGGTCTCGATGCCCGGCAGGGTGTCGATGACCTTGTCGGTGTCGACGGTGCCGGCCTTCTCGACCGCCTTGACCCAGGCGTTGAAGCCGATGACCGAGGCTTCCATCGGGTCGTTGGTGACGCGCTTCGGGTTCTTGGTGAATTCCTTCCACTTGGCGATGAAGGCGTCGTTCGCCGGGTCCTTCACGCTCTGGAAGTAGTTCCACGCGGCCAGATGGCCGACCAGCGGCTTGGTGTCGATGCCGGCGAGCTCTTCCTCACCGACCGAGAACGCCACGACCGGGATGTCGGTCGCCTTGATGCCTTGGTTGCCGAGTTCCTTGTAGAAGGGAACGTTGGCGTCGCCGTTGATGGTCGACACGACGGCGGTCTTCTTGCCGGCCGAGCCGAACTTCTTGATGTCCGAGACGATCGTCTGCCAGTCGGAATGACCGAACGGCGTGTAGTTGATCATGATGTCTTCTTTGGCGACACCCTTGGAGATGAGGTAGGCCTCGAGGATCTTGTTGGTGGTGCGCGGGTAGACGTAGTCGGTGCCGGCCAGCACCCAACGCTTCACGTCGCCACCGTCCTTCGACATCAGATAGTCGACGGCCGGGATCGCCTGCTGGTTCGGAGCGGCGCCGGTGTAGAACACGTTGCGCTCGGACTCTTCACCCTCGTACTGGACCGGGTAGAACAGGATCGAGTTCAGCTCCTTGAAGACCGGCAGCACGGACTTGCGCGACACCGAGGTCCAGCAGCCGAAGACCACCGAGACCTTGTCCTTGGCGATCAGCTCGCGCGCCTTCTCGGCGAAGAGCGGCCAGTTGGAGGCCGGGTCGACGACGACAGCCTCGAGCTTCTTGCCGAGGACGCCGCCCTTCTTGTTCTGCTCGTCGATGAGGAAGAGGATCGTGTCCTTGAGCGTCGTCTCCGAGATCGCCATGGTGCCGGAGAGCGAGTGCAGGACGCCGACCTTGATGGTGTCGGCGGCATTGGCGGACGAGGCGAAGGCACCGGCCGAAATGGCGGCGCCGACGATCGCGCCCAGAAGCTTCTCGTTCAGAGTCATGAATATCTCCCCCGGGATGAAACCCTGTTCGGATCACGGAGCCCGCCGTCGGGTCCGCTCGGGAGGGGAGTTGAACGCGGGTCGGCAAAACGGCCCATACGTCATATGACGCAGGTTCTGCCCGATCGGCCGGCATGCGATGAATTGGTGCAGACTGCTGCCCTTTTGCTGGGCAGGAGGGTGGAATTCCAACGAGATCCGCGCCGCGCGGCGATCGGGGCGGCGTCGCCGAGACTGGTCGAGGCCGTGCGGATCGCGTATCAGTCTTCCGACGAAAGTCGCATGCGGCGATCCGGCCGCCTGCCGCCGAACCGACGAGGTCCCATGTCGCTCACGATCGCCGTCATCGCCCACGACGAAAAGAAGCCCGCCCTGGTGGATTGGGTGGTGCGCAACGCCGAAGCCCTGCGCCCGCACCGGCTGATCGGCACGGCGACGACCGGCTCGCTGGTGAGGAAGGCGCTGCCCGACATGGATCTGAGCACGGTCAAGTCAGGCCCGCTCGGTGGCGACCAGCAGATCGGCGCGATGATCGCCGAAGGGGAGATCGATCTCCTCGTCTTCTTCCCCGACCCGCTGACGCCGATGCCGCACGACGTCGACGTCAAGGCGCTGCTGCGTCTTGCGCTGGTCTACGACGTGCCCTGCGCCTTCAATCAGGCGACGGCCGATCTGATGGTCGTGTCGGGCTTCCTGAAGGGCGACCACGTCAAGCGCGCCGCGCACACCGCCTGAGGGGCGACGCGGGGACCTGATCTCTTCCTCCCGTTCGGCTTCACCCTGAGGTGCCCGGCAGCGCCGGGCCTCGAAGGGCGAAGCCACGACGGGCAGTGCCCCTCGGCCCTTCGCGTTTCGAGGCTCGGCTTTGCCGAGCACCTCAACATGAAGGGCCTCTGCGCGAAGTCGTGCCCGGAAGCTCGCACGATTCTTGCTCGCTTCCGCGCTGCCCACGTCCGCGTCTCGCCCGGTCTCTCGACCGCGGCGCCCGCGCGTGCGACACCGGGCGTGACGCATCGCGGCGAGGGGGAACGCGGAGAGCATGGCCGGTCGACAGCGCATCCTTCCCGTCCGTCGCGACTACAATCGCTGGGTCGCCGACCAGACGCTCGAAGACTATGCGCTGCGCTTCACCGCCAAGAGCGCCCGGCGCTGGTCGGCGCCGCGCGTCGCCCAGACGGCGATCGGCGCCATCTCCTTCCTGGCGCTCGAGGCGATCGGCGGCGCCATCACGCTCGCCCACGGCTTCGTCAATGCCGCCGCGGCAATCGTCGTCGTGTCGATCGTGCTGCTCGTCACCGGTTTCCCGATCGCGCGGGCCGCGGCGAAGTGGGGCGTCGACATCGATCTGCTGACCCGTGGCGCCGGCTTCGGCTACATCGGCTCGACGGTGACGTCGCTGATCTACGCGAGTTTCACCTTCATCCTCTTCGCCATCGAAGCCTCGATCATGTCGTCGGCGCTGGAGCTCGCCTTCGGCTGGCCGCTGTGGCTCTCCTACATCCTGTCGGCGCTCGCGGTGATCCCGCTCGTCGTCTACGGCATCACCGCGATCTCGCGCTTCCAGCTGTGGACGCAGCCGTTCTGGATCGTGCTCAACGTCGCCCCCTTCGCCTTCATCCTGTGGAAGGACCCGGCGCAGATCGCGGCGTGGTGGCAGTTCGGCGGCGTCCATGCCGGTGGCCAACCGGGATCGTTCCTCGAGAGCTTCGACGTCGTGCGCTTCGGCCTCGCCTCGTCGGTGATCCTCGGGCTGATGCCGCAGATCGGCGAGCAGGTCGACTTCCTGCGCTTCCTGCCCGCCCGCGTCGAGAAGGCCGGCCGCGCCCACCGCATCGGCACGTTCTTCGCCGGCCCCGGCTGGATCGTGCTCGGTGCGCCGAAGCTCTTCGCCGGATCGCTCCTCGCCGTCGTGGCGCTGCGCATGGGTGTGCCGGAGAGCCATGCGGGCGAGCCCGCGTGGATGTACGACGTCGCCTTCTCATACATGCTGCCGTCGAAGGAGGCCGCGGTGGTGCTGACGGCGGCCTTCGTCGTCGTGTCGCAGCTCAAGATCAACGTGATGAACGCCTATGCCGGGTCGCTGGCGTGGTCGAACTTCTTCTCGCGCGTCACTCATTCCCACCCCGGCCGCGTCGTCTGGCTCGTCTTCAACGTGGCGATCGCGCTGCTGCTGATGGAGCTCGGCATCTACGAGGCGCTGGAGAAGACGCTCGGCCTCTTCGCCATCGTCGCCGTCGCCTGGCTCGGTACCATCACCGCCGATCTCGGCATCGCCAAGCCGCTCGGCCTCGCCCCGCCGGGGATCGAGTTCAAGCGGGCGCATCTGCCGGACGTCAATCCGGTCGGGCTCGGCTCGATGGGGCTCGCGACCGCGCTGGCGCTGATCGCCGTCACCGGCCATTTCGGGGCGATCGCCCAGGCCTTCGCCCCCTTCGTGGCGCTCGCCACCGCGCTCGTCGCGGTGCCGTTCCTCGCCTGGGCGACCGGCGGGCGGTGGTATCTCGCGCGCGAGCCGGAGAAGGACTGGGCGAGCCGCTCGACCATCCGCTGCTCGGTCTGCGAGCACGACTTCGAGCCCGAGGACAGCGCCCATTGTCCGGCCTACGACGCGCCGATCTGCTCGCTGTGCTGCTCGCTCGACGCCCGCTGCCGCGACCAGTGCAAGCCGCAGGCGCGGATCTCGGCGCAGGCGCGGGAATGGACGCGGACGCTGCTGCCCGAGCCGATCGCGCGGCGACTGTCGCCGCGCCTCCTCGAATACGTCGCCATCCTGTCGCTGATCGTCGCGGCGATCGGCCTCGTGCTGCTGGTCATCCACTTCCAGTCCGACCCGCGCGATCCGGCGATCGAGGCGGCGCTGACGCGGGCGCTGTGGGCGGCCTTCTTCGTGCTGATCATCGTCGCCGGCGTCGTCGCCTGGTTCTTCGTGCTGGCGCACGAGAGTCGGCGCGTCGCAGAGGAGGAGTCTGCGCGCCAGACCGGCCTGCTGCTCGACGAGATCGAGGCGCACGAGCGCACCGACGCCGAGCTGCAGAAGGCGAAGGAGGCGGCGGAAGCGGCGAATTTCGCCAAGAGCCGCTATCTCGTCGGCCTCAGCCACGAGTTGCGCACGCCGCTCAACGCCGTGCTCGGTTACGCCCAGGTGCTCGAGCGCGACGCCGGGCTGTCGGAGGGCCGCGCCCATTCGGTCAAGGTGATCCGCCGTTCGGCCGAGCATCTCTCCGGCCTGATCGACGGGCTCCTCGACATATCCAAGATCGAGGCCGGGCGGCTCGAGCTCGCCCGCGACGAGATCCGCTTCGCCGAGTTCCTCGAGAGCCTCGTCGAGATGTTCCGGCCGCAGGCCGAGGCCAAGGGCCTCGCCTTCCGCTTCACCCGGCCGACGAAATTGCCCGACGTGGTGGCGACCGACGAGAAGAGGCTCCGGCAGGTGCTGGTCAATCTGCTCTCCAACGCGGTCAAGTTCACCTCGCACGGCGAGGTCCATTTCGACGTCGCCATGCGCCACGAGATTGCGACCTTCACCGTCACCGACACCGGCATGGGCATCGCCGAGGGCGAGATCGACCGCATCTTCGATCCCTTCGAGCGCGGCGCCGCGGCGGCGAAGAAGCCGGGGTTGGGGCTCGGGCTCACCATCACCAAGATGATCGTCACGGTGATGGGCGGCGACGTCCGGGTCGACAGCCGGGCGGGGGAGGGCGCGCGCTTCCGCGTCCGCATGCATCTCTCGGTCGTCGCCCGGCCGGTGGCGCTGCCGGCGGTGCCGACGGTCACCGGCTACGAGGGACGGCGGCGGTCGATCCTGGTGGTCGACGACAACGACGATCACCGCGATCTGCTGAAGCGCGTCCTCGTGCCGATCGGCTTCGAAGTCTCTGAAGCGGTCGACGGGGCGGCCTGTCTCGACGCCGTGCGGAAGGCGCCGCCCGATCTCATCCTCCTCGACATCTCGATGCCCGGCATGACCGGTTGGGAGGTGGCGGTGGCGCTGCGCGAAGAGGGCTACGGCGGGCGGATCGTCATCCTCTCGGCCAACGTCGGCGACAGCCGGCCGCCGGAGGTGGAAGTGGCGCCACACGACGACGTGGTGGCCAAGCCCTTCGACCTCTCGCGTCTGCTCGATCGGCTGCAGCTCCACCTCGATCTCGTCTGGCGCGAGGCGGGGGAGGAGCCGGCCGCCGCGCCGGCCGTGACCGCGTCGGCGCCCGCCGTTGCCACGACGCCTCCCGCCGACGACCGGCCGACGGCGGCGGAGGCGAACGATCTGCTGCAATGGGCGCGGATCGGCTATGTTCGCGGCGTGGCGGGCAGGCTCGCGGCGATCGAGGCGGAGATCCGTGCGGCGGGCGGCGAGCCGGGGCGGCGGATGGTCGATCTGGCGCGGGCCGCCGAGACCTTCGACATGGCGCGGTTCGTCGCGCTGCTGGAGACCGACGATGGCTGCTGACAGACCGGCGGAGAGCCGCGACATCGTCCTCGTCGTCGACGACAATCCCGACACGCTCGGCTTCCTCACCGAGACGCTGGAGGGGCAGGGCGCCATGGTGCTGGTCGCCACCGGCGGCGAGCAGGCGCTGGCGATCGTCGAACGGATCACCCCGGACGTCATCCTGATGGACGCCGTCATGCCGGACATCGACGGTTTCGAGACGACGCGGCGGCTGAAGCGGCTGGCCGCCACCGCCGATGTCCCGATCATCTTCATGACCGGCCTCTCGGAGACCGAACACATCGTCGAGGGGCTGGAGGCGGGTGGCGTCGACTACGTCACCAAGCCGATCGTCCTCGACGAACTGACGGCGCGCATCCGCGTCCATCTCGCCAATGCCCGGCGCGAACGCTCGGCGCGGCTGGCGCTCGACGGGGCGGGACGCTTCCTGCTCGCCACCGACGCGACCGGCCGCATCGCCTGGGCGACGCCGCAGGCGGTCAAGCTGATCGGCGAGATCGGCGGCGAGGCCGGTGGCCTTCCCATGGCGGTGCGCGAACGGCTGGTCGCGGCGATGGCGGCGGGCGCGGCGGCGGCCGATCTCGTGCCGATCGGCGAGAGCGGCAACCGCCGCATCCAGCTCACCTCGCTCGGCCGCGCCGGCGAGGACGAATGGCTGTGGCGGCTGATGTGCGACGCGGTCGGCGGCGACGAGGCGGCGCTGCGCCGTCGCTTCGGCCTGACGGCGCGCGAGGCCGAAGTCTGCCTCTGGGTGGCGCGCGGCAAGCCGAACCGCGACATCGCCGACATCCTCGGCCTCTCGCCCCGCACCGTGAACAAGCACCTCGAGACGGTCTTCGCCAAACTCGGCGTCGAGAACCGCGCCTCCGCCGCCGTCATGGCGCTGAAGGCGATCGAGGCGGGGTAGGGGCGGGGCGACGACTGGCGCAGAGGCGGCGAAATGCCTATGAGAGGTCACGCATGTCCTCTCGCGCGAGATCCGCCATGACCGACGCCGCCGCTTCGCCCGTTTCTGCTCCTTCGCCGGCGCCCGCCGCCCCCTTCGTCGCCCGTGTGCCGACCGCGTTCTTCGGCGCGGTGCTCGGCCTCGGCGGTCTCGCCAACGGCTGGCGGGTGGCGGCACGCCTGTGGGGCTTGCCGGTGCTCGTTGCCGATGCACTGGCGGTGGTCGCCGTCCTCGTCTGGGCGACCATCGTGACGCTGGTCGTGCTGAAGTGGCTGAAGGCGCGCACGGCGGCGCGGGGTGAACTGGTGCATCCGGTGATGGGCGGCTTCGTCGCGCTCGTCGGTGTCGCCACCATGGTCGCCGGCATCGCCATCCAGCCGGTCGTCGCGCCGCTCGGCATCGTCCTGATGATCGTCGGCCTCGTCTTCCAGGGCCTGTTCGCGACGTGGTTCGTCGGCCGGCTGCTGCAGGGCGGGCGCGACGCCGCGGGCGCGACGCCGGTGCTGTTCCTGCCGACGGTCGGCGGCGCCTTCGTCGCCGGCATGGCGTTGGCGGCGCTGGGCTTGCGCGACGCCTCGGCCATGGCCTTCGGCGTCGGCTTCGTCACCTGGCTGGTGATCGAAGCCGTGATCTGGCAGCGGCTGCTGCACGGACCGGCGCTGCCTGTGCCGTTGCGCGCGTCGATGGGCATCGAGATGGCGCCGCCGGCCGTCGGCCTCGTCGCCTATCTGGCGGCCAACGGCGGCAACGTCGACATCCTCGCACTGGTGCTCTTCGGCGTGGCGCTGTTCTGGGCCGCGGTGGCGATCCGCAACTTCGGCTGGGTGTCGGAACAGCCCTTCGGCGCGCCGTGGTGGGCGTGGTCGTTCGGCGTCTCGGCGCTGCCGACGGGGGCGATGCGGCTGGCGGAGGCCGGTGCGCCGACCGCGGCGCTGCTGGCGCCGGGGCTGTTCCTCGTCGCCAACCTGATCATCGGCCTCTTCGCCGGACGGTCGCTGGCGATGATCCTGCGCGGCACCTACGTGCCGCCGATGCCGCCGGCGCCTCCGCCGGCCGTGTGAGCCACGCCCCGACACGACGACGCCCGAAGGCAGGCCTTCGGGCGTTCCTGTCTTCGGCGATCCGATCGTGCCGTCAGTTCACCGGCTGGTGACGGACGTGGAGCGAGCCGTCGTCGGCCTCGAAGAACGTCTCCTCGACCTGCGGATGCCTGAGCGGCATGCCGGTGTCGTCGGGGACGAGGTTCTGCTCGGAAACGTAGGCGACGTATTCGTTTTCCGCGTTTTCGGCATAGAGGTGGTAGAACGGCTGGTCCCTGGACGGACGGACGTCCTCCGGGATCGCTTCCCACCATTCCTCGGTGTTGCAGAAACTCGGATCGACGTCGAAGACGACGCCCCGGAACGGGTACACGCGGTGGCGAACCACCTGACCGATGCCGTACTTGGCGACGCGGATCTTGGAATCGACCGTCAACGCATCACTCCCGCTCGCCTCGGCGCCCTCGAGGGGGCCGCGCGCGCTCTACGCGAATTTGCGCAGGAAAAACTTCACGAGGGGCGCGCGAGAGTCAAGCGCTCGGCGTGATGCGAATGCGTCTCAATCGATTGAAATCAGAAATTTCTTGCAGCGGACGTATGAAATTACCCCGTCCGAGGGCTCGGGCGGGGTGAAAATGCGCTCGGCGTGATGTTTGCCGGCGTATGACGCTGCGTCTCACAGGCCGTAGGCGGCGGCGAGTTCCGGGTCCTTGGAGGCGACGAGCTTCGCCAGATCGACGATGACCTTGGCCTGCTTCCAGGTGGCGTCGTCCTGCATCTTGCCGTCGATCATCACCGCGCCGGTGCCGTCGGGCATGGCATCGAGGATCTTCTTGGCGAAGGCGACCTCGCCCGGATCGGGCGAGAACACCCGCTTGGCGATGTCGATCTGGGTCGGGTGCAGCGACCAGGCGCCGAGGCAGCCCATCAGGAAGGCGTTGCGGAACTGCGCCTCGCAGGCGGCGAGGTCGGCGAAGTCGCCGAACGGGCCGTAGAAGGCCTTGATGCCGGCCGACTGGCAGGCGTCGACCATCTTGGCCACCGTGTAGTGCCAGAGATCCTGCTGGAAGCGGGTGCGCGGGGCGTCGCCGTTCGCATCCTGCAGCACCTGATACTCGGGATGGCCGCCGCCGACGCGGGTGGTCTTCATGCCGCGCGAGGCGGCGAGATCGGCAGGTCCCAGGCTCATGCCGTGCATGCGGGGGGAGGCGGTCGCGATCTTCTCGACGTTCTTGACGCCCTCGGCGGTCTCGAGGATGGCGTGGATCAGGATCGGCTTCTTCATGCCGTGCTTCGCCTCGAGCTGGGCGAGCAGCTGGTCGAGGAAGTGGATGTCCCACGGTCCCTCGACCTTCGGCAGCATGATGACGTCGAGCTTGTCACCCAGTTCGGCGACGATCTCGGTGACGTCGTCGAGCACCCAGGGCGAGTTCAGGCAGTTGATGCGGGTCCAGAGGCCGGTGCCGAGGGCGGCGAAGTCCGTCGCCTTGCCCATCTCGATGAAGCCCTTGCGGGCGGCGATCTTCTGGTCCGCCGGGATGGCGTCCTCGAGGTTGCCGAGCACCACGTCGACCTTGGCGGCGAGCTCCGGCACCTTGGCGCGGACCTTCTCCATGTGCGGCGGCACGAAGTGGATCATGCGCTCGAGCGTCACCGGCAGCTCGCGGAAGGGCTCCGGCGCGCCGATGGCGAGGGGCTTGAAGAAGGCTTTCGGGGTCTTCTCGGTCATGGCGGCGTCCTCCGGATCAGTCTCTTGCTGCGCTGCAATGCGAAACGTTTGAATGGTCCTAGATCGGTCCGATGCGTCGCACAACTGACTGAAAGTCTGATAGGCGCGCCGCGCATGGGTCGGAAGGGGCTTTCGGGCTGCGGCGGCGTTGACAGGGGCGGGGGCGAAACGCCATCGTCGCGGCTCGGTCCATGGCGGGAATGCCGGCGACCCGCGCCGAATTGTCCACATTTCCCCGCCGGAGCCCCATGGAACAGGTCGTCAATCTCGCCATGCCGTTCTTCGGCCTGATCTTCATCGGCTGGGCGTGCGGCAAATTGCGCGTGCTGCCGGTCGAGGGGCTGGGCTGGCTCAACTTCTTCATCGTCTACGTGTCGTTGCCGGCGCTGTTCTTCCAGCTCCTGTCGCGCACGCCGGTCGAGCAGCTGACGCGCTGGAGCTTCGTGGCGACGACGACCGCCTCGACCTTCGCGATGTTCTGCCTCGCCTTCGTCGTCGGCATGCTCTTCAACAAGGGCGACATGCGCGCCGCCGCGATCACCGCGACCGGCGGGGCCTATTCCAACATCGGCTACATGGGACCGGGCGTGACGCTGGCGACGCTCGGGGCGCAGGCGACGGTGCCGACCGCGCTGGTCTTCTGTTTCGACAACGCGATCTTCTTCATCATGGTGCCGCTGCTGATGGCGATCTCGGGCGAGCGGCAGAGCCCGTGGTCGACGGCGCAGATCATCGCCAAACGCATCTTCCTGCACCCGTTCATCCTCGCCACCATCGTCGGCGTCGCCGCGGCGGTGACGGGGCTGCGCCCGCCGGTCTTCGTCGACAAGATGCTGACTTCGCTGATGCAGGCGGCCGCTCCTTGCGCGCTCTTCGCCATGGGCGTGACGGTCGGTCTGCGCCCGCTCGAGCGGATCACCGCGGAGATCCCGGTGGTGCTGACGATCAAGCTGGTGCTGCACCCGATCGTCGTCTTCACGGCACTGTGGTGGATCGGCGGGATCGATCCGATCTGGACGATGACGGCGCTGCTGATGGCCAGCCTGCCGCCGGCGCTCGGCGTCTATGTGCTCGCCCAGCAGTACCATTCGCACGTGCCGACGGCCTCGGCGATCGTGCTGATCGGCACGCTGGTGTCGGTCGCGTCGCTGACGGCGGCACTGTGGTTCGTCACCCACGACCCGCTGGGGATCGGCGTCGTCGGGCACTGAGGTCGACGGACGGCCTCACGCCTTCGGCAGAGCCCCGCCGCGCATCATCGCCGGGGCGATCAGGCTCGGCGTCAGGCCCTCGCGCATGACGAGGCGACGCAGCGGGCCGACGCGGGCGGCGAGGAAGAAGCCCAGCGCACGCGCCGCCTGCACCGGCAGGAGATCCGACATCAGCGCCCGGTTGGCGACGTCGACGCCGCGGGTGCGGGTCTCGACGTCGAGGCGGCGGGCGCGTTCGTAGCGGCCGAGCATGGCGTCGCCGCCGAGGTCGTCGCCCTCGGCCAGCGCCTTGGCGGCGCATTCGCCGAGGCTCGCGACGTCGCGAAGCGTCAGATTGAGCCCCTGGGCGCCGATCGGCGGGAAGGTGTGGGCGGTCTCGCCGATCAGCGCGATGCGGCGGGCGCCGTAGCGCTCGGCGATGAGCGAGGCGAGCGGCCAGACCTGACGGCCGGGCTCGACCGCCATCTTGCCGTAGGCGGACCGCGAGCGGCGCTCGAGCTCGCGTGCGAGCTCCGCGTCGGGCATCGCCTTCAGCCGTTCGGCCTCGTCCGGCGTCTCGATCAGCACCACCGAGGAGCGATTGCCGCCGGGCAGCGGCACCAGCACGAAGGGGCCGGTGCGGGTGTGGAATTCGGTCGAGACGTCGCGATGCGGCACCTCGTGGGAAAGGTTCAGCACCAGCGCCGACTGGGGATGCGCCCAGGTCTTGGTGCCGATGCCCGCCGCCTCGCGCAGACGCGAATGCTTGCCGTCGGCGGCGACCGCGAGGCGGGCGGAGACGGTGACGCCCGAGGGCGTGACGAGTTCGACCCGGTCGACGAGCGGGCGGACGGTCTCGACCGGCTCTTCGATACGGGCGATTCGCGCGTGGCCGGCGATCTTCTCGTCGAGGATGGCGGTCAGATCGCGGTTGACGATGTTGACGCCGAAGGAGGGGCGGTCGATCTCGCTCGCATGGAACGTCGCCTCCGGCGCGCGGATCAGGCGGTCGGTCGCATCGACGAGGCGCATGGTGGCGAGATCGGCGCCGGCGGCGGCGATCTTCTCCCAGACGCCGAGGGTCTCGAGGAAGTCGACCGAGCCGCCGAGCAGCGCCGTGGTGCGGACGTCATCGGGCCGCGTCGGCGGGGCGAGAAGCGCGGTGACGAGCCCCATCTCGGCGAAGAGCGCCGCGGCGGCGAGGCCGGCGGGACCGGCACCGACGACGGCGACGTCGAAGAGGCGGTCGGCGGCGGGGGCGGGGCTCGTCATGGTGGGTCTCTCGAGGGTCGATCGGGCGGCGGAGCATGCGGCAGGGCGGGGATCCACGCAAGCGGCGAGGGACCTCGGCGGGCGTGGCGGCGTCGGCGAGCGGGCCGCGGCGACGGTCGACGTCGGCCGCGGGCCTGCGACGAATCGCGCGCAATCCGGGCTTTCATCTTTGAATGTTCATGATATGTTCCAGGCAAGCAGGCAAGCAGGCAAGCAGGCAAGCAGGCAAGCAGGCAGCGCGCGGACGCGGCGCGGTGCGTGGGTGCCACGCTGCGCTCGGACCGGGAAGGAGAGAGCGATGGACACGACCGTCGTCGAGTGGGGCGCCGTCGAGCAAGGCGTCGTCGAGCGGGTCGGGGCGAGCGAGGATCTCGCGCGCGAACTGGTGGCGCTCGAGATGCGGGCGCTCGAGCGATGGTGCCGGGGCGATCCTTCCGGCTTCCTCGCGATCTCCGATGTCGACGTCGGCTATTTCGAACCCTTCGTCGAGGCGCGGTTCGACGGGCTGGCGGCGCTCACCGACCATTACGAGGCGCTGCGGGGCAAGATCTCCGCCGATGCCTTCGCGATGACCGCGCCGCGCGTCGTCGCCTGGGGCGATGCGGCGGTGCTCTCCTACGGCTTCCGCTCGTCGAACGGCGGTGGGCCGGAGATGCGCTGGCAGGCGAGCGAGACGTGGCGTCGCCGCCCCGAGGGCTGGCGGATCGTCCATACCCACTGGTCGCTGCCCAGGGTCGGATGACGCGGGGCGGACCTCGCGACGAACCGGACCGCGGGGAGCATCGCGCCGGCGTGGCGCCGTCGCGACCCGACGACGCGGCGAGAATTTCGCACCGGGGACTTGCGTCGCCGCCGCGAAACGATCATGTCGTCGAGGATGACGACGACGGGCGCAGACGGCGGGACGGATCGGACGACGGGTACGGGGGCTCCCGCTCCGGCCGGGGGAACGCGCCTCTTCGCGCGTCCGGGCTTCGCCGTCGCCGCCTTCGTGATCGTCGCCTTCGGGCTCGGCTGGGTCTGGATCGGCGCGATGGTCGCCGGCATGCTCGCCACCACCGACATGGCGACGCTCGGCCCCGGCATGGGCTTCTTCAACCGCCTCAACGGTCTCGCCGGCCTCTCTGCGGAGACGCGGGCGGCTCTGACCGTGCTGTGCGCGCCGATCGGTGCGTCGTGGTCGCTCGCCGACTGGGCGATCGTCTTCGCCATGTGGGTCGCCATGGTGATGGCGATGATGGTGCCGACCGCGGTGCCGGTCTTCTCCGCCTATGCCGCACTCGGCACGGAACGGGCGGGGCGGGGCGAACGCGTCGTCACGCCGGTCGCCCTCGGGCTCGGCTATCTCGCGGTGTGGATCGTCTTCGCCGGTCTCGCCACCGTGGCGCAGGGGCTGCTGACCCAGGCGCGCCTGCTGACGCCGGCAGGCCTTCCGGCCTCGAGCGTGCTCGCCGGCACGACGATGATCGCCGCCGGTTTCTACCAGTTCACGCCGCTGAAATGGGCCTGCCTCTCGCGTTGCCGCACGCCGCATCCCTTCTTCGCCGACAACTGGACCAACCGCTTCTCGGGCGTCCTGCGTCAGGGCATCGCGCAGGGGCTCGACTGCCTCGGCTGCTGCTGGGCGCTGATGGTCGTGATGTTCGCGGTCGGCGTGATGAACGTCGTGTGGATCGTCGTGCTCGGCGCGGTGATGACGATCGAGAAGGTGACCAACTCGGTGTGGGTCAGCCGGATCGTCGGCCTCGTCTTCATCGCCTGGGGGCTCGGGCTGATCGCGGCATCGCCCGTCGGCACGGCACTCCTCGCCCGCTTCTGATCATCCCCGACGAGGAAACGACATGACCATCATGGCCCTGCTCTCCGATCCCGCCGCCTGGGCGTCTCTGGTGACGCTGACGGCGCTGGAGATCGTGCTGGGCATCGACAACGTCGTCTTCCTGTCGGTGGCGACCGCCCATCTCGCCAAGGCCGACGCGGCGCGGGCGCGCCGGCTCGGCATGGCGCTGGCGCTTCTCTTCCGCATCGCGCTGCTCTTCGCCATCTCGTGGATCGTGTCGCTGAAGGACCCGGTGGCGACGCTCTTCGGCCATCCCCTGTCGGTCAAGGACCTGATCCTGATCGGCGGCGGCGGCTTCCTGATGTACAAGGCGGTCAACCACATCCACGAGGAGCTCGAGGAGGAGGTGCCGGCGGAGATGGCGCGTGCCGCCTCGGCCGCCTTCTCGCTGGTGGTCGGCCAGATCATCGTGATCGACATCGTCTTCTCGCTCGACAGCATCATCACCGCCGTCGGTCTCGCCCAGCAGGTCGAGGTGATGATCGCCGCGGTGATCATCGCCGTCGGGGTGATGTATGTCGCCTCCGGCCCGGTCTCGGCCTTCGTCAACGCCCACCCGACCACCAAGGTGCTGGCGCTCGCCTTCCTGCTGCTGATCGGCGTGTCGCTGGTCGCCGACGGCATGGGCTTCCACATCGAGCGCGGCTACATCTACGCGGCGATGGCCTTCTCGGCCGGCGTCGAGGCGATCAACATCACCGCCAAGAAGCGCAAGCAGCGCGCCCGCGCCGAGGCCGAAGCCCGCGCGGCGGGGCAGGGCGAGGGCGTCTGAGGGCGCTTTCCCGCGAGGAACGAGGTCACGGTCCGGCGGCGCGGGTCACAGCCTCGATTGCCGGTCACAGATCCCGATTGGCGGCTTACTTCCCCCCTCCCATCAGGGGAGGGGCAGGGGGTGGGGTGTAGTGCGCCCGATGGGGTGAACCGACCCGGCGACTTGTGCCCACGTGAAAGCCGCCCGTTCTTCCGCTTGCCGAAGCGCCGAACCCCACCCGCCTCGCAAGGCTCGGCACCCTCCCCTGAGGGGAGGGTGAAGGCGCTGCGACGCTTCGGGAAATCGCCGGCTCGGGTTCCGACTGAAAGGTCCGGCGCGACGCGCCGATCGACGTGCTCGTCACGGCAAAGGCGTCGGAAGGGCCTTTCGGGTCCATCCGCCGGAGCGACGAGCGCCGGAGCGCCCTCCCATCGCTCACACGTGCGGCAGCAGTCGCTTGCCGCCGCCGTCGACGGAGTCCTCGAGCAGGCCGCCGCGACGGGCACGGTCGAGGGCGATGGCGACGGACGGGGCGGTCGCGACCTGGACGTCCGGCCGCTTGATGCCGTAGCGCACCAGGATGCGGCGGACGGGGCGGTTCATCGCCGCGAGGATGACGACGGTGTTGCGTTTCGTCATCTGCTCGATCACCGAACGCAGCGCCGTGGCGCCGGTGGTGTCGACCAGTGGCACGCCGTCGAAGTCGAGCACCAGGAAGCGCGGCCGATCGCCGATGCGGCTCAGCGTCTGGGCGAGCTGGTTGGCGGCGCCGAAGAAGAACGGCCCGTGGATGCGGTAGACCACCACGTCGTCGTGGATGTCCGAGGTGTAGCCCGGCCGCACGCCCGGTTCGTCGGCGACGTCGCGCTCGAGGAGCTTCCCGCCGGTCAGCAGGCGGGCGCCGGTGCGGGCCTCGACCTCCACCGCCTCGGCCATGTTGTGCATGAACTGGATGGCGGAGAGCACCACGCCGACCTCGATCGCCACCGTCAGGTCGACGAAGACGGTCAGCAGCAGCGTCGCGACGAGCACCAGGCGCTCGCCCCAGTCGGCGTTGCGCAGCAGGTGGGAGATCGCGTGGACCTCCGACATGTTCCAGGCGACGATGGCGAGGATCACCGCCAGCGAGGCGAGCGGCACCCACCAGGCGAGCGGGGCTGCGACGATGACGAAGACGGCGAGGAAGGCGGCGTGGAGGATGCCGGAGATCGGACCGGCGGAGCCCGAACGGATGTTGGTGGCGGTGCGGGCGATGGCGCCGGTCGCCGGAATGCCGCCGAAGATCGGCGAGAAGACGTTGGCGATGCCCTGCGCCACCAGCTCGCAGTTGGAACGGTGACGCCGGCCGGTCATGCCGTCGGCGATGACGGCGGAGAGCAGCGACTCGATGCCGGCGAGCAGCGCGATGGTCACCGCGTCGGGCAGGATGGCGATCAACTTGCTCCACGTCGGCATCGCCAGCGCCGGGGCCGGCGGCGTGCGCGGGATGCCGCCGAACTTCGAGCCGATGGTGGCGACGTCGAGTTGGAGGATCGCGACCGCCAGAGCCGCCGCGACGACCGCGAAGAGCAGGCCCGGCAGCTTCGGCTTCCACCGCTTCAGACCGACGATGACGCCGAACGAGAGGACCGACACCGCGACGGTGGCGCCGTTCCAGGTCGGCAGCGCGTGCCACAGCACCTCGATCTTGTCGAGGAACTCGCCGGGGAGCTTGCCGGTCTTGAGGCCCAGCAGGTCGGCGACCTGGGAGACGAAGATGGTGACGCCGATGCCGGCGGTGAAGCCGATCGTCACCGGATGCGGGATGTACTTGATGTAGGTGCCGAGTTTCAGCAGGCCGATGGCGATCAGGATCAGGCCGGCGATGAAGGTCGCCAGCGCCAGTCCGTCGTAGCCCTGGGTCTCCACCACCCGATAGACGACGACGATGAAGGCCGCCGTCGGTCCGCCGATCTGGAAGCGCGAGCCGCCGAGTGCCGAGATCAGGAAGCCGGCGATGATCGCCGTGGTCAGACCGCGCTCGGGCGAGACGCCGGAGGCGATGGCGATGCCCATGGCGAGCGGCAGGGCGACGATGGCGACCGTCAGGCCGGCCACGATGTCGGCCATGAAGCGTTTTCGATCGTAGCCTTCCCGCAGAACCGTAACCAGTTTGGGCGTGAACAGATCGGTGTAGGACTCGTTTGCGGGAGGCATCGAGGACTCGGCGTGTTTTGCGATGGGAGCCATGAGGCTAACATGCTTGAACGACGGCGATCCAACCCAAATAGTACGCCGAGCGAACGATTGGCGCGGGTCTGCCGCGCACAGAGCGCACATTCGAGGAGCACGACCATGGTGAAGGCGATCCGCATCCATCAGACCGGCGGTCCCGAGGTTCTCACCTACGAGGACGTCGAGATCGGCTTGCCCGGTCCGGGTCAGGCGCTGGTGCGCCACGCCGCGATCGGGCTGAACTTCATCGACTGCTACTTCCGCTCCGGCCTCTATCCGGCGCCGGGTGGTCTGCCGCTGATCCCCGGCAACGAGGGCGCCGGCACGGTGGTGGCGATCGGTGACGGCGTGACCGAGGTCGCGGTCGGCGATCGCGTCGCCTATGTCGTCGGACCCGGCTCCTATGCCGAGGAACGGCTGGTGCCGGCCGATCGGCTGGTGCAGCTGCCCGATGCGATCTCCTTCGAGGTCGGCGCGGCGGCGATGCTGAAGGGCATGACCGTCCGCAATCTGCTGCTGCGCACCCACAAGGTCGGCCCGGGCACGACGCTGCTCTTCCACGCGGCCGCGGGCGGCGTCGGCCAGATCGCCGGCCAATGGGCGAAGCATCTCGGCGCCACCGTCATCGGCACCGCCGGCGGGGCGGAGAAGGTGGCGCTGGCCAAGTCGCTCGGCTACGACCACGTCATCGACTACAAGAAGGACGACTTCGTCGCCGCGGTGAAGGACATCACCGGCGGGCGCGGCGTCGACGTGGTCTACGACTCGATCGGCAAGGACACGTTCCCGAAGTCGCTCGACTGCCTGCGTCCGCTCGGCCTCTTCGTCTCCTTCGGCAACGCGTCGGGCCCGGTCCCGCCGTTCTCGCTGCAGGAACTGGCGTCGCGCGGCTCGCTCTTCGCCACGCGCTCGACGGTGTTCTCCTACATCGCCCAGCGCGCCGATCTCGAGGCGTCGGCCGCCGACCTCTTCGCGGTGCTGACGAGCGGGGCGGTGAAGATCCCGGTCTCGAATTCCTGGAAGCTCGCCGATGCCGCCTCGGCCCATCGGGCGCTCGAGGCCCGTGCCACCACCGGATCGGCCGTGCTGATCCCGTGACGACCACGCGCGGCCCGCACCGTTCGGCAATCTCGAACGGTGCGGTGCGGCGGCGCGATCTGGTCGTGGGTCGCCCGGCGCGACATGTTCGGGCGACGATCCATCGTTCCCCGAGGTTGCCATGACCGCCGACGCCTCCACCCGCCACCTCGATCTCGTGCTCTTCCTGCACGGGGTCGGCGCGCGCGGGCTCGATCTCCTCGATCTCTCCGACGACTGGAAGGGGATGCTTCCCGGCGTCGCCTTCGCCGCGCCCGATGCGCCGTACCCGTTCGACGGCGGCCCCTTCGGCCGGCAGTGGTTCTCGGTGCTCGGCGTGACGCCGGCCAATCGGGCCGAGCGGATCGCCGCGGCGGTCTCGGCCTTCGACGCGGTGGTCGATCTCGAGATCGCGCGGGCCGGTACGGTCGCCGAGCGGACGGCGCTGGTCGGTTTCTCGCAAGGTTCGATCATGGCGCTCGACGCCATCGGCCGCGGCCGGCGCTTCGCCGGTGTTCTCGCCTATTCCGGCCGGCTCGTCCGCCCGGCGGCGAGCGGCTTCTCGGCGACGCCGGTGCGTCTCGTCCACGGCGAGGCCGACGCGGTGATCCCGGCATCCGAGAGCGTCGCGGCGGAAGCGGCGCTGAAGGCGGGCGGCGTCGCGGTCGATCTCCATCTGAGGCCCGGGCTCGGCCACGGCATCGACCTGGCGGGCATCCGGCTCGGCGCCGACTTCCTCTCGCGGATCGCCGCGGGCGGTTGAGCGGGTTGCGCCGGCCGGCGGCGACGTGCACCATTGCGAAGGGTTCGCGAGAGGGGCGGCACGGCATGCACAAGGGACGGCTCGAGGCCTTCAGCGACGGCGTGCTCGCCATCGTCATCACCATCATGGTGCTGGAACTCAAGGTGCCGCACGACGCCGGCTTCGCGGCGCTGGCGGCCTTGTGGCCGGTGTTCCTGTCCTACGTGCTGAGCTTCGTCTACGTCGGCATCTACTGGAACAACCACCACCACATGATGCAGGCGGTGAAGACCGTCGACGGCGCGGCCCTGTGGGCGAACCTGCACCTGCTGTTCTGGCTGTCGCTGATCCCCTTCGCCACCGGCTGGATGGGCGAGAACCACTTCGCCTCGGCGACGGTGGCGCTCTACGGCGTGGTGCTGATCGCCGCGGCGCTGGCCTACACCATCCTGGCGCTGGTGCTGCGCCGCCGCCATCCCGACGGCACGGCCTTCGCCCGCGCCTTCGGCTCGGGCCGCAAGGAGACGGTGTCGCTGGCGCTCTACGCGCTGGCGATCGGCCTCGCCTTCATGGTCTCGTGGGCGCCGCTGGTGCTCTATGCCGCGGTCGCGGTGATCTGGCTGGTGCCCGATCGCCGCTTCGAGAAGGCGCTGGCGGAACTGACCGGCGGCAACTGAGGGCGAAGGGGCGACGATGGGATCGTTGCAGCCCGTCGCGGAGGTCCTTCATGCTGAGGTGCGAGCGTCAGCGAGCCTCGAAGCGCGAAGGACCGAGTGGCACGGCCCGTCGTGGCTTCGTGTTTCGAGGCCCGGCTCACGCCGGGCACCTCAACATGAAGCCGAACAGTGAGACAATTCGGAACCGTGTGCGCTCGTCTCGAGTCCGCCGCTCAGTCGACCGCCGTGCCCGCCAGATCGTAGGCGTCGGTCTTCTCGATCTTCACCGTGACGATCTCGCCGGCCCGCAGCGGGCGGCGCGAGGCGACGTGGACCACGCCGTCGATCTCCGGGGCGTCCCACTTCGTCCGCCCCTTGGCGACGGAGGGGCCGACCTCGTCGATGATCACCGGCACGCGCCGGCCGACACGGGCCTTCTGGATCTTGTCGGCGATCCCCTGCTGATGCGCCATCAGCCGGTTCCAGCGTTCCTGCTTGACCTCTTCCGGCACGGCGCCGGCGAGTTCGTTCGCCGCGGCACCCTTGACCGCCTCGTATTTGAAGGCGCCGACGCGGTCGAGCTTCGCCGCCGAGAGCCAGTCGAGCAGGTCCTGGAAGTCCTGTTCGGTCTCGCCGGGGAAGCCGACGATGAAGGACGAGCGGATGGCGAGATCCGGCACGGTCTCGCGCCACTTGGCAAAGCGGTCGAGGGTCTTCTCCTGCGCCGCCGGGCGCTTCATCGCCTTCAGAACCGGGGTCGCGGCGTGCTGGAGGGGGATGTCGAGATAGGGAAGGATCTTTCCTTCCGCCATCAAGGGCAGCACCTCGTCGACGTGCGGGTAGGGGTAGACGTAGTGGAGGCGCACCCAGACGCCGAAGTCGCCGAGTTCGCGCGAGAGATCGAGGAACCGGGCGCGGACCTCGCGGTCCTTCCACGGGCTGGCGGCATAGCGCAGGTCCTGGCCGTAGGCGGAGGTGTCCTGCGAGATGACGAGGAGTTCCTTGACGCCGGCCTTCACCAGCTTCTCGGCCTCGCGCAGCACGTCGGCCGCCGTCCGCGAGACGAGGTCGCCGCGCAGATGCGGGATGATGCAGAAGCTGCAGCGGTTGGAGCAGCCTTCCGAGATCTTGAGATAGGCGTAGTGGCGCGGCGTGAAGCGGACGCCCTGTGGCGGCACCAGGTCGACGTAGGGATCGTGGGCCGGCGGCACGGCGGAATGCACCGCCTCGATGACGCTCTCGTAGGCCTGCGGCTTGGTGATCGCCACGAGATTGGGGAACTGCGCCTCGATCTCGCCGGGCTCGGCGCCCATGCAGCCGGTGACGACGACCTTGCCGTTCTCGGCCATGGCCTTGCCGATCGCCTCGAGGCTCTCGGCCTTGGCGCTGTCGAGGAAGCCGCAGGTGTTGACCACGACGACGTCTGCGCCGGCGTGGGACTTGGTCAGTTCGTAACCTTCGGAGCGCAGGTGCGTGACGATGCGCTCGCTGTCGACCAGCGCCTTGGGGCAGCCGAGCGAGACGAAGGAGATCTTGGGGGCGGTTTGCGCGGTGGTGTCGTTCATGGCGGCCACATAGAGGGCGCAGGGCGCCGATTGCAAGGGTTTCGGCGCGCAGACCCGCTCAGCCGCGGACGGGACCGGCCGCCTCGATCGCCCGCTCGACCAGATCGGCGACGCCGGCATCGCGGCCGATCGCCTCGACGTGGTGGAGGATGCCGGGGGTCTTCGCGACGAGGGCTGCGACGTCGTCGAGCGCGTGGGTGCCGGTCGAGACGAAGAGGCCGACGACGATCCGCGGCCGCCACGTCGGGATGACGTCGTGGAAGAAGGGCTCTTCCTCGATGAAGGCGACGCGGATCGGCGCGGCGAGGCGCTCGGCGAGCGTTGCGGCGATCGCTTCCGTCGAGAGCCGGCTGCCGGCGTCGCCCGAGGCCGAGCCGTGGGCGACCAGCAGGGTCGGAAGGTCCGCCGGCGTGGCCCCACCCTGCATCGAGGCGATGGTGCGCAGGCGCTGCGCGATCAGATCGACGAGGCCGGGGTCGAGGCCGAACACGGGGAGGCGGCGGTGCTCGCCGAAACCGCGCTCGGCGAGGACCGCGGGCAGTTTCGTCCGGACGAATCGCCCCTCCGCCATGAAAAGTGGATAGACGTCGACCGGACCGGGCGTGGCGTCGCCGAAGAAGGCGCGGCGGGCGTCGTCGAAGCTCTCCGGCCGCTTCAGCACGCCCCAGGCGACGGAGCGGTCGCCGCGTCGCGCCAGCCGCTCGGCGAGGAGCCGCACGGTCTCGTCGCGCGGGTCCGCACCGCCGTCGCCGTGGGCGACGAGAAGGAGCGGACGGGCGGCGTGGTCTCGCGTCATGAGCGCTCCGTGGCGGCGGCGCGAGGGGCGGTGAGGCCCGTCGCGACCGGCGTCATTCTTCTTCGGCGTCCAGGGCCTTCTTGACCGACGATTTGGTCGACGACTTGGAGCCGCCCTTGGCGGCCTTCTCGTCGAACTTCCGCTTGATGGAATCGGTGTCGGAATCGCCCATCGGGTTGTCGCCGGCCTTGTAGGTCGGCGCCTTGGTCGAACCGGACGAGCCCTGCTTGCCGGTCGAGAGCGGCGTGGTCACGGGGGCCGGGTCGGCCTTCTTGGTGCCGGGCGAGACCTCGCGGCCGTTGATCGAGACGCGGTCGCCCGCGAAGTCGATGCGCCAGACGGCGGCGCCGTCCTTCTGCTCGGCGAGCGACAGGGCGAGGGCGAGCTGGTCGGCGGCCTGCTTGCCGCTGTCGCCGGCCTTGGGATCGCGCAGGGCGGCGATCGCCTGTTCGAGGCCGGTCGCGCGTGCCGTGACGGTGCCGGAGGCGCCGGCCGGTCCGGCGGTCATGCGGCCGTCGAGCTTCAGATCCCATTCCTTGGCGGCGACGCGATTGCCCTCGAAGACGATGTCGACGACGCCCTTGGGCAGGGCCTTCGCCACCATCTCGGCGGCGACCTCGTCGGAGAGCGGCTTGTCGGCGGCGAAGTCGGCGCGGTCGAGGAAGATCGCCAGCGGTGCCGCGGCGTTCCAGCCGGTGGCGCGACCGCGAATCTCGAGATCGCTCGGGATCAGCCGCCCCGCCCAGGCCGGGATGAAGAGCGAGCCGACCTTCAGCCCCGAGAGCGTGGTGCGGAAGTCGACGGTGCCGTCGGTCGTGGCGCCGGTCGCCACCATCGCCACCTCGACGCGGCCGAGCGTGGCGAAGCCGACGGGAGTCTCGAGCTCGACCGTGTCGAAGGTCGCGGTGTGGTCGAGGCGCTCGAACAGCGGCCCCAGATCACGCAGTCGCGCCTTGAACTCGGCCTGCCCCGCGGTGAAGTCCGTCTTGTCGTGATGGGCGACGAGATGGCGCCACAGCGCCAGGAAGGCCGGATTGCGGAAGCCGGTCAGTTTCGCTTCGGCCCGCGCGGCACCGACCTTGAGCGTCGCCTCCATGTCGGGCACGCCCTTCGCGGTGCCTTCGGAGAGCGCGAAGGTCTCGGTGATCGAGCGCAGCGTCTGGGTCGCGGTGACGTCGAGGCCGTCGCCGGAGGCGCTCGCGATGGCGGTGCCGGAGAAGTCGAGTTGCTCGTCGGTGCGGCGGACGTCGATACGCGGCGTGTCGCCGGCGGCGGGCACGGACTGCTCGCTGACCACTCGGTCGACCTTCATGGTCTGGCGGGTGAAGGACGTGAGCGCGGGGTCGAAGACGCCGTCGGCGCGGAAGCCCTCGAAGGCGAGCCGGCCGGTCTGGCCGCCGGCCGCCCAGGTCCAGGGGGTGAACGAATCGACCCGCCAGGCCCAGGTGCCGTCGGGCTTCGGCGTCAGCCGCGACACCGAGCGGCCGAGCGTCGCCTCGACGCCGAGCTTCTTGATCGGCGCGGCGAGGCGGTCGAAGTCGATGGCGACCTCGTAGTCGTCGCCGACCGGGGTGACGGTCACCACCGGCGTCTCGCCGGCCGCCGGGCGGCCGACATAGTCCTCGACCAGCGCCTTCAACCGGTCGGCGCCGGCCTGATCGGCGGGCGCGGCGGCGGCTGCGAGCGGGGCGGCGAGGAGGGCTGCGGCGGCGAAGCGGCCGACGCGCGAAGCGGAGGTGAGAAGGCGACGTCTCGACGCGACCATGGTGCGGCTCCCGACCGGTCGTTGCGGAAGCGACGACGATAGTCGAGCCGACGCGGCACGGGGAGGGGGAGCATCGTCGTAGGGGAAACAATTCGTCCCTCACGGGCAGGCGAAAGCCCTCCGTCACGCGATCGTGGTTCACGATCGGTCAAATCCGCTCGACGCGTCTCCGATCCGAGGGCACGATCGGACATGCCGGCGTTCAAATCCGAAGGAGGGCACGATGAAACATGTGATCGGGTCGTCGGGAGTGGTTCGGGGTCTGGTCTTCGCCGCGATGGTGGCGTCGCTCACGCCGGTCTGTGCGGTTTCGGCGGCGGCGGCCACCGTGTCGGGCGTTTCGATCGGCGGAACGCGGGCGTCGCTGTTGATGCCGGCACGGCCGCACGGTGCGATCATTCTACTGGCCGGCGGGGACGGGGAAATCGGCGTGGGAGCCGACGGCTCGATCTCCCGCGAGGGCAATCAGCTGGTGCGGACACGGGCCGCCTACGCGTCGCGCGGCTTCGCGGTCCTCGTTCCCGACGCCGGTGTCGACGTGGCGGCGGCGGTCGAATCGATGCGGCAATACGGCCATGTCACGTTGGTGGGGACCAGTCGCGGCACGCAGCGTGCGGCGCGCGGCATCGCCGCCGGCGCCCGACCCGACCGGCTGGTGCTGACGTCCGGTTTCCTGTCGGACGCCTCCGGCGACGGCGACAACGTGATGGCGATCCTCGGATCGGCGGCCTATCTGCCGCCGACGCTGGTGATCCACCACAGGCACGACGGTTGCGCCAGGACGCAGCCTGCCGGCGTGGCCCCGTTCCAGGCATGGGCGGGCAAGCGCGCGCGGGTGACGTGGCTCGACGGCGGGAGTGACGACGGCAACGCCTGCCAACCGCGGGCCCATCACGGCTTCGCCGGGATCGACGGAGCGGTCGTCTCGGCGGTCGTGGGTTTCGCCCAGCGCTGAAGAACGCTCCCCGGCGAGCCCGGAAAACGAGAAGAGGCCCGACGACGACCGTCGGACCCCTTCAGGGAAACTGGCTCCGCGAGCAGGACTCGAACCTGCGACCATTCGATTAACAGTCGAACGCTCTACCAACTGAGCTATCGCGGAATGCGTCGGCGCCGTGGCGTCGCTGCGGGCGGGTCTATAGCAAGCTCGCTTCCTCTTGCCAAGCCCTCGGACGACGACATGTGGACGATCGCGTCGCGAGCCTCTATCGAAGGGCGGAAAACCGCGCCGAACGCGCGGTTCACGTGGTTCGCCGACTTCTCCCGAAAGGCCCTTTCATGACCGTTTTCGCCCTGCCTCGCGTCGATTTCGTGCTCGGTGGCGCGCGTTCCGGCAAGACCGGGGTGGCGCTGGCACGGGCCGAGGCGAGCGGCCTGTCGCCGGTGATGGTGGCGACCGCGCAGGCCCACGACGCCGAGATGGAAGCGCGCATCGCCGCCCATCGCGCCGAGCGCGGGGCGGCCTGGGGGCTGGTCGAGGAACCGCTGGCGCTCGCCGAGGTCGTGGTGCGCGAGGCGGGCGAGGGGCGGGTGCTGGTGGTCGACTGCCTGACGCTGTGGCTCTCCAACGTGCTCTTCGCCGATCGCGACGTCGAGGCCGAGATCGCGATGCTTGCCGCCGCCCTCGAACGGGTCGGCGGCGCGGTGATTCTGGTCTCCAACGAGGTCGGTCTCGGCATCGTCCCGGAGAACGCGCTCGCCCGCCGTTTCCGCGACCTCCAGGGCCGTCTCAATCGCGAGATCGCCCGCCTCGCCGACCGGGTGACGCTGGTCGTCGCCGGGCTGGAAGTGCCGGTCAAGCAATCCGGTACCCGATGACCGAATGGCGGTTTTCCTCGTCGGTGTGGCTACGCATGGGGGCGTTCCCAATTCTCGAGGGCGGGTCGAACGTGGTTTGATTCCACCCGTGCCGGCATTCGCCGACGCTACGCGCGAAGGTCGAGGTCGCCGATGTCGTCAGGACCCGCCGATACAGCTCCGACACCAACGGCCGTCACCACGACGGCTTCTCCCGACGGGCCGACCGTCGTCGCTCCGGCGTCCGTCGGCGTCGATTGCCGCTCCTGTGCGCTCCGGCCCGGGTGCATCTCCTACGGCTGGCGCTCGCCGGGCGGGGTGTGGTTCGAGAACATGGTGATCCTGCGCCCGAAGCCCGGCTGTCGCGGCTTCGTCGGGCGGGGTGGCGACATCCGCTCGCATTTCGAGGCCGAGGAAGATCCCGCGTCGACGCATTGAAGCGGCGCAGGGCGCGCGTGGCGCCGGTCCGCCGCGCGACGAAGCGCGCCGGCGAAAATTGCTGGATGATCGAAACGGGCGCTTGCTCGAGCGGATGAACCCGGCTAGAGAAACGCCCCGTGAGGCCTCGTGGCGGAGTGGTTACGCAGCGGACTGCAAATCCGTGTACTCCGGTTCGAGTCCGGACGAGGCCTCCATTCTCCTTCCCGACATCGCCGAATTTCCGCGCAGCCCGTGCCGATGCACGGGTCGGTTCGTCGCGTGATCACCTCATTCCGGCGAAGGTTCCTATTGTCTCGCCCGGACGAGCGGATTAAGGAAACCCGACGACCGGCCGCGCCGGTCGAGACGCCGACAGCGAGCGGGGGAAACGATGGCCGAATTCGCCATTCAGCGCAGGACGATGGTCGACAACCAGATCCGCACCGTGGACGTGACGGATCACGGCGTGATCGCCGCGTTCCTCTCGGTCGGGCGCGAGGCCTTCGTGCCGGCGGCGCTGCAGGATCTCGCCTATCTCGACCGCCCGGTCGAACTCGGCAAGGGCCGCCGCCTGATGCAGCCGGCGCAGCTCGCCAAGCTCGTCCAGCTCGCTGCGCCCAAGGCCGGCGAGAAAGTGCTCGTGGTCGGCGGTGCCACCGGCTACACCGCGGCGATCGTCGCGGCGATCGGCGCCACCGTGACGATGGTCGAGGAAGACGCCGACCTCGCCGCCGCGGCCAAGGGGGCACTTCCGGGCGTCGACGTGGTCGTCGGCCCGCTGACCGCCGGCGCGCCTGTGGGGGCGCCCTACGATCTCGTCCTCTTCGACGGTTCGCTCGAGGATCTGCCCGAAGCGATCGCCGATCAGGTGGTCGAGGGCGGTCGCATCGTCTTCGTGCGCGGTTCGGGCAACGCGGCGCGCGCCACGGTCTGTGTGCGCGCATCGGGAAAGCTCTCCGAGCGCACCGCCTTCAATCTGCCGGGCCATCTGCTGCCCGGCTTCGCGCGTCCGGCCGCCTTCGCGCTCTGAGCCGGAACGCCCGACGAATCCGCGACCCGCGGCCGGTGACGGCGGCGGGTCGTTTCGCGTCTCGCTCTCGTGCGCGGGCGCGCTCGAGGCTTCGTGAATGTTGCCCGGCGGCCTCATTCGACGAAAATGCGTGGATCGAGGGCGTCGAGGCGGCGATCTCGGTTTGCATTCGAGAGGCTTTGAATGTTCGTTAAGACATTCGTTCGCTGTCGGCGATGAGAGCGCGCCGCCGATTCGTGAGTCGATTTCCGGGAGTAGCGTCGTGTCGTTCAGCCGTTCCGCCGTTTTCGCGCTCGTCGGGGCCTTGGGCCTGACGACGCATGTGGGCGTTTCCCGGGCCGAGTCTCTCTCGGAAGCCCTGGCGCTCGCCTATTCGAACAATCCGCAGCTGAACGCCGCGCGCGCCCAGACCCGGGCGGCGGACGAGGGCGTCGGCATCGCGCAGGGCGCTGCCCGGCCGAGGATCAACGGTTCGGCCTCGATCGGCCGCACCTACACGGCCTACGGCTACCAGAACTATCAGAACGCCGGCGCCAACGTCGATTTCTACAACACCGCGTCGAACTTCGGCATCCAGCTGGTGCAGCCGATCTATACCGGCGGCCAGATCACCGCCGGCATCGATCAGGCGCAGGCCGCGGTTCGCGCCCAGCGCGAGGTGCTGCGCTCGGCCGAACAGCAGGTTCTGCTGTCGGCGGCGACCGCCTACATGGACGTGATCCGTGACACCGCGCTGGTCTCGCTGCAGGAGAGCAACGTCAAGTTCCTCACCGAGCAGGTGCGCGCCGCCAAGGATCGCTTCAACGTCGGCGAGGGCACCCAGACCGACGTGGCACAGGCCGAGGCCTCCTATCAGCTCGCCGTGTCGCAGCTCAACGCCGCGCGGGCGCAGCTCAACGCCTCGCGCGCCGTCTATCGTCAGGTGATCGGCAAGGAGCCGGGCAAGCTCGGCGCCACCGGCGGGGCCGACGGGCTGTTGCCGAAGACGGTCGAGGCCGCCGTGCGCGCCGCCCAGAGCGAGAGCCCGCAGATCATGGCGGGCATCCACAACGTCGACGTGGCGCAGCACAACGTGAAGTATCTCGAGGGTGCGCTGCTGCCGCAGGTGTCGGCGCAGGGCTCGGCCTCGCGCGCCTTCGACAACCCGACCTACAAGACCGCCAACAACGCCGCGGTGTCGCTCAACGTCACCGTGCCGATCTATCAGGGCGGCGTCGAGTACGCCAAGATCCGCCAGGCCAAGGAACAGCTCGGCGCGGCGCGTCTGCAGGTCGATCTCACCCGCGACACGGTGCGCGCCAGCGTCGTCTCCGCCTGGGGCATGCTGCAGGCCGCCAATGCCTCGATCACCGCCTACAGGGCGCAGGTCGAAGCCTCGCAGCTGGCGCTGAACGGCGTCATCGAGGAGCAGCGGGTCGGCCAGCGCACCACACTGGACGTCCTCAATCAGCAGACGATGCTGATCACGGCGCGGTCGAACCTCGTCAACGCCGAGCGTTCGCGAGTCGTCGGCTCGTTCCAGCTCGCCGCCGCGGTCGGTCGCCTCGACGTCGAACACATGAAGGTCAGGGTGTCGATCCAGGACCCGGAAGAGCACGCCGAGGCGGTTCGCGACAAGTGGATCGGTCTCCGGACCCCCGACGGTCAGTGATCGGGGCGGAAATGCGGACGTGATCGGGGATAACTCCCGATCGCGACGCGGGGTGCGCTTCACGGCGTCGTGGATCCATCTATAGTAGGTACGACGACGATCACCGACATCATGTCGATGTCGGTGGACGTCACGCATTCGTCGGAGTGTTTCCATGGCCAAGGCGCAAGCGCAGGAACCCTCGATGGAGGAGATCCTGGCCTCGATCCGCAGGATCATCGCGGACGAGGAGACGGCTCCCAAGAGCAAGGCCGCCGCGCCGCCGCCCGAGCCGGAGCTCTCCTCCGCCGCCGACGAGACCATCTCCGAAGACGATCTCGACAAGCTCTTCGCCACGGCCGACGATCCGGAAGACGACGCGGCCGAGGACGACGACGTGCTCGATCTGACCGAGGAACTCGCCGAACCCGAGAGCGGCCCGCCGCTGGTCGAGGGCATGAGTGAGACCTCCGATCTCGCCTTCGCCGACGTCGCCGAGGTGGAAGAAGCCGTCGAGGAGCCGGAACCCGAGCCGGAGCCGATCGTCGCACCCGTCGCCGCCGCTCCGATCGCCCCGCCCAAGCCGACCCCGGCACCCGCACCCGCCCCGGCGCCGCGTGCCTTCGCGCCCGAGCCGGCCGCGGTCGAGGCCGCCGTGGCGCCGCTGATCTCGCACGCCAGCGAGGGGATGATCGCCTCGGCCTTCGCCGATCTGTCGATGACGGTGATCAACCGCAACGCCCGCACCCTCGACGATCTCGTCCAGGAGATGCTGCGGCCGATGCTGCAGCAGTGGCTCGACCACAACCTGCCGACCATGGTCGAGCGGATGGTCCGGGCCGAGATCGAGCGCGTGACTCGCGGTCGCTGAGGCGGCGTTCTCGCGCGCGAATCCCCGATCGGCGCCGCGTCCGCATTGACAGGCGCGCCGCCTTCGCCCCTTATCGCGGCACGTTTTCACGCCGGTCCCGTCGGGGTCCGGCGACGTTCGCACATCACATCCGGAAGCCGTCATGCTCGAAAAGACCTACGAGGCCGCCGCCGTCGAACCGCGCATTTCCGCCCAATGGGAAGAGGTCGGGGCGTTCCGCGCCGGTGCCGGCGCGAAGCCGGGCGCCGAGCCCTATTCGATCGTCATCCCGCCGCCGAACGTCACCGGCTCGCTGCACATGGGCCATGCGCTCAACAACACGCTGCAGGACGTGCTGGTCCGCTTCGAGCGCATGCGCGGCAAGGACGTGCTGTGGCAGCCGGGCACCGACCATGCCGGCATCGCGACGCAGATGGTGGTCGAACGCCAGATGGCGGCGCGCGGCGAGCCGGGCCGCCGCGACATCGGCCGTGCCGCCTTCCTCGAGAAGGTCTGGACGTGGAAGGCCGAATCGGGCGGCACCATCGTCAACCAGCTGAAGCGGCTGGGCGCGTCCTGCGACTGGTCGCGCGAGCGCTTCACCATGGACGAGGGCCTGTCGCAGGCGGTCCTCAAGGTCTTCGTCGCGCTGCACCGCCAGGGCCTGATCTACCGCGACAAGCGGCTGGTCAACTGGGACCCGCATTTCGAGACCGCGATCTCCGATCTCGAGGTGCTGCAGGTCGAGGTGAAGGGTCACTTCTGGCACTTCAAGTACCCGATCGAGGGCATGCCGGGTCGCTACGTCACGGTCGCGACGACGCGTCCGGAGACGATGCTCGGCGACACCGCCGTCGCGGTTCACCCCGAGGACGAGCGCTACGCCGATCTGGTCGGCAAGTTCGCCATCCTGCCGCTGGTCGGCCGGCGCATTCCGATCGTGGCGGACGAATATTCCGACCCGGAGAAGGGCACCGGCGCGGTGAAGATCACCCCGGCGCACGACTTCAACGACTTCGAGGTCGGCAAGCGTCATGGGCTCGCGCAGATCAACATCCTCGACCGCAAGGCGAAGATCGATCTCGTCGGCAACGAGGCCTTCGGCCTCGACATCGGCCATGGGCTCGATCTCTTCGGCGCGCCGGAGGCGGGCGAGGGTGAGGAGCCGCTCGCGCCGGTCGCCCAGGTCATGGCGCTCGGCGAGCTCGAGGCGCTGCTGCACGGGCAGGACCGTTTCGAGGCGCGCAAGCGCGTCGTCGAGGCGATGAAGCGCTGCGGCCTGCTCGACAAGATCGAGCCGAACACCCACACGGTGCCGCACGGCGACCGCTCGAACGTCGTGATCGAGCCGTTCCTGACCGACCAGTGGTACGTCAACGCCGGCGAACTGGCGAAGGAAGCGCTCGCCGCCGTCCGTGACGGCCGCACCACCTTCGTGCCGAAGAACTGGGAGAACACCTATTACCAGTGGATGGAGAACATCCAGCCCTGGTGCGTCTCCCGTCAGCTGTGGTGGGGCCATCAGATCCCGGCGTGGTACGGGCCGGACGGCGAGGTCTTCGTCGCCCACGACGAGGCCGAGGCGCTCGATCAGGCGATCCATCACTACCTCACCCGCGGCGACATCGACGCGGCGCGGGCGGCCGAACTGCGGGCGGCGGGCGCGGCGGGCTTCCTGACCCGCGACGAGGACGTGCTCGACACCTGGTTCTCGTCGGCGCTGTGGCCGTTCTCGACGCTCGGCTGGCCGGATGAGACGCCGGAACTGGCGCGCTACTACCCGACCTCGGTGCTGGTGACCGGCTTCGACATCATCTTCTTCTGGGTCGCCCGGATGATGATGATGGGCCTCAACTTCATGAAGGACGAGGCCGGCAATCCGGTCATCCCCTTCAAGGACGTCTACATCCATGCCCTCGTCCGTGACGAGAAGGGGCAGAAGATGTCGAAGTCCAAGGGCAACGTCATCGATCCGCTCGAACTCGTCGACGAGTTCGGCGCCGACGCGCTGCGCTTCACCCTGACCGCGATGGCGGCGCAGGGCCGCGACATCAAGCTCGCCAAGGCGCGCGTCGCCGGCTATCGCAACTTCGCGACCAAGCTGTGGAACGCCGCGCGCTTCGCCGAGATGAACGGCTGCGTCACCGTCGGCGACTTCGAGCCGGCGGCGGCGAAGGGCACGCTCAACCGCTGGATCGCGACGGAGCTCACCCGCGCCATCGCTGACGTCACGGCGGCGATCGAGGCCTATCGCTTCAACGACGCGGCGGGGGCGGCCTATCGCTTCGTCTGGAACTCGTTCTGCGACTGGTATCTCGAACTCGCCAAGCCGATCTTCATGGGCGAGGATCAGGCGCTGAAGGACGAGACGCGGGCGACCTGCGCCTACGTCCTCGACGAGATCCTGAAGCTGCTGCATCCCTTCATGCCCTTCATCACCGAAGAGCTGTGGGCGAAGACCGCCGCCGAGGCGGGGCTCGCGCGCGCCGCCATGCTGGTCACGACCGAATGGCCGCGCGGCGCGGTGCGCCACGAGGCGGCGGCCGACGAGATCGACTGGCTGGTCGGCCTCATCACCGAGGTTCGCTCGGTGCGCTCCGAGATGAACGTGCCGGCCGGCGCCCAGATCCCGCTCGTCGTGGTCGGCGCGTCGGACAAGACCCGCGGCTGGATCGCCACCCACGAGGCGGCGATCCTCCGTCTCGCGCGCATCTCGGAGATCGGTTTCGCCGATGCCGCGCCTGCGGCCTCGGCGCAGATCGTGGTGGGCGAGGCGACCTTCTGCCTGCCGCTCGAGGGCGTGATCGACGTCTCGGCCGAGAAGAGCCGCCTCGCCAAGGAGGTGGTCAAGCTCGAGGGCGAGATCGGCCGCATCGACAAGATGTTCTCCAACCCGCAGTTCATGGCCAAGGCCAAGGAAGAGGTGGTCGAGGAGAACCACGAGAAGCGCGAGGAATACGTCGCCCGTCTCGCCAAGGTGCGCGAGGCGCTCGCCCGGCTGGGGTGAGTGCGACACGTCGTCACGAAAAGGCCTTTGCGACGGGCCGGTTCGCCTCTTCGGCGGACCGGCCCGTCCATTTTCGTGTCGCGCCTGCAACAGTGCCGGCCAATGCGCGCGGGCCTTGATCGAGGTCGACGCATTTGCCCCGCTTCCGTCACAAATGAACACGAGCGTGCGAGCCGAAGAACGAGGCCTCTGCGCTGTCGGAGCGAGTTGCGTGTCGGGTACGGACGAGATGGAACGAGTGGGTGAGTTTGCGATCGGCGGATCAGGGCCGATCGTCTTCGATTCCGCTCCCGCCGTCGCCATGGTCCGGGAATTGCCCGGCGATCGCCGTAATCCGGGGCCGATCGGCCCTGTTGTCGCCGAATTGGCGTGGGATGGTTCGCTCATGGATCCGCGGGGCTCGACCCCGGCGGGTCGGGATGGCAAGAGCGATCGCACGCGGCCTTCGGCCGAAACGTCGATCGCGACGCTCCGGGCGCCGATGCGCTCACCATGGAGCGGTGACGTCGCGAGAACGGTCATGCGGACTGGTTGGTATCTTCGCGTCGGCTGCGCCGCCGCGATGCTGTTCGGTACGGCGCTGTCGGCCGCCGCCTTCGATCCGGGCCACGACGGTCCGGGCGAGGACGCGCCGCTCTCCTCCGACATCCGGGCTCTCGCCCCGCTGCCGGCTCCGGTGCGTCCGTCGCCGGCCGCCATGGCCCCGGCCGCGCTCACGGCGCCGCCCGGCGTCTCGGCGCGTCTGCTGCCGGGTCCGGTGGTGCCGCCGTCGGCCAATGCCTCCGCCGAGGATGCGTTCCGCGACGGGACGCGCCTCTACTACGCCGGCGATCGCAAGGCGGCGCTGGAGCAGCTGAAGCGGGCGGCCGAGCGCGGTCATCCGATCGCCCAGTGGAAGCTCGGCAAGATCTACGAGACCGGCGACGGCGTCCCGGTCAACGACGCCAAGGCCTTCGAATTCTATCGCGAAGTGATCGACAATCACGCCGACGATGCGCGCGGCACGCCGCAGGCGGCCTTCGTGGCCTCGGCCTTCGTGTCGCTCGGCTCCTACTATCTCAAGGGCATCGAGACCACGGCGATCCGGCCGAACGTCGATCGCGCCCGCGAGCTCTACACCTATGCCGCCTCGATCTTCGGTGACACCGAGGCGCAGTACCGGCTCGGCCGGCTCTATCTCGAGGCCGACAGCAGCGAGCGCGATCCGCGTCAGGCGGCGCGTTGGCTGACGGTGGCCGCCAAGAAGGGTCATGTCGGCGCCCAGGCGATGCTCGGTCAGCTGCTCTTCACCGGCGACGAGGGGCTGCAGCGGCGCCCGGCGCAGGGGCTGATGTGGCTGACGATCGCCCGCAACAACGCGACCAACGCCAAGGACGACTGGGTTCGCGAGGTCCAGGAGCAGGTGTTCTCGGTCGCCAGCGAGAACGAGCGCCGTCGCGGCGTCTCCGAGGCGCAGGAATGGATCGCCAAGGGCGGCAACAACTGATCGATCGGTCGCTCCGACAGGAGTACTGACCCATAATGGTCGTGACGGAACGAGGCGCGGAGCGATCCGCGCCTTTTTTGTTCGGCGATTCGAAGCCTTGAAAATCAAGGGGTTGAGTGGGTGTTCTCATCTTCTCGAGGAAGATGCGCAAATTCCACAGATTTCCAAAGAAATAAGTTTAACTAATTGATTTTCAATTAGAATCACCAGAAATTCGTCGTCGGCGACGTCAGACTGTCGCATGTCGTGGTTAACGACGGGTTAATACTGATGACGTTACGTCGCCTCGCTTCGTGTTTTCGCGCGGCGATCACGACATGTCGGGGCCTTCGTCAGGGTAGTCGGGCAGCGTCGCGTCGAAGCCGTGCAGGAAGGCGCGACGGCTGCCGACCCAGATGTTGCGGGTCGGTCGACAGAGATCGGGTTCGTCGAGGGCGACGACGGCGACGTCGATCGTCTCGGTGGCGCCGGTCGGCAGGTCGTCGCGATGGTCGGCGGCGTCCGCCTCGAAGGCGAAGAAGAGCTGTGTGCCGCAGGTCGGGCAGAAGCCGCGTTTCGCCGCCGCCGAGGAGGCGTACCACGCCGGCTCGCCCTCGACCGTCAGGTCTTCGCGCGGCACCGTCGCCCAGGTGAGGAAGGCGGCGCCCGACGAGCGCTGGCAGATGCGGCAATGGCAGTGGCCGACGTCGGTCGGCACGCGGGCGAGGCGAAAGCGTATGCCGCCGCAGAGGCAGCCGCCGGAAGGTGCGTTCTCGCGCGCATCGCTCATCGGCCGGTCCTCCTCAATCGACGTCGAGATCGACCCAGACGGGGACGTGGTCGGAGGGCTTGTCCCAGCCGCGGACGTGCTTGTCGACGCCGACGGCGCGGAGGCGGTCGGCGGCCTGCGGGCTCATCAGGACGTGGTCGATGCGGATACCCTCGTCGCGCTGCCAGCAGCCGGCCTGATAGTCCCAGAAGGTGAAGACCTGGGCGTCGGTCGAGGCGCGCAGCGCATCGGTGAAGCCGAGGCCGAGCAGGCGGCGGAAGGCGGCGCGGCTCTCGGGCTGGAACAGCGCGTCGCCGAGCCAGGCCTTCGGGGTCTTGGCGTCGATCGGTTCGGGAATGACGTTGTAGTCGCCCATCAGGAGGAAGGGTTCCTCGAGCGCGAGGCGGCTGCGGGCATGGGCCTCGAGCCGCTCCATCCAGCGGAGCTTGTAGGGGAATTTCTCGCTGCCGAGCGGGTTGCCGTTGGGCAGATAGAGGCCACCGACACGCACGACGCCGGAGGGCACCGAGACGACCGCCTCGATATACCGCGCCTGCGGGTCGTCGGGATCGCCGGGGAGGCCGCGCGAGACGTCCTCGAGGCGGTGCTTCGACAGGATGGCGACGCCGTTGAAGCCCTTCTGGCCGTGGGTGGCGACGTGATAGCCGAGGCGCTCGAATTCGGCCGCGGGGAAGCCCTCGTCGACCGACTTGATCTCCTGGAAGCAGACGAGATCGGGGTTCGCCTCCTCGAGCCAGCGAAGGGCGGTTTCGAGGCGCGCCTTGACGCCGTTGATGTTCCAGGTGGCGATCTTCATGGGGAGACTCGGGGCCGGTTGATCCGTCGCCCCACGATAGCGGTCGCCGGCTTCCGGCGCACCGGTCTTTCGCCGCGAGGCGTCCCCGAGGACGTCCGCCGGGGGAGTGGCGGGCATCCTGCGGGGAGCGCGTCGGGCTCGGTCTCAGTTCTCGCCGCCGACGTTGTGCATCTCGATGTAGCGGTCGGCGTCGGTCTGCGCCTGGACCGGGGCCTGGATCTGCATCGCCTCGGCGGGCTTGGCGATGCGGGCGGCCTGACGGCCCTCGATCACGGTCGCGCTCGCAGCCGGGGTCTGGAGCGCCTTGTAGAAGGCCTGGTGGTCGTTGGCGACGCCGTCGGCGGCCTGAGCGGCACCGATCGAGGCGAGGAGGGCGGCCGCGGCAAAGATGTGCTTGGCGTAGGTCATGGTCGTTTCTTTCTGCTCGGGGGGATTGTCGTGGGCAGGCCGCGCGATCAGCGCGCCGAACCGGAGGTGCGGGTCTCGAGGTAGCGATCGACGGCCGCCTGCGGGGCGGTGGCGATCGGGGCGGCCTGGCGGCCCTCGATCACGGTGGTGGCCGCGGCCGGGGTCTGGAGCGCCTTGTAGAAGGCCTGATGGTCGTTGACGGCGCCGTCGGCGGCCTGGGCGGCACCGAAGGAAGCGACGAGGGCGGCGGCGGCGAGGATGGTCTTGGTGTAGGTCATGGTCTTGTCTTTCTTTCCGGGGGGAGGAAGTCGCGTGTCGGTCGGCCGGGTCAGCGGGCCGAACCGGAGGTGCGGGTCTCGAGGTAGCGGTCGACCGGCGCCTGCGGGGCGGTGGCGATCGGGGCGGCCTGGCGGCCCTCGATCACGGTGGTGGCCGCGGCCGGGGTCTGGAGCGCCTTGTAGAAGGCCTCGTGATCGTTGACGGCACCGTCGGCGGCGTGGGCGGCACCGACGGAGGCGAAGAGCGCGGCGGCGGCGAAGACGTGCTTGGCGTAGGTCATGGTCTTTTTTCCTTTCTCGACGGGGGCGGGTCGCTCGGGGCCCGTCCGATGAGTGGAAGATGGCCCCGACCCGGCGCGGTCGGTAGCCACCTAAAAAGCAACGGATTGTGCTCGTAGTGTGGACAGTACCGGCGAGTTTACCTTCATTGTTCATTCCGTGAATGGAATGTGAGATTTCGTGATGTCGTCGCGCCGTCGCGCGCGTTGCGAAACGGGGCGTGCGGCCGCATGCTCGAAGGACACGGTGGGGCTCTCTCGGAGAAGGTCGAGATGACGGATCATCGGACGGGACAGGCGACGCGTGGGACGCGTCCGGGACGCAGCGGTGCCGGCGGGCGATCGCTCGTCGCCGTCTTCGTCTTTCTGGCGTCGGCCGGGACGGGTCAGGCGATCGAACGCCGGGTGGTGATCGAACGCGACGGCCGCGGGCCGCTCTCGACCGTCGCCACCGGCCTCGCGGCGACGCGCTTCGCGGCGACCGGCGTGGTCGAATGCGGCGGCATGCGCGGCGTCGGCCAGCTGACCGGGGCGCGCGACGTCGTCACCTCGGCGGCGCATGTCTTCTTCGACGAGGAGGGACGGCCGCGGGCCGAGCACGGCGAATGCGTCTTCGTGGTCGACACCACGGCGGGGCGTCAGCGCATTCCTCTGGTGGCGGACAAGGCGCTGTGCGGCTCGACGTCCCCTTACGGCGCCTCCGGCCGCCACGACTGGGCGGCGGCGCGGCTCGCCCGGCCGGTGCCGGGGATTGCGGCCTATGCGGTCGGGCCCATGCCGAAACCGGGCGATCCGATCGCCGTCGTCGCCTTCGAACACGGACACAAGACCGTCGATCTCTGCCGGGTGCGCGACGTGCTGCCGGGCGAGGACGGCGCCGACGAGATTCGCACCGACTGCGTCGGCTTCGACGGCCTGTCGGGGGCGGCCTATCTGTCGCTCGCCGACGGTCGGGCTCCGCGCGTGGTCGGCGTCCACGTCGGCTTCCGCTCGAGTTCGCCGGACGAGGTGCAGCCCTATTCGGCGCGTCACTACACCTTCGGCACGTCGATCGGACGAGCGCTGCGCAGAGCGCTCGAGGCAGCGCGCTGAGCGCGCCGGGCCCTTCGGGCCGAACGTCGAGGACTCACATCGCGAAGGAGGTACCGCAGCCGCAGGTCGCGGTCGCCTGCGGGTTCTTCATCTTGAAGGCCTGACCCATCAGGTCGTCGACGAAGTCGAGTTCGGAGCCGGCGAGATATTCGGCCGAGACCGGATCGACCACCACGGTGGCGCCGTCCTTCTCGATGACGAAGTCGTCGTCGGCGCGCTCGGTCGTCAGCTCGAAGCCGTAGGAAAAGCCCGAACAGCCGCCGCCCTTGACCGAGATCCGCATGACGGTGCCTTCCGGCTCGTCGGAGACGACGAAGAGGATGCGCTTGGCCGCGGCGGCGGTCACGGCGATCGGGGTGGTCGTATCGGTCATGGTCGATCCTCGAAATCCTGTGCGTCGTGCTGAGGAGCCGCGCGTGGGACGCGCCGCCGTCATTCGCTTGAAACGCTTCCGTCGTCTCGATCAAATGCGATCACGCCCGCGAGAATCAAGTCCGCTCGCCGGGCAGTCGGCCCGAATAGGGGGCAGGGCGCGGATTTCGGAGGTCATTGTGGTGCATTTTTCGGAACGGGTCGGGCTCGGTGGCGAGGCGCGGGCGATCTTCGCGGTCGATCCTGCAGCGACGCGCGGGCGTCTCGTGCCCGAACCGGCGAGCCCGACGCGCACGCCCTATCAGCGCGATCGCGACCGCATCATCCATTCGACCGCCTTCCGCCGTCTCGCCCACAAGACGCAGGTGTTCCTGCCGCACGAGGGCGATCATTTCCGCTCGCGCCTCACCCACACGATCGAGGTGGCGCAGATCGCCCGCGCGCTCGCCCGCGCGTTCCGCCTCGACGAGGACCTCGCCGAAGCGCTGGCGCTCGGCCACGATCTCGGTCACACGCCCTTCGGCCATGCCGGCGAGCGCGCCATGGAGCGCGCCATGGCGGCGCACGGCGGCTTCGACCACAATGCCCAGACCCTGCGCATCGTCACCGGGCTCGAGCGGCGCTACGCCGACTTCGACGGGCTGAACCTGTCGTGGGAGGCGCTCGAGGGCCTCGTCAAGCACAACGGACCGCTCACCGACGGGGCAGGGCGGCCGCTTCCCCCCGCCCACGGGCAGCATCCGACGCCGGCGGAACTGCCCTTCGCCATCCGCGACTATGCGCGGCGGCAGGACCTCTGGCTCTCGACCTGGCCGAGCCTCGAGGCGCAGTGCGCGGCGATCGCCGACGACATCGCCTACGACGCCCACGACATCGACGACGGGCTGCGCGCCCGGCTGATCGAGATCGACGATCTCGCCGAGCTGCCGATCGTCGGCGACGCCATCCGCACGGTGCGTGGCCGCCATCCCGGGCTCGAGCGCGGTCGCCTCAAGCAGGAGGTGATCCGGCGCGTCATCACCGCCATGGTCGAGGACGTGATCGGCGAGACGCTCGCCCGGCTGGAGGACCAGTTGCCCTGCTCGGCCGACGAGGTGCGCCGGGCGGGCCGGGCGCTGGTCGCCTTCTCGGGCGCCACCGCGGCGGCGGACGTGGCGATCAAGACCTTCCTCTTCGCCCGCGTCTATCGCGCCGACTTCGTCATGACCAAGATGCGGGCGGCCGAACAGGTGGTGGAGGAGCTCTTCGCCGCCTTCATGGCCGATCCGGGCGCGCTGCCGGAGGAATGGCGCGGCGCCGATCGCGGCGATCCGGAGCGGCTCGCGCGGCGGATCTGCGACTACATCGCCGGCATGACCGACCGCTACGCCGTCAACGAACACCGCCGGGTGGTCGGCGGCACGCCGGAGCTGTGAGGGCGGGCGCACGGGCGGTCGGACAGGGCAGGACGGCGCGGCATACGCCTCCCTTCTCCCGCAGGGGGAGAAGGGAAGAAGCGGCCTCGGCGTTTGACGCTTCCGACGAATTGCGATAGCTCCCGGCGGCATGATTGCGCGCGTGTCGCGCGGGCTTTTCCGGCTTTCCCCGGCGAGGCCGACCAGAAAGAACGGTCGATACCATGGACATCTTCGCGGACTTCTCGGCGCGTGTGCGCGCGACCATCGAACGGCTCGGGTGGAAGGCCGCCGACGGCTCGGCGCTCGACCTCTCGCGCGTCGTCGTCGAGCCGCCGCGCGACGCCGCCCACGGCGATCTCGCCGTCAACGCCGCGATGGTGCTGGCGAAGCCGATGGGCCAGAACCCGCGCCAGCTCGCCATCCAGCTGATGGGCGAACTCGCCGCCGATCCCGACATCGCCGAGACCGAGGTCGCCGGCCCCGGCTTCCTCAACCTGCGCCTTGCGCCCGGCTACTGGGCGGGTTTCCTCGCCGGCGTGGTGCGCGCGGGCGACCAGTTCGGCCGCGGCGCGGCGGGCAAGGGCAAGGTCAACGTCGAATACGTCTCGGCCAACCCGACCGGGCCGATGCACGTCGGCCATTGCCGCGGCGCCGTCGTCGGCGACGCGTTGGCCAACATCCTGGCCTTCGCCGGCCACGACGTGACCAAGGAATATTACATCAACGACGCCGGCGCCCAGGTCGACGTGCTCGCCCGCTCCGCCCATCTGCGCTACCTCGAAGCGCTCGGCCGCGACATCGGCGAGATTCCGGAAGGGCTCTATCCCGGCGACTATCTGAAGCCGGTCGGCGCAGCGCTCGCCGCCGAGTTCGGCACCGCCTTCGAGGGCAAGCCCGAGGCCGAGTGGCTGGCGACCGTGCGCCAGAAGGCCATCGACGCGATGATGGCGATGATCCGCGAGGATCTCGCCGCCCTCAACGTCGTCCACGACGTGTTCTTCTCGGAGAAGAGCCTGCAGACCGGCCCCGAGGGCGACCGGGTGGCGCGCGCCATCGACACGCTGACCGCCGCCGGCCTGATGTACGAGGGCCGGCTCGAGCCGCCGAAGGGCCAGCTTCCCGAGGACTGGGAAGATCGTGAGCAGACGCTGTTCCGCTCGACGCAGTTCGGCGACGACGTCGATCGGCCGCTGAAGAAGTCGGACGGGTCCTATACCTATTTCGCTTCCGACATCGCCTATCACCTCGACAAGTACCTGCGCGGCTTCGCCAACCAGATCGACATCTGGGGTGCCGACCACGGCGGCTACGTCAAGCGGATGCAGGCGGCGGTCCGGGCGATCTCGGGCGACAAGGCGGCGCTCGACGTCAAGCTCTGCCAGCTGGTGAAGCTCTTCCGCGCCGGCGAGCCGGTGAAGATGTCGAAGCGCTCGGGCTCCTTCGTGACGCTGCGCGACGTGGTCGAAGAGGTCGGCGTCGACGCGGTGCGCTTCATGATGCTCTTCCGCAAATCCGACGCGCCGCTCGACTTCGACTTCCAGAAGGTCACCGAGCAGTCGAAGGACAACCCGGTCTTCTACGTCCAGTACGCGCACGCCCGCGTGCACTCGGTGATGAAGCAGGCGGCGGAGCAGCTGCCGGGCCTCGATCTTGCCGACGCGGGGCTGGCGGCGGCCGACCTGACGCTGCTGAACGACGCCGGAGAACTGGGCCTTCTCAAGAGGATCGCCCAGTGGCCGCGTGTCGTGGAGGGTGCGGCGGAAAGTCACGAACCGCACAGAATCGCGTTCTTCCTGCACGATCTGGCGTCCGATCTTCATGCCCATTGGAACAGGGGCAAGGATCTGCCACAATTACGCTTTGTTAACGTTGACGATCCATTGTCGTCCCATGCCCGACTGGCGATGGTGAAGGCCGTCGCCTCGGTTCTCGCGTCCGGGCTCGCGGTTCTCGGTGTCGGCGCTCCGAAGGAGATGCGCTGAGGAATCGGCGGTCGGGACGACGACAGGGGGGATGGCGGACCGCCGTCCCCGTCGACGAAAGGTGCCCGATCGATGTCCGATCCGCTGCGTCAGCCCCCCGCCTCCGGCCAGCGCGCGCCGACCGATCTCGGTCGCGGCGGGCGCAACGGCGTCGCCGACGAGGATCCGCTGGCCGAACTCGCCCGTATCCTCGGCGAGACCATGCACCCGGTGCGGCCGGAGAACCTCGTCGAGGTCGGCCGCCGCTCGCTGCCGCAACGTCCGGCGCCGCAGCAGGTCTCCGAACTCGAGGCCGAACTGTTCGAGACGCTGCGTTCGTCCGTCGCGCCCGAGGAGCGGGTGCGCGGGTCGTTCGAGCGCGAGGTCGCGCCGGTCATCCCGCAGCATCCCGTCGACGATCACGACATCGCCTCGATCGGCGCCTGGGCGGCGCCCGAACCCGAGCCGCAGCCGGTGGCGATCGTCCGCGAGGCGCCGCGCGCCACGCCGCAGCCGGTTCGGTCGGCGCAGGTGCCGGCGAGCGAACGGCTGCCCGAGGCCTATTTCCAGCAGGCCCGCATGATGCAGGCCGCCGCCGCGCCGGTCGCCCCGCCGCAGCCGCCGGTGGCGCAGGCTCCGGTCCCGACCCCGGCGCAGGTCCGTACGCAGACCGAGGCCGCCGATCCGCGTTGGGCCGACTACTACGCCTACGACGACGGCATCTCGGCCGGCAGCTACGATCCGGCCTTCGATCATCCGGCGCCCGCGCCGGCGGTCGATCTCGATGCGGCCTTCGCCGCCGAGATCCGGCGCAATCGTGACGTCCCCGGCCGCGAGGCGGCGGCGCGCGAACCGACCTTCGACGACTTCGATCAGGCGGCGATCGCCGCCGCGGCGCGCGAGGCCTCGCCCTATGCGGCCGAAGGGGCGGTGATCCGTCCCCATTCCGACCGCGAGGAATACGCGGTGCGGCAGATGCCGCGCGAGGGCGGTGGCAAGGGCTTCCGCATCGCCGCGACGCTGGTCGGCCTGATCCTGCTCGGCGGCGGCGGTCTGGCGGCGTGGAAGACGATGGGATCGGGCGGCGTCGGTGCGCCGACGGTGATCCTGTCGGACGGCAAGCCGCTCAAGATCCTGCCCGATCCGACCAAGGCGGCGCCGGGCGACGACGAGATCACGCTGAAGCGCGACACCTCGGTCGCCGGCTCCAAGATCGTCAGCCTGCAGGAAGATCCGGTCGAGCATGTCCCCGGCCGCACCTCCGACGGTCGCGAGGTCCGCGTCATCAATCCCGGCGCGCCGCGTGCGGCGTCCGCCGATCAGCCCCATTCGGTGAAGACCGTGGTGGTGCGCCCGGACGGCTCGATCGTCTCCGACGAGCCGCCGAAGCCGGTCGTGACATCGGTGCCGATCGTCTCGGCGATGCCGCCGCAGGCCGAGCCGCCGATCACGGCGACCCCGCCGACGCCTACACCGCCGAAGGTCTCGGCCGTGCCGCCGGTCGCCGCCCAGCCGCCCGCCGCGGCGCCTTCGTCGGCGCTGCCGCCGGTGCCGCGGGCCTCGCCCGATGCGCCGGCGCCGATCAAGACGGTGACGGTCACGCCGGTCCAAGTCGCGCCGCCGACCCCGGCGCCGGTGCCGAAGGTCGCGCCGGTCCCGACGGTGCCGCAGGCTGCCCCGCCGCTGCCGCCGACCCATGCTGCGGCACCGGTCAAGACTGTGGCGACCACCCCGATCGTACCGCCCAAGCCCGCCACGCCGCCCAAGCCGGCGACGACGAACGCCTCGACGGGTGCGCCGATGGCGCTCGGCGCGGTGCCGCCGAAGCTCGCCTCGGCCCAGCCGCCGCAGGCGACCCCGCCGAAGCCCGTCGCGCCGCCGCAGCAGCTCGCCCCGCCGCCGGCGCCCGCCGCTTCGGGTGGTGGCGACTGGATGGTGCAGCTCTCGGCCTCCGGGTCGGACGCCGCCGCGCGTTCGTCCTTCGCCACCGCGCAACGCAAGCATCCGGCGCTCGCCGGCAAGGCGGTCGACGTCCAGCGCGCCGATCTCGGCGCCAAGGGCGTCTACTTCCGGGCCCGCGTCGCCGCCGGTTCGCGCGAGGCCGCGGTCGCGCTGTGCCAGCAGATCCAGTCGCAGGGCGGCCAGTGCATGGTGACCCGGCGCTGATCGATCCTCGACGTCGCACATCCCGGGCCGGCCGCGGCATTCCCACGACCGGCCCGTATCGTCTCTCGCCCACCGAGATTTCAGCCAGATGCCCGTTTCCGCCTTCATCACCGGCTGCGCCGGTACCACGCTTTCGGCCGAGGAAGTCGCTTTCTTCCGCGAGACGCGGCCGTGGGGCTTCATCCTGTTCAAGCGCAACTGCGAGACGCCGGAGCAGATCCGCGCCCTGACCGCGGCGCTGCGCGAAGCGGCCGACCGGCCCGATGCGCCGATCCTGATCGATCAGGAGGGCGGCCGCGTCCAGCGGCTCGGGCCGCCGCACTGGCCGGCCTATCCGACGGGCCGCACCTTCGGCGAACTCTGGCAGCGCGATCGCCGCGCCGGCCTCGCCGCGGCGCGGCTCGGTGCCCGGCTGATCGCCGCCGATCTCTTAGAGCTCGGCATCGACGTCGACTGTCTGCCGCTGCTCGACGTGCCGGTCGAGGGCGCCCACGACGTCATCGGCCATCGCGCCTACGGGCTCGCTCCCGACGTCGTCTCGCAACTCGGCCGCGCCGCCGCGACAGGTCTCCTCGACGGCGGCGTGCTGCCGGTGATCAAGCACATTCCCGGCCACGGCCGCGCCGGCGTCGACAGCCATCTGGCGCTGCCGGTGGTGACGACCGACCGGGCGACGCTGGAGGCGACCGACTTCGCGCCGTTCAAGTCGTGCGTCGACCTGCCGCTCGCCATGACCGCCCACGTCATCTACGCCGCGATCGACGCGGAGAGGCCCGCGACCACCTCGAAGACGGTGATCGACGAGGTGATCCGCGGCCACATCGGCTACGACGGCTGTCTGATGTCGGACGACGTCTCGATGCAGGCGCTCTCCGGCACGATCGGCGAACGCACCGCCGCCTCGCTCGCCGCCGGCTGCGATCTGGTGCTCCACTGCAACGGCAAGCTCGACGAGATGCGCGAGGTCGCCGTCCATTGCCGGCCGCTCGAGGGCAGGGCGCTCGACCGGGCGCTCCGGGCCGAGGCCATGCGTCGCAGACCGGACGGATTCGACCGCGAAGCGGCGCGCGCGGAATTCGCCCGATTGACGGGAGCCCCCCTGGTCTGAAACATCCCCGTCGGGGGCGACGGGGATGGACGTGACGGGCAACGACAGCGACGCGAGGGCCGACGACGGCATCGCCGACGGCGACGACTGGTCGAAGCCGCCGCGCCTCGACGTGTCGGAACGCGCCGAGACGGACGAAGCGGCGCCGCTTTCCGACGAGGCGCTGCACGTCGACCTCGACGGGTTCGAGGGGCCGCTCGACCTTCTCCTCACGCTGGCGCGCAATCAGAAGGTCGATCTGGCGCGGATCTCGATCCTGCAACTGGTCGACCAGTATCTCGCCTTCGTCGAACGGGTGCGGGCCAAGCGCCTCGAGATCGCCGCCGACCATCTCGTGATGGCGTCGTGGCTGACCTATCTGAAATCGCGTCTTCTGCTGCCCAAGCCGCCGGAAGACGACGAGCCGAGCGGCGAGGAACTCGCCGCGCTGCTCGCCTTCCGCCTGCGCAAGCTCGAGGCGATGCGAGCGCGATCGACCGAACTCCAGGCGCGGCCGCAGGTCGGGCGCGACGTCTTCCTGCGCGGCATGCCGGAGGCGACCGTCGCGGTCGTCCGGCCGGCGTGGGAGGCGAGCCTGTTCGATCTCCTGTCGGCCTATGCCGGTTTCCGCCAGCGCTCGCTCGTCAACGAGGTCCGGGTCAAGGCGCGGCACGTGTGGTCGCTGGTCGAGGCCCGCGCCATCCTCGAGCGGCTGATCGGGCCGCTCGTCGACTGGGTGCCGCTCGACCGGCTCGTCGCCCTCGACGTCGAGCCGGAGGCGCGCGCCGGGGTGATCGCCTCGAGCTTCGCCGCCAGCCTCGAGATGGTGCGCGAGGGCGTCATCGACTTGAGCCAGTCCGAGGCCTTCGCGCCCCTGATGTTGCGTCCGCGCGAGGCGGGGGCAGGGGGCGACGAGGCCGAGGACGATCAGAACGGAGAGGTCGCATGAGCGACGACATCGACGATCTCGACGACGAAGAGGGCATGCCGCCGCCCGGCGACGTGCTCGCATCCTTGCGCGAACGCGACGCGGCGCGGCTGATCGAGGCGGCGCTCTTCGCCGCCGCCGAGCCGGTCTCGGCCGAGGCGCTGGCCGATCTGGTCGGGCCGGGGATCGACGTCGCGGCGGTGCTCGCGGCGCTGGTCGAGGACTATCGCGGCCGCGGCGTCGAACTCGTCCGCGTCGCCGAGAAATGGCTCTTCCGCACCGCCGCCGATCTCGCGCCGCGGCTGACGCGCGAGGAGAGCGAGCCGCGCAAGGTCGGCCGTGCGGCGCTCGAGGTGCTGGCGATCGTCGCCTATCACCAGCCGGTGACGCGCGCCGAGATCGAGCAGATCCGCGGCGTGTCGATGTCCAAGGGCGTGCTCGACCAGTTGCTCGAAGCCGGCTGGATCCGCATGCGCGGCCGCCGACGGACGCCGGGGCGGCCGATCACCTGGGGGACGACCGACGGGTTCCTCGTCCATTTCGGCCTCGAGAGCGTGCGCGATCTGCCCGGTCTCGAAGAGTTGAAGGCGGCGGGTCTGCTCGAGGGGCAGATCCCGGCCGGCTTCCACCTGCCGATGCCGGTCGAGGGCGAGGCGCTGACGGCGGACGAGGACCCGCTGGAAGAGGGAGATCTCGCCCTGCTGCTCGCCGAGGTGGAACCCGACGAAGACGGTTGACGCGGGGGCCGGGATCACCATGTCCACAGAGCCCGCGGCCGGTTGCGGGGGTGGGGGCTTTTTGCAATAGTGCCCCCGCCGCAGTCCGGGGCGCGAGGCGTCCCACTTGGAGAGTTCGACATGGGTTCCTTGAGCATCTGGCACTGGCTGATCGTCCTGGCGGTCGCCCTCCTGTTCTTCGGCGGCAAGGGCAAGATCTCCGACCTGATGGGTGATTTCGCCAAGGGCATCAAGAGCTTCAAGAAGGGTCTTCAGGACGACGACGTCGCCCAGACGCCGCCGAAGGCGATCGACGCCAAGGCCGGCGAGACCGTTCCGACCGAAGACAAGTCCAAGACGGCGGGCTGATCGCGGTAGGCTCCCGCAGGCGCGGGAGCCCATCGTTCGACGCGGCTTCGTGCCGCTCTCCGGCCGGGGCTCGTCCCCGGTCCGTCTGCCAGACCGGGGCCGCGTGAGGCCCACGGTCCCCCAGAGGCGTTCACGATGCTCGGGCTGGATTTCTCCGAAATCATCATCATCGGCGTGGTGGCTCTGGTGGTCGTCGGACCCAAGGAGTTGCCGCAGATGATGCGCACCGCCGGTCAGTGGATCGGCAAGGCGCGTCGCATGGCGGCCGAATTCCAGGGGCAGATGAACGAGGCGATCCGCGAGGCGGAACTCGACGACGTCCGCAAGAGCGTCGACGACCTGCGTTCGCTCTCGCCGAAGAACCTCATCGCCGAACAGTTCGCCTCGGTGTCGCAGACCCTCGACGAGGTCAAGCGCGACACCGACGCCCAGATCGCCGACATCAACGCCTCCGCCCAGTCCTTCGCCGCCGCGCAAGTCGCCGCGGAGCCCGATCCGGCCGCCGAGGCCGAGGTCGCCGCGCGTATCGACGACATGGCGAGCGTGCAGAGCTACGAGCCGGCGCCGCTCGACCTGACGGCCTTCGCGGCCCCGGCCGCCGAGGCCGAGCCGGTGGCGGTGGCCGCGGCGGAGACGCCCGCGGAAGAGGCGCCGGCGAAGCCGAAGCGCGTGCGCAAGAAGAAGACCGAGACAGTCGCGGAGACCGGCGAGGCATGAGCGACATCGACGACATCGAATCCTCGCGTGCGCCGCTGATCGAGCACCTGATCGAGCTCCGGTCGCGGCTGATTCGCGCCCTCCTGACGCTGGTCGTGGCCTTCTTCGTCTGCTTCGCCTTCGCCAAGCCGATCTACAACTTCCTCGTCTGGCCCTACGATTTCGTCATTCGGCGGATGACGGGCAAGGCGGCGACGATGATCTTCACTGCGCCGCAGGAATTCTTCATCACCCAGATCAAGGTGGCCTTCTACGGGGCGCTGATCATCGCCTTCCCGATGATCGCGACGCAGCTCTACAAGTTCGTCGCGCCGGGGCTCTACAAGCACGAGAAGCGGGCCTTCCTGCCCTATCTCGTCGCCACGCCGGTGTTCTTCCTGCTCGGCGCCGGCCTCGTCTACATCCTCTTGCCGATGGTGCTCGGCTTCTTCGCCGGCATGCAGCAGGTCGACGGCGACGGCATCAAGATCGAGCTCCTGCCGAAGGTCTCGGAATATCTGTCGCTGATCATGTCGCTGACGGTCGCCTTCGGTCTCGTCTTCCAGCTGCCGGTCGTGCTGACGCTGCTCGGCCACATCGGGGTGGTGACCTCCAAGGGGCTGCGCGAGAAGCGGCGCTGGGCGATCCTCATCGCCTTCGTCGTCGCGGCGGTGCTGACGCCGCCCGATCCGATCTCCCAGATCTCGCTTGCGGTGCCCACCATCCTCCTCTACGAACTCACCATCTTCGCCGTGAGGATGGTGGAGCGTCGGAAGGAAGAGCCGGAAGAACGGCTCGAATCCTCGGGTACGGACATCGTGCCGCGCGACTGATCCCTCCGGCTTTCGACCGGCGCCACGCGCGTCGGTCGCCCCGGCCCTGAGGACAGTCCCATGCACGACATCAAGTGGATCCGCGAAAACGCCGAAGCCTTCGACGCCGCGCTCGCCAACCGCAACAAGGCGCCGCTGTCGGCCGAGGTTCTGGCGCTCGACGAGAAGCGCCGCGCCCACCTCACCCGTCTGCAGGAGCTCCAGGCCAAGGCCAACGCCTCGGCCAAGGCGATCGGCATGGCGATGGGCAAGAAGGACCTCGCCACCGCCGAGGCGCTGAAGGCCGAGGTCGCGGCGATCAAGTCCGAGATCCAGGCGGGCGAGGCGGAAGAGCGCACCATCGAACAGGCCGTCACCGATCTGCTCGCCGGCATCCCCAACGTTCCGGCGAGCGACGTGCCGGTCGGCAAGGACGAGGCCGACAACGTCGAGATCCGCCGCTGGGGCACGCCGAAGAGCTTCGACTTCGCCCCCAAGCAGCATTTCGAGATCGGCGAGACGCTCGGTCAGATGGACTTCGAGGCGGCGACCAAGATCTCGGGCGCCCGCTTCGTGCTTCTGAAGGGCAAGCTGGCGCGGCTCGAGCGGGCGCTCGGCCAGTTCATGCTCGACCTCCACGTCGACCACCACGGCTACACCGAAGTGAACCCGCCCTTCCTGGTGAAGAGCGAGTCGGCCTACGGCACCGGCAACCTGCCGAAGTTCGCCGAGGATCTGTTCCGCACCGAGAACGGCTTCTGGCTGATCCCGACGGCGGAAGTCCCGGTCACCAACATCGTCCGCGACGAGATCGTGGAAGAAGCAAAGCTCCCCTTCCGCTTCACCGCCTGGACGCCGTGCTTCCGTTCGGAGGCGGGTTCGGCCGGTCGCGACACGCGCGGCATGATCCGGCTGCACCAGTTCCCCAAGGTCGAGATGGTGTCGATCACCACGCCGGAGACCTCGGAGGCCGAGCACGAGCGCATGACTCAGGCTGCCGAAGACGTGCTGCAGAAGCTCGGGCTGCCCTATCGCACCATCGTGCTCTGCACCGGCGACATGGGCTTCTCCTCGCGCAAGACCTACGACATCGAGGTCTGGCTGCCGGGGCAGGACGCCTATCGCGAGATCTCGTCCTGCTCCAACTGCGGCGACTTCCAGGCCCGCCGGATGAACGCCCGCATGCGTCCGACCGAGGGCAAGGGCACGCGCTTCGTCCACACGCTCAACGGCTCGGGCGTGGCGGTCGGCCGCTGCCTGGTGGCTGTGCTGGAGAACTACCAGAACGCCGACGGCTCGGTGACGGTGCCGGAGGTGCTGCGCCCCTACATGGGCGGGCTCGAGCTGATCACGCCCTGAGGCAGGGGGCGGCCTTCCTTCTCCCCTTGCGGGAGAAGGTGCCCGAAGGGCGGATGAGGGGTGTCGCGCGTCAGCGCGAAGCCTCGCCGCCTCGTGGAGCGGGCTGACGCCCGCGCCCCCTCATCCGGCGCTTGCCGCGCCACCTTCTCCCGCGAGGGGAGAAGGGAAGGGCCTCACGTGCGGCGATGTCGTCGCCCTGCGAACGAATCGGCGGATGGGACGCGGCCCCGCGTCCGACGCCTTGTCGGGGGCGGAGGGGGACACTACGTTTGCCTCGCCGTCACCGCTCCGGTGCCGAAAACGAGGGATTCGCCCATGTCCGCCGATCATCCGACCGACGACCGCTCAAAAAATGAGCACGGCGCTTCCGCCGGAGCGGCGGGTGCGGGGCGTTATCCGCCGGGTTACGACCCGGTCACCCACACCTACACGCCGCCGATCGGTCCCGACGGCAAGCCGATCTATCCGCCGGGTTACGATCCCGTCACCCACACGTTCAAGCGCCCCGAGGCGCCGGCGGGGCAGGGTGCGCAGGGCCACGGTGCGCCGGGGCACGGCGGCCAGGGCTACGGTGGTCAGAGCGGTTACGGCGGCTACGGCGGCGAGCATCGGGCCGAGGCGATCGAGGGCTGCCCGATCGATCACGAGCATCTCCATGCCTACCAGCACGTGCCGCCGGCGCTCGATCAGGACGGCGATCGCCGCACCATGATCGTCACCGGTGCGAGCCGCGGCATCGGCCATTCGATCGTGCGCAAATTCGCCGATCAGGGTTGGCGCATCATCACGATTTCCCGCCACGCCTTCGAAGGAAACCGCTGTCCGTGGGAGGCGGGGCCGGAAGATCACGTCCAGTGCGACCTCGGCGACCGCGAGCAGGTGCCGTTGGCGATGATCGACATCAAGCGCCGCATCGGCAACGGCAAGCTGCATGCGCTGATCAACAACGCCGGCATCTCGCCCAAGGGACCCAACGGCGAGCGGCTGAACTCGCTGACCACGCCGATGATGAGCTGGATGCAGGTGTTCCACGTCAATCTGCTGGCGCCGATCATGCTCGCCAAGGGCCTGTTCGACGAGCTGAAGGCGGGGCGCGGGTCGGTCGTGAACATCACGTCGGTGGTCGGCAGCCGCGTCCATCCCTTCGCCGGCACCGCCTACGCCACCTCCAAGGCGGCGCTGACGGCGCTGACCCGTGAGATGGCGAACGACTATGCGCCGCACGGTATTCGCGTCAATGCGATCGCCCCGGGCGAAATCATCACCGACATCCTGTCGCCGGGCACAGAAGAAAAATTCCTGCCGCTCATCCCGATGAAACGTCTGGGGCGGCCGGAAGAAGTGGCGGAACTCGTCCACTTCCTCTGCTCGGAAGCTTCGTCCTACATCACTGGCGAACAGATCAACATCAACGGTGGCCAGCTTCTCTGATAGACCACGTTGCTGCGGCGCAGCAAACTATCGTATACGAAACGATAGACTTGGCCTTGCGTGTTTCCGCGTAGGGCTTTTTGGAATTAATGCAATTCGTTTGTGCAATCCGACCGGAATCATGACGCCAAAAGCGGCGTGACATTTCGGCGGTCGGCGCGCAGCATCTTTCCGTTCCAGCAGATCTTTCGAGGTTCGCCGTCGCGATCTTCCGAAAGAGATCTGACGAGGAGACGGACGATGGGTATCGCGACCGCTGCCGCTTTCGGCCCGGATCGTCAGGATGCCGGGCCGGTCGGAGGACCGAAGCCGACCTACGCCAAGGCCAATGCCGAGATGGCGCTCTTCGGGATCTACGAGATCTCGAAGATCCTGACGACGCCTGCGCGCCTCGAGATGACGCTTTCCAACGTCGTCAACGTGTTGACGTCGTTCCTGCAGATGCGCCGCGGCATGATCGTCGTGCTCGACGACGTCGGCGACGTCGAGATCGTGGCGACCGCCGGCTGGGCCGAGCAGGGGCCGAAGCGCGGCCGCGCCATCGACAGCCTGCCACGTGCGGTGATCGATCGCATCGTCGCCACGACGACGCCGGTCGTCGCCCAGGACATTTCGCGCGATCCGCTGTTCGAGACCGCCGACGGGCTGCTCGCCGAAGAGGCCGGCATGCGCGTCTCCTTCATCGGCGTGCCGATCAAGGCCGACAACAAGGTGGTGGGGACGCTCTCCATCGACCGCGTGTGGGACGGCCGCACCCAGTTCCGCATCGACGACGACCTGCGCTTCCTGTCGATGGTGGCCAACCTCACCGGTCAGACGGTGAAGCTGCACCGCATCCTCTCGGCCGATCGTCAACGCCTGCTCGACGAGCGCTCGAGCCTCGAGAAGGCGCTCGGCAACGAACTCGCCAACCGGGTGCCGCGGGCGACGCCGAAGGTCGAGGGCATCGTCGGCGAGAGCGTGGCGGTCAAGCGCGTGCTGCAGACGATCGCCGTCGTCGCCAAGTCGAACTCGACCGTGCTCTTGCGCGGCGAGAGCGGCACCGGCAAGGAACTCTTCGCCCGGGCGATCCACGATCTCTCACCACGCAAGTCCAAGCCCTTCGTCAAGCTCAACTGCGCCGCGCTGCCCGAGAGCGTGCTCGAGAGCGAGCTCTTCGGCCACGAGAAGGGCTCCTTCACCGGTGCCGTCGGCCAGCGCGCCGGCCGCTTCGAACTGGCGAACGGCGGTACGCTGCTGCTCGACGAGATCGGCGAGATCTCGGCCTCGTTCCAGGCCAAGCTCCTGCGCATCCTGCAGGAGGGCGAATTCGAGCGCGTCGGCGGCACCAAGACGCTGAAGGTCGACGTCCGCCTCGTCTGCGCCACCAACAAGAACCTCGAGGAGGCGGTCGCCAAGGGCGAGTTCCGCGCCGACCTCTACTATCGCATCAACGTGGTGCCGGTGTTCCTGCCGCCCTTGCGTGAACGTCCCGGCGACATTCCGCACCTCGCCCGCGCCTTCGTGACGCGTTTCAACGAGGAGAACGGGCGCAAGATGGCGATCTCGCCGGGCGGTCTCGAGCTGCTGTCGCGCTGCTACTTCCCCGGCAACGTGCGCGAACTCGAGAACTGCGTCCGCCGCACCGCGACGCTCGCCCACGGCGAGACGATCATGCCGGACGACTTCGCCTGCCACACCGGCAACTGCCTGTCGGCACTGCTGTGGAAGAGCGCGCCGAAGAAGCCGGGCATGCCCGACCCGATCGCCATGCTCGCCTCCGGCCAGCCGGTGGTGGCACCGACGCCGAACCACGGTGCCGTGCCGGCCGTCTTCCCCGTCGGCGGTGTCGCCGAGGCGCCGATGCCGTCGCCTGCCGGTCTGCCGCCGATGGCCGCTCCGGCGCCGCTGCCGGCCGAGGTCACGGGTGGAGCTTCGGGCCTCTGTGAACACGCCGATGCCAACTGTCCGGCGCTCGGCGGGCGACCGAGCGAGCGCGACCGGCTGGTCGACGCGATGGAGCGCTCCGGCTGGGTGCAGGCCAAGGCCGCCCGCATCCTCGGCCTGACGCCGCGCCAGATCGGCTATGCCCTGAAGAAGCACAACATCGAACTCAAGCGGTTCTGACCACGCCGCTGGAGAGTGGGAAGCACATCGCAGTTCCTCCTGCAAAGACCCACTGACGGCCCGGAGCGATCCGGGCCGTTTTTCCTTTCGGTCGCGCTCTCGCGAATCAGACGCGTCGCGCCACTGCGTGGAAGAAGCTGCCGGTGACGGTGCCGCGGCGGCCGCCGGTGGGCGTCGGCTCGTTGCCGTAGGCGTCGCCGGCGAGCGCGAAGGGCCTGTCGTCGCCGCGGGTCACGACACTGGCATAGTGGAACTCGTGGCCGGCGAGGCGCGATCCGGCCGGCCCCAGCAGGCCGTCGGCGAGAAGCTCGATCTCGCGATAGCCGAGCTGCATCTTGCGCTTGGCGAAACTCGTCTCGACCCCGAGCAGGCCGGCCATCGGGTGGACCACCCCGTCGGCGTCGGTCAGTGCGCGGCCGAGCACCATGTAGCCGCCGCACTCGCCGTGGACCGGCCGCGTCTCGGCGAAACGGGCGAGGCCGGCCTTGAAGCCCTCGGCCGTCGCGAGGCGGCCGGCATGGAGTTCCGGGTAGCCGCCCGGCAGCCAGCAGACGTCGGCGGTCGCGTCCGGCGCCTCGTCGGCGAGCGGCGAGAAGAAGGCGATCTCGGCGCCCGCCGCCCGCCAGCCCTCCGCCAGATGCGGATAGAGGAAGGTGAAGGCGGCATCGCGCGCCACGGCGATGCGGCCGCCCGGCGGCGGGATCGCGGCCGCCGTGTCCTCGGCGATCGGCGCCATCGGCCGCGCCGCAGCGAGGAGGCGGTCGAGGTCGACGTGGGCCTCGACGAGGTCGGCCATGCGGTCGAGCAACGCCTCGAGATGGGCGATCTCGCCGGCCTGGACCAGCCCCAGATGGCGCTCCGGCAGGACGACGTCGGGCGTGCGCGGGATGGCGCCGAAGACGTCGACGCCGAGGGCGCGGATCGCGTCGGTCACCAGGCGGGTGTGGCGCTCCGAGCCGACCCGGTTCAGCACCACGCCGGCGAGCGCGAGGTCGGGCGCATAGGCCCTGACGCCGGCGACGATCGCCGCCGCCGACTGCGACTGGCCGGAGACGTCGAGCACCAGCAGCACCGGCAGGCCGAGCGTGCGGGCGACGTCGGCGGAGGCGCCGGAGCGGCCGGGTTCCGCCGGCACGCCGTCGAAGAGGCCCATCAGCGCCTCGGCGACGACGACGTCGGCGCCCTGCGCGGTGCGTGCTGCCAGCGCGCCGATCAGGCCTGGCGTCATCGCCCAACCGTCGAGATTGAGGCTCGGCCGGCCGGTCGCCACCGCGTGGAAGGCGGGGTCGATGTAGTCCGGCCCGCACTTCGCACCCGAGACCGCGAGGCCGCGGCGGGCGAGCGCCCGCAGCAGGCCGAGCGTCACCGTGGTCTTGCCCGAGCCGGAGCGCAGCGCCGCCACCATCAGGCCGCGCGGGCGGGCGGGCGCCGTCATTGCGGCGCCTCGAGCCGGCCGTCACCGTAGCCGAGGATGGCGCGCAGCGGCACGATCGAGCCGAGCACGGTGATGGTCGGCGCCTCGATCTTCGCCGCGGCGACGTCGTCGAGACAGCGGCCGAGCGTCGTCACCAGGACGCGCTGCTCCGGCGTCGTCGCCTTGTTGACGAAGGCGACGGGCGTGTCGGCGGCCATGCCGGCCTTGGCGAGTTCGCCGACGATCGCCGGCAGATTGTTCATCGCCATGTAGAGCACCAGCGGCACGCCGGTGCGCACGAAGGCGGCCCAATCGATCGCCTCGGGGCCCTGCACGGCATAGTGCCCGGTCATCAGCACGATCGCCTGGTTGGTGTCGCGCGTCGTCGCCGGGATGCCGGCCGCCGTCAGGCCGCCGAGACCGGAGGTGATGCCGGGGACGACATGGAAGGGGACGCCGGCGGCGTGAAGCGCGCGTGCCTCCTCGCCGCCGCGGCCGAAGACGAAGGGATCGCCGCCCTTCAGCCGCAGCACGCGGTTGCCGTCGCGGGCGAGTTCGATCAGCCGCTCGGTGATGTCGCCCTGCTTGGCCGACGGCTTGCCGCCGCGCTTTCCGGCGAATTCGCGCGTCGCGCCGGGGTGGGCGAGATCGAGGATCTCGGGGGCGACGAGGGCGTCGTAGACGATGACGTCGGCGGTCGCCAGCGCGTGGATGGCGCGGGCGGTCAGCAGCCCGGGATCGCCGGGGCCGGCGCCGACGAGCCAGACGGAGCCGGGCGCGAAGTCCGGCATGTGGCGGGCGAGGGGGCCGAGATCGACCTGAGGCATCGTCGCGTGTTCCATGTCTCGTCGGGCCGCGAATAGCGATGGATCGCGGCGGATGCTCATGAGATACCAACTCTCGCCATGAATGACGACGCCGCTTCACCGAAAAACGAACATTCGCCCGACCTGCGTCGGGGATGGACGACGGGCACCTGCGCCACGGCGGCGGCGACAGCCGCGGCGAGCGCTCTTCTCGGCGGCGCCTTCCCCGATCCGGTCGTGGTGCGGCTGCCGCGCGGGCAGGAGCCGGCGTTTTCGCTCGCCACGGCCCGGCTGGACGGAGATGTCGCCGAGGCCGGCGTCGTCAAGGACGCCGGCGACGATCCCGACGTCACCCACGGCGCGCTGGTGATCGCCCGCGTGGCGCGCGGCGCGCCGGGCACGGGCATCGTTTTCCGTGCAGGAGAAGGCGTCGGCACGGTGACGCGGCCGGGGCTTCCCGTGCCCGTCGGCGAGCCGGCGATCAACCCGGTGCCGCGGCGGATGATGAGCGAGGCGCTCGCCCGCGTCGCCGAAGCGGCGGGCGCGCCTTGCGACTTCGTCGTCGAGATCGGCGTGAGGCACGGTGAGAAGCTGGCGCTGAAGACGCTCAACCCGCGCCTCGGCATCCTCGGCGGCCTGTCGATCCTCGGGACGACGGGCATCGTCGTGCCGTTTTCCTGCGCCGCCTGGATCCACTCGATCCATCGCGGCATCGACGTGGCGCGCGCCTGCGGCCTCGATCACGTCGCCGGATCGACCGGCAACACCTCGGAGAAGGCCGTCGCGGGCCTCCACGGGCTTTCCGAGCAGGCGCTGATCGAGATGGGCGACTTCGTCGGCGGTATGCTGAAGTATCTGAAGACGCACCCGGTCGCCCGCGTCACCATCGCCTGCGGCTTCGCCAAGTCGGTGAAACTGGCGCAAGGGTTGACCGATCTCCATTCCAAGCGCGGTTCGGTCGACCACGCCTTCCTCGCCGAGGTCGCCGCAAGCGCCGGGGCGAGCGCCGAGGTCGTCGCGCGGGTGGGGGCGGCGAATTCCGCGCTGGAGGTGCTGGAGATCGCGCGGGCGACCGGCTTCGACCTCGGCACGCCGATCGCGGCGGCCGGCTGGCGGACGGCGGCGGCGATGATCGTGGGAAGTGGCATCGCGCTCGAGGTCGCGATCTTCGACCGTCAGGGCGGGCTGGTGGCGTCGAGCGGGTTTCGGGTGGCGTGAGCGGGAAGGGGCTGGCCGGAAGATTCAGGCCCTGTCCCTCCTGCTGCGCCCGATGGAACCCGAGGCGGCGCCGCCGTTCCACCCTCCCATCAGGGGAGGGTGCCGAGCATCGCGAGGCGGGTGGGGTTCGGCGCTTCGGCTTCCGACGAGCGCGTGATCGGTCGGACAACCGCCGACGGCTTGCTCTGCCGCATCGGCCGTTCACCCCACCCCTGCCCCTCCCCTGAGGGGAGGGGTAGACCTCGCCGCATCGGGCTGGTCGGCTCCGAACCGAACGGGCGATGATCCGGCGAAGTGGCGGCGGTGACTCACTCCGGCCTTCCGTCTCTTCCCCGGAACCGGCGTTGATAGGCGGCGTCGTAGAGGGAGGATTCGCGGAAGTCGCGCGCCGCCAGCGCCGGGCCGATCAGGATCAGCGCGGTGCGTTCCATCGGCTCGGCGGCGAGCTGCGCGACGATCGACGACAGCGTCCCCCGCACCACCCGTTCGTCCGGCCAGGTGGCGCGGAAGACCACCGCGACCGGGCAATCGGCGCCGTAGAACGGGGTCGCCTCCGCGACGACCTTCTCCAGCACGTGGATCGAGAGATGCACGGCGAGCGTCGCCCGCGTCGCGGCGAAGGCGGCGATGGTCTCGCTCTCGGGCATGGCCGAGGCACGGCCCGAAGTGCGGGTCAGCACCACGGACTGGGTCACTTCAGGCAGCGTCAGCTCCTGGCGCAGCACACTCGCGGCGGCCGCGAAGGAGGGCACGCCCGGCGTCACCGTGTACGGAATGCCGTGGCGCTCGAGCCGGCGGATCTGCTCGCCCATCGCCGACCACACCGACAGATCGCCGGAATGAAGCCGGGCGACGTCTTCGTTCGCCGCTTGGGCGCGGACGAATTCGGCCTCGATCTCGTCGAGCGACAGCGGCGCGGTGTCGACGATGCGTGCGTCGGGGCGGCAGTGGACGAGGAGGTCCTTCGACACGATCGAGCCGGCCCACAGCACCACGGGGCAGGCTGCGATGAGGTCGCGCCCGCGCACGGTGATCAGGTCCGCCGCGCCGGGGCCGGCGCCGATGAAATGGACGGTCATGGATTGGGCCTCGGCATGAAGGGGCGCTGCGGAAGGGCGGTGATCACGGCGTGCCGCCTCCCTCGCCGGAGATCGCGACGGCCACGGTTGCGCCGCGGGCCGCCTTGCGGGGGACGAGGAGGCGGCCGTTCGCCCCGGCGCCGGCGAGCGCCGAGCCTTCGGCGATCGAGGGGACGCCGAAGAGTTCGATCACCTTCTCCGAGCGGATCGTCACCCGGTCGGCGACCGATTCGAGAGCCAGGCGTGGCAGATGAACCAGCGGGAAGCCGAGCAGCGCCGCGGCCTGCGCGATGCCGGTTTCCGACTGTTTGTCGGCCACCGTGAAGAGGGCGACGGGGAGGGCCTCCTCGCCGGTCTGGGCGAGGGCCTCCTCGATCAGATCGACGATCGCTTCGGTGGCTACGCCGGCGCGGCAGCCGATGCCGACGGCGAGGAAACGCGAGGTCATGAACCGTTTTCCCCCAGGTCGTCCCCATGGTCTTGCACCATCTGCGAGGCGGGTCTTCCACCGTTCGTCGACAGGTCATCCACAGGGTTTTCCACAGGATCGCCGGCCGGCTTCTCCCAAACCCACTGTAGGATCGGCATCGCCGGGCGGAAACCGTGGAAGCGGCCGACGGGGCTGGCGCGGGCCACCGAGATCTGGACGAGATCGCCGCCCATCGCGGTGAAGCGGGCGATGACGTCGGCCTGGGTCTCGATCGTCACCGCATTGGCGACGAGGCGGCCGCCGGGGGCGAGGCGGGCGGCGAGGTGCGCCACGAGGTCGGCATCGACACCGCCGCCGCCGAGGAAGATCGCGTTGGGCGTCGGCAGGCCCTCGAGCGCCTCGGGCGCGCTGCCTTCGATCGTCACCAGATCCGGCACGCCGAAGAGCGCGGCGTTGCGGGCGACGCGGGCGAGGCGGTCTGGTCGGGGCTCGATGGCGATGGCGCGATTGCCGGGCGAGGCGAGCATCCATTCGATCGAGATCGAGCCGGTACCGGCCCCGATGTCCCACAGCAGTTCGCCGTGGCGCGGCGCCAGTTTCGACAGCGTCGTGGCGCGGATCTCGCGCTTGGTGATCTGGCCGTCGTTCTCGAAGAAACTGTCGGGAATGCCGGCGGCGAGCGGCAGGATGCGGGCGTTCGCATCCGCCACCACCTCGATCGCCACGGTGTTCAGGGGATCGAGGTCGGAGCGAACGAAGTCCTTCGCCAGCGAAGCATTGACCCGTTCGCGCGCGCCGCCCATGGCTTCCAGCACGATCAGCTTCGAGCGGCCCATGCCGTTGGCGACGAGGTGTTCGGCGAGGCGGGCGGGCGTCGTGCCGTCCCATGAGAGGACGAGGATACGCCGGCCGGGCTGGAGATGCGGCACGATCTTCTCGAACGCGCGGCCGTGCAGCGTGATGAGGGCGCAGTCCTGCACCGCCCAGCCGACGCGGGCGGCGGCCATGGAGAAGGCCGAGGGCGCCGGCAGCGTCACGTATTCGTTCGGCGGCACGTGGCGGGCGAGAAGCGAGCCGACGCCGTAGGAGAAGGGGTCGCCGGAGGCGAGCACGGCGACGGGGTGGCCGCGGCGGGCGAGGATCGACGGGAAGGCGTCGGTGAGCGGCGACGGCCAGGCGAGCTTTTCCGCCGGTGTGTCGCCGACGAGCGCCAGATGGCGCTTGCCGCCGACGACGAGTTCGGCCGAAAAGAGGAGCCGACGCGCGGCGGGCGTCAGGCCGTCGAGCCCGTCCTCGCCGAGGCCGATGATCGCCAGCCAGGGGGTGGTCACGGTCTGATCGATCATCGTGAAGGCTCCCGGAGGGTCCGATGCGCATTCTGGTTCTCGGCGGCACCACCGAGGCGAGCCGTCTGGCGAAGGCGCTGGCCGACCGCCCCGACATTGCCGCGACGCTGTCGCTCGCCGGGCGAACGGAAGCGCCGGCGGCCCAGCCGATCCCGACCCGCGTCGGCGGTTTCGGCGGCGCCGAGGGGCTGGCGGCCTACCTGCGCGATCATGGCATCGCGGCGCTGGTCGACGCCACCCATCCCTTCGCCGCGCAGATCAGCCGCAACGCCGCCGAGGCCGCGCGGGCGACCGGCACGCCGATCGTCGCGCTGGTCCGGCCCGCCTGGGCCCGCGAGGCGGGCGACGACTGGCGCGAGGTCGCGACGCTGGAGGAGGCGGCGCTCGCCATCGGCGAGGCGCCGAAGCGGGTGCTGCTGACGACCGGCCGGCTGGGGCTCGCGAGCTTCGCGGTGGCGCCGCAGCACCACTACGTGATCCGCACCATCGATCCGCCGGAAGCGGAGGTTCTGGCGCGGCTGCCCGACCACGTCATGCTCTACGATCGCGGACCCTTCGACCTCGCCGCCGAGCGCGATCTGATGGTGCGCGAGGGGATCGAGGTGGTGGTGACCAAGAACTCCGGCGGAGCGGCGACCTATCCGAAGATCGTCGCGGCACGGGAACTCGGCCTGCCGGTGGTGATCCAGCAACCGCCGACGCGGCCGGATGTGCCGCAGGTCCACGACGTGGCGGGGGTCTTCGCCTTCCTTGAGCGCGTGCGGGGCGGGTGAGGGGTCAAGACCGGGCTTGGAGACACCGATGGCGTCGAGCGGAGCCCCTTCATCCTGAGGTGCGAGCGTCAGCGAGCCTCGAAGGGCGAAGGGGCGATGGGCAGGGCGTGGCCGGTGATCGCCGCGCCGCCCGTCGCCGGCTTCGCCCTTCGAGGCCCGCCCTTCGGTCGGGCACCTCAGGGTGAAGCCGAAGAGGGGGGGCTTGCGATCGGTCGCGCCCGCCATCGCGCTCATCCTTCGACCGAGCGGGGCGAATGCACCCAGGGTTCGCGGCCCGGCCCACGACCGACGAGGCGCGTGTCCGGATTGCCGACGATGACGCAGGTCGCCATGTCGACGAGGCCGAGATCGACGTCCGCCAGCGTCGCGATGGTCACGCGTTCGTCGGGGCGGCCGATGGCGCGGGCGAGCACCACCACCGTCTCGGGGCGGGCGACGGCCCGCAACACGGCGAAGGCGTCGAAGATCTGGCGTGGGCGGGCCTTCGAGGCGGGGTTGTAGAGCGCGATCACGAAGCCGGCGTCGGCGGCGGCGGCGAGGCGCTTCTCCACCACGCTCCAGGGCTTCAGATTGTCCGACAGGTTGATGGCGCAGAAATCCGCCCCCAGAGGCGCGCCGAGACGGGCGGAGGCCGCCTGCATCGCCGAGACGCCGGGATGGACCGTCAGATCGAGGGCGCGCCATGCGGCCGGCCCGCGCTCGATCGCTTCCATCACCGCGGCGGCCATGGCGAAGACACCGGGATCGCCGCCGGAGACGACGGCGACGCGGGCGCCGGCGGCGGCGAGTTCGAGCGCATGGGCTGCGCGGTCGAGTTCGACGCGGTTGTCGGAGCCGTGGCGGGTCTGGCCGGGGCGTTCGGGGCAGCGGGCGACGTAAGGGGCGTAGCCGACGAGATCGGTCGCCGCCGCGAGGATGGCGGCGGTCTCGGGCGTCATCCAATGCGCCGGGCCTGGGCCGGTGCCGACGACGCGCAGCCAGCCGGCGGACGTCGCACTCATGGCCGGCGACCCTCGCCCGGGATCAGGATCAGCGAGAAATAGGGCGCCGAATCGTCCGCCTTGTCGGCGAGCGGCAGGACGAGTTCGCCCGCCATGGTGCCGCGCTCGACATAGGTGGCGCGCTCCAGCAGCCCGGCGCGGGCGATGGCGCGGCGGACCTTCGGGAAGTTGGTGCCGAGCTTCATGATCACGGCGGCGTCCGTGCCCTCGAGGGCACGCACGAGGTCCTCCTCGTGCATGGTGCCGGCGATCACCGAGAGCTTGTCGTCGCCCCAGGTCATCGGCAGACCGGCTGCGGCCCAGCAGCCGGCCATGCCGGTGACGCCGGGGGTTATCTTCGTCGGATAACGGTCCTTCAGGCGCACGTAGAGGTGCATGAAGGAGCCGTAGAACATCGGGTCGCCCTCGCAGACGAGGACGACATCCTTGCCCATGTCGAGCACGTCGGCGATCGCCTCGACCGAACGCTCGTAGAACTCGCGCAGCGCGTCGACGTAGGCGGTGTCGCCGAAGTGGCATTCGGTCGTCATCGGGTACCAGAGCGGCAGCTCCGGCTTGCCCTTCGGCATCCACTTGTCGACGATGGTGCGGGCGTTGCCGCGCTTTCCCTTCTTGGCGAAGTAGGTGACGAGGCCGGCGCTCTCGACCAGCTTCACCGCCTGGACGGTGAGGAGATCGGGATCGCCCGGCCCGAGGCCGACGCCGTGGAAGGTGCCCTTCTGGGTCATGATCACTCCTTGGCGCTGGCGAGCGCGTTGACGGCGGCGGCGGTCATGGCGGAGCCGCCCTTGCGGCCGCGCACGACGATCCAGGGGGCGCGGCCGTCCTCGATCAGCGCTTCCTTGCTCTCGGCGGCGCCGACGAAGCCGACCGGCATGCCGACGATCGCCGCCGGCAGGGGCGCGCCCTCGTCGAACATCTCGAGAAGGCGGAACAGCGAGGTCGGGGCGTTGCCGATGGCGACGATCGATCCGGCCAAATGCTCGCGCCACAGTTCCATCGCCGCGGCTGACCGGGTGGTGCCCATGGCTTTCGCGAGATCCGGCACGCGCGGGTCGTTCAGCGTGCAGATCACGGCGTTGTCGGCGGGAAGCCGCGAGCGGGTGATGCCGCGCGCCACCATCTCGGCATCGCAGAGGATCGGCGCCCCGGCCTTCAAGGCCGCTTCCGCCGCGGCGGCGGCACCGGGGGCGAAGGCGACGTCGGCGGCGACCTCGACCATGCCGCAGGCGTGGATGACGCGGACGACGGTGCGTTCCTCGACCGGATCACGGAAGCGGGCGAGGTCGGCCTCGGCGCGGATGATGCGGAAGGAGCGCTCGTAGATCGCCGCGCCGTCCTTGACGTAGCTCTCGCGGGTGGCCGGTCCGTCGGATCGTTTCGAGGGCAAAGCGGGTTCCTCAGAGGGGCGCGAGGTCGGAGATGGCGGAGGCGGCTTCGGCGAGCGTCAGGCCGGAGAGCCAGGGCGCGTCCCAGGCGCGGCCGTCGCGCACCAGATCGTAACGACCGTCGCGGCCGGTCAGCGTCAGCGGAGCCGGGCCGGGGTGGGCGCAGCCCTTCTCGCAGCCGGAGACGTGGAGCGTCAGGCCGGTGCGGGCGAAGCGGCGGGCGAGGGGGGCGAGTTCCGCGCCGTCGAGACGGGCCTCGACCGAGCCCGAGCGGCAGCCGCTGGCGCCGGCACAGGAGACGACGGCGAGGCGCGGATCGTCGGGCGAGAAGACGAACTTGCCGGCGGCGATCCACGGGCGGATGCGGCCGAGCTTCTCCGGTTTGATGCCGGGGATCAGCATCACCCGCCACGGGGTGAGGCGCAGTTCGCCCATGCCGCGTTCGCCGGCGAGTTCGCCGAGCAGCGCCATCTGGTCGGCGGTCAGCCGGCCGAAGGGGGCGCCGACGCCGATGAAGGCGCCAGGGCCGGCGGTGTGGTCGCCGATCACCGCCTCGGCGCCGAAGGCGCGCGGCAGGGTGGTGACCGCCGCCATGGTCTCGCCGAAGCCGGCCGCGCGGAAGAGGGCGGCGAGGCCGACGCGGGCGACGACCTCGTGCATGCGACGCGGCGCATCGGGGATCGAGGCGCGCAGGCGGATGACGGCACGGGCGAGCGCCACGGCGCGGACGGGGGCATCCTCGACCGCGACGACGGCGATCGGCTGGTACTTGGCGAGGCCGGTCGCCACCGAGACGACGACGCGCGGGCCTTCGCCCATGCGGATACCGGTGAACTTGACGTCGACGGCGACGTCGTCGAGCGCGATGCGGCCGCCCTCGTCGACGACGAAGCCGAACTTGCCGGGCAGGGCATGGACCGAGCGATCCGCGGTCAGCGTCTGTTCGAGGGCGGCGCACAGCGCGCGGCCGTCGATCGCGGCGGAGGGGTCGAGGCCGGAGAGCGGCGAGGGCACGATGTTGCGCACGGCTTCCGCCTCGGCGTCGCCGTCGAGCACGCCGAGGGTGGCGAGGTGGGCCTGGAGAGGCGCGAGTTCGTCGACCTCGACGCCGCGCAGCTGGAGATTGCCGCGCTGGGAATAGTCGATCAGCCCGTTGCCGAAGCGACGGGCGCAATCGGCGATCTCGCCGGCCATGTCGGCGGTCAGGATGCCGGCCGTGAGGCGGACGCGCACCAGGAAGCCGTCGGCGGATTCCATCGGGCGCAGCGCGCCGGGGCACCAGCCCTTCACCAGCTTCGGGTCGGGCTTCTCACTTCCGCTCATCGTTCGGCCTCCAGGATTTCCGCTATTCGTCCAGCGACGGAATTGCGCCGGCTCGCCCACAGTCCCCGACGGAGGGCCTCGTCGAAGGCGCGGGCGGCGGCGGTGGCGGCGCGCGGGTTCATCTCCTTCATGAAGGCATGGACCCGCTCGTCGCCGAGCGTCGCGTCGAATAGCAGATCGAAGGCCCTCGGCGCCACCGTGTCGGTGGTCGCGGCGAAGGCGAGGAGATTGCCGACCGTCTCGGCGATTTCCGCCGCGCCGCGGTGGCCATGGCGCATCTGGCCGGCGATCCAGCGCGGATTGGTCGCGCGGGCGCGCACCACGCGGGCGATCTCTTCCGAGAGCGTGCGGACGCGCGTCCGATCGGGCCGCGTCGTGTCGACGTGCCAAAGCGCCGGGCGATTGCCGGCGGCCTCCGCCGCGGCGGCGAAACCGCCCTCGTGTTCGGCATAGGCGTCGGCGTCGAGCACGTCCTGTTCGGCGCTGTCCTGCGAATGGACGAAGGCATCGACCGAAGCGAGCCGGTCGACGAAGGCCTCGCGCGCCGCGATGCCGTCGGCGTTGCGGCCGAAGGCGTGGGAGGAGGCCGCGACATAGGCCTCGGCGAGGTCGGCGCGGGTCGCCCATCCACCGGTCGCGACGGTGGTGGCGATACCGACGCCATAGGCGCCGGGCGCCGCGCCGAAGACGCGGAAGAGGGCGGTGTCGTCCTCGGCCACACGGCGGGCGGCGGCGAGGGGATTGTCCTCGTCGTCCTCGTCGAGGGCGGCGACGGCGCGGACGGCCGCGTCGAAGAGGGCGATCTGGCGCTCGAACACGTCGCGGAAGAGGCCGGAGATGCGCAGCGTGACGTCGACGCGCGGGCGGCCGAGCTTCGCCGGCACCAGGATCTCGAAGCCGGTGACGCGGGCGGTCGCCGGGTCCCAGGTCGGGCGGCAGCCCATCAGGGCGAAGGCTTGCGCCAGGTCGTCGCCGCCGGTGCGCATGGTGGCCGAGCCCCAGAGATCGAGCACCACGGCGCGCGGCCAGTCGCCGTGGTCCTGCGCATGGCGGGTGACGACCTCTTCCGCCGTGCGGCGGCCGATCTCCCAGGCGGTGCGGGTCGGCACGGCGCGCGGGTCGACGGCGTAGAGATTGCGCCCCGTCGGCAGCACGTCGAGACGGCCGCGCGAGGGGGCGCCGGCCGGTCCCGGCATGACGAAGCGTCCGTCGAGGGCGGCGATCAGCCCGTCGCGCTCGGCCGCGGCGCAGGCTTCGAGTGCACCCTCGAGGGAGGCGCGGGCGGTCGCGTCGGCGTCTTCCGCCAGCGTCGCGGCGGCGGTCTCGCGCAGGGCCGGGGAGGTCGCTCGGGCGAAGACGTGGAGCCCGTCGGAGATGCGGGCGTCCTTGAGATCGCAGAGCCAGGCATCGAGCCGGGTCAGCGCCTCGGCCGCGTCCATCTCGGGGGCGATGCCGCTCTCGGCGTCGAGGCCGGTCTCGCGGGCGCGTTCGAGGATGGTCTCGGCGAGCATGCGGGCGCGGCGGGCGTCGAGCGTCTGGGCCTGGGAGAACTCGTCGAGCAGCGCCTCGATCTCGGCGGCGGCGCCGTGGCTGCCGGCCTTGGTCAGCGGCGGCGTCATGTGGCCCAGCGCGATCGCCGAGAGCCGGCGCTTCGCCTGTGCCGCCTCGCCGGGGTTGTTGACGACGAAGGGGTAGACGATCGGCGTCGCGCCCAGAAGGAGCGTCGGGGCGCAGTCGGCGGCGGGGGCGGCGGCCTTGCCGGGCAGCCATTCGAGCGTGCCGTGGGTGCCGAGGTGGATCATCGCGTCGATGCGCGCGCTCGCCCGGAGCCACAGGTAGAAGGCGACATAGGCATGGCGCGGCGGGCGCGAGGCGTCGTGATAGGCGTCCTTGCGATCGGCGGCGAGGCCGCGATCGGGCTGCACCGCGACGAGGAGGTTGCCGAGCGCCAGCGTCGCGAAGGGGAAGGCGCCGTCGACGAGCGCCGGGTCCTCGGTGGGCGGCCCCCAGGCGGCGAGGACGGAGGCCCGAAACGTCTCGGGGAGAGCCGCGAAGAGGGTTTCGTAGGTCGCGAGCGGGAGGGTGGATGTCGTGTCGTGGGGCCGAGCGGCGATCTCCCCCTTCTCCCCTTGCGGGAGAAGGTGCCCGAAGGGCGGATGAGGGGGCGCAGAGGCAGCCTCGGGCGCGGGCGCCGCGGAGAGGGGGACACCCCTCATCCGGCGCTGCGCGCCACCTTCTCCCGCAAGGGGAGAAGGGAGGGCCGTGGCGGCGCCGTGCCCCGTCCGCCCTTCGAGCATCGCCATGATCTCGTTCGCCTCGGGCGGTGGGGTCACCGCATAACCCGCCGTCGCCAGATCCTCGGCGATGGCGACGATCGATGCCGGCGTGTCGAGGCCGACGGCATAGGCCGTGTGGCCGCCCTTGGCCGGATAGTTGGAGACGATCATCGCCAGCCGGCGCGCCGCGCGCGGCGTTTCCGCCAGATGCACCCAGGCGGCGGCGAGATCGGCGACCGCCGCGATGCCGGTGTCGTCGGGGACGTGGCGGGCGGGGGCGTGTTCCAGCGTCGCCGACCGTTCGTCGCGGCCCTTGAAGGAGATCGCGCGCGTGGCGATGCGGCCGTCGACCTCGGGCAGCACCACGTTCATCGCGAGATCGGAGGCGCCGAGGCCACGGCTGGACGCGCGCCATGCCTCGCGATCGGAGGTCGCCAGCACCGCCTGCAGCACGGGCACGCCGGCGCGGTCGAGCACCGAGGTGCCGTCGTCGAGCCGGGCGGAGAAGGCGGTGGTGTTGACGACGATCGAAGGCTTCACCGTCTCGATCAGGCGCGAGAGCCCTTCGACGACGCGGCCGTCCTTGAGGCTCGTCGCCCATTCCGCCCTGACCGAGAGGCCGCGGGCGGCGAGCGCATCGGCGAGAGCGGTGATCGGCGCGGTGTCGGCGGCGGCCCAGATCGAGCGGTAGAGCGTGATCAGCGCCAGCGGGCCGGGTCCCTCGCGCCGGGCGGCGGCGAACTCGCCGTGGGCGGGGAGCGGCCGGGGCTCGTCCCAGGTCGCGGGGCGACCGAGACGGGCGGCGATCCACGAGAGCGCCGAGCCGACATTGTCGGGGCCGCCTTCCTGGAACCACGCCCAGAGGCGGCGGAGGTCGTCGACGGGGATGGTCGAGGCGGCGTCGAGGCGGTCGTCGGCGCGGGCCTCGCCGGGGACGATCGCCAGGGCGATGCCGCGATTGCGGGCGGCGACGGAGAGTTCGTCGACGCCGTAGCGCCACCAGTCCATGCCGCCGAGGAGGCGGACGAGGACGAATTTCGCGTGGCGTCCGACCTGCTCCAACCACAGGTCGATCGAATAGGGATGGCGCAGGTCGGCGAGCGAGGCGAGGCGCAGCGACGGCAGTGCGTCACCGCGTTCCTCGGCGAGGCTCGCGACCAGTCCGAGGTCGCTGTCGGAGAAGGAGAGGAAGGCGACCTCGCCCGGCGTCTGGGCGAGGTCGACGGCGCGCGCGGTCTCGTCGAGCGATCGCACCTGATCGGCGACGAGATGCATGGAGCCCTCCTCAGGACGCGAGTGCGGCGCGGACGGCGGCGGCGTCGAGGCCCTTCTCGGCGATCACCACGAGACGGCCGGCGCGCGTCTCGTCGCGCCGCCACGGGCGGTCGAAGGCATGACGGAAGCGGGCGCCGACGCCCTGCACCAGAAGCCGCATCGGCTTGCCGGTCACCTCGACGAAGCCCTTGATGCGCAAGACGTCATGCGCCTCGGCGACGGTCTTCAGTCGTGCGACGAGGCTCTCGGCGTCGGGCGTGGCGGCGACATCCACGACGATGGTCTCGAAGTCGTCGTGGTCGTGATCCTCGCCCTCGGCCTCGTGGTGCGAGGGGCGGGCGGCCAAGTCGTCTTCCGCGGCGGCGAAGAGGCCGAGGGCGACGGTCGGGTCGACCCGGCCTTCGGTCGCGCGCACCACCTTCACCGCACGGGGCACCGCAGCGCGGATCTCGGCTTCGATCGCCGCGAGGTCGGCATCGCCGAGGAGATCGGCCTTGTTGAGCACGACGAGATCGGCGGCGAGAAGCTGGTCCTCGTAGACCTCTTCCAGCGGATTGTCGTGATCGATCGCGGCGTCGGCGGCGCGCTCTGCGGCCAGCGCCTCGGGATCGTCGGCGAAGCGGCCGTCGGCGACGGCGGCGGCATCGACCACGGCGACGACGCCGTCGACGGTGAGCTTCGCCCGGATCTCCGGCCAGTCGAAGGCCTTCACCAGTGGCTTGGGCAGGGCGAGGCCCGAGGTCTCGACCACGATGTGCTCGGGCCGGTTCGGCAGCGCCAACAGGCTCTCGATCGCCGGCATGAAGTCGTCGGCGACGGTGCAGCAGAGGCAGCCGTTGGTCAGTTCCACCACGGCGGCGGGGCGGCAGCTGTCGTCGCCGCAGTCGGAGAGCAGCGTGCCGTCGACGCCGACGTCGCCGAACTCGTTGACGAGAATGGCGATGCGGCGGCCGCGGGCGTTCTCGATCAGGTGGCGGACCAGCGTCGTCTTGCCGGCGCCGAGGAAGCCGGTGACGATGGTGACGGGGATCTTGGCGAAGGCGGTCACGGGCGGCCCTCCGGATCGGCGGTGGCGACCGCGAAGGGCGGGATGCGGCCGACGACGCCGCGGCGGAAGGCGACCGGGCGGCTCTTCCAGGCGATCAGACCGTCGTCGGTCTCGCCGTAGAGGCGGGCGGTGGCGACGATCTCGTCGGCGGCGGTCTCGTCGAACTCGCCGTAGAGATAGGTCCACTTGGCTTCGTCGGCGAAGCCTATGGTGACCGGGCGCTTGCACACCGACAGGCACTCGACGCCGACGACGCGGATGTCGTCCTGTGTCTCGGCGCGGGCGGCGAGGGCGTCGTGCAGGCGGCGGCCGGCGCGCGGGGCGTCCTCGGCGTCACCCTCGCGGCGGCAGTTGACGCAGACCAGCACCGTCGTCGGACGGGTGGTTTCGGGACGGGATACGGGTGTCGTCACGGCATGCTCTCCTTCTCCGCCCCTCCGGCGGTCGGGGATTTCGGGCGCGACGGCAGGTCTCCTGGCTCGCGGATCGATCGCGTCGGCGCCGCCTTCCCGGGGAAACCCAGTGGCATTCGGCGTCGGCACTCTCCGCTCACAGTTGCGGGGGCAGCCGCGGCTTGGAGCTTCTCGGGTGCGAGAGGCTCGACCGCATTCCCTCTTCGCCCGCGGGAGTGCCCGCGGGACCGTCGACCGGGCGAGATAAGGGGCGTTTCACACGACTGTCAAGGAAAGCGGCCGGCAAACCGCCTCGCAGACCGCCGATTTCCGGCCGAAAACGGTCGGATCGCCCGCCGTCTCGTCCGAAGGTCGCAGACGCGGGGCTCTGTGCGCGAGACATGCGATTTTCGCATACATGTGCGGTGCAGCAATGCGCGAATGCGAATATTCGGTAACATACTCCGAATTTTGTGAGCAATCGATCGCAAGGCATTGAAAACGCCGAATCGGCCCTGCGGCGCATCTGTCGTCGCGATCCATGCTGCACTGCTTTCAAATGCTTTCGTATGGGTTCGAGCCGGGGCTCTTGCTCGTTATTTCAATCGACGAGATCGAAAGACGCGGCTCGTTCGTCGCAGGGCAAGGGCGAGAGAGGGCGCGGGGCTTCGGTCGCGAGCATGTTCCGGGCGGATCGGGGCGATCCGTCCGAGATGAACCTGCCGAACCATGGATCGCCGTGACCGGCCGACCGATTGCCGTCGGTTCGCCGGAGAAGGCGGTTCGTCGCCGAAGACTGGCGACGGTGCCAAAGGGCCTCCCCGAGATGAACGTTGCGACCAAGCCTTCCCGGATTCTCGATCCCCGTCTCTTCTCCAAGGTCATGACGGCGGCCCAGGCCGCTGCCCTGATCCCGGACGGTGCGACCGTCGGCATGAGCGGTTTCACCGGCGCGGGCTATCCGAAGGCGGTGCCGATCGAACTGGCCAAGCGGATCGACGCGGAGCACGCGCAGGGTCGGCCCTTCAAGGTCAAGGTGTGGACGGGTGCCTCGACGGCGCCGGAACTCGACGGCGCGCTCGCCAAGGTCGACGGCATCGAGATGCGGCTGCCCTATCAGTCGGATCCGATCTGCCGCAAGCGCATCAACGCCGGTGAGATGGAGTACATCGACATCCACCTCTCGCACGTCGCCCAGACGGTGTGGTTCGGCTTCCTTGGCAAGCTCGACGTCGCGGTGGTCGAGGTCGCCGGCATCACCGAGGACGGGCTGCTGATCCCATCGTCGTCGATCGGCAACAACAAGACCTGGCTCGACTGCGCCGACAAGATCATCCTCGAGGTGAACTCCTGGCAGAGCCTGGCGCTCGCCGGCATGCACGACATCTACTACGGCACCGATCGGCCGCCGCACAGGAAGCCGATCCCGATGGTGGCGGCGCACGACCGCATCGGTCAGCCGTTCTTCCGCGTCGATCCCGAAAAGATCGTGGCGATCGTCGAGACCGACGCCCACGATCGCAACACCGCCTTCACCGCCCCCGACGCGACGTCGAAGAAGATCGCCCATCACATCATCGACTTCCTCGACCACGAGGTGAAGATGGGGCGCCTGCCGGCCAATCTCCTGCCGTTGCAGTCGGGCGTCGGCAACGTCGCCAACGCGGTGATGGCCGATCTCGAGCACGGCCATTTCGAGGATCTGACCGCCTACACCGAAGTGCTCCAGGACGGCATGCTGAACCTGATCCGGTCGGGCAAGCTGACGCATGCCTCGGCGACGGCCCTGTCGCTGTCGGAGGAGGCGACCAGGGAGTTCCTCGACAACATCGACTTCTACCGCGAGCGGATCGTGTTGCGCCCGCAGGAGATCTCCAACCATCCGGAGGTCATCCGTCGCCTCGGCATCATCGCCATGAACGGCATGATCGAGGCCGACATCTACGGCAACGTCAACTCGACCCACATCATGGGTACGTCGATCATGAACGGCATCGGCGGCTCGGGCGACTTCGCGCGCAATGCCTATATTTCGTTCTTCATGACGCCTTCGGTGGCGAAGGGTGGGGCGATCTCCTGCATCGTGCCGATGGTCTCCCACGTCGACCACACCGAGCACGACGTCCAGGTGATCGTCACCGAACAGGGCCTCGCCGACCTGCGCGGCCTCTCGCCGAAGGCGCGCGCCAAGACCGTGATCGCCAACTGCGCCCATCCGACCTTCAAGCCGGCGCTCGAGGAATACGTCGACCGGGCGCTGCACTACTCGCCCGGCCGCCATACGCCGCACATTCTCGACGAGGCCTTCACCTTCATGCCGAACTGGATGGCGGCGCAGCGGGCCCGCGAGGCCTGGAAGGTCGAGAGCCTGGTGCAGGCCGACGCCTGGAGCTGAGAGCGCGGACCGAAGGTCGCTACCCGCAAGAACCCGTAGGCATCGTAATTGCTTTCGTCATCGGAAACGTGGCATCGATGCCTCGGGGGACCTGGCCGGAATCGCACGAGACGATCGTGTGATTCCGGTGCCTCCTCGGCGAACGGGAAGGAGCGGACGCGATGATCGAACTGGTCGGCAACTCGAACACCGAGACGAAGGGCACTCCCGTCACGGTCGAAGGCGTCCGCGCCGCGATCGTGGAGAAACTCACCTACGCGGTCGGCAAGAACGCCATCGCCGCCTCGACCCACGACTGGTTCGTCGCCACGACGCTCGCCGTGCGCGACATGATCGTCGGCGAGTGGATGCACTCCACCACCCAGACCTATCAGGACGACGAGAAGCGGGTCTATTACCTCTCCCTCGAGTTCCTCATCGGTCGCCTGCTGTTCGACGCGATGGGCAATCTCCAGGTCATCGACACGGTGCGCGAGGCGCTCGCCGGCCTCGACGTCGATCTCGACCTGCTGAAGGAGGTCGAGCCCGACGCCGCACTCGGCAACGGCGGCCTCGGCCGTCTCGCCGCCTGCTTCATGGAGAGCCTCGCCACCCTGTCGATCGCCGCCTACGGCTACGGCATCCGTTACGAGAACGGCCTGTTCCGCCAGCGGATCAAGGACGGCTGGCAGCTCGAATATCCGGAAGACTGGCTGACCTGGGGCAATCCGTGGGAGTTCCCGCGGCCGGAGGTCGCCTATCCGATCGGCTTCGGCGGTCGGGTCGAGGCGATGACCGAGCGCGACGGCACGGTGCGTCACGAGTGGCGCCCGGCCGAGACCGTGCTCGCGGTCGCCTACGACACGCCGATCGTCGGCTGGCGCGGCCAGCACGTGAACACGCTGCGCCTGTGGTCGGCCAAGGCCGCCGATCCGCTGCGGCTCGACGCCTTCAACGCCGGCGACCACGTCGGTGCTGCGGCCGCCCGCGTCAAGGCGGAGGCGATCTCCAAGGTGCTCTATCCGTCGGACGCGACGCCTGCGGGTCAGGAACTGCGGCTGCGGCAGGAGTTCTTCTTCGCCTCGGCCTCGCTGCAGGACCTGATGCGGCGCCACCTCAACCAGCACGCCGACATCACGACGCTGCCCAAGAAGGTGGCGATCCAGCTCAACGACACCCATCCGTCGATCGCCGTCGCCGAGATGATGCGCATTCTGGTCGACATCCACGAGGTGGAGTGGGCGAAGGCCTGGGAGATGACCCAGGCGACCTTCTCCTACACCAACCACACGCTGCTGCCGGAAGCGCTCGAGACCTGGCCGGTCGGCCTGATGGAGCGGCTCTTGCCGCGCCACATGCAGATCATCTACCTGATCAACGCGCTGCATCTCGACGAGATGAAGAAGAGAAGCTCCGACGGCGGGCTCCTCTCTGCGCTGTCGATCATCGACGAGCAGGGCAGCCGCCGCGTCCGCATGGGCCATCTCGCCTATATCGGCTCCCACAAGATCAACGGCGTGTCGGCGCTGCATTCTGACCTGATGAAGGTCACGGTGTTCCGCGACCTCAACAACGCCTACCCGAACCGGATCGTCAACAAGACCAACGGCATCACCTTCCGCCGCTGGCTCTACCAGTCGAACCCGGGGCTGACGAAGCTGATCGGCGACACGATCGGGCCGGCCTTCCTCGACGACGCCTCGAAGCTGACGGATCTCGCGCCCCATGCCGGCGACGCCGCCTTCCAGGAGAAGTTCGCGGCGGTCAAGTTCGCCAACAAGGAGCGGCTGGCGCGTCTGATCCTCGACCGCTGCGAGGTCAAGGTCGATCCGCGTGCGCTCTTCGACGTGCAGATCAAGCGCATCCACGAGTACAAGCGCCAGCTGCTCAACATCCTCGAGACCATCGCCGTCTACGACGCCATGCGCGCCCAGCCGACGCGCGACTGGATCCCGCGGGTGAAGATCTTCGCCGGCAAGGCGGCGGCCTCCTATGCCCAGGCCAAGCTGATCATCAAGCTCGCCAACGACGTCGCCAAGGTGGTCAACACCGACCCGACGCTGCGCGGCCTGTTGAAGGTGGTCTTCCTGCCGAACTACAATGTCAGCCTCGCCGAGCGCATCATCCCGGCGGCCGATCTGTCGGAACAGATCTCGACCGCGGGCATGGAGGCTTCCGGCACCGGCAACATGAAGTTCGGCCTCAACGGTGCGTTGACCATCGGCACGCTCGATGGCGCCAACGTCGAGATGAAGCAGTGCGTCGGTGACGACAACATCTTCATCTTCGGCCTGACGGCGGAAGAAGTCGAGGCACGGCGCGCCCAGGGTATCGACGCACGAGAGACGCTCGCCAAGTCTCCGATTCTGGCGGAAGTACTGGAGTCGATCGGGTCGGGTGTGTTCTCTCCGGGCGAACCCGATCGGTACAAGCCCTTGGTCGACGCTCTGACCTATCACGACTATTTCTTGGTGACGGCGGACTTCGAGAGCTATTATTCGACGCAACGGGCCGTGTTCCGCAAGTGGCGGGACCAGCCGGCGTGGCGTCGGTCGGCGGCTCTCAACACCGCCAACATGGGGTGGTTCTCGTCGGATCGGACGATCTCCGAATATGCCGAGGACATCTGGAACGTTCCCGTCAATCCGCCGCATGCCTGAGGCGGACGGGCGGGGGCGCTGCCCCCGCCCACCGCAAGGCCGCCGGCAGACGCGGCCGGGAGCGATCGGGGACAAGGCAGGGTTTCGGCCGCCCACGGACCGGAGCCTGCCGAAAGGAGGCGCGATGAGCGACCTGACCACGGGGGCGAACTGGACCGCTCGGCAATCGGACGTCGACGCGATCGTCGCAGGGCGCCACGGCGATCCCTTCGCCGTACTGGGGCCGCACGAGACGCCCGACGGGCGGGTGATCCGCGCCTTCGTTCCGCACGCCGAATTCCTCGACGTGACGGACCTTTCCGGCAAGGTGCTCGCACGACTGACGCGACGGCATGACACCGGCTTCTTCGAGGGATTGGTGCCGGGTGCGGCGATCGGCGACCGCGACTACGCACTGAAGGCGTCGAACGCCTCGGCGTCGTGGACGCTGCGCGATCCCTATTCCTTCCCGGCCTATCTCGGCTCGACCGACGACTATCTGCTGGTCGAGGGGACGCATCGCCGGCTCTTCGAACGGCTCGGCGCGCAGGTGGTCGTCCATTGCGGCGTCCACGGCGTCAACTTCGCGGTCTGGGCGCCGAACGCCGCGCGCGTCTCGGTGGTCGGCGACTTCAACGCCTGGGACGGCCGACGCCATCAGATGCGCAAGCGCATCGACAGCGGCATCTGGGAGATCTTCGCCCCGGACGTCGGCGTCGGCACCAACTACAAGTACGAGATCGTCGCGGCCGACGGCCGGCTCCTGCCGCTCAAGGCCGATCCGCTCGGTTTCGGCTCGGAGATGCGGCCCTCGACCGCCTCGGTGGTGGCGCGCACCGACAATTTCGTCTGGTCGGACGACGAGTGGATGGAGCGCCGCGCCGGCGACGACCGGCGGCGGCCGATGTCGATCTACGAGGTGCATCTGGGCTCGTGGGCGCGGGTGGACGGCTGGCGCTATCTCACCTGGGACGAGCTCGCCGAGAGCCTGATCCCCTATGCCGTCGACCTCGGCTTCACCCATCTGGAACTGCTGCCGATCTCGGAACATCCGTTCGACGGATCGTGGGGCTATCAGCCGATCGGCCTCTTCGCCCCGACGCGGCGCTTCGGCGAGCCGGAGGGCTTCGCCCGCTTCGTCGACAAGGCGCACGCGGCCGGGCTCGGCATCATCCTCGACTGGGTGCCGGCGCATTTCCCGACCGACGAGCACGGGCTTCGCGAGTTCGACGGCGGGCCGCTCTACGAGCACGCCGACCCGCGCCGCGGCTTCCATCCCGACTGGAACACCGCGATCTACGACTTCGGCCGGCAGGAAGTCGTGTCGATGCTCTGCGCCAACGCGCTGTTCTGGCTCGAGCGCTATCACATCGACGGGCTTCGGGTGGATGCGGTCGCCTCGATGCTCTATCTCGACTATTCGCGCAAGGAGGGCGAGTGGCTGCCCAACGAGGACGGCGGGCGCGACAATCGCGAGGCCGTCGCCTTCCTGCGCAAGGTCAACGAGCTGGTCTATGCGGAGGGCCGCGGCGCCATCACTCTGGCCGAGGAATCGACCGCCTGGCCGGGCGTGTCGCATCCGACCTCGACGGGCGGTCTCGGTTTCGGCTTCAAGTGGAACATGGGCTGGATGCACGACACGCTCGACTACATGTCGCGCGAGGCGATCCATCGGCGCTGGCACCACGACCAGCTGACCTTCGGCCTGCTCTATGCCTTCGCCGAGAACTTCGTCCTGCCGCTCAGCCACGACGAGGTGGTGCACGGCAAGGGCTCGCTGATCGGCAAGATGAGCGGCGACCACTGGCAGAAGTTCGCGGCGCTCCGGGCCTACTACGGCTTCATGTGGGGGCACCCGGGCAAGAAGCTGCTGTTCATGGGTCAGGAGTTCGGCCAGTGGGCCGAATGGAACCACGACAAGGGGCTCGACTGGCATCTGACCGAACAGGCCGAGCATGCCGGGCTCCAGGCGCTCATGCGCGACCTCAACAAGGCCTATCGCACCTGCCCGTCGCTGCATGCGCGCGACTGTGAGCAGGAGGGCTTCCGCTGGATCGTGGTCGAGGATCGCGACCAGTCGATCTTCGCCTTCGCCCGCTTCGGCGAGTGGGGCGACCCGCCGGTGGTGGTGGTGTCGAACTTCACGCCGGTGCCGCGCGACGGCTATCGTCTCGGCTTCCCCTGCAAGGGGCGCTGGCGGGAGGCGATCAACACCAACGCCGGCTGCTACGGCGGCTCGAACCTCGGCAACGGCGGCGAGATCCGCGTCGGCGAGGGCGAGAGCCACGGCATGCCGGCCCATGCCGAGATCCTGGTGCCGCCGCTGGCCACCGTGATCTTCGAATATCTGGGCGACTGACCCCGCGACGACGGGACGCCCGACGACACGACCCTGCCAGGGGAGGATGGACGGAATGAACGAGAAGAAGCCGAACCCCAAGGCCCCCGCCGACCGCGAGCCGCTCTCCCGCCATGCCATGGCCTACGTGCTCGCCGGCGGGCGCGGCTCGCGTCTGATGGAACTGACCGATCGCCGTGCCAAGCCCGCCGTCTATTTCGGCGGCAAGTCGCGCATCATCGACTTCGCCCTGTCCAACGCGCTGAATTCCGGCATCCGCCGCTTCGGCGTCGCCACCCAGTACAAGGCGCATTCGCTGATCCGCCACCTGCAGCGCGGCTGGAACTTCCTGCGCCCCGAACGCAACGAGACCTTCGACATCCTGCCGGCCTCGCAGCGCGTGTCGGAGGAGGCGTGGTACGCCGGCACCGCCGACGCGGTCTATCAGAACCTCGACATCATCAAGGACTCCGATCCCCGCTACATGATCATTCTGGCGGGCGATCACATCTACAAGATGGACTACGAGAAGATGCTGCGGCAGCACGTCGAGGCGGGTGCCGACGTGACGATCGGCTGTCTCGAGGTTCCCCGCGAAGAGGCGACCGGCTTCGGCGTCATGCACGTCGACAAGGACGACCGCGTCATCGCCTTCATCGAGAAGCCCAAGGACCCGCCGGCGATGCCGGGCAAGCCCGACAAGGCGCTCGCCTCGATGGGCATCTACGTGTTCGAGGCGCAGTTCCTGTGGGACCAGCTCGAGCGCGACGCGGCCGATCCGCACTCCAGCCGCGACTTCGGCAAGGACATCATCCCCTACATCGTCAAGCACGGTAAGGCGGTGGCGCACCACTTCTCGAAGTCCTGCGTCAAGTCGCGCTCCGAGGCCGAGCCCTACTGGCGCGACGTCGGCACGGTCGATGCCTATTGGGAGGCCAACATCGACCTCACCGACGTGGTGCCGGAACTCGACCTGTTCGACAGCGACTGGCCGATCTGGACCTACGGCGAGATCACCCCGCCGGCGAAGTTCGTCCATGACATCGACGGCCGGCGCGGTTCGGCGGTGTCGTCGCTGGTGTCGGGCGGCTGCATCGTCTCGGGCGCCTTCCTCAAGCGCTCGCTGTTGTTCACCGGCGTCCGGGTCAACTCCTACTCGATGGTCGAGAACACGATCATCCTGCCGCAGTCGCACGTCGGGCGTGGTTGCCGGCTGAGCAACGTGGTGGTCGACGCGCGCGTGAAGATCCCCGACGGGCTGGTCGTGGGCGAGGATCCCGAACTCGACGCGGCGCGCTTCCGCCGCACCGAGAAGGGCATCTGCCTGATCACCCAGCCGATGCTCGACCGCATTGCCGACTGACGTGAGCCGGGCAGGGGGCGCCACATGGGTACGACGAAGGTTCTCTCGGTCGTCTCCGAGGTCTATCCGCTGATCAAGACCGGCGGGCTCGCCGACGTGGCGGGGGCGTTGCCTGCCGCGCTCGCCGGCGAGGACGTCGAGATGCGCACGCTGGTGCCGGGCTATCCGGCGGTCAAGGCGGCGCTCGAAAAGGCGGAGAAGGTCGACAGGGTCGTCAAGAAGAAGGCGCTGTTCGGCGGCCCGGCGACGGTGCTCGCCGCCCGCGTCGCCGGTCTCGACCTCTTCGTCCTCGATGCGCCGCATCTCTTCGATCGGCCGGGCAATCCCTATCACGACGCCGAGGGCGTCGACTGGCCGGACAACCCATTCCGCTTCGCGGCCCTCGCCCGCATCGGCGCCGACATCGGCCTCGGTGCGGTCAAGGGCTTCGTGCCGGACGTGGTCCATACCCACGACTGGCAGACGGGTCTCACGCCCGCCTATCTCGAATACGACGGACGGCGGCGGCCGGGCACGGTCGCGACCGTCCACAACCTCGCCTTCCAGGGCCAGTATCCGCAGGAACTGCTGGAGCCGCTCGGCCTGCCGCCGCATGCCTGGGGGGTGGACGGCGTCGAGTATTACGACACGATCGGCTACCTCAAGGCGGCGCTGCGCATGTCCGACCGGGTGACGACGGTGTCTCCGACCTATGCCGCCGAGATCCGCACCGGCGACGGCGGCATGGGGCTCGGCGGTCTGCTCGCCGGTCGCTCTTCGGTCGTCTCGGGCATCCTCAACGGCATCGACGTCGACGTCTGGAACCCGGCGACCGATCCCTTCCTCGCCGCCCGCTACGACGCGACGACGCCCTCGGCGCGGCGGCCCAACAAGGCTGCGCTGCAGCGGCGTTTCGGCCTCAAGGTCGACAAGAAGGCGATGGTCTTCGCGGTGGTGTCGCGGCTCTCCTGGCAGAAGGGCCTCGACATGGTGCTCGAGGGGATCGAGACGATCCTCGCCGTCGGCGGCCAGCTGGTGCTGCTCGGCTCGGGTGACCGCGAGCTGGTCGACGGCTTCCGTCAGGCCGCGGCCGCCCATCCCGGCCGGGTCGGCGTGGTGATCGGCTACGACGAGACCCTCGCCCATCTGGTCCAGGCGGGCGCCGACGCGCTGCTGGTGCCGTCGCGTTTCGAGCCCTGTGGGCTGACCCAGCTCTGCGCGCTGCGCTACGGCGCCATCCCGATCGTCACGCGGGTCGGCGGCCTCGCCGACACGATCATCGACGCCAACGAGATGGCGCTGGAGGCGGGGGCGGGCACGGGTGTCGTCTTCACGCCGCCGACGGCCGAGATGTTCCGCGCCGCGATCGAGCGGGCGGCGGGGCTCTTCGCCGAGAGCGACGTCTGGAAGAGACTGGTGAAGAATGCGATGCGCACCGACGTCTCGTGGGGACGATCGGCGGCGCGATATGCCAAACTCTATCGCGATCTGGTCGCCGAGAGGGGTTGATCGGTACGAGACGGGAACGCGAGGGGCGCGTTCGGCGGGGGAGCGAGGAATGCCGGCAGGACGGGCCGTACCGGGAGGGGCGGAGCCGCTGGGCGTGGTCCCGGTCGAGGGCGGCGTGCACGTGGCGGTCGCCTCGGCGCACGCGACGGCGGTCGACGTCTGCTTCTTCGACGAGGCCGACGTCGAGATCGCGCGCCATCGCCTGACCGAGCGCACCGACGACGTCTTCCACGGCTTCATCCCCGGCATCGCACCCGGCGCCCGCTACGGGTTGCGCGTCACCGGCCCCTGGGCTCCCGATCGCGGCCATCGCTTCAATCCGCACAAGCTTCTCGTCGACCCCTATGCTCGGCGGCTCGACCGACCGTTCCGCCTCGCGCCGGAACTCTTCGACGCCCGTATCCACGGCGCGGCGGAGGACCATGTCGACAGCGCCGCCTTCGTCCCCAAGGCGATCGTCGAGGCGGCGCCCGAGCCTCTGCCGATCGAGCGGCCGGCGATCGCGCCCGAGAACCGGGTGATCTACGAGTGCCACGTCAAGGGCCTGACCGCGCAGCACCCGGAGGTGCCGGAGGCGATCCGCGGCACCTTCGCGGCGCTCGGCCATCCCGCGGTGGTCGAGCATTTCGTCCGCCTCGGCGTCAACGTGGTCGAGATCATGCCGATCTGGGCGGGTCTCGACGAACGCCATCTCGGGCCGCTCGGGCTGAGGAACTACTGGAACTACAATCCGATCGTGCCCTTCGCCCCCGATCCGCGTTTCGCACCGGGCGGCTGGAGCGAAATTCGCGCCGCCGTCGACGCACTGCACGCCGCCGGCATCGCCGTGATCCTCGACGTCGTGCTGAACCACACCGGCGAGAGCGACCATCTGGGTCCCACGGTGTCGCTGCGCGGCATCGACAATGCGCTCTACTATCGCCTCCGGCCGGACGATCTCTCGCGCTACATCGACGATTCCGGCTGCGGCAACGGGCTCGAGCTGACGCGCTTTCCCGTCCTGTCGCTCGGCATCGGGGCGCTGCGCCATGCGGCGCTGGCCGGCGGTTTCGACGGCTTCCGCTACGATCTCGCCACCGCGCTCGGCCGCCGGCCGGAAGGATTCGATCTCGACGCGCCGTTCCTCTCGGCGGTGCGGTCCGATCCGATCCTGTCGCGGCTGATCCATGTCGCCGAGCCCTGGGACATCGGGCCGGGCGGCTATCAGGTCGGCGGATTCCCGGCCGGCTGGCCGGAGTGGAACGACAGGTTCCGCGACGCCGTCCGCCGCTTCTGGCGCGGCGACCGCGGCATGGTCGGCGAGATGGCGACGCGGCTCTCCGGCTCGACCGACATCTTCGGCGGACGCCGTCGCTGCACCTCCGACGGCGTCAACTTCGTCACCGCTCACGACGGCTTCACGCTGGCCGACCTCGTCTCTCACGCGGTCAAGCACAACGAGGCGAACGGCGAGGGCAATCGCGACGGCACCGACGCCAACAATTCCTGGAATCACGGCGTCGAGGGGGCGAGCGACGATCCGCGCGTCGTCGCGGCGCGCGGCCGCGACGTGCGCGCGCTCCTCGCCACGCTGATGACGGCGCGCGGCGTGCCGATGCTGTCGATGGGCGACGAGGCGGGGCGCAGCCAGAAGGGCAACAACAACGCCTATGCCCAGGACAATCCGCTCTCCTGGTTCGACTGGGACGGCGCCGACCAACGGCTGATCGACTATGTCGGCGCGCTGGTGCGGCTGCGGCTGACGCATCCCGCCTTCACCGACGACCGCCCACCGAGCGGCCGACCGATCGGCACCTCCGGCGTCCTCGACGTCGAATGGCGCCGTTTCGACGGCCGCGGCTTCGCGGTCGACGACTGGCACGACCCGGAGAACTATCGCCTCGTCGCGGTTCTGGCCGCGCCGGCGCGAGACGGCGTCGACCGGGTGATGGTCGCCCACAACGTCGATCCGCGCCCGGCCGTGCTGGTGGCGCCGCCGGCGCGACCCGGCATGCGCTGGCGTCTGGTGATCGACAGCGCCCACCCCGACCGCGAGCCGCTGGCGAGCCCCAAGTTCGCGATCGACGGTCGCTCGGTGACGATCTTCGTCGAGGAGGAGGCCCCCGACGAGCACCGCTCACGGCCGGTCGATCCGCGCACGCTCGATCTTCTCGCCCGCTCCGCCGGCATCACGCCGGACTGGTGGGGTCTCTCGGGTCGCAACGTCCAGGTCGGCGACGACACCAAGCGGTCGATCCTCGCCTCGATGGGCCTTCCCGCCGCCACGCTCGGCGATGCGCAGGAGAGCCTCGAACGGCTCGCCGCCGAGACCTCGCTGCGCGCCCTGCCGCTCGCCGCGACGCTGTTCGAGGGGCGCCCGCGCGAGATCGCCATCGGCGGCGACGAGGCGCTGTCGGGCGGGCGGCTCAGGCTCGAGCTCGAACTCGAGGACGGCACGCGACGAGCGGTGACGATCGAACCGGGCGAGGGGCGGACCGAGACGGTCGCCTTCGCCGACGAGCGACGGATGCCGCGCCGCATCGTGACGTTGCCTGAGCTGCCCTTCGGCCGTCACCGGCTGCGGCTCGCCGGCCGCGAGGTCGCCTGCCGCCTCACCGTGGCGCCGGCCACCTGCCATTTGCCCTACGGTGGCGAGGGGCGGCGGATCTGGGGCCTGTCGGGCCATCTCTACACGTTCCGCCACGACGGCGATCTCGGCGTCGGCGACTTCACCACGCTCGGAGGGCTGGCGCGCGAGGCGGGGGCGCGCGGTGCCTCGACCATCGGGCTCAACCCGCTGCATGCGCTCTTCCCCGGCGATCGCGAGCGGGCGAGCCCCTATTCGCCCTCCGACCGGCGCTTCCTCGATCCGATCTACGTCGACCCGACGCGGCTGCCCGAACCTCTGCTCGCGGCGGTCGCCACCGAGATGCCGCGGGCCGTGCTCGAGGGCGGGCGGCTCTCGGGCCAGCCGCATGTCGACTGGACGGCGGTCTGGGAGGTCAAGGCCAAGGTGCTGCGCGCCGCCTTCTCCGCCTTCGAAGGGCTCGACGAGAGCCATCCGTTGAAGGTGGAGTTCGCACGGTTCGCCGCGCGCGGCGGCACGACGCTGACGAACTTCGCCACGTTCGAGGCGATCGCGGCGGTGCACGGGGCGGCGACCTCGTCGGGCTTCCCGGCCGATCTTGCGACCTGTGACGCGCCGGGCGTCGATGCCTTCGTCGCCCGTCACGGCCGGGCGATCCGCCATTCGATGGTGCTGCAGTGGCTCGCCGATCGACAATTGGCGGAGGCTGCGGCCGAGGCGGGGGCGTCCGGCCTGACGCTCGGCTTCTATCGCGATCTCGCGGTCGGCTGCGCACCGGACGGCGCGGAGGCCTGGGGCGCCGGGCGACGGCTGATGCACCGCGTCTCGGTCGGGGCACCGCCCGATCCCTTCGCCGCCGATGGTCAGGTCTGGTCGCTGCCGCCGCTCAACCCGATCGAGAGCGCGCGCCTCGGCCACGCCCCCTTCGCCGAACTGATCCGCGCCAACATGGCCCATGCCGGGGCGTTGCGCATCGACCACGTGCTCGGCCTGCGCCGGCTCTTCGTCGTGCCGGACGGCGCGCGCGGCTCGGAAGGCGCCTATGTCGACCAGCCCTTCGAGGACATGCTCGGGCAGTTGGCGCTCGAGAGCCGGCGGGCGGAATGCGTCGTCGTCGGCGAGGATCTCGGCACCGTGCCCTGGGGCTTCCGCGAGCGGATGGCCGAGGCGAAGGTGCTGTCCTATCAGGTGCTGTGGTTCGAACGCGAGGGCGAGGGCTTCCGCTCGCCGCACGCCTATCCGGCGCTGGGCACCGCGGTCGTCGGCTCGCACGATCTCACCACGCTCGAGGGCTGGTGGCGGGGCGAGGACATCGCCGAAGACCTGCGTCTCGGGCGTGCGACGGCCGAGGACGCGGTGCGGGCCCGCGAGGCGCGCGCGAGAGAGAAGCGCATCCTCGTCGACACGCTGATCGCCGCCGGGGTGATCGCGGCGGGCGATGCCGAGGCGCCGCTGCCCGAAGCGCTCACCGACGATCTCGTCGCGGCGATCCATGCCTATGCGGCGAGCGGCCGGTCGATGCTGGCGCTGGTCCAGGCCGACGATCTCTCCGGCGAGGTCGAGCGCCTCAACCTGCCGGGCACCGACCGCGAGCGGCCGAACTGGCGGCGGCGCCTGTCTGTCGGGGTCGAGGGCCTGCTCGAAACGGCGCGGGCGAAGGCGGTCGTGGCGACGCTCGGAGATCGCTCGGCGCGGCGGCCCTGAGGGGCGCGCAGCGAGAGCCATGCGTCTGCCGCCGATCTCGGCGTCGTGCATAGAATTTACACGACGGCTTCGGTGCGCACGCGCTATGGTCGGTCGACGCCGGATCCCACCACCGGCTCTCGGAGACCCATTGCCATGAAGATTTCTGCCCGCAACCAGCTTTCCGGTACCGTCGTGTCGGTCAAGCTCGGCGCCACCACCGCTCACGTCACCGTCGACATCGGCGGCGGCAGCCTCGTCACGTCCGCGATCACCAACGAGTCGGCGGCCGAACTCGGCCTCGAGGTCGGCAAGAAGGTCGTGGCGATCGTGAAGTCGTCCGACGTGATGATCGCCGTCGACTGATCGGCGAGAATGCCGGGCGGGCAGGGCCCGCCCGGGGTTTTCATGCCTGGTCGCTCTTGCGACCGGGGCGGGCAGGGCCCGCCCGGCAATACGGTCACGCCGCGGCGCGGCGGACCCGTTCAGCCAACAGCCGGATCAGCTGCTCGGCCTCCGGCGGCGGCGAGCGTTCGAGCCGGCGATAGTCGCGGCCGTCCTGCGTCCGCTGCATCCAGCCGCCGTCGACCAGTTCGCGGCGCAGGAGCGCGTGGTCGCCGAAGAGATGTTCGGCGGCGAGGCGTTCGCTGACCTCGCGCTCGTGCATCGAGGTCCGCGCCGGCAGCCGCGACCACATCACCCAGAGACAGTCGACACGGTGGTTGGCCTTGCCCGGCCAGCGGATCAGGCGACCACGATCATCGAAATAGCCGGCGATCTTGGCGAGCCGTTTCAGGTCGACCGGCGGCGGCGTCGGGGTGACGCGGGCGGCGAGATCGGTGAGTGCCTCGCTCTGGGCCTTGAAGTGCTGCCAGTTGCGATACTCGGCGGCGCGCGCCAGCATGTTCAAGAGGTCCTGATGACCGGGCGGGGCGGCATGGGCCTCGGCATGGGTCGAGAGCTCGCCGGCGAGTGCGCGGGCGAGGGCGGAGACGTCATCGACGCCATAGGGCAGGGGTGTTCTGGACATCGCTCTTCCTCGTGCGATGTGCCGCGCGTCCGAAACGGACTTCGATGGTCGCCCTTGTCGATGCGGCACGAGGAGACGTGTCGGATCTGCTCGAGATGAAGCGGCAGGTTCAGCTTGCCCCTCGCGGGGCGGCGACGCCTCGGTTCTGCCGACCGTGGAGAGGCGGATACACCCGCGACGGCGGCGTGGCAAGGGGCGGCGCCCAGCGTCGTTCTTTCGGCCGGTTTCGCGACGCTCGGCGAAAGTGCGGATGAGAGGCGCGCGAAACGGGGCTACGTTGCGTCCATCGAAACACAAGGAAGCGGCCTCCCGATTCCCACGAGGGACCGCTCCTCGTCGAGGGTCTCGTCGATGAACCGCATCACGCCTTTTCTGCTCGCCGTCCTTCTCGCCGGTCCCGCCGCCGCCGAGGAGACGATCGCCCATGCCTCCGCCGGCAGCCTCAAGACCGCGCTGACCCAGGCCGCCGCCGCCTTCACCAAGTCGACCGGCATCCGCGTCGAACAGACCTGGGGCCCCTCGGGGGTGTTGCAGAAGGAGATCGCGGCGGGCGCCAAGGTCGACGTCTTCACCTCGGCCAACATGGAGCACCCGATGGCGCTCGCCGCATCGGGCAAGATGGGGCCGGTGGTGCTCTTCGCCCGCAACGAACTCTGCGCCTTCGCCATGCCGAAGGCCGGCGTCGCGGCGGACGGCGGCGATCTCATCGCACGCATGCTCGATCCGGCGGTGAAGCTCGGCACCTCGACGCCGAAGGCCGATCCGGCGGGCGACTACGCGCTCGAGGTCTTCGCCAAGGGGGAAGCCGTGAAGCCCGGCGCCAAGGCGGCGCTGGAGGCGAAGGCGCTGCAGCTGACCGGCGGGCCGACCTCGGCGCAGCCGCCGGCCGGGCGCAACGTCTATGCCTGGGTGCTGTCGAGCGGGCAGGCCGACCTGTTCCTCGCCTATTGCACCAATCGCAAGGCGATCGCCAAGGAGACGCCGGAGGCGCGCGCCTTCGCGCTGCCGGCGAGCCTCGCGGTCCGGGCCGACTACGGCCTCTCCGTGGCGCCGGGCGCGTCGGTCGCGGCCCATCGCTTCGCACTGTGGCTGTTGTCGCCGGAGGGCCAGATGATCCTGGCCGAGGCCGGTTTCGCCGCGCCGACCCTGCCGGCCGCGACGAAACCGTGAGGCTCAGACGGGCTTGAGGAGCACGTGCTTCTTCTTGCCCTGGGACAGCTTGATCACGCCCTCGCCGGTCAGGTCGGCGGGGGTGAGGCGCATCTTGTCGTCGGCGACGGCGACGTCGTTGACGCGCAGGGCGCCGCCCTGGACGGCGCGGCGGGCTTCGCCGTTCGACGCCGCGAGGCCGACACGCACGAAGGCCGCGAGCACGCCGAGGCCCTCGGCGAGTTCGGCCGAGGCGATCTCGACGGTCGGCAGCGAGGCGGCGAGCGCGCCTTCCTCGAAGGTCTTGCGGGCGGTCTCGGCGGCGGCGTCGGCCGCGGCACGGCCGTGGACGAGGGCGGTCGCCTCGGTCGCCAGGATCTTCTTGGCGTCGTTGATCTCGGAGCCGCCGAGGGCTGCGAGACGGGCGATCTCGTCCATCGGCAGCTTGGTGTAGAGCTTGAGGAAGCGCTCGACGTCGGCGTCCTCGGTGTTGCGCCAGTACTGCCAGTAGTCGTAAGGCGACAGCAGGTCGGCCTCGAGCCAGATCGCGCCGTTGGCGGTCTTGCCCATCTTGCCGCCCGACGAAGTGGTCAGCAGCGGCGAGGTGAGGGCGAAGAACTGCGTCCGCTCCATCTTGTGGCCGAGTTCGATGCCGTTGACGATGTTGCCCCACTGATCGGAACCACCCATCTGCAGGATGCAGCCGGTGCGGCGGTAGAGCTCGACGAAGTCGTAGCCCTGCAGGATCATGTAGTTGAACTCGAGGAAGCTCAGCGACTGTTCGCGGTCGAGGCGGAGCTTGACCGAGTCGAAGCTCAGCATCTTGTTGACCGAGAAGTGGCGGCCGACGTCGCGCAGGAACTCGACGTAGTTGAGGTGACGCAGCCAGTCGGCATTGTTGATCATCAGGGCGCGGCCGCTCTCGAAGTCGAGGAACTTCGAGAAGATGCGCTTGATGCCCTCGAGATTGCTGTCGATGTCCTCGACCGAGAGGAGCTTGCGGGCCTCGTCCTTGAAGGACGGGTCGCCGAGCATGGTCGTGCCGCCGCCCATCAGGGCGATCGGACGATGGCCGGTCTCCTGCATCCAGTGCAGCATCATGATCTGGATCAGCGAACCGGCGTGCAGCGAGGGCGCGGTCGCGTCGAAGCCGATATAGGCCGTCACCGGACCCTTCGCGAAAGCGGCGTCCAGACCTTCCGGATCGGAGATCTGGTGGATGAAGCCACGCTCGGAGAGCACGCGGAGAAAATCGGACTTGAATGCGGTCATGATCGGCGAAACCCTGAGTACGTCGCGACGGTGCGCGTCGGGGGCTCATAGCATCTCGCGCGCGAGAAGGCACCCCCCGAGGGGTGCGGCGGCGTCGACATCGGAGGCGAAATGAACGCGGTGCGGCTGGCGATCGGCCTGATGAGCGGAACGTCCATGGACGGCGTCGACGTGGCGGCGATCCGCAGCGACGGTCGACGCGTCCACGACTTCGGGCCGACGCTGTTCCGCCCCTACGACGACCATGAACGTGCGGCGATCCGCGCCGCGGTGGCGGCGGGCGCGTCGATCGCCGACCGGTCGGCGCGGCCGGAGGCGCTCGAGACGGCGGAGCGAATCGTCGATGCCGCCCATGCCGATGCGGTCCGCGCCTTCCTCGACACCAACGGGCTCTCGCCCGCGGACGTCGACGTCGTCGGCTATCACGGCCAGACGGTGTTCCACGCGCCCGATCGGCGGCTGACGGTGCAGCTCGGCGACGGGTTGGCTCTGGCGCGGGCGATCGGCATTCCGGTCGTCTACGACTTCCGCGCGGCCGACGTCGCGGCGGGCGGCGAGGGGGCTCCCCTGGTGCCGATCTGGCATGCCGCGCTCGCCGCGGCGACCGATCTGCCGCGCCCGCTGGTCGTGCTCAACATCGGCGGCGTCGCCAACCTCACCCACGTGCCGGCGGGCGACGACCCGGCCGGCCTCGTCGCCTTCGACTGCGGCCCGGGCAACGCGGCGCTCGACGACTGGCTGCTCGCCTGTACCGGCCGGGCGATGGACGAGGACGGGCGGCTCGCCGCGACCGGAAAGGTCGACGAGGGGCGCCTCGCCGGCCTTCTCGCCCATCCGTTCTTCGCGCTGCCGGCGCCGAAGTCGCTCGACCGTAACGCCTTCACCGCCCAGTCGGTCGCGGGCCTCTCGCCCGCCGACGGTGCGGCGACGCTGACGGCGCTGACGGCGCGGGCGATCGCCAAGGGGCTGGCGATCCTGCCGGAGGCGCCGAAGACGGTGATCGTGGCGGGTGGCGGGGCGCACAATCCGACCATGCTCGCCATGCTCGGCCGGGCGACTAACGCCGAGGTGGTGACCGCGGCCGACGTCGGCTGGTCGACCGACTTCATGGAGGCGCAGGCCTTCGCCCATCTCGCCGTGCGCCATCTCCTGCGCCTGCCGCTGTCGTTCCCCGGCACCACCGGCGTGCCGCGGCCGACCTGCGGCGGCGTGCTGGCGGTGGGGTGAGCCATGGGTCCGGGCGCGATCTTTCGCCGACTGAACGCCCTCGCCGAACGGCGGCCGAAGTTGATCGGGGCGATCGGCTTCGGCCTCGTCGCCGAGGGGGCGCGGGTGATATGGGGGCTGAAGACCGGGAGCGCGGTGATGCTCCTCGGCCATTCGGGGCTCACCACCTACGACGTCGTCGCCGATCGGCCGTTCCTCGCGGCCTATGCCGGCTGGGTGGCGGTGGCGGGGATCGTCGTCCTCTCCTTCGCCCGGCGCGGTGCGCGGGCGGCCGAACGGAAGGCGCGCGCGGCCCGGCTCGCGGCGCTGCGCGAGGCGGGGCCCCCGGGGACCCCGCACCGGCCCGTGGCCGAGCGGCGTCCGCGCTGAGGCGTCAGTCGAGCAATCCGTCGAGGCCACGGACCAGGCCCTCGAGGCCCATGACCCGGCGGGCGGCGAGGAGCGTGCCGGCGACATAGGGCTCGGGCGACGATCCCGCGTCGTGGCGGATCACCAGGCGCTCGTCGGGGGCGCCGAAGATCGCCTCGCAGGCGAGCACGTAGGACGGCATGCGGACCGAATGGACCTGGATCGGCGTCGGTTCGGCGATGGTCGCGCCGCGGGTCGCCTTGAGGCCGGAGAGTTCCTCGACCGGCTTCGACGTCGCCGGGCGGCGGACGGCGGAGAGGCTCTCGGCGAGTTCCCGGCCCGTGCCCGAGGGCGTGTCGGGCTTCTTGGCCGAGGCGTAGTCGATGATCTCGACGTCGGCGACCCATTTCGCCGCCTCGAGCGCGAACTTGCGCAAGAGCGTCGCGGTGATCGAGAAATTGCCGGCGGCGACGACGCCGAGACCCTTCGCACGGGCGAGGGCGTCGATCTCGGCATAGTCGGCGGAGCCGAGCCCCGAGGTGCCGATCACCACGCGGCGGCCGGCGGTGAGCGCCGTGCGGGCGTGGGCGGCGACGACATGGGGCTTGGTGTAGTCGATCACCACGTCGGAGGGGGCGGCGAGCGCCTCGTCGAGCGTCGCGGCCAGCGCCACGCCGAGGGGCGAGATGCCGGCGGCGGTGCCGGCGTCCTCGCCGGCGTGCGAGCGGGCGACGGCACCGACGAGTTCGAGATCGGCGGAGGTGGCTATGGCCCTGACGAGAGCGGCGCCGACCCATCCGGTGGCGCCGGCGACGACGATGCGGAGCGACATGATTCTTCCTCGCGTGACGTTCGAGCGCGAGGATAGGGAAGACGAAAACGGCCGGTCCAGCAAAATCCGGACCGGCCGTTCGTTCAATGCATTCGATCGATCGCGATCAGACCGTGTCGGCCGACATGGCGAGGCGCATGTCGACGTAGTCCTCGCAGTTGCGCAGCAGCTCGTCGGCCTTGTTCTCGAAGAAGTGGTTCGCTCCTTCGATGACGCGCTGGTCGACGATGATGCCCTTCTGGGTCTTGAGCTTGTCGACGAGGGCCTGGACGTCCTTCAGCGGCACGACCTTGTCGACGTCGCCGTGGATGATCAGGCCCGAGGACGGGCAGGGCGCCAGGAACGAGAAGTCGTAGAGGTTGGGCTGCGGCGCGATCGAGATGAAGCCCTCGATCTCCGGCCGGCGCATCAAGAGCTGCATGCCGATCCAGGCGCCGAAGGAGAAGCCGGCGATCCAGCACGAACGGGCGTCCGGGTGGATCGTCTGCACCCAGTCGAGCGCCGCGGCGGCATCCGACAGTTCGCCGGCGCCGTGGTCGAAGGCGCCCTGCGAGCGGCCGACGCCGCGGAAGTTGAAGCGCAGCACGGCGAAGCCGCGCTTCGCGAACATGTAGAAGAGCTGATAGGTGATCTGATTGTTCATCGTCCCGCCGAACTGCGGGTGGGGATGAAGAATGAGGGCGATCGGGGCGTTGCGCTGCTTCGCGGGCTGGAAACGGCCTTCGATGCGGCCGGCCGGTCCGTTGAAGATCACCTCGGGCATGGTGCTCTGCGTCCTGATTGGTTCTGCCGGGGGCGACCCGGATCTGCGCGGGGCCGGGCGCTACCCGGCTGGGGTGGGCCACTGTTGGCACGAACAGCGCGCGGATTTCAAGAAATTCCGTGCGTTGCGCCCGAAGGTCTCGCCGGGCGACGAATAAAAAGGGCCGGGATCGCTCCCGGCCCTTCGATGTCTCTCGCGTCGGATCGCCGATCAGCGCTTCGACCACCAGCCGGACTTGCGCGGCGCGTCGGGCGGCAGCTCGGTCGAAACCAGCGTCGGCTTGGCGGGCGCCTCCTCGACGACCTCTTCCGCCGGGGCGGAGGTGTCGTCGGTGGTCTCGACCGGGGTCACGACCTCGGGCTCGACGACCGGAGCGGCGGCGGCTTCCGCCTCGGCGGCCTTGGCCTTGGCCGTCTTGCGCGGCGCGCGGGCCCGCTTCGGCTTGGGCGCGGGCTCTTCGGCCGGAACCTCGACGACGACCTCGGCCGGCGATTCCGCCGCGGCGGCCTCGATCGCCTCGATCTCGGCGACGAGCGTCTCGCGATCGATCACCAGCACGTCGTCGCCGCTGGCGGCATCGACCACGTCCTCGGCGTCGTCGTCATACGAGCCTTCCGAACCGTTCTCGGTCTCGGAGCCGTTGCCGCCCTCGTTGCCCTCGCCGCCCTCGGCGCGGTTGCGACGACCGCCGCGACGACCGCGACGGCGACGGCGGCGCGGAGCCTCCTCGCCACCGGCGTCGTTGCCGGCGTTCTCGGCACCGTCGTTGCCCTCGGCGCCGTCGTCGTCGTTGCCGACGTCGTCACCCTCGTCCGAACCGTTCTCGAAGCCGTCGCCGGCCTCGCCACCCTCGCGACCGCCGTCTTCCGGACGGCCCCGACCGCGACGCCGACGGCGACGACGGCGGCGACCGCCGTTCTCGTCCTCGCCGCGCGCCTCACGACGCTCGCCGCGCTCTTCGCGACGGGCTTCGGTCTCGGTCTCGGCCTCGTTCTCGTCCTCGTCGATCTCCTCGACGATGTCGTCTTCCGGCTCCTCGATCACCACGGGCGCGGAGACGAGTTCGGGACGGTCGGCGCGCGGGACGACGGGATCGCCCTTCTCGACCACGAAGAGGTGGCCGGCCTGGGAGGCGTGATCGTCGGCGAGCACGGTGATCTCGAGGCCGAAGCGGTTCTCGAGGTCGGCGAGGTGCCGGCGCTTGTTGTTGAGAATGTAGAGGGCGACGGCGGCGCGGGTGCGCACGATCAGGTCGTGCGTGACGTTGCGCAGCAGCGCCTCTTCGAGCGAGCGCAGGACGTGGAGCGCGACCGACTCGGTCGAACGCACCATGCCGGTGCCGCCGCAGTGCGGGCAAAGCACCATGGAGCTTTCCAGCACGCCGGTGCGGATGCGCTGGCGGCTCATCTCCATCAGGCCGAAGTGCGAGATGCGGCCGACCTGGATGCGGGCGCGATCGTTCTTCAGGCAGTCCTTGAGGCGACGCTCGACCGCACGGTTGTTGCGGTTCTCCTCCATGTCGATGAAGTCGATCACGATGAGACCGGCGAGATCGCGCAGGCGGAGCTGACGGGCGACCTCTTCGGCCGCCTCGAGGTTGGTGGCGAGCGCCGTGTCCTCGATGTTGTGCTCACGGGTCGACTTGCCCGAGTTCACGTCGATCGAGACCAGCGCTTCGGTCGGGTTGATGACGATGTAGCCGCCCGAACGCAGGGTGACCTGCGGCGAGAACATCGCGTCGAGCTGGCTCTCCACCGCGAAGCGGGTGAAGACCGGGGTCGGCTCGCGGTAGGCCTGGACGTTCTTGGCATGGCTCGGCATGAGCATGCGCATGAAGTCCTTGGCCTCGCGGTAGCCGTCGTCGCCGGCGACCAGGACTTCGTCGATGTCCTTGTTGTAGAGGTCGCGGATCGAGCGCTTGATCAGCGAGCCTTCCTCGTAGACCAGCTTCGGCGCGGTCGACTTGAGGGTCAGTTCGCGGACGTTCTCCCACAGGCGCAGGAGATACTCGAAGTCGCGCTTGATCTCGGCCTTGGTGCGGGCCGCACCGGCGGTGCGGACGATGACGCCCATGCCTTCCGGAACCTCGAGCTCCTGGGCGATGGTCTTCAGGCGCTTGCGGTCGGTCGGCTGGGTGATCTTGCGGGAGATGCCGCCGCCGCGCGCGGTGTTGGGCATCAACACCGAATAGCGGCCGGCGAGCGACAGATAGGTGGTCAGCGCCGCACCCTTGTTGCCGCGCTCCTCCTTGACGACCTGGACGAGCAGCACCTGACGGCGCTTGATCACTTCCTGGATCTTGTACTGGCGGCGCAGGCGCTGCTGCGGGCGACGCTCGGGGAGTTCCTCGAGCGCGTCCTCGGAGCCGACGCTCTCGACGGTCTCTTCCTCGCCGTTCTCGCCACCGGCGTCGCCGGCCTCGGAGATCTCCTCACCCTCGACGCCTTCGCTCTCGGCCTTGGCCTTCGGCCTCGGCTTGCGGCGCGGACGGTTCTCCTCGCGCTCGGCGTCGGCGTGCATCCGCGCCTCCTCCTCGAGGAGGGCGAGACGGTCGGCCGTCGGGATCTGGTAGTAGTCGGGATGGATCTCGGAGAAGGCGAGGAAGCCGTGCCGATTGCCGCCGTAGTCGACGAAGGCGGCCTGGAGCGACGGCTCCACGCGCGTCACCTTCGCGAGATAGATGTTGCCGCGCAGCTGCTTACGGTTGGCGGCCTCGAAGTCGAATTCCTCGACTCGGCTGCCGCGAACCACCACGACCCGGGTTTCCTCCGGGTGGGTGGCGTCGATGAGCATCTTGTTGGCCATGAGGCGAAAACTCCACGCCCGGACCATGCACGGCCTGCCCGAGGAGGCAGGCGGCGCGGCCGCGAGCGGAACGTGGGAAGAAGAGGGGCGAGGAGGGGGCGAACGATCCGGGCGCGGCGGTCCCGAGCGGGCGGAGACACGAAAGCGCCCGGCGATCCGCCGTCCGCTCCGTCATCGTCTTCCGTCCCGTCGTCGTCGGCATGGCCGTTCGTTCGACCCGTCTTGTTGTCACGATCGGCCGGCGAACCGGCGATCGGATCTCGTTGCGATCGGATGGAAACCATCGATCGGGAGCGGAACATCCGGGCGAAATCGCGAAACACGACGAAACCCGAGACGACCGCCGTGAGGCGTGGCGCGAGGCCTGAACCCGGATTGCCCGACGACCGACCTCGTGTCGTCGACGCATCCCCGTGTTCCGGAACGTCTTCCCGCACCGCGCCGAAAGCGCCCGCGAGACGATCCGTCCGTCGCTCGGGTCCGATCGGGCCATACGCGCCGCGCATCGGACGATCCCGTCGCTCGTCCCGGTGAAACGCGAGACGGACCCGGGGCCGAACCCTCCGTCGCGCCGCGGAAATCCGGGCGATCGACGAAAACGGACGAACCGTACCGCCGAACGGACCCGCGATGCTGGGCACCGAAAGATTCGTCGGCAGAACGAATTCCTCGCGCCCATACTTACGGGTGCGACCCGGTGTTTGCAAGTCGCGTGCGTGTCGGGCGGTCTCGTCAGATCGACCGATCCGCGAAGCGTCAACGGCGGGTTAACCGGGCGGGCGCGATGGTTTATCCTCGGGCGTGGCGCATGGCTCGCCGAGGGAGACCTTCTTGATCCGTTCCGACAGCGAACAAGCGGCGGCGTCGCCGTCTCCGCGCGATCGCCGCGCGCGGCGCGGGCCCTGGCTTGCGGTGGCGGTCGGGGCGGTGCTCATCGGCTTCGGCGCCTTCGACCTGTTCGGCCGCCACGGTTCCGACGCCGCCGAGACCACCGGCACGGTGGTCGCCGCCGGTGACCGGGCCGCCGTCAAGGGCGATCGCGCCGCCGTGCCCTCGCTGCGCGAGGTCGGCCCGCCGCCCGCCGTCGCCCGACCGGTGGTGATGGTCGACGCCGGCCACGGCGGCGCCGACGGCGGCACCCATTCGCCGGCGACCGGCATGCTCGAGAAGACCGTGGTGCTCGACATGGCGAAGGTGCTGGTCAAGGCACTCGAGGCGACCGGGCGCTACGACGTGCGCACGACACGGACGACCGACGTCTTCGTGCCGCTCGCCCGGCGCGTGGCGATCGCGCGCGAGGCGAAGGCCGATCTGCTGGTCTCGGTCCACTGCGATGCCGAGTTCGACGCGACCGTGCGAGGCGCCACCGTCTATACGCTGGCCGAGAAGGCGTCCGATGCCCAGGCGGCGGCGCTCGCCGCCAAGGAAAACGCCGCCGATGCGGTCGCCGGCCACGTCGCGCCGGAGACCGAGGACGCCGTCGGCGACATCCTCGCCGATCTGACGCTGCGCGAGACCAAGCGCTTCAGCCAGCTCGTCGCCCGCGACATCCTCGAGGAGTACCGCCGCAACGGCCGGCTGGTGAAGGGGGCGGCGCATCGGCAGGCGAGCCTCAAGGTGCTGCGTGCCCACGACGTGCCCTCGGTTCTGGTGGAGATCGGCTTCCTCACCAACAAGGAGGACGAGGCGCTGATGACCTCGCCCACCTGGCGCGAACAGACGGCGAAGTCGCTCGTCGCGGCGATCGACCGTTTCTTCGCCGGACGCGGGGTTCCGGGAGCCGCACGCGCGGCGGAAGGGTCACGCTGAGGAAAAAGCGTCGTCGATCGACCGTCCGCCGCAGCTTCGCCTCACTTGAAAAAGAAAGTGCGTCGTCCTAAAGCACGCGGACCGGTCACGGTGCCTCGTCCGGCGTGCGCGGCGGCACCGACGGGACGAGCAATTCCGGGCGAGGGCGGCCATGGTCGACCCTCTCGGGCGGGAGGCCTCCGGGCCCGGCGCGACGATGTCCGACGCACTCCTCGACGGAGAGTGTGGGCGGGTCCGCCCACGAGGTCGAACGCGGCGCCGGTCGCCGCAGCATTCTGGGAAGATCGGGCGGCATGTTCCTTCTGCGGTTCTTGGGCTATCTGTTCGGCATCGGCACGGTCGCGGTCCTCGCGATCTCGGCGGGTGTCTATCTCGCCTACAAGCACGCCTCCTCCGATCTGCCGGACTATACCGCGCTCAAGAACTACGAGCCGCCGGTGATGAGCCGCGTGCATGCCGGCAACGGCGAACTGGTGGCCGAATACGCCTCCGAGCGCCGGCTGTTCCTGCCGAGCCAGGCAATCCCGCAGATGCTCAAGAACGCGTTCCTGTCCGCCGAGGACAAGAACTTCTACGAGCACACCGGTCTCGATCCCGAAGGCATCGTGCGCGCCGCCATCGTGACGGTCCAGAACAAGCTCGCCGGTCGCCGGCCGCAGGGCGCCTCGACCATCACCCAGCAGGTCGCCAAGAACTTCCTGCTCTCCAACGAGCAGACCTTCGAACGCAAGATCAAGGAAGCCATTCTCGCCGTCCGCATCGAGGCCGCCTACACCAAGGAGGAGATCCTCGAGCTCTACATGAACCAGATCTATCTGGGCATCGGCGCCTACGGCGTCGCGGCGGCGTCGCTCCTCTATTTCGACAAGTCGGTGCACGAGCTGACCATCGCGGAGGCCGCCTATCTGGCGGCGCTGCCGAAGGGCCCGAACAACTATCACCCCTTCCGCCACGCCGATCGCGCGATCGAGCGTCGCAACTGGGTGATCGGCCAGATGGTCGCCAACGGCTTCATCACCGCCGATCAGGGCGAAAAGGCCAAGAAGGATCCGCTGAAGGTGGTGCAGCGCACCACCGGCCCGCACATCTTCGGCGCCGACTACTTCGCCGAAGAAGTCCGCCGCCAGCTGATCGAACGCTACGGCGAGCGCGGCCTCTATCAGGGCGGCCTGTCGGTGCGCACCTCGCTCGATCCCAAGATTCAGCAGTATGCCCGCAAGGCGCTGATGCACGGTCTGCTCGCCTATGACCAGAGCGCCGGCTGGCGCGGGCCGGTCGCGCGGCTGACGTGGTCGGGCGACTGGGGTCCGGCGCTGGCCGAGGTCAAGGCGCTGTCGGACGTGCCGGAATGGCGGCTCGGCGTGGTTCTGTCGGTCGCCGATCAGGAGGCCGTCGTCGGTCTGCAGCCGCGGCGTCTGCCGGCCGGCGAGATCTCGACCGAGCGCGAGCGCGCCGTGGTGCCGCTCGATCAGGCCAAGTGGGCGAGTCGTTGGGCCGAAGGCGCCAAGCGCACCTCGGCGATCGGCCGCGGCATGGCCGGCATCGTCGCGGTCGGCGACGTCGTCTATGTCGAGAAGGTCGCGGGCGGCACGGCCGATCGGTCGATCCATCGTCTGCGTCAGGTGCCGGAGATCTCCGGCGCCATGGTGGTGATGGATCCGCACACCGGCCGCGTCCTGGCGGTGACCGGCGGCTTCTCCTTCGCCGAGAGCGAGTTCAACCGCGCCACCCAGGCCTGGCGCCAGCCCGGTTCGTCGTTCAAGCCCTTCGTCTACGCCGCAGCCCTCGACAACGGCTACACGCCGTCGTCGCTGGTGCTCGACGGTCCGATCGAGATCAATCCAGGGCCCGGCCAGCCGATCTGGAAGCCCGAGAACTATTCCCAGAAGTTCTACGGTCCCTCGACCCTGCGTGTCGGCATCGAGCAGTCGCGCAACACGATGACGGTGCGGCTGGCCAAGGACATGGGCATGCCGCTGGTGGTCGAATACGCCAAGCGCTTCGGCATCTACGAGGATCTCGGCGCCTACCTGCCGATGTCGCTGGGCGCCGGCGAGACGACGGTGCTGCGTCTGACCGCGGCCTACGCGACCATCGCCAACGGCGGCCGCCGGGTGACGGCGAGTTTCATCGACCGCATCCAGGACCGTTGGGGCAAGACGATCTTCAAGCACGACAAGCGCATCTGCGAGAACTGCGACGCGCCGAAATGGGCCGACCAGCCCGAGCCGGAGCTGATCGACGAGCGCGAACAGGTGCTCGACCCGATGACCGCCTATCAGATCACCTCGATCATGGAAGGCGTCATCCAGCGCGGCACCGGCACCGCCCTCGCCGATCTCAAGCGGCCGGTCGCCGGCAAGAGCGGCACGACCAACGAGGAAAAGGACGCCTGGTTCATGGCCTTCACGCCGGATCTCGTGGCCGGCGTCTATCTCGGCTACGACAAGCCGCGGCCGATGGGACGCGGCATCTCGGGCGGCCACACGGCGGCGCCGGTGGTGCGCGAGCTCTTCGCCGATGCGCTGAAGGACAAGCCGCCGGTGCCCTTCCGCGTGCCGCCGGGCATCCGCTTCATCGCGGTCAGCCATCACTCCGGCATGAAGGCCGCGCCCGGCGACACCGACACGATCATGGAAGCCTTCAAGCCCGGCACGGCGCCGCCCGACACCTATTCGGTCATCGGCTACGACACCGAGGAGTTCGGCAAGGCCAACAAGGTCACGCCCGAACAGGAACGCGGCCTGCAGCAGGGCGGCCTCTACTGATCGACGAACGGCGCCCGCGGGGCGCCGTTTCGCCGTCTTCCATCCTTCCAGATCAAGAGAAGCGCCATGAGGGCGACGCGACGGACGATGCTCGGGCTGATCGGCGGAGCGGCGGCGCTCGGCTTCGCGGGGCCGGCACGGGCCGGCGACGCGCTCGACGAGACGCTGGCGGCGGTCGCCGCGCGGATCGGCGGCCGGGTCGGTCTCGCCATCCGCGCCGAGGGCCGCGAGATCCGCGGCTTCCACGGCGACGAGCGCTTCGCCATGTGTTCGACCTTCAAGGCCTCGGCCGCGGCGGCTCTGCTGGCGCGGGTCGATCGCGGCGAGGAGAGCCTCGATCGCCGCGTCGCCATCGGCCGCGGCGACCTGATCGAATGGTCGCCGGTCACCGAGAAGCGGATCGGTCCGGGCGGCGTGCCGCTCGGCGAGCTGTGCGAGGCGGCGATCGCCTGGTCCGACAACACCGCCGCGAACGGCATCCTCGAGGCCATCGGCGGACCGGCCGGGTTGACGGCCTTCCTGCGCGGCATCGGCGACGACGTCACCCGGCTCGACCGCAACGAACCGACGCTGAACGAAGCGACGCCGGGCGATCCGCGGGACACCACCACGCCCGCCGCCATGGCCGCGACGCTGGAGCGCCTCGCCTTCGCCGACGTGCTCTCGCCGGCCTCGCGGGCGCGGCTCCTCGGCTGGATGCGCGGCGACCGGGTGGCCGACGGCCTCTTCCGTGCCGGCATGCCGAAGGACTGGGTGATCGCCGACAAGACCGGCTCCGGCGGCAACGGCGCCCGCGGCATCATCGCCGTGGTCGAGCGGCCGAAGGGACCGACGCTGACGATCGCGCTCTATTTCGCCGAGACGAAGGTCGACATGGCCGCCCGCAACGCCGCCATCGCCGAGATCGGCGCGGCGATCGCCCGCGTGGTGGGGTGAGGTCGACGATCCGATCCTTCGACCTTTCGGCGTCCTGCGGAGGCCCTTCATCCTGAGGTGCCCGGCGCAGCCGGGCCTCGAAGGGCGAAGGGCCGAGTGGCACCGCCCGTCATGGCTTCGCCCTTCGAGGCTCGCTTCGCGAGCACCTCAGGGTGAAGCCGAACAGGGGGCCATGAGGCCGGCGTCTCATCCCCGGCGACGCCTCACCCCCGTCCATCGTCGATCTCGACGCGGGAACGGCCGAGGCCGGCGCGGCGGATGCGGATCTGCACCGGCACGCGGCGTTGCAGCGCCGGCACGTGGCTGATCACGCCGACCCGGCGGCCCTCGCTCTGCAGGCTCTCCAGCGCATCGATGGCGACGTCGAGGGTGGCGGCGTCGAGCGAGCCGAAGCCTTCGTCGACGAAGAGCGTGTCGACGAAACCGCGCCGCCCTTCCAGCCCCGACAGCGCCAGCGCCAGCGCCAGCGAGGCGAGGAAGCGCTCGCCGCCCGACAGCGAGCGGGTGGAGCGGGTCTCGTCGCCCATGTCGCGGTCGACGATGGCGAGGCCCAGCCCTTCGGTGCGTTGCAGGCGGTAGCGCGGGGCGAGCGTCGCCAGATGGCGGTCGGCCAGTGCCGCCAGCCGATCGAGCGTGATCCCTTGCGCGAAGCGGCGGAACTTCGCCCCGTCGGCCGAGCCGATCGCCACCTCGACGGCGGCATGGATCGCCGCCTCGTCGGTCAGTTGCACGATCTCGGTCTCGATGTCGCCGGCCCGGCGGCGGGCTTCGTCGTCGGCGGCGAGTGCCTCGCCCAAGGCGCCGAGCTCGCGGTTGAGCGTCTCGCCGAGGGCGCGGGCGGCGGCGAGATCGTCGGCGGCGACGGCGCGGTCGGCGGTCTCGGCGGCTTCCGCCTCGAGGGCGAAGAGATCGCGGCGACGGGCGGCGGCCTCGGTCGCGGCGGCGCGGGCGGCCTCGTCGATGGTGCGCAGACGGGCGGCGAGGGTCTCGACCTCGTCGGCCGGCAGGGCGAGCAGCGTCGCGGTCTCGGCGAGGTCGAGATCGGCGGCGGCGAGCGCGTGGTCGCGGATGGTCGCGGCCTGCGAACTCTCGTCCTCGAGGCCGATCAGGACCTCCTTGCGCTCGGTGACGCGGGTGATCGCCTCGTCGTGTTCGCGGCGGGCGGCGTCGAGGGCTGCGACGGCGCGGTCGCGCGCCGCCTCGGCCTCGGCGCGGCGGCGGTCGCGTTCCTCGCGGTGGATGGCGGTGGGCGTGCCGTCGAGCAGGCCGGCGCGCTCGGCGACGTAGCGCGCGTGTTGGGCGCGCGCCGCGGCGAGCGTCGCCTCGGCGGTGGCGAGCGCCCGTCCGGCTCGCTCGAGCGCGGCGGCGGCGACCAGAGCGTCGCGCTCCAGCCCCTGTTCCTCCTCGGCGAGGCGCGCGGCTTCCGCCGCGGCGGCGCGGCGGGCGACGGTGACCTCGTGCAGCCGACGGCGGATGGCATCGCCGCGGGCGTCGAGATCGGCGGGGCCGAGGTCGAGCGGTTCGAGATGGAGCGCGAGACGGGCGTCGATCTCGGCGATGCGGTGGGCGGCATCGCCGATCGTCGCCTCGGCCACCGCACGGCGGCGTTCGGCGTCGGCGGCGGCCTCGGCGAGGCGGGTGCGTTCGGGCGCTTCCGCCTCGCGGGTGCGGTCGAGCGCGGCGAGGCGCGTGCCGGCGGCGTCGAGCGCCAGGCGGGTGGCGTCGGCGCGGGCGCGGGCCTCGGCGAGGGGTGCGCGAGCGGCGTCGATTCGCGCGGCGAAGCTCGTCCAGCGCGCCTCCGAGCCGGCCTCTGCGTGGGGATCGAGGCCGTCTTCGGGGCGGAGCGCGGCGATGCGGGCTTCCGCCGCGGCGAGCGCCGAGGCGGCGGCGTCCGTCCGGGCACGGGCGTCGGCGAGATGGGCGGCGAGCGTTTCGCGGCGGGTCTCGGCGGCGGAGCGGCGGCGATCGAGATCGGCGACGGCGCCGTCGAGGGCGGAAAGCCGTTCTTCCAGCCCGCGACGCTCGGCGCGCAGCGCCTCGAGCGCGGTCCGGATCGACGGATCGGTCAGGATCGGATGGTCGGTGGCGCCGCAGACCGGGCAGGGGGTGCCCTCGACCAGCGTCTCGCGCAGCGCTGCCGCATGGGCGTCGTCGAGCGCGTCGGCGAGGCGGCGGGCGGCCTCGCCCTCGGCGAGCCGGCGCTGGATGGTCTCGCGTTCGCCGACGAGGGGCGGCAGGGCGGTCGCGGCGGCTTCGGCCTCGGCGCGGGCGGCCTCGGCCTCTCCGGAGAGACGATCGGCGAGCGCGGTCGCGGCGGCCGTCTCGCGGGCGAGCGGCAGGAGGGCTGCGACCTCGGCCGCGAGCCTTGCGAGACCGGCGTCGCGGGCGGCGGTCTCTTCCATGCGCAGGCCGGCGAGTGTGTCGCGCAGACGCACCGTCTCGGCCTCGAGCGTCGCGCGCTCGTCGCGGCGGGCGGATGCGGCGGCGTCGAGGGCGGCGAGCACCTCGGCGGCGGCGGTGGCGTCGGCGATCGCTCGGTCGCGACGGGTCTCGGCGTCGAGCCGGCGGGTGCGGACGGCCGCGCGCTCGACGAGCCGTTCGTCGACGGCGTCGAAGGCATCGACCAGGGCAGCGACCGCCGGACGCCGCTCGGCCTCGGCGCGCAGGGTCGCCAGCCGCCCGACGACGTCGGCGCGGCGGGCGGCGAGGTCGGCCATGCGGGCGGCGGTCTCGTCGCGTTCGGTGCGCGCGGCCTCCGCCGGGGTCTCGGCCTCGGTAACGGCGCGGGCGGCGCCGAGGATGCGTTCGTCGAGGGCGGCGGCGGCGGTCCAGGCCGGTTTCAGCGCCTCGATCTCCTCGACCACGGCGCGGACGGCGGCATTGGCGGCGTCGCGGGTGGCGCGGGCGTCGCCGTAGAGGGGCGTCGCGACCTCGAGGCGCTTGCGTGCCTCGGCGAGCGCCTCGACGGCGCGGGCCTCGGCGCGGCGGGCGGCGGCGAGACGATCGAAGACCGGGCGCAGCGTCGTGGCGCGGCCGATCGCCGAGAGCCGCATGCGTTCGGCCCGCGTCGCCTCGATCTCCGCGGTGGCGCCGGCCGCCTTGGCGTCGGCCTCCGCTGCGGCGGTGCGGGCGGCGTCGCGGCGGTCGTGCAGGGCGAGCGCGGCCGTGGCGGCGGCGAGACGGGTGTCGAGGGTGGCCAGTTCGGCGAGGATGGCGTCGCGGCGGGCGAGTTTCTCCTCGCGGACGGCGGATTCGAGCATACCGACGTCGGCAAGGCGTTCGCGGGCGCGTTCCACCGCCTCGCGCGCCGTCTTGGCGACGTCGAAGGCCTCGCGCGACAGGCGGGCGTAGATCTCGGTGCCGGTGATCTTCTCGAGCAGATCGGCGCGTTCGGCCTCGTTGGCGGCGAGGAAGGCGTCGAATTCGCCCTGCGCCAGCACGACGGTGCGGCGGAACTGGTCGAAGGTGAGGTCGGTCAGCCCCTCGACCGCGGCGGTGACGGCGGTCTTCTCGGCGATCGGTTCGGCCGCCGCGCCGTCGGGCGCGAGCTTCACCAGGAGGCGCGTCGCCGCCTGCAGCCGGCCGTCGGCGCGGCCGCGGGCGCGGTTGACCGACCACGTCGCGCGATAGCGGGCGCCGTCGAGGCCGACGAAGTCGACCTCGGCCGAGCCGCGCGCCGCGCCGCGCCGCAGGATGTTGCGGGCGTCCTTGGCCTTGATGGTCTCGACGCCGACGTCGGGCAGCGTCTGGTCGGAGCCCTCGGAGACGCGCGGGAAGTCGCCGTAGAGGGCGAGGCAGAGCGCGTCGAGCAGGGTCGACTTGCCGGACCCGGTCTCGCCGGTGATGGCGAAGAGACCGGCACCGGCGAGCGGTTCGGCCTCGAGGTCGATCTCGAAGGGTTCGGCGAGGCTGGCGAGGTTGTGGCCGCGCAGGGCGAGGATGCGCATCTCACACCTCCTCGTTCTCGACGCGACCGACGAGGCGGTCGAAGGCCTCGACGTGGCGGGGCTCGGGATCGCAGCCGTGGGCGCGACGGAAGGCGGCGGCGAAGAGATCGACCGGGGCGATCTCGGAGAGATCGAGCATCGGCGCGACGGGGGCCTCCTCGACGATCGGGCGTTCGACCTGATGGCCGATCAGGCGGACCGGATGGGCGGCGGCGATGCGGTCGAGTTCGGCCTTGAGGTCGGGCGCGGGGCCGTCGAGGCGGATCACCGGCTGGACGAAGGGGCGCAGCTCGACCGGGGTCTCCGGATCGAGGCCGAGGGCGGAAAGCGCGTCGTCGAGTTCTGCCAGAGCCATGGCGCTGCGATCGGGCAGGCGCAGGAAGGGCAAGGGCCGCGGGATCGCGACATGCTCGACCCGGGTAACGCCCGCGTCGATCTCGACCAGCGAGACGCCGTGGGCATAGCCGCGCTCGGTCGCCGACAAGGGGAAGAGCGAGCCGGAATAGCGGACGGTCTCGCGGCCGACGCTCTGCGGCTTGTGGAGATGGCCGAGCGCGACATAGGCGAGGTCGGCGGGGAAGAGATCGACCGGCACGGCGTGTTCGCCGCCGATCAGGATGCGGCGCTCGGCGCCCTCCGATTCGAGGCCGCCGGCGAGCGTCAGATGGCCGGTGACGACGAGGGGCGCGTCGCCCACCCGGGCGCGGGCGGCGGTGATCGCCTCGGCGTGCAGGGTGCGGACGGCGCGGACGATCGGCGAGCCGGGCCGCTCGTCGCGGCGGTCGAAGGGCGGCAGGCTGGCCGGCCCGAGATGGGGCAGGGCGAGGACATGGACCGTCGGGCCGCCGTCCGCCGGGGCGAGCGAGACGAGATGGCGGTCGAGATCGAAGGCCTCGTCGCGGCGGCGGACGCGGCCGACGACATGGACGCCGAGTTCGGCGAGCAGCGGGCGCGGCGCCTCGATGCGGCCGGCGGGGTCGTGGTTGCCGGCGACGATCACCACGGCGACGCGGGGCAGGCGGCGGCGCAGCTCCACCAGCGTGCGGAAGAGCAGGGCTTCGGCGCGTTCGCTCGGGTTCTGGGTGTCGAAGACGTCGCCGGCGACGATCAGAGCGTCGATCGCGCGAGCCTCGGCGACGTCGAGAAGGCTCGCCAGCGCGCGGGCGTGTTCCTCCTCCCGCGACCAGCCCATCAGCGTCTGGCCGAGGTGCCAATCGGCGGTGTGGAGGAGACGGATCACGGACGGCTCCGATTCTGGTGACTGGCGACGGATCGAGACTAACCCGTTGCCGAGGCGTGCGCACCCGGCGTGACGACGGCGCGGCCGCGGCGCAGACTGCGACGGACGAATCGATCCGTCGCGGCCGTCATCGAACCGATGCGGATGAGGAACGCAATTGGCGGATCGATCCTCGGGAGGCAGGCGATGCGGTATCTCGGACTGGCCCTTTCGCCGCGCTACGTCGCGTTGACGCTGGCGCTGGCGCTGACGGCGCTCTTCTTCGGCCTCTACGTCGCCCATCCGGCCGACCACTGGCTGATCGGCCTGCCGCTCGTGCTCTTCGCCGGCCTCTCGATCCTCGGCATCCGCGACCTGGTCCAGACCCGCCACGCGGTGCTGCGCAACTATCCGATCTCGGCGCATCTGCGCTTCCTGCTCGAGGAGATGCGGCCGGAGATGCGGCAGTATTTCTTCGAGGACGAGAAGAACGGCATGCCGTTCTCGCGCGATCGCCGCGCCGTCGTCTATCAGCGCGCCAAGAGCGAGCTCGACAAGCGCCCCTTCGGCACCCAGCACGACGTCTATGCCGAAGGCTACGAGTGGATGCGTCATTCGTTCGCCCCGCGCAGCGTCGATCCCAAGGCGCTCAGGATCGACGTCGGCGGGCCGTCGTGTTCGCAGCCCTATTCGGCCTCGGTCTTCGCCATCTCGGCGATGAGCTTCGGCGCACTCTCGGCCAATGCCATCATGGCGCTGAACGGCGGGGCGAAGGACGGCGGCTTCCACCACGACACCGGCGAGGGCGGCATCTCACCCCATCACCGGGTGAACGGCGGCGATCTCGTCTGGGAACTCGGCTCGGGCTATTTCGGCGCGCGCAATCTCGACGGGTCCTTCTCGCCGGAGCGCTTCGCCGAGACGGCGTCCGATCCGCAGGTGAAGATGATCGAGGTGAAGCTGTCGCAAGGAGCGAAGCCCGGCCACGGCGGCGTGCTGCCGGCGGCCAAGGTCTCGGCCGAGATCGCGGCGACGCGCGGGGTGCGCGAAGGCGAGGACTGCATCTCGCCGTCGGCGCATTCGGCCTTCTCGACGCCGATCGGACTGCTCGAGTTCGTCGCCTCGCTGCGCCAACTCTCCGGCGGCAAGCCGGTCGGCTTCAAGCTCTGCGTCGGCCATCCGTGGGAGTTCCTCGGCGTGGTCAAGGCGATGGTGGAGACCGGCATCCTGCCCGACTTCATCGTCATCGACGGCAAGGAGGGCGGGACCGGTGCGGCGCCGATGGAATTCATGGACCATCTCGGCATGCCGCTGCGCGACGGGCTCGACTTCGTCCACAACGCGCTGGTCGGCGCGGGGCTCAGGGGCGCGATCCGGATCGGGGCCTCGGGCAAGGTCGTCACCGCCTTCGACGTCGCCCGGACGATGGCGCTCGGCGCCGACTGGTGCAATGCGGCGCGGGCCTTCATGTTCGCGGTCGGCTGCATCCAGTCGCAGAGCTGCCACACCGACCGCTGCCCGGTCGGCGTCGCGACCCAGGACCCGACCCGCTCGCGCGCCCTGGTGGTGGCCGACAAGCGCAAGCGGGTGGCGAACTTCCACGCCTCGACGCTGCATGCGCTCGCCGAACTGACGGGTGCCGCCGGTCTCGACCATCCCGGCCGCTTTGGTCCGGCGCATTTCTCACGGCGGATCTCGGCGCAGGAATCGGTCGGTTTCGACGCGCTCTACCCGGCGCTCGGCCACGGCGAACTCCTCGCCGGCACCGACGATCGCCGCTTCCGCGACGCTTGGGCGATGGCGCGGGCGGACCGCTTCCAGCCGTGACCTCGGGTCAACCGTCATATTAACGAACAATTCACCGACAGCTTTCGGTTGTCGGTGTGGTCGGCTATCCCTCTTCCTCCGATTGCAGATCGAGGCGAAAGGGATTGCGACCATGAACGTCGTTCGTTTCGAACGCCGCAGCCATCAGCGACGACGCACGCTGCTCAGCGGGCTCGTCGTCTTCGGCGGCGGATGGAAGTCGATGGACTGTCAGGTCCGGGGGTGGTCCGAGGGCGGGGCGCTCTTGCGTTTCGAAGGACCGACCATCCTGCCGACCATGTTCGAGCTGCGCCTCAAGGAGCGCGGCGACAAGCGGCGGGCGCGCTTCGTGTGGGCGCGCAGCGGCGACGTCGGCGTCGCCTTCGAGTGAATTGAGACATCCTTCACCGCGTTTCGAGGTTCCGCTGGCGGGAATTCGGAGGGAGCGTATGCTTTTTCTTCGAATTGTCGTGTCTTTGCAGCATCGGAGCGTTCCATGTCGGAAGAATTCGTCGAGCGCCGCAGCGAGGCGCGTCGTCGGGGACTGTTGCGCGGCAGCGTCGTCTTCGCCGGCGGCAAGGCGTCGATGGACTGTACCGTGCGCAACATCACCTCGAAGGGCGCCAAGCTCGAATTCGGCGACAACGCCATCGTGCCGAGCGAGTTCGAACTGCGTCTCCTCGACCGCGGCCGCAAGATGACGGCGCAGAAGGTCTGGGTGCGCGGCAAGGAGATGGGCACCAGCTTCGAGTGACCAGTTACTGCCCTTTGCGGGGCGGCGCCGGATGTGCCAATCAGGGGGCGACCGATCCGACGATCGGGCGCCCTTTCTCGTTTCTCGCGATGCTCATGCCCTCGCCCCGTCTCTTCCTCGACCACAATGCCGGCGCGCCGGTGCTGTCCGACGCCCTCGAGGCTGCGGTCGCGGCGGCGCGGGCGGGCGGCAATGCGTCCTCCGTCCACACCGAAGGCCGTGCCGCGCGGATGCGGGTGGAGGCGGCGCGCCGGGCGGTCGCTTCGCTCGCAGGTGCCGCGCCGGCCGGTGTCGTCTTCACCTCGGGGGCGACGGAGGCGAACGTCTTCGCGCTGTCGCCCGCGCTCAGGATCGGTTCGACCGACGTCCGCCTCGATCGCCTGCTGATCGGCGCGACGGAGCACCCATCGGTGCTGACGGGCGGACGCTTCGCCCCCGACCGGGTCGAACGGATCGGCGTCGACGGCGAGGGACTGCTGCGGCTCGACTGGCTCGAGGCTCGGCTCGCGACGATCGCTGCCGCCGGTGAGCGGGCGATGGTGTCGGTGCAGCTCGCCAACTCCGAGACCGGGGTGATCCAGCCGGTGGCCGAGATCGCGCGGATCGCGCGGGCGCACGGAGCGATCGTCCACTGCGACGCCGTTCAGGCGGCGGGGCGGCTGGCGCTCGACGTGCCGGGGCTCGACGTCGACATGCTGTCGCTCTCCGCCCACAAGATCAGCGGCCTGCCGGGCTCGGGCGCGCTGGTGCTCAGGAACCCGGACGTGGTGCCGGCGGTGCTGATTCCGGGCGGCGGGCAGGAGGGGAACCGGCGGGCCGGCACGCAGAACGTGCCCGGCATCGTCGCCTTCGGCGTCGCCGCGGAGGTCGCCCGGTCTCGGATTTCGACCTTCGGAGGAATGCAGACCCTGCGGGAACGGCTCGAAGAGCGGTTGCTTTCTCATTCTTCCAATGTGAAAGTTCTGGGAGCGGGCGCGCCGCGGCTCTGCAACACCACCATGGTGGCGCAGGCGGGCGTCTCGGCGGAGACGGCGGTCATCGCCTTCGATCTCGAAGGCGTCGCTCTCTCGGCCGGCTCGGCCTGCTCCTCGGGCAAGGTCGGCCCGAGCCACGTGGTGGAAGCCATGGGGCTCGATGCGGATCTCGCCCGTTCCGCCCTCCGCGTGTCGCTGGGCACCGAGACGAGCGTCGACGACGTCGACCGTTTCGTCGAGGTCTGGCGGCGGGTGATGGGGCGGCTCGCCAAGGGCTGAAGGCCGGGCACGTCGAAGACGGGCCTGCTCGAAAGCCTTGCCGTGGAGGGTGCACCGCACCACTTCCTCGGTATGGAATACGGATTCTCGAACCCGCGGGCCTTGAACCCGCGTTGCGAAGAGAGAACGACATGGCTGCAGTGAAAGAAACGGTCGACCAGGTCCGGGCGATCGACGTCGACCAATACAAGTACGGTTTCGAGACCGCGATCGAGTCCGACATGGCCCCCAAGGGCCTGTGCGAAGACACCGTCCGGTTCATCTCCGCCAAGAAGAACGAACCCGAGTGGATGCTCGAATGGCGGCTCGCGGCCTATCGCCGTTGGCTGACCATGGAAGAGCCGACCTGGGCGCGCGTCTCCTATCCCAAGATCGACTTCCAGGATCTCTACTACTACGCCGCGCCCAAGACCGCGGCGGGGCCGAAGAGCCTGGACGAGGTCGATCCGGAGCTGCTGCGGACTTACGAAAAGCTTGGCATCCCCTTGAAAGAGCAGGCGGTTCTCGCCGGCGTCGAGGGTGCGCGGGTGGCGGTCGACGCGGTGTTCGACAGCGTCTCCGTCGTCACGACCTTCCGTGACGAGCTGGCCAAGCACGGGATCATCTTCTGCTCGATCTCCGAGGCGATGCGCGAGCACCCCGATCTGGTGAAGAAGTATCTCGGCACCGTCGTTCCGGTCTCCGACAACTACTATGCGACGCTGAATTCGGCGGTCTTTTCCGACGGGTCCTTCGTGTGGATCCCGGAAGGGGTGCGCTGCCCGATGGAACTGTCGACCTACTTCCGTATCAACGAGAAGAAGACCGGCCAGTTCGAGCGCACGCTGATCATCGCCGAGAAGGGCTCCTACGTGAGCTATCTCGAGGGCTGCACCGCGCCGCAGCGCGACGAGAACCAGCTCCATGCGGCGGTCGTCGAACTGATCGCCCACGAGGACGCCGAGATCAAATACTCGACCGTCCAGAACTGGTACCCCGGCGACAAGGACGGCCGCGGCGGCATCTACAACTTCGTGACCAAGCGCGGCGACTGCCGCGGCGACCGTTCGAAGATCTCGTGGACGCAGGTCGAGACCGGCTCGGCGATCACCTGGAAATATCCGAGCTGCATCCTGCGCGGTGACGACAGCAAGGGCGAGTTCTACTCGATCGCGGTGTCGAACGGCCATCAGCAGGTGGATTCGGGCACCAAGATGATTCATCTGGGCAAGAACACCACCTCGCGGATCATCTCCAAGGGCATTTCGGCGGGCCACTCGCAGAACACCTATCGCGGCCAGGTCAAGGTCAACCGCAAGGCGGAGGGCGCACGCTCCTTCACCAACTGCGACAGCCTGCTGATCGGCCACGACTGCGGCGCCCATACCGTGCCCTATCTCGAGAGCGGCAATCCGCGCGCCAAGGTCGAGCACGAGGCGACCACCTCGAAGATCTCCGACGACCAGCTGTTCTACTGCATCTCGCGCGGCCTGCCGGCCGAGGAGGCGGTGGCGCTGATCGTCAACGGCTTCGTCCGCGACGTGCTGCAGCAACTCCCGATGGAGTTCGCCGTCGAGGCGCAGAAGCTGATCGGCGTCAGCCTCGAGGGGAGCGTTGGGTAGCTTTACGGTATCCATCTTGCCAGATACAACCAAGAATATGCTTTTTGGGTTCGTATCGGAGATGGACATGTTCGGAAAGCTCGGACGGGTATTTCTCGCAATGGTGCTCGGCTTGTTTGGTTGGTTGCTGCCGGCACGAGCAGCAGAGCGGGGCGCTCAAGACAAGGTCCAGGAGATTCAAGCCCGACTGCTCAGGACGAATCCGGTCTACGGGCCGTCCAACGACCTGCTCGATCGCTCCAAGCTCGACTATTCGTTGGAAAGTCTGAAGGTCGTCGATGATTTTCTGGTCTTTTCGGGTCAGTTGGTCTTTCAGCGGAACGCGTCAGGGAAGTTGGTTCACGTCGATGAGACTGCCCTGAGCAATATCACGCTCTTACTGGGGACTTACTTCGGCGAAGTGCTCCGCAAGCAGAGTGAAGGGAAACTCGAGTGGTGGTCGCATCAGGAGTGGCTGTCGAAGAACCCCGAGATGGTTCAACTCGTTGGTGGCAAGGCCGATGTTTCCAACGCGCTGATCCTCGCGCAGGGTAAATCGCTTCTGCTTCCGCTGAACAAGGTTGGAAAGATGCTGCAGAATGGGAGAGAGGACAGCCTCTATGCCATGGCAGTCGTGATCAAAGACAGACTTGCAGAGTAACGCGGCCAAAGGGCCGCGCAGGAGAGTTCGATGCTCGAAATCAACAACCTCCATGCCGAGATCGAGGCCGACGGCCGCGAGATCCTGCGCGGGCTGAACCTCACCGTGAAGCCGGGCGAAGTGCATGCCATCATGGGGCCGAACGGCGCCGGCAAGTCGACGCTCTCCCATGTGCTCGCCGGCAAGCCCGGCTACCGCGTCACCGACGGCACCGCGACGCTCGACGGCGTCGACCTGCTCGACATGGACCCGGCGGCGCGGGCGGCCAACGGCCTCTTCCTCGCCTTCCAGTATCCGGTCGAGATCCCGGGCGTCGGCAACATGACGTTCCTCAAGGCCGCTCTCAACGCCCAGCGCAAGCAGCGCGGCGAGGAGGAGATCTCGACGCCCGACTTCATGCGGCTCGTCCGCACGGAAGCCGGCAAGCTCAAGATCACCCAGGACATGCTCAAGCGCCCGGTCAACGTCGGTTTCTCCGGCGGCGAGAAGAAGCGCAACGAGATCCTGCAGATGGCGATCCTCCAGCCCAAGCTCGCGATCCTCGACGAGACCGACTCCGGCCTCGACATCGACGCGCTGAAGGTCGTCTCCGAGGGCGTCAACGCGCTGCGTTCGCCCGAGCGCGGCTTCGTCGTCATCACCCACTACCAGCGCCTGCTCGACCACATCCGTCCGGACATCGTCCACGTCCTGTCCAAGGGCCGGATCGTCAAGACCGGCGGGCCGGAACTGGCGCTCGAACTCGAGGCGAAGGGCTATGCCGACTTCGCCGAAGAAGCGGCGTGAGGAGGCGGTGATGAACGACGTCACCATCGTTCCCGAGCGGCGCCGGACGAAGGCCGAGATCGATCTCGGCACCGCCTTCGCCGACCGTTCGGGCGACCTGCCGGGCGATTTCGCGCCGCGCGCCGCCGCCTTCGCCCGTTTCGAGGCGAAGGGGCTGCCGCATCGGCGGATCGAGCCCTATCACTTCACCGACCTGCGCACGCTGCTGACCGCCGCTCCGGCTCCGGCCGAGCGGCCGACGGGCAAGGTCGCGGTTTCGGCCGACGTCTTCGCCGGCCTCGAGGCGGCGCGGGCCGTCTTCGTCGACGGCTGGTTCGCCGCCGATCTCTCCGACCTCTCCGGTCTCGGCGAGGGCGTGAGCGTCACGACCATCGCCGAAGGGCTGGCGAAGGGTGACGGCGCGCTGGTCGAACTCGGCCGCCGGGTCTCGGTGGAACGCGACGCGGATGCCGATCCGATGGTGGCGCTGGCCTCGGCCTTCTACACCGACGGTCTGGTGGTGCGCGTCGCGGAAGGCGCCAAGGCTGCCCGGCCGCTGGTGATCCGCCATGTTTCGCGCGGGGTTTCGGTCTCGGCCTTCGTCCGCCACGCGGTTTCGGTCGGCGAGGGCGCGTCCCTCACCGTGATCGAGAGCCACGAGAGCCCGGACGGTGTCGAGATCCATGCCCATGCGCTCGTCGAACTGACGGTCGGCGCCGGGGCGGACGTGACCTGGGTCGATCATCAGCGCGAGGGCGATGCCGCGGCGCGGTTGTCGACGCTGGTCGTCGACGTCGCCGATGGCGGCAAGGTCGACCATTCGCTGGTGACGCTCGGGGCGAAGCTCGCCCGCACCCAGATCTTCGCCCGGCTCGGGGCGAACGTCGACTTCACCACTCGCGGCGCGACGCTGGCGAAGGGCAGGGCGCATGCCGATGCCACGCTCGCCGTGACGCATGCGGCGCCGAATTCGGTCAGCCGCGAACTCTACAAGTCGGCGGTGGACGACGAGGCCAAGTCGGTCTTCCAGGGCCGGATCTCGGTCGAGAAGGCGGCGCAGGGCACCGACGGACGGATGGGGGCGCACTCCGTGCTGCTCTCCGACCGCGCCGAGGCGTCGGCCAAGCCGGAACTCGAGATCTTCGCCGACGACGTCGCCTGCGCCCACGGCGCGACGGTCTCCGATCTGTCCGACGATCTGAAATTCTACCTGATGAGCCGCGGCATTCCGGCGGCCGAGACCGAGAAGCTCCTCATCCGCGCCTTCCTCGGCGAGGTGACGGACGCGATCGGGCCCGAGGTCGTCCGCGAGGCGATCGAGGGCGAGCTCGAGGCCTGGATCGACGCGCGCGGGGGGAAGGCCGCATGAACGCTCCCATGACCAAGCCCTACGACGTCGAGGCGATCCGCCGCGACTTCCCGATCCTCGAGACGCAGGTCTTCGGGCATCGGCTCGTCTATCTCGACAGCGGCGCCTCGGCGCAGAAGCCGCGGGCGGTGATCGACGAGATGGTCGACGTGATGGAGCATCGCTATGCCAACGTGCATCGCGGCCTGCATCACCTCGCCAATGCCGCGACGGAGGCCTACGAGGGCGCGCGCGAGATCGTCCGCGACTTCCTCGGCGCGCCGTCGCTCGACGAGATCGTCTTCACCAAGTCGTCGACCGAGGCGCTGAACCTCGTGGCGTCGTCGCTCGGGCAGGACCTCGTCGCCGGCGACGAGGTGGTGATCTCGATCCTCGAGCATCACGCCAACATCGTGCCCTGGCACTTCCTGCGCGAGCGCAAGGGCGTCGTGCTGAAGTGGGCGCCGATCGCCGAGGACGGCTCGTTCCTCCTCGACGAATTCGAGAAGCTGCTGACGCCGCGCACCAAGATCGTCGCCGTAACCCACATGTCGAACGTCACCGGCACGGTGGTGCCGATCGCCGAGGTCTCGCGGATTGCCCACGAGCGCGGCATCCTGGTGGTGGTCGACGGGTCGCAGGGCGCGGTCCACATGCCGGTCGACGTGAAGGCGCTCGGCTGCGACTTCTACGCCATCACCGGCCACAAGCTCTACGGCCCGACCGGCATCGGCGCGCTGTGGGGCCGCCACGAACTCCTGTCGCGCATGCCGCCCTTCCTCGGCGGCGGCGAGATGATCCGCGAGGTGACGGAGGACATCGTCACCTACGGCGAGCCGCCGCATCGCTTCGAGGCGGGCACGCCGCCGATCGTCGAGGCGGCGGGGCTCGGCGCCGCGCTCGCCTACATGATGAAGGTGGGCCGCGAGGCGATCGCCGCCCACGAGGCCGACATCGGCGCCTATGCCCACGCCCGGCTAGGCGAACTCAATTCTGTCCGGATCTTCGGCAAGGCGCCGGGCAAGGGAGCGATCGTCGCCTTCGAGGTGGCGGGAGCCCATGCCCACGACGTCGCGACGATCCTCGATCGCTACGGCATCGCGGTGCGTGCGGGCACCCACTGTGCCCAGCCGCTCCTGAAGCGTTACGGGGTGACGTCCACCTGCCGGGCGTCCTTCGCCATGTACAACACGCGCGACGAGGTCGACCGGTTGGTCGAGGGCATCGTCAAGGCGCAAGCCTTCTTCGCCTGAGGAGTTCGACAATGGAGAGCACGGCACCGGCGTTTTCCGAAGGTCCCGCCCAGGTCGCGACCTCGGGGGGCTCGGCCATTCCGCCCGAGGAACTGGAGCGTCTGACGCAGGACATCATCTCCGCGCTGAAGACGGTCTACGACCCCGAGATCCCGGCCGACATCTACGAGCTCGGGCTGATCTACAAGGTCGACATCGACGACGATCGCAACGTCAAGGTCGACATGACGCTGACCGCGCCGGGCTGCCCGGTGGCGGGCGAAATGCCGGACTGGGTGCAGAACGCCATCCGCTCCGTCGCCGGCATCAACGAAGTCAGCGTCAGCATGGTCTTCGATCCGCCATGGACGCAGGATCGCATGTCCGACGAGGCGCGCATCGCGCTCGACATGTATTGAGAAGGAGTACTCCCATGGGTCTCTTCGGCGACATGCCCGTCGTTAAGCTGACGCCCGCCGCGGTCGACCGCGTGCGCGCGATCATCGCCAATTCGTCGACGCCGCTCGCCGGCCTCCGCCTCGGTCTCGACAAGGGCGGTTGCGCCGGCATGACCTACAAGTTCGAGATGGTCGCGGCGGCCGATCCCAAGGACGACGTGGTCGAGGTCGACGGCGTCACCGTCTTCGTCGATCCGGCGGCGACGCTCTATCTCCTCGGCACCACGGTCGACTTCAAGACCGACAAGATGGCCTCGACCTTCGTGTTCGAGAACCCGAACCAGATCTCGGCCTGCGGCTGCGGCGAATCCGTCTCGATCGAGCCGGCGAAGGTGTGATGGATCTCTTCGATCGCCTCGTCGCCGCCCGTCCCGAGGCGTGGCGCGCCTATGTCGACCATCCCTTCGTCCACGGGCTCGGCTCGGGCGAGCTGCCGGAGGCGGCGTTCCGCACCTATCTGGTGCAGGACTGGCTGTTCCTGATCCAGTTCGCCCGCGCCTATGCGCTCGCCGTCTTCAAGGGCCGCGATCTCGCCGAGATGCGCGCCTCCTTCGCCGGGCTGAAAGGGCTGCTCGACACAGAAATGGGGCTGCACGTGCGGCTCTGCGAGGCGCGCGGCATTCCGCTGTCGGTGCTCGACACGACGCCGGAACACCGCGCCACGGTCGCCTATACCCGCTGGGTGATCGACACCGGGCTCAGGGGCGATCTCCTCGACCTCCACGTCGCGCTCGCCCCCTGCGTCGTCGGCTATGCCGAGATCGCCAAGACCCTCGCGGCGCGGCCGGGGGCGCTCGACGCATCCAACCCTTACGCCGCATGGATCGCCGAATATGCCGGCGAGGCCTATCGGGAGATCGCGGCCGCCGCCTGCGCTCATCTCGATCGGCTGGCGGAACGCTCGCTGACGCCCGCGCGCTTCGACGATCTCGCCGAGATCTTCGCCACGGCGAGCCTGCTCGAGGCCGACTTCTGGTCGATGGGGCTCGAGGGCGCGTGACATGCGAGGGGCGGCCCTCGCGGACCGCCCTCCCTGTCGTTCCGCGATCCGATCAGGCGGCGCGGATGCCGGCGACGAAGTCGTCGATCTCGCGGCGCAGCGCCTCGGACTGGCGGCTGAGCTCGACCGCGGCGTCGAGCACCTGGCGCGAGGCCTCGTCGGACTGGGCCAACGCGACGTTCACGTCCTCGATGTTGCTCGACACCATCGCCGTGCCCTGCGCCGCCTCCTGCACCGAGCGGGCGATCTCGCGCGCCGCCTCGCCCTGGCCGCCGACGGCGCCGGCGATGTCGGCGGTGATCTCGTTCATGGTGCGGATGGTGTCGCCGATGCCGGCGATGGCGTCGGCGGTCTGGCCGGTGGCGACGCGGATGGCATCGACCTGGGCCGAGATGTCGGCGGTCGCCTTGGCGGTCTGATCGGCGAGCTGCTTCACCTCCGCCGCAACCACGGCGAAGCCCTTGCCGGCCTCGCCGGCGCGGGCGGCCTCGATCGTCGCGTTGAGGGCGAGGAGGTTGGTCTGGCCGGCGATCTGGGCGATCAGGCCGACCACCGAGCCGATGTGCTGGGCGGCGTCGGCGAGACCGGCGATGCGCCGGTTGGTGGCGTCCGCCTCGGCGACGGCGCGGGTGGCGATCTCGGCGGAATGGTCGACCCGGCGCGAGATCTCGCCGACCGACGACGACAGTTCCTCGGTCGCGGAGGCGACGGAGGAGACGTTGGCGGTCGCCTCTTCGGCGGCGCTGGCGACGGTGGTCGAGCGCTCGGCCGTCGCCGCGGTGGCACTCGTCATGGTCTCGGCCGAGGCGCGCAGCTCGGTCGCGGCGCTGGCGACGCCGCCGACGATGCTGCCGACGGTCGCCTGGAAGCGATCGGCGAGGGCGTTGCGGTCGGCACGGCGCTGGGCGGTCGCCTGACGGTCGCGGTCGGCCTCGGCGCGGCGCAGGGCCTCGGCCTCGCCGAGCTTGTCCTTGAAGACGGCGAGGGTGCGGCCGAGCGCACCGATCTCGTCGCCGCGCTCGACATAGGGCACCTCGACCGCGAGATCGCCGTCGGCCATCGTCATCATCCGATCGCCGATGGTCTTCAACGGCACGACGACACGGCGGTCGACCATCACCAGGAAGCCGAGCGAGGCGATCGCGGCGCCGACGAGTAGGGCGACGTCGACGATCAGCGTGAGGCGGGCGTGGGCGTGTTCTTCGGTTGCGCGGGTGCGGGCGACGGCGAGCGCAGCCTCGGCGACGCCGAGCACCGCCGCCTGACGCGGCACCATGAAGTTGCTCCAGCCGGCGCTGTCGAAGTCGACCTTGCGGCCGGCGGCGAGCGCTTCGGCGGTCTCGGCCTGACGGGTCAGCACGTCCTTGGTGAAATACTCGCGTTCGGCGCGTTCGACGGCTGCGTGGAAGACCGGCGGCATGTCGAGGCCGGCGACGAGATCGCGCGCCGCCGACCACGACGCCTCGGCGCGGGCCATCTGGCCGGCGAAGCCCTGGCGGAAGTCGGGGGCGAGCGTCAGGCCGGCGACGCCGGCGGAGACCATGGCGGAGGCCTCGCCGACGGCGGAACGGGTCTGCCAGACCAGTTGCTTGACGTCGAGCAGCTTGTCGATCATCGGGTCGGCGAGTTTGACACCGATGCCGATCGAGCGCGACGTCGCCTCGAGCCGGTCGACGAGCCCGTTGGTGGTCTTCAGGAACTCGTCGAGAAGACCGGCGCGGCGCTCGGCCTTCGGCCGGCGGATCGCGGCCTCGGCCTCGGTGTGGAGCGCGGCGAGGCGCTCGGCGTCTTCGGCCAGCGCCCGCGCGGCGGCGGTCATGTCGTCGGAGCCGATCGCCGTCAGAGTGGCGACGGAGCGCGCGATCGCGGCGAGTTCGGCGGTGCGGGCGGCGAGCGCCTGCTGCGTCGAGGCGGCGGAGGGCTGGTCCCTGCGCAGGTCGCGGGTGGTGCTCGACCGGTCGACGCGCAGATTGTGCAGGGCGGTGAAGAGGTGTTCCGTCACCTCCGCCGCGACCACGGTGCGCTGCGTCGCCGCCGACTTCTGCCACATCGTGCGCGCATTGTCGCCGAGCAGGAAGAGCAGGGACAGCACCAGAATTCCGGTCGAGACGCGAAGCATCGTTCGGATCGATAAGTTCATCTCGGCGCCCTCTTTGGCGTGATAGCGCTACCATCGGTAGCGGTGGAAGGTTAAGGAATCTCTATGAACCGAGATGTCGACAGCCGAATGCAGCGTTGCACGAAGCATTTCTCGAGATCAGTTCGACGGCTAGGTACAATCGTCGGGGCGAGCGACCCATTGCGTTACGTCATCTGTGACCGTCGCGCGTGCGTCTCGGGGGGTGAACCGCGACGCGGTCGCGGGTAGGATCGCGGCTCTTCCTCGAATCGAACCGAGGCCCATGCCGATCCCGTTTCTCGACCAACTCGTCGCGCTCTTCGTCTTCGCCTGCATCGGCGCCTTCACGCCGGGGCCGAACAACGTGATGCTGCTCGCCTCGGGCGTGAACTTCGGTTTCCGCCGGACCCTGCCGCACATCCTCGGCGTGGCGATCGGCTTTCCGGTGATGACGGCGCTGGTGGCGCTCGGCCTCGGCTTCGTCTTCAAGACCCAACCGTGGCTGCACGTGGCGATCGAGATCGTCGGCGTCGTCTATCTCTTGTGGCTTGCGGCGAAGATCGCCTTCCAGCCGGTCGAACGCGGCATCGGCGTCGTCGCCTCGACGGCGAAGCCCTTCGGCTTCTTCCAGGCGGCGGCGTTCCAATGGGTCAACGTCAAGGGTTGGATCATGGCGGTGTCGGGCGTGTCGGTCTACGTGCCGGACGGGCTGACGCCGACCGCGGGGGCGCTGGTGCTGGCGGGCGTGTTCCTCGTCACCGGCATCGGTTCGGCCTCGACATGGGCGGCCTTCGGGACGATCATCGCCCGGTTCCTGCACGAGCCGCGGCGGTTGCGTCTCTTCAACTGGACGATGGGCGCGCTGCTCGTCCTGTCGCTGTGGCCGGCCTTCGTCGACTTCGTCGGCTGGATGCGAGGGTGAGGCCGTGAGCGACGTCGAATTCTATCGCGATCTCTGCCGGCCGCTCGGCGGCGTCACCATGAAGGCGATGTTCGGTGGGTTGTGCCTGTGGCACGACGGCCTCGCCTTCGCGCTGGTGATCGACGATCAGCTGTTCTTCAAGGTCGACGGCGAGAACGGCCCGGCCTTCGACGAGCGCGGCCTGCCGCGCTTCTCCTACACGACCAAGACGGGCCGCACGACGGTGATGTCCTATGCGCGGGCGCCCGAAGAGGTGTTCGACGACCCGGACGTCTTCGCCGAGTGGGCACGCGGTGCCATCGCCGCATCGCGGCGGGCGGCGGCGGCCAAGCCGGCACCGAAGGCGCGCCGGCCCAAGAAGGCGTGAACGCGTCGGTTCATTCCTGCGTTGCCTCGGCGGCCGTTTCGGTCGATAAGGCGGGTGACCTTCGGGACACGAACGCGGCTCCCGAACCGTTCACGCAAGACGAAAGAGATCCCATGAGCGCGCTCGATCCGGAAAACACCCTCGTCATCGAAACCACCCAGGGCAAGGTCGTGATCGCCATGCGTCCGGACCTGGCGCCGGGCCACGTCGACCACATCAAGAAGCTGGCGCGCGAGGGCTTCTACGACGGCATCGTCTTCCACCGCGTCATCGAGGGCTTCATGGCCCAGACCGGCTGCCCGCACGGCACCGGCACCGGCGGCTCGAAGTACCCGGACCTGAAGCAGGAGTTCAACGCCGAACCCCACGTCCGCGGCACCGCCTCGATGGCCCGCGCCCAGAACCCGAACTCGGCCAACTCGCAGTTCTTCATCTGCTTCGACGACGCCCGCTTCCTCGACCGTCAGTACACGGTGTGGGGCAAGGTCGTGGAAGGCATGGAGAACGTCGACAAGATCAAGCGCGGCGAGCCGGTCAAGAACCCCGACAAGATGGTCTCGGTGAAGGTGATGGCCGACATCGCGGGCTGAGACCGTCGCACGACGACATCCGTGGACGGCCGGGGCGAAAGCCTCGGCCGTTTCGCATTTCGGGGTGTCTCTCAGCGGCGCGCTTCGACCAGCATCCGGACGGCGAGGCCGGCGAGCACGGTGCCCATCAGCCAGCGCTGCACGACCGCCCACATCGGCCGGCGTGCCAGAAGGGCGGCAATCGACCCGGCGGTCACCACGATCATGGCGTTGACGCTGACGCTGATCAGGATCTGCAACGAGCCGAGCACCAGCGACTGGGCGAGTACGCTCCCTTCGGCGGGATCGATGAACTGCGGCAGCAGCGCGAGATAGAGCACCGCGGCCTTCGGATTGAGCAGGTTGGTGAAGAGGCCCATGGCGAAGAGGCGCCACGGCCGGTGCGCGGCGAGCGGGGCGACGACGAAGGGCGAGCGGCCGCCGGGTCGCAGCGCGCTCCAGGCGAGCCACAGGAGATAGAGCGCGCCGGCGAAGCGGATGGCGTCGTAGGCGTAGGGCACCGCGAAGACCAGTGCCGTGAGCCCGAGCGTGGCCGAGACCATGTAGAAGCAGAACCCGAGCGCGACGCCCGCGAGCGACACGAGGCCTGCCGCCGGTCCCTGCGAGATCGATCGCGAGATCAGATAGATCATGTTGGGCCCGGGGGTCAGCACCATCCCGAGCGCGACGAGGGCGAAGGCGAAGAGGTGGGTCGCAGACGGCATCGGGTACCTCCTCCGAGGAGCTTAAGCGGTCGGGCAGGGGCGGGGCAACGCGAATTCGCGATCGTCGCGGGTCGGCTCCGCCGGTCAGGCCTCTGGCCTTTCGATCCTCGTTCGGGCTAAGAAGCCCCCATGCGCGTCGATCTCTTCGATTTCGAACTCCCTGCCGAAAACATCGCCCTGCGTCCCGCGTCCCCGCGCGAGAGCGCGCGGCTGCTCGTGGTCACGCCCGGCGAGGCGCCCGAGTTCACCGACGCCACCGTCGGCGATCTCCCCGATTGGCTGCGCCCCGGCGACGCCCTCGTCTTCAACGACACCAGGGTGATCCCGGCCGAGCTCCACGGCATCCGCATCCGCGACGAAGCCCGCACCGCCGTGACCTTCAATCTGATCGAGCGTAAGGGCGCCGCCCATTGGCGTGCCTTCGCCCGGCCGGGCAAGCGGCTGAAGCCGGGCGACCGCGTCCTCTTCGGCGAGGCGGGGCGGGCCTGTTTCCTCGGCGAGGTCTGGGCGCGCGTGACCGCCAAGGGCGACGACGGCATCGTCGATCTCTCCTTCGATCTCTCCGGCCCGGATCTCGACATCGCCATCCACGCGGTCGGTTCCATGCCGCTGCCGCCCTACATCGGCGCGAAGCGGGCGGCCGACGCGCGCGATGCGACCGACTATCAGACGATCTACGCCCGCGAGGACGGCGCCGTCGCCGCGCCGACCGCCGGACTGCACTTCACGCCGGAGATGATGAATCGCCTCGATGCCCTGGGTGTCGAACGCCATTTCGTCACGCTTCACGTAGGGGCAGGGACGTTCCTGCCGGTGAAGGTCGACGACACGGCCGACCACGTCATGCATTTCGAGAGCGGCGTGCTTTCGGCCGAGACGGCGGAACGGCTCAACGCCGTGCGCGCCCGTGGCGGGCGGATCGTGGCGGTGGGGACGACGTCGCTGCGCATCCTCGAGAGCGCCTGCGACGAGGCCGGCCGGCTCGCGGCTTTTTCCGGCGCCACCGACATCTTCATCACGCCGGGGCGGGTCGTGCGCTCGATCGACGCCCTGATGACCAACTTCCACCTGCCGCGCTCGACGCTCTTCATGCTGGTCTCGGCCTTTTCCGGGCTCGAGCGGATGAAGGCGGCCTATGCGCATGCGATCGCGGCGGGCTATCGCTTCTATTCCTACGGCGATGCGTCGCTGCTCTTCCCGGACAGGCCATGACCGAGACATCCGACACGACGCCGGCCTTCGGCTTCACCCTGCACACGACCGACGGCATGGCGCGCCGCGGCACGGTCGCGACCGCCCACGGCGAGATCCGCACGCCCGCCTTCATGCCGGTCGGCACGCAGGCGACGGTCAAGTGCATGTATCCCGATCAGGTGCGCGCGCTCGGCGCCGACATCATCCTCGGCAACACCTATCACCTGATGCTGCGCCCGGGTGCGGAGCGGGTGGCCCGCCTCGGCGGCCTCCATAAGCTCATGAACTGGCCGCATCCGATCCTGACGGATTCCGGCGGCTTCCAGGTCATGTCGCTCGCCCAGCTCCGCAAGATCACCGAGAAGGGCGTGACCTTCTCCTCCCACATCGACGGGGCGAAATACGAGCTGACGCCGGAGCGCTCGATCGAGATCCAGGGGCTGCTCGGCTCGAACATCCAGATGCAGCTCGACGAATGCGTCAAGCTGCCGACGACGCGGCCGGACATGGAACGCGCCATGGAACTGTCGCTCCGCTGGGCCGAGCGGTCCAAGGCGGCGTTCTTCGGCAAACGCGGTCACGGCATCTTCGGCATCGTCCAGGGCGGCGACGATCTGGAGCTGCGCGCGCGTTCCGCCGCCGGGCTGACGGCGATCGACTTCCACGGCTACGCGCTCGGCGGCCTCGCCGTCGGCGAGCCGCAGGATGTGATGCTGCGGGTGATCGAAGCGACGGCGCCGCTGCTGCCGGCCGACAAGCCGCGCTATCTGATGGGGGTGGGCACGCCGCACGACATCGTCGAGGCGGTGGCGCGCGGCATCGACATGTTCGACTGCGTGATGCCGACGCGGGCCGGTCGTCACGGCCAGGTCTTCACCGCGCGCGGCCGGGTGAACCTCAAGAACGCCCGCCATGCCGACGATCCCCGGCCGATCGACGCGGAGAGCCCGGAGCCGGCGGCGCGCGAGTGGTCGCGGGCCTATCTGCATCACCTCGTCCGCACCGGCGAGGCGCTCGGCGCCATGCTGCTGACCCGGATCAATCTCGGCTACTACCAGACCCTGATGCAGGGCGCGCGCGACGCCATCGAGGCCGGGCGCTTCGCCGACTGGAAGGCCGAGACCATCGCCGGCTGGGCGGCGGGCGACATCGATCCGGTGTGATCGGGCGCAGCATCGATCGAACGAGAAAGGCCCCGGATCGCTCCGGGGCCTTTGCGTTTTGGTGGTTGGGCGTCGTTTCGGCGGACGTCGTCGCTCAGGCGTGGGCGACGGCGCCGAGCGGGCAGACGGTGCGGCCCCAGACCTCGTTCAGCACCTGGGCGAGGCCGGTGTAGATCGCCGCGGCGCCGCAGAAGAGGCCTTCGTAGCCGGCAATGTGCGTCAGCGCCTCGTTGCCCGTCGCGTCGGCGATCGCCAGCAGGGCGAAGAGCACGGTCAGCGAGCCGAACACCACCTGCAGGGCGCGGTTGAGGCGCAGGGTGCCGACGAAGAGGACGGCGGTGAAGACGCCCCACATGCCGAGGAAGGCCGGCATGGCGGTGGCCTTGGCCGGGCCGGCGATGCCGATCGGCGCGTGTTCCAGCACGATCAGGCCGACCAGCGACAGCCAGAACATGCCGTAGCTGGTGAAGGCGGTGGCGGCGAAGGTGTTGCCCTTCCGCCATTCCATGACGCCGGCGATGATCTGGGCGAAGCCGCCGTAGAAGATGCCCATCGCCAGGATCATCGTGTCGAGCGGATAGAGCCCGGCATTGTGGAAGTTCAGCAGCATGGTGGTCATGCCGAAGCCCATCAGCCCGAGGGGGGCGGGATTGGCGGTCGTGTCGTGGTCGTGCGCGGCGCTCATGTCCGGATCCATTGGTCGTTGCTCGGCGACGGCTCGGGGGCGCACCGCCCCTCCGGGTGGGCGGTCGAAGGACGGACATGGGCGCGCCGTCCGCTCGTGCCGAGCCGTCGGCTCTTCCTAAGGGAAGGCCCGGGCGATGACCAGTTGGACCCGCTTTCGGGTCAAGTCCTTGAAATGGCTAGATCTAATCGAGTTATACGAAAGTTGCATACCGCTATGGTGTCGATATGTCGCAAGCGCATGGCAAGGCGCGGCGGCCGCGGTGATGGCCGCGGGCCGACCGCGCCGGCTCACTCGTCGATCAGCCGGCAGGCGATGTCGAGCGGCTTCGGAATGGTGTCCAGGGTGCTGTTCCAGAGTTCGCATTCGAGCAGATTGTCGTCGGCGACCATGCGGGCGGAATAGACGTTGATCAGCATCCGGGCGGTGCCGGGTTTCACCCACTTGAGGTCGGCCGTCTTGAAGCCCTTGCCGACGAAGGAATAGGTCGTGGTGGCGGCCGGCTTGCGGGTGACGTTCTCCTCGCCGAGATTGATCTCGCCCTCGATCGCCTTCTTCTCGCCGGCCCTGGTCGGCTCGCCCGAGTACATGGCGGCGACGGTGACCTGCTCGCCCATGCCGACGAGCTTCTTCAGCGCGGCCGGCGACAGCGTCAGCGCGACGTCGAACTTCGGCGGGGCATCGGCGGCGAGCGTCGCGGTCGCGCCGGCGACGAGGCCCGCGAGCGCCGAGAGGCAGAGACGGGTGGTGCGGCCCATGGGCGTTCTCCTGTCGGTTCGGTTCCGAGTCGGCCGACAGTGTGCCACGAGAGCCGTGCGGCGGCGACGGGGGCGGGGCCCCCGCCGTCACGGGCTTCAGGCGGAAGACTTCACGCCGTCGTTGGCGGCCTCGACCACGGCGAGGTCGTCGGGACGGACGGCCTCGTGGGCGTTGGGCGGGACCTCGGCGGGAAAGGGCTGGATGCGCCGCTCCTCGATCGCCACGAGGTCGGGCGCCGGCTCAGGCTCGACGATCAGATGGTCGATCGACTTGATCAGATGCGGCTCCGAGAGCACCGCCATGCGCTCCTTCGGGCCGAGCCAGGCGAGAACCTCGGCGAAATGGGTGGCTTCCGCGATCTTGGCGGCGGCCATCACCGGCTCGAGCTCGGGCTTGCCACGGGACCGCAGCGGCACCGGCAGGTGCATGTGGGCGTGGACGGCGCGGGCGTGCGGGTCCTCGACCACGGTGGTCAGGCCGTCCTCGACCTCGGGCAGCTCGGCGGCGGCGCGTTCCTTGGCGATGCGGGCGCGCTCGAGGATCGCCGGCGGGTCGGTCTCCTCCGGGATGAGGAGGAGGTGGATCTTCTTCAGCGCCAGGCCGGCGGCGAGTGAGCCGGAAGCCCAGGACAGCGGCACGGCGAGCATCAGGCCGATCACCGTCGGCGACATCCAGGCGAGGATGGCGGGCGAGATGACGTAGGCGGCGAGCGTCATGACGACGCCGATCATCGCGTGCTGCCAGTGATGGCGGATGACCTCGGCGAGCGGGATGCCGCCGTCGTCGCGGCGCTGGGTCTTCCAGCCACTGTCGCGGCCGAGCAGGATCTCGGCGACGTGGCGCGACTGGAGCAGCATCATCACCGGGGCGACGAGCGCCGAGATCAGCGTCTCGAGGATGGTGCCGAAGACGATGGCGATGGCGCCGCCCGAGCGGCGGCGGATGCGCGAGCGGAAGATCGACTCGATCACGCCGAGCACCTTGGGCAGCAGCAGCACGCCCATGGTGACGAGGAAGAGATCGAGCGCGCGTTCACTGTCGAACCGCGGCCAGGCCGGATAGAGCGAGAATTCCTTGGAGAAATACTCCGGTCGGATGAACTTCGCCTGCAGGGCGAGGGCGAGGCCGACCATCAGCAGCATCAGCCAGATCGGCGAGGCGAGGTAGCTCATGATGCCGGTGGCGAAGTGGACGCGCGAGGGCCAGCGCAGGCCGGCGGTGCCGAGCAGCGCCATGTGCTGCAGGTTGCCCTGCGCCCAGCGGCGGTCGCGCATGGCGACGTCGAGCAGCGACGGCGGGCTCTCCTCGTAGGAGCCCGACAGCCACGGCACCATGTAGACGCCCCAGCCGCCGCGGCGGATGAGGGCCGCCTCGACGAAGTCGTGGCTCATGACGTGGCCGCCGAAGGGCTTGCGACCGGGCAGATCCGGCAGACCGCAGGCCTCGGCGAAGGCCCTGGTGCGGATGATCGCGTTGTGGCCCCAGTAATTGCCGTCGCGACCGTGCCAGACGGCGAGGCCGCGGGCGATGACCGGGCCGTAGATCGTGCCGGCGAACTGCTGGAGACGGGCGAACAGCGTGTTGCGGTTCACGATCACCGGCAGCGTCTGGATGATGCCCGCCTTCGGGTCGTCCTCCATCAGTCGGGCGAGGGTGACGATGGTCTCGCCCATCATCAGACTGTCGGCATCGAGCACCAGCATCTGATCGTAGCGGCCGCCCCAGCGGGTGACGAAGTCCTGGATGTTGCCGGCCTTGCGGGCGACGTTCTTGTGGCGGCGGCGATACCACACCGCCATGCGGTCGCCGAGACGGCGGCGCAGGCGGTCGATCGCCAGTTCCTCCTCGACCCAGACGGTCTGGTCGGTGGTGTCGGAGCAGACGAAGATCTCGAAATGGCTGCCTTCGCCGCGTTCGACGATCTCTTCGGCCATCGCCTCGAGCGCGCCGATCGTGTTGGCCGGGCTCTCGTTGTAGACCGGCATGACCAGCGCGGTGACGACCGAGAGCGGCCGGTCGAGGTCCTTCGGGCGGCGCTCGAAGAAACCGGCGAAGAAGCCGGCGATGCCGGAGGCGGCCGACAGAGCGATCCACGAGAAGGTCAGCGCGAAGAAGCCGATCAGCGGCCATTCCAGGCCGACGATGCCGCCGGCCGAGACGACGCCCACCATCTCGTTGACGCCGTAGGCGGAGATGACGAAGGCGAGGCCGAAGACGAAGAGGCGGGCGAGTACCGTCCGCGGCGGAATGGCGCCGTCGACGCGGGTGGCGTCGGGTCCGTCCCAGCGGCCGAGCTTCTGCACCGGCATCGCCATGGGCGCTTCCGGCGGAACCGGCGGCGGCAGGGCGGAAGGGGCGAGCGATTGGAAGTCGACGGTCACGGCGTTGCTGTTCCGGTCCGGGGGGTGATCAGGCGGCGACCCAGCGATGAAGCCAGGTTTCCGTGACGGGTTTGTTGGCGGCGTCGACCAGCTGGACGCGCAGCTCGACGAGCGGTGCGTTGCCGGGATCGAGCTCGAAGGTCACGCGGGTGCCTTCCTCGCCGGGCAGCGGCATCGCCATCGGCGCGACGATGCGGCCGGCGGAGCCGGAGACCATCGGCTTGATGGCGGCGGCCGGCGGCATCGGGCCGACGAAGTCGACGGCGAAGCGGCGGCGGGTGCCCTCCGAGCCGCGACCCTCGCGACTGGAGAAGACATGGGCGAGGCCCGAGGGCTCGAGCCCGCTCGCCTGCCAGTGGAGACGATAGGCGGCGGAGAACTCCTGCCCGGCCTTCAGCTTGGCGGCGGGGCGCCAGTAGGCGACGATGTTCTCGTGGATCTGGCTCTCGGACGGGATCTCGACCAGCACGACCGAGCCCTTGCCCCAGTCGCCGATCGGCTCGACCCAGGCGGAGGGACGCATCTCCCAGCGCTGCTCGAGGTCCTCGAAGTCGGAGAACTCGCGGGCGCGCTGGGCGAGGCCGAAGCCGAGCGGGTTCTCGTCGCCGAAGGCCGAGATCTGCAGCACGGTCGGATTGGCCAGCGGCCGCCACAGGCGTTCACCGGCGCCGGTGCGCACCGCGAGGCCGTCGGAGAGATGCACCGCCGGGCGGATGTCGTCCTGGCGCGCGCGGCCGATCGAGCCGTAGAGGAACATCGAGTTGAGCGCGCCGAGGCCGACGTGATCGAGATCGACGCGCGGATAGAGCGTCATCTCGACGTCGGAGGCGGTCTCGGCGCCGCGACGCAGCGTGACGCGCCAGGCACCGGTCACCGAGCGGCTCTCGAGCAGCGCGTAGATGCGGATCGACTGGGCGTTCTCCTCCGGCTTCTCGACCCAGAAACGGGTGAAGGCCGGGAACTCCTCGCCGTCGGGCGAGGCGGTGTTGATGGCGAGGCCGCGCGCGGTCAGGCCGTAGCGCAGGTCCAGCGTCGTCGCCTTGAAATAGCTGGCGCCCTGGAAGACCGCGAATTCCGGCCAGCGGTCGCCGTCGGCCGGGCGGTGCAGCTTGACGCCGGAGAAGGGCAGGGTGACGCCCTCGTCGGGCGGGGCGACGCGGCCCCAGTCGAAACTGTCGCGGTCGAAGGCGATCGGCAGGGCCTGGCCGTTGTCGATCAGATAGACGTCGACGCCGAGGTCGTAGACCGAACCGGCCGGCAGCGGCTCGACGGCGTAGCCGCGATTCTCGTTGCGCCAGATCTGCAGATCGCGCTTCCAGCGGATCTCGCGATACTGATCGAAGGGGAGCTGGGCGAAGGGCTGCGGCACGCGGCTCTTGGCGACGACCTGCGGCTTGGCGGCGAGCGCACGCGCCTCGTCCTTCAGCGTGCCCCAGTCGAAGGCACGCGGCTCCGGTGCCGCGGGCGCGCCGTCGGCGGCCGTGGTGGGAGCGGCGAACGCGACGGCGGCAGCCGAGACGAGCGAGGAGATCAAGAAATCACGACGATCCATGGACGCGTTCCGTCGGCCCGAAAGCGGTCGAAATTACGGCGGGAAGCCTACGGCGATCGTGACCCGGCGCGCGGGCGGCGAGGGCATCGCCGAACACGCCCGACCTTCCGGAGGGACGGTCGACCATAGCTCATCATGTCGACGGGTCAATGACTTCTCGGTCTTTCCGGACATGCGGCGACGGCGACGTCGGGGAAGGCGGGTCAGGCCTTCGCCGAGCACCCGAGCGGCCGATCGACGCCGGATGCGCGAACGGCGCGCCGGAGGGCGCGCCGTCCATGGCCGACACCGTGCAGGATGCCGGCTTCACCGCGTCACAGGCGGCAGCGGCGGGTGTTGCCGTGGCGGTCGACGAAGGTATCCGAGTCCGGATCGTACGACCGGTAGGTCCGCGAGCAACGTGCGACGTGGCCGTTGCCGGACGCTGCTCCGGCGATCATGGCGCCGGCCGCCAGACCGACGATGCCGGCCGCCAACGCGGCACCGCCGTCGTCGTCATGGCGATAGTAGCGCGGGCCGCCGCCGTAGTAGCGAGGGCCGCCACCGTAGTAGCGCGGGCCGCCGTTGTAGTGGCGCGCGGGACCGCCGTAGTGGCGGTTGCCGTATTGCGGGCCGGGGCCGCCCTGTTGCCGGCGCCAGTCGAGGTTGCCGGTGCTCTGGGTGGCGGGGAAGCGGGATTGCGCCTCGGCGATCGAGGGCAGGGCGCCGACGACGAGCGTGAGCGCGACGGCGGCGATACGACCGAAGACGTGCATGACGTACCTCCTTCGGATCGCCGGGCCGATCCGATGTCATAGCCCGGGGAGCGCAGACCATCCCGACATCGGGTCGGCCGGGCGCTCCAAGTCCTGTTTTAAATGTCGTGAGCCGGGTAGGGTTCCGGCAATGAGTATTTATGCGTATGTTCAGCACGAAGGGCCGATACTTTCGACGCGAGCAGCGTCGCGGGGCCTACCGGAGGCGTCGGCCGAGCCCCAGGGTGGCGGCGCTCGGGGGCCGGCATCTCGTCACGACCGAGCACCACGCCGCCGCCCGGATCGGCCGCCGGCTCGCCGGCCGCTCGGCGCGTCAGGGCGATCCCGACTCCTTCGTCGCGCTGCCGTCGCTCGACGACGCGCGCGCTTCCCGATGCGGCGGGTGCAGAAGGCGTCGGTTCCGGAACATGCGGCGATCCGACGGGCGCTCCTCGCCTCGGACGACGGGCTCGACCACGCGCTCGCCACCACCGGCACGCCGGAGTGACGGCGCGCACCGTGGCATGTCCGGGTCGGGAACGTTCCTGACGGCGCGGGCCGCGAGATCGACTATGATCGCCGCTCCGAGCCAGGAAGCCTAGGGCGGGACGACATGAACGCGACGAGGCGTCTCCACGACGTCATTGCCGACAACGAGGATCGCCTCACCGCGGGGATCATCGAATACGCCAAGGCGCGCGGCTACACGCCCTTCACCTCGACGCTCGAGCAGGCGTGGCGGGCCTCGATCCACGGGCTGTCGGCGCCGCTGCTCGCCGCGCTCGCGGAAGGGCGGTCGTGCACCGCGGTCGTGGCGGAGGTCGAATACGGCCGCGATCCGATCGCCTTCTACGGCATCGAGGCGGCCCGGCGGCATCGCACCCGCGGCATCACGCTCGGGCTCTTCCTCGGCCTGATGAAGAGCTATCGCCGGACCTATCTCGATCTCGTCGACGACGCGGCGGCCGACGAGGCGGAGCGGCGGGCCTGGGGCGACGTCGTCGACAACTTCTTCGACCGGATGGAGGTCGGCTTCTGCGACGAGTGGGCGAACCGCTCGCAGGACGAGGACGCCGAGCAGCTCCGGGTGCAGAATCGGCACGTCACCAACGAGAAGAACCGCTATCTGACGATCTTCGAGAGCCTCAACGACCCGGTCTTCCTGGTCGGGACCGACGGACGGGTCGAGAACATGAACCACGCCGCGGCGCGGCTCTTCGACGTCCGTCAGGCGCCGGGGGCCGGCTACTACGGGGCGGAGGAGGTCCATCTCGCCGATCTCATCGGCTTCGACGTCGAGACCTGCCGCCTGGAAGTGTGCGAGCGCGAGCTCGACACGCGGCTCGGCCGACGCTGGTTCGACATCCGCAAGCAGCGGATGCTCGACGTCTCGGAAAAGTTCCTCGGCACCGTCGTCATCCTGGTCGACGTCACCGAGTACCGGAAGGCCAAGGAAGAGGCCGAGGCCGCCAATCGGGCGAAGTCGACCTTCCTCGCCACCATGAGCCACGAGATCCGCACGCCGATCCACGGCATCCTCGGCGTCTCGGAGCTCCTTCAGGCGAGCCCGCTCGACGAGACGACGCTGAAGCGGGTCGAAGCGGTGTCGCGCTCGGCGGAGATCCTGTCCTCGGTGGTCGCCGACATTCTCGACTATTCCAAGATCGAGGCGGGCGTGCTCGATCTCGAACACGTCGAGTTCTCGGTCGGTGCCGTGATCGAGGACGTGGTCGGGTTGATGCGGCCGATCGCCCGGCGCAAGCCCGATCTCGACATCGCGGCGGAAGTCCCGGACCTGCCGACGGTGGTCGGCGATTCCGGCAAGCTCAGGCAGGTCCTGCTCAACCTGGTCGGCAACGCGGTCAAGTTCACGCAGGCCGGCACGATCTCCGTCTCGGTCGAGGAGGTGCGCGGGCCGGGCGAGGCCTGGGCGTTGGAATTCGTCGTCGCCGACACCGGCATCGGCATTCCGGCCGACCGGCGCGAGGCGATCTTCGAGCCCTTCACCCAGTCGGACGGGTCGGTGGCACGGCGCCACGGCGGTACCGGGCTGGGGCTCGCCATCTGTCGTCGACTGGTCGATCTCGTCGGCGGGTCGATGGCGCTGCAGTCGATCGAAGGCGTCGGCAGCCGCTTCTCCTTCACCGTGCCCTTCGCGCGCGGCACCCGGCCGGCGGCGGGGGCGGCGGGCGAGGGCAATCCCGGCGCCGTGCCGGCCCGCGCGCTCGACGTGCTGGTGGTCGAGGACAACGAGGTCAACGCGCTGGTCGCCCGCGGTCTGCTCGAGCGCGCCGGCCATCGCCCGGTGATCGCGCCGACCGGCGCGGCGGCGGTCACGGCGGCGGCGAACGGTGGCTTCGACATCGTGCTGATGGACGTCCGCCTGCCCGACTTCGACGGGCTCGAGGCGACGCGACGGATCCGCGCGCTCGCCGATCCGCGTCGGGCGAACGTGCCGATCGTCGCGCTGTCGGCGCAGGTGCTGCGCGACGACATCGAGGCCTGTCTCGCCGCCGGCATGAACGACTTCCTCGGCAAGCCGTTCCGCGCCGAACGGCTCGACGCGGTGTTCCGCCGCCAGCTCGGCGTGGTCTCGCCGGGGCCGGTCAAGCCGGCGGCGCGGACCAGGGCGAAGGCGGGGGAGGGCGTGGCGGTCGATCGGCGGGTGCTCGACGAACACGTCGCGGCGCTGGGCCTCGCCGGGGCCGAGAGCATCGTCGAGACCTGGCGGCGGTCGACGGCAGCGACGCCGGACGCCCTGACGCGGGCGCTCCGGAGCGGTGCGCGCGGCGAGGTGGTGGAGATCGCCCATCGGCTGAAGAGTTCGTCGCGACACGTCGGGCTCATCGGCCTGTCGGATCGTGCCGCCGTGGTCGAACGGCTGGCGCGCGACGCCGGGGCCGCCTTCGAAGGGCCGGTGCGCGACCTCGCCGCCGCGCTCGTCGCCTCGCGGCCGGTGCTCGACGCGACCTGGGCGGAGCTGGCGCGGCCTCAGCCGGCGAAGACGTAACCGATGCCGTGAACGGTGATGATCAGCCGCGGATGGGCGGGATCGATCTCGATCTTGCGCCTGAGGCGGCCGATCAGCACGTCGATGGTGCGATCGAGCGGGTCGCGGTCGCGGCGGCTGACCTGATCGATCAACGCGTCGCGGGTGAAGATGCGGCCGTGGTGGGAGACCAGCGTCGCCAGCAGCTCGAATTCCGCCCGCGTCAGCCGCACCTCGCGGCCCTCGGCGTCGGTCAGGCTCCAGCGCGGGATGTCCATTCGGTAGCCGGCGAAGAACTTCGTCGATTCGTCCTCGCGCACGAGGCGTGCGGCGGCGACGCGGCGGGCGAGGTTCTTCACCCGAGGCAGGAGCTCGCGCATGTCGTAGGGCTTGGTGACGTAGTCGTCGGCGCCGAGTTCGAGCGCGACGATGCGATCGACCTGATCGTCGCGGCCGGTCACCATGATGACGCCGACTTCCGACTGTCGCCGCAACTCCCGCAGGAGGGAGAGGCCGTCCTCGTCGGGCAGGTTGATGTCCAGCAGAACGACGGCGACGTCGCCACCGGCGAAGACACGGCGCATCGCCTCGCCGTTTTCCGCCTCGGAAACCCGGTGGTTGTCCTTGCGCAGATAGGCGGCGAGCGTCTGGCGACTGACCGGATCGTCTTCGACGACGAGAACGTGCTGGATCCTGCTCATACGACTACAAGAACGATGTTCCGTGGCTCGGCGTCAAGACGTCGCGGGCCGCGTTCACACCGGTTCACAATTCTCTACACCGCGTTCACCGGCGGCGCGAAACCCGTTCACCGCACCGGTCCATCGTCCTCCTCGACAAGAATCCGACGAGGGGAACGGTCCCGTGTGGAACAAGGCAATCTCGCTCCTGAAACGCCCCGTGGCACTGGGGCTCGCCGGCACGGTCGGCATCGCCGTCGGCGTCATCGGCTGGGGCGGTTTCAACACCGTCATGGAGGCGACCAACAGCCTCGAATTCTGCACCTCGTGCCATGAGATGCGGAACACGGTCTTCGAGGAATACAAGAAGACCATCCACTATTCGAACCCGGCCGGCGTGCGCGCGATCTGCTCGGACTGCCACGTGCCGAAGGACTGGACCCACAAGATCATCCGCAAGGTGCAGGCCTCGGGTGAGGTGTGGGGCAAGATCACCGGCACGATCGACACGCCGGAGAAGTTCGAGGCGAAGCGCCTCGAGCTCGCCAAGCACGAATGGGCGCGGATGAAGGCGGCCGACAGCCGCGAATGCCGCAACTGCCATTCCTTCGAGGCGATGGACTTCGTCCATCAGAAGAAGAAGGAAGCCTCCGACCTTATGCAGAAGGCCTGGAAGGAAGGCGGCACCTGCATCGACTGTCACAAGGGCATCGCCCACAAGCTGCCCGACATGACGACCGGCTACAAGGCGCTCTACGACGAGCTCGCCGCCGCCGCGATCTCGGATGCCCCGAAGACCGGCGACAAGCCGACGACGCTCGCCACCAAGGGCTTCTGGCTGGCCAAACCCGCCTCCGACACGGCGACGGTCGACGGTCGCATCCTCGCCCCGACCCCGGTCGAGGTGGTGGCGACCGACGGTGCCTATGTCCAGGTCAAGGTCGGCGGCTGGCAGCAGGAAGGCGCGGAGCGGCTGCTCTATGCCCAGCAGGGCAAGCGCATCTTCGTCGCGGCGCTCGGCGCCGACGCCGTCGACAAGGTCGCCCGCGGCCAGACCGTGACCGACCCAGACACCGACCAGAAGTGGACCGAGGCGACGCTGACGGCGTGGGTCAAGGCCGACCTGATGGTCAAGGACGCCGCCAAGGTCGATGCCTACGGCTCCGAGATGTTCAACGCCTCCTGCGGCCTGTGCCATGCCGCGCCGCAGACCGGGCACTATCTCGCCAATCAGTGGATCGGCGTCCTCAATGCCATGAAGCGCTTCGTCTCGCTCGACGACGAACACTTCCGCTTCGTCCAGAAGTGGGTGCAGCTCCGGGCCCAGGACACGGGGGGCAGACATTGACCCCCGCCGCCGCCCCCGCCCGCGACGTCCGTGACGACGTCGCCCCCTCGACCCGGTCCGACGGCCACGGCCGTCGCGACCCCCACGACGCGGCCTTCGCGGCGATGACCTGGGGCTGGCTCTCGGCCCTGTTCGCCCGGCCGCCGAGCGCCACGGCGCTCGCCGCCCACCGCGTCGGCCCGCTCGCAGCCCTCCTCGCCGATCTCGCGACCGACCCGGCCCTCGCCCCGTCGATCGTGGAGCTCGGGGCGGTGATCGCGGACGCCGACGAGGCGGCGGCCCGCCGTGTCGCCGTCGCCCACGGCCGGCTCTTCGACGGCATCGGCGGCCCGGAGACGGTCCCGCTCCACGAATCCGCCCATGTCGGCGACGGACGGCTGTTCGGGCCGGCGGTCTCCGACATGGAACGGCTGCTCGCCGCCCACGACCTCTCGGTCAGCGGCGAGGCCCACGAACCGGCCGATCATCTGGCGATCGAACTCGCCCTGATGGCCCGGCTGGCCGCCTCCGACCATCCCGACCGCACGGTTCTCGCCGCGCGGCTCGCCGGCTGGGTCCCCCGGTTCGCCGACGCCTGCGAGGTGCACGATCGCTGCGGTTTCCATGCCGCCGCGGCCCGCCTCCTCGCAACGCTGGTCGAACGCGAAGCATCCGGCCTTCCACTCGCGTGAGACGAGAAGACCCACAAAGGCAACAGGAGAAGACAATGACCATCGTCTCCGACAAGGAATTCCGTGCCGAATTGTCCCGCCGCAGCCTGCTGCGCAGCGGTATCGCGCTGGGCGCCGCCGGCTTCTTCGGCCCGTCGCTGCTGTCGCAGGGCGCCCGCGCCGCGGGTGCCGACGGTGAAGTGCTGACCGGCAGCCACTGGGGCGCCTTCCGCGCCAAGGTCGAAGGCGGCCGCATCGTCTCGGTCAAGCCGTGGGAGAAGGACCCGGCGCCGAGCCATCAGCTCGCCGGCGTGCTCGACAGCATCTACTCGCCGACCCGCATCAAGTATCCGATGGTGCGCCGCGCCTGGTTGGAGAAGGGCCCGGGCGCCTCGCCCGAGACCCGCGGCACCGACGACTTCGTCCGCGTCACCTGGGACCAGGCGATCGATCTCATCGCCAAGGAACTCGTCCGCGTCGAGAAGACCTGGGGTCCGACCGGCACCTTCGCCGGCTCCTACGGCTGGAAGAGCCCCGGCCGTCTGCACAACTGCCAGAGCCTGCTGCGCCGGATGATGAATCTGAAGGGCAACTTCGTGAACGCCTCGGGCGACTATTCGTCCGGTGCGGCGCAGGTGATCATGCCGCACGTCGTCGGCACGCTCGAGATGTACGAGCAGCAGACGGTGTGGCCGGTCGTCGTCGACAACACCCAGCTGATGGTGTTCTGGGGCGCCGATCCGATCATCACCAACCAGATCAGCTGGACGATCGGCGATCACGGCGGCTACGAGGGCATGAAGGCGCTCAAGGCCAAGGGCACCAAGGTCATCTGCATCGATCCGGTCAAGACCGAGACCTGCGACTACTTCGGCGCCGAATGGATCGCGCCGCGGCCGCAGACCGACGTCGCCCTGATGCTCGGCATCGCCCACACGCTCTACGTCGAGAAGCTCCACGACGAGAAGTTCCTCAAGGACTACACCACCGGATTCGACAAGTTCCTGCCCTATCTGACGGGTGAGACCGACAAGACGCCGAAGTCGGCCGAATGGGCGTCGCAGATCTGCGAGATCCCGGCCGACAAGATCAAGGAACTGGCGCGTCTCTTCGCCAAGAACCGCACCATGCTCGCCGGCGGCTTCTCGCTGCAGCGGCAGCACTACGGCGAACAGCGCCACTGGATGCTGGTGACGCTCGCCTCCATGCTCGGCCAGATCGGTCTGCCGGGCGGCGGCTTCGGCTTCTCCTACCACTATGCCAACGGCGGCGCTCCGGCGGCCGATGCTCCGGTGCTGACCGGCATCACCGACGGCGGCAAGGTCAAGGAGGGTGCGGCCTGGATGACGGAAGCCGGTGCGGCGACCATCCCCTGCGCCCGTATCGTCGACATGCTGATGAACCCGGGCAAGGACTTCGACTTCAACGGCAAGAGGGCGAAGTATCCGGACGTCAAGATGGCCTACTGGGTCGGCGGCAATCCGTTCGTCCACCATCAGGACCGCAATCGTCAGGTCAAAGCCTTCCAGAGGCTCGAGACCTTCGTGGTGCAGGACTTCCAGTGGACGCCGACCGCGCGTCACGCCGACATCGTGCTGCCGGCAACCACGTCCTACGAGCGCAACGACATCGAGTCGGTCGGCGACTATGCCGGCTCCGCCATCCTGGCGATGAAGAAGGTGATCGACCCGGTCTACGAATCGAAGACCGACTACGAGATCTTCGCGCTGATCTCCGAGAAGCTCGGCAAGGGCAAGGAGTTCACCGAGGGCAAGTCGGAGATGGAGTGGATCAAGTCGTTCTACGACGCGGCTCTGACCCAGGCCAAGGCGAAGAAGATCGCCATGCCCGACTTCGACACCTTCTGGAACGGTGCCGGCGTGGTCGAATTCCCGATCACCGAGGGCAAGACCTTCGTCCGCTACGGCAAGTTCCGCGAGGACCCGCTGCTCAATCCGCTCGGCACGCCGTCGGGCCGGATCGAGATCTACTCGAAGAACATCGAGAAGATGGGCTACGACGACTGCGGTCCGCATCCGATGTGGTACGAGCCGGTGGAGCGCCTCGGCGGTCCGACGACCAAGTACAAGCTGCACATCGCCACCAGCCACCCGAAGAGCCGCCTCCATTCGCAGCTCTGCGGGACCAAGCTGCGCGAGACCTACACGATCTCGGGCCACGAGCCCTGCCTGATCAACCCGAAGGACGCGGAAGCCCGCGGCATCAAGGACGGCGACGTCGTCCGCGTGTTCAACGACCGCGGCCAGATCCTCGCCGGTGCCAAGGTGAGCGACCACATCCGTCAGGGCGTGATCCGGGTCAACGAGGGCGGCTGGTACGATCCGCAGGAAGGCGGCAAGGTCGGCACGCTGTCGAAGTACGGCGACGCCAACGTCCTCACCGTCGACATGGGGACCTCCAAGCTGGCGCAGGGCAACTGCGGTCACACCGCGGTGGGCGAGGTCGAGAAATACACCGGTCCCGCCGTCACGGTCGGCGCCTTCACTGCCCCGAAGGGTGCGGCCTGATGCCGAAGGCCGGAGGTGCTCGCGCACCCGGCCTTCGAAGAAACGCGAATTTCTCGTCTGCATCGGCGGCATGAGAAATTCGCGTCCGGAATGCCGCCGGTCGTCTTCGACGTCCGACGTCATGCCGCGTGCCGCGGCCGGGGCGCCGCCAATCGCCCCGGTCGCCATCTCGCCGGAGGGGATCAGTCCCCTCCGGCCCTTCTCCCGGAGACCGATCATGAAGATCTTCGCGCTCGTCGGACGCAGCGGTTCGGGCAAGACCACGCTGATGGAACGCCTCCTGCCGCATGTCCGCGCCCGGGGCCTGACGGTCTCGACCGTCAAGCACGCCCATCACGGCTTCGACATCGACAAGCCCGGCAAGGACTCCTGGCGTCACCGCGAGGCGGGGGCGAAGGAGGTGTTGCTGATCTCGGGCGGTCGCTGGGCGCTGCTGCACGAGGTGCGCGAGGCGGCCGAGCCGGTGCTCGAGGATCTGCTCTCCCGCCTCGCGCCGGTCGACGTCGTGCTGGTCGAGGGGTTCCATTCGCACGGTCTGCCGTCGATCGAGGTCCATCGCCCGAGCGAGGGCCATGCGCTGATGTGGTCGCCGGGATCGTCGATCGTCGCCGTCGCCTCCGACGAGCCGCTCTCCGGTGTCGGCGTGCCGTGCCTCGATCTCGATCGTCCCGAGACGATCGCCGCCTTCATCCTCGACCGTCTCGCCGCGACCGACCCGGCCGAGAAGCTCCGCGCCGCCGAGTGATACGGGGCTTCCGCGTCGTCGACCGTCTCCTTCCGTTCGGCTTCACCCTGAGGTGCCCGGCCGGAGGCCGGGCCTCGAAGGGCGAAGCCACGACGGGCTTTGCCTCTCGGCCCTTCGCCCTTCGAGGCTCGCTTGCGCTCGCACCTCAGGATGAAGGGCCTCTGCCTCCGCTCTGAGACCTCTCGTCAGCCAGCTTCCACTCGCGGCGTCTCGGTGGTGACGATCCGCCCGTCGCGCAGCGCGAAGATGCGGTCGAAGCGATCCCAGATCTTCTCGTCGTGGGTGACGACGACCACGGTGGCCGACTGTTCGGTCGCCACTTTCCGCAGGAGATCCATGACGATGCCGGCGCGCTCGCCGTCGAGCGCGGCGGTCGGCTCGTCGGCGAGGATGATGCGCGGCCGGTTGGCGAGCGCCCGGGCGATGGCGACGCGTTGCGCCTCGCCGCCCGACAGAGAGGACGGCGTCGCCGTCTTGCGATGGCCGACCTCGAGATAGTCGAGCAGTTCGTGCGCCCGGGCGAAGGCGGCATCGGGGGCGACGCCGGCCATGTCGAGGACGAGGGCGACGTTCTCGCTCACGTCGAGAAACGGCAGCAGGTTGTGGAACTGGAAGATGAAGCCGATCTTCTCGAGCCGCAGCGAGCGGAGGTCGGGGCGGAGCCAGCGGCCGTCCCACGCCGTCTCGCCGTCGAGCCGCATGGTGCCCGCCGAGGGCTCGACGATGCAGCCGACGAGGTTGAGGAGCGTCGTCTTGCCCGAGCCCGAGGGGCCGATGAGGCCGACCACCTCGCCGGGGAAGAGCGCGAGATCGACCGCCCTCAGCGCGTCGACACGGGTCTCGCCCTCGCCGTAGTGCTTGGCGAGGCCGACGAGTTCGATCAGCGGGCGGCGGGTGTCGTCGGTCATGTCAGCCTCCCAGCGCCTTGGCGGGATCGACCCGGAGGGCGAGGCGCACGCCGAGGCCGCTCGCCAGCAGACAGACCACGACGACCACGAGGGCCAATGCGGCGACGTCCTCCGGCTGCATCACGACGCGGCGGGGGAAGTTGTCCTTGACCGAGACGATCAGCGTCGCGCCGAGGGTGAAGCCGATGGTGCCGAGCGCCAACGCCTGCTGCACGATCAGCCCGACGATGCGGCGATCGGGGGCGCCGATCAGCTTCAGCGTGGCGATCTCGCGGATCTTGTCCATGGTCATGGTGTAGATGATCAGGGCGATGATCACGGTGGAGACGACGAGCAGCACGGTGGTGAAGAGACCGATCTGCTGACGGGCCTTCTCGACCACCGAGCGGGTCAGGATGGTCTCCTGCTCGGCTTGCGTCATCGCCGCGAGATGCTTCCACCGCTTGGCGGCATCGACGACGCTCTCGGCGGGGACGTTCTCCGAGATCCGAGCGACGACGGCGTTGATCGTGTCGGGCGTGCCGCTCGCGGTGGTGCCTCGGGCGGCCTCGCGGCGGGCGGGGGCGGGCGCCAGGCGGAACTGCAGCTCCTGGGAATCGCGCAGCGTCATCCACACCACCGGGTCACCGCCGGAGGCGACGGCGCCGCGCGTTGTGCCGACGACGGTGAAGGTGTCGTTGCCGAGGACGATGCGTTCGCCGAGGACGAGGCCGGTCTTGGCGTCGGCGACGAGTTCGAAGCGGCTGCGGGCGATGCCGCGACCCGAAACGATTTCGGGCGGTCCGCCGAGGCGGCCGAGCTCGTAGCCGACGACCTGGAGGCGGAGCTTGCGCTCGCCGTGGGTCGCTTCGAGCGCCTGGAAGGAGAGGGCGCCGGTTTCGGTGACACCGGCGAGGCGGGCGATGCTCTCGCGGGTGTCGCCGGGGATGCGCGAGCCTTCGGCGAAGGGGCCGCGGGTGCCGGTTTCCACCACCCAGACGTCGGCGCCGGGCGCGCGCACCAGCGCCAGCGCGTCGGCGACCAGCCCGCGATAGATGCCGATCATCGACAGCACGACGCCGAGCAGCAGGCCGAGGCCGAGGGCCGTCACCAGGAAGCGGCCGAGATGGTGGCGGATGTCGCGGGCGGCGAGGTTCATGGCCGTTTCTCCGTCGGCTCGGCGACCGTGGCGCGGCGGCCGGCGCGGAAGGCGGCGACGTCGCCGGAGACGACGGGAAGCGCACCGTCGGCGAGCCCACCGACGATCTCGACGCGGCCGTCGAGGAGGCGTGCGCCGATCGTCATGCGGGTCTCGGCGAGGCGGCCGTCGGCGACGGTCCAGCCGATCGCCTCGGCCGGGCCGACCATGCGCAGCGCGGTCTGCGGCACGAGGAGGGCACGGGCGAGACGGCGGGTCGTCACCTCGACCTCGGCCTGTTCGCCGAGGTGGAAGTCGGCCGGGCAGGTCTCGCAGGCGACGAAGACGCGGCGTTCCTCGCCGACGCGGTCGTTCTCGAGGCCGACGCGGGCGACGCGGCCGCGGAAGGTCTCGCCCGGACGCGAGCGCAGGCGCACGTCGGCCGGCTGGCCTTCGACCAGATCGCCGGCGCGGGCCTCGTCGACGAAGGCCTGGATCCAGACGGACGAAGGATCGACCAGACTGAACAGCGCCTCGCCCGGGTTCATCACCGAGCCGAGTTCGCGCAGGCGGGCGGTCACCACGCCGTCGAAGGGTGCGAGAAGGCGCAGCCGTTCGAGCAGCACGCCGTCGAGCGTCTCCTGGGCGCGGGCGGCGGTGAGATTGACGCGGGCGACGTCGACGTCGCGCAGGGCGACGCCGCCGTCGGCCTCGGCGACGCGGGCATCGAGTTCGGCGGTCTCGGCGGCTTCGACCGAGACGGTCTGGCGTTCGACCAGTGACCGGCGGCGCTCGTCGACGCGGCGCTTCTGCTGCGCGACGACGCGGCTGCGCTGGGCGAGCGCCTCGGCCTTGGCGAGCGCGGCTTCCGCCGCGGCGACCCCGGCACGCGACTTCTCCAGCCGGGCGCGGGCCTCGCCGTCCTCGATGCGGGCGAGGAGGGCGCCGGCCCTCACCCGATCGCCGTGGTCGGCGCCGAGCGTCACGAGCTGACCGCCGGTCTCGAAGCCGAGCCGGGTGGCGATGCGGGCCTCCTGGCTGCCGAGGCCGAAGACGCGGACCGCGACGTCGGTCTCGGCCCGGGCGACGGCGACCTCGACCGGGCGCGTCACGACGTAGACGCGGGCGGCGACCGCCACGGCGACGACGACGGCGGCGATGCGAAGCGACTTGGGGATCTTCTTCATGGCGCGTTGCCTTCGCGGTCGAGGAGGCCGGCGAGCTGGACGTCGAGGAGACGCGCGGCCTCGGCGACGAGATCGAAGGTGCGGCCGACCAGCGACCAGCGCAAGGCCGAGCTCTGGACGAGGCCGAGCACGAGGAGGGCGCCGTCCGGCGGGGCGACGCGGGCGCGCGGTCCGGCGGCGCCGAAGGCGGCGGCGAGGCGCTTCGCCAGTTCCCCCATCAGGCCGCGGAAGACCTCGGCGAGGGCGGCGTTGCCGACCCGGAGTTCGTGGGAGAAGACGATCGCCAGGATCGACGGCTCGGCGGCGACGAGGGCGGCCTGGGCGGCGATCAGCCGACGGATACGGTCGGCGGGACCTTCGGCGGTCGCCTCCGCCGCGTCCCAGGCCCGGCGCATACGGGCGGCGACGACCTCGGCGACGCCGATCCACAGCGCGTCGCGATTGGCGAAATGGCGGAAGACCGCCGGTTGGGTGATGCCGACCGCGTCGGCCACCGCCTGGATGGTGAGGCGATCCGGCCCGACCTCGATCGACAGCCGCAACACCGCCTCGACGATCTCGGCGCGCCGGACATCCGACGATTTCCGCATCGGTCGCTTCCCTTGGTTAGTTATCACGTACTAACTAACATGAGGCAGGGGGAGCGGCAAGCGAGGGGAAGGACGGATGGGGGGCAGGGGGAGTGGGGGTGGGGGAAGGTTCGGAGGGTTGAGGTGGAGATCACCCGCCGCCGCTTCACACCGCTGGTGCTGCCGGCGTATGGGCCTCGAAGTCCGAAGGCGACCGGCGCGTCGCTTCTCCGGCGAGACGACCTCCGCGCGGCTCGGTGGAGCCGTGGTCGACGCCGTGCGCGATGCTTCGAGACGGCGTTCTTCGAACGCCTCCTCGGCATGAGGCGCTTGTCTTTGCCGGGAAGTCCTTCGGAGCCTCATCCCGAGGAGCGCCGCAGGCGCGTCTCGAAGGATCGCGGAGGGCCTCGATCCACACCTCTTCGAAGAGGCATCGATCTTCGCGACGATCTTCGCCGCCCGGTGATCCGTGCGGCATCCTCTTGCGTATCTTGTTTCGGAACACGAAGAAGCGGTAGGGAAGGATGGCGATCATCACGGCTCTGCGGCGGGGAGGGCACTCGAGCGACATGTCTCCGGGAACCCGCCTCGCGGACATCGATCCGGACGGCCCCGAAGCCTCGATCCTCGCGGTCGCGGCGCAGCGGGATCGCGCGGCCTTCGCGCGGCTCCACGCGCAGTTCGCACCGCGACTCCTCGCCTTCCTCGCGCGCAGCGGCACCATCGATGCCGAAGCGGTCGTCCAGGAGACGATGCTCGCCGTCTGGCGCAAGGCCGAGCTCTTCGATCCGACCCAGGCGAGTGCCGCGACCTGGATCTTCACCATCGCCCGCAACCAGCGCATCGACGCGCTGCGGCGGGTCGGTCGGGCGACCTTCGTCGACGTCGCCGACCACGACGAGATCGACGACAGCCCCGACGGGGAGGCGCTGGTTCTGGCCGGCGAGCGCGAGGCCCGCGTTCGTGCGGCGCTGGCGGCGCTGCCCCCCGATCAGGCGGACGTGGTGCGCATGACCTATTTCACCGACAAGCCGCAGGTCGAGATCGCCCTCGATCTCGGCATTCCGCTCGGCACCGTCAAATCGCGGCTGCGTCTGGCGGCGAACCGCCTGCGCGCCCTGCTGGAGGCCGATCGATGAGCCCCCGCCATCACCCTTCCGACGCCACGCTGATGGCCCATGCCGCGGGAACGCTGTCGGCCGGGCCGCGGCTGGTCGTCGACATCCATCTCGACGCCTGCCCGCACTGCCGCGCCGCGGTCCGCGCCTTCGAGGCGGTCGGCGGCGCCCTGCTCGAGGCGATCGAGCCGGCGCCGATGGCGGCGGGCGCGCTCGACGCGCTCTTCGCCCGGATCGATGCCGAGGACGCCGCGGGTGTCGCCGGTTCCTCGATCGAGACGCCGCCGGAACCGGTCGCCCCGACGACGCCCGACGGCATCGTCCTGCCGGCGCGGCTCGCCGCCCATCGGGTCGGCCGCTGGCGGCGGATCGGCTCGGCGCTCGCCTTCGCGCGGGTCGAGATCGACGGCGACGCGGACGCCAACGTCATCCTGCTGCGCATTCCCGCCGCCGGCGGCGCGCCGCGCCACGGCCACACGGGCCGCGAGTTCACGCAGGTGCTGGTCGGTGGCTTCTCCGACGGCCGCGACGCCTACGGGCCGGGCGATCTGGTGGAGGCCGACGAGCACATCGACCATCGGCCGCAGGTCGACGCCGACGGCGAATGCATCTGCATCGCCGCGGTAGAGGGCCGCCTGCGCATCCACGGCATCGGCCGCCTGCTCCAGCCCTTCGTGGGGTTGTGACGGCGGGCGAAGGTTGGACGAGAAACGGGGGCCGATCGGCCCCCGTCTTCATGTCGTCTCCTCGTCGTCGCCCTCACTCCGCCGGCTTCGTCCGCGGCTCGGGCAGCACGACCGTCACCGCCTGCTCCGGCACCGGCGGGCGGGCGCGCAGGCGCAGCCCTTTCAGCCAGAGTTTCAGCGCCTCCCAGTGGATGGCGCCGACGACGCCCAGCGCTTGGAGCGGCGTGGTCAGGGCGATGCGCAGGAAGGCGGCGTCGCTCGCCTCGACGCGGTGGGCGAGATGGCGAGCGGTGAACATCGGGCCTTCCGCGTCGGAGACCTCGATTACCAGCGAGAAGGTCTCGCCGGGCGGGCTCACGCGGAAGCGGTAGGCGAGATCCATGTCCATGAAGGGCGAGACGTAGAAGCCCTTGTCGCAGGACTGGCGGATCTCGCCCTCGGTGCCCGCCTCGACCGGGATCAGGTAGCCGTGGCGCTCGCCGAAGGTGTTGTCGACCTCCCACAGGATCGCGGCGATCGACCCGTCGCGACGGTGGCAGAAGAAGACCGACAGCGGATTGAAGGCGCGGCCGAGGATGCGCGGCATGGTGAAGAGGCGGATCGGCCCGCCGTCGGGTTCGATCCCGGCGGCGCGCATCTCCGCCTCGATCGTCTCGCGCAAATGCCCCGAGCCGTCGCCGCGATCGGTCGGACGGAAGGACACGAGATTCGCCCGGCCGGCCGAGAAGAAGCGGAAGCGGCGATCGAGCGCGTCGAGTTCGTCGAGATCGATCAGCATCGACCAGATGCGCGAGGCGAGGCGATGCTCGCGCGGGCGCGTGCGGTGGTGGGTGACGTGGCCGCGATAGAGGCCGGAGGCGAGCGCGGTCATTCCGCGGCCTCCGCACGCGGGTGAGGCGCCGGCCGGGGCAGGCGATGGATGCGACCGTCGGCGTCGGCGACGCGCCAGGGGCGGATGACGTCGCCCGCCTCTTCGGCCGCCGCGAGGCCCGCCTGAAGCCCGTCCTCGTGGAAGCCGGCGCCGAAATGGGCGCCGCAGAACCAGGTGTCGCGCACGCCCTGCAGCGACCAGATCTCCTTCTGTGCCCGGAAGGTTCCGACGTCGAAGAGCGGGTGATCGTAGGCGATCTCGGCATGGACGGCTTCGCGGCGCGGTTCGCGCAGCGGGTTCAGCGTCACGAAAAGATCGGGCGTCTCGTCCCCGAGCGGCTGGAGGCGGTTCATCCAGTAGGTCACCGACAGGCGGCGATCGTGGCCGCGGCCGTCGGAGAGATAGTTCCAGCTCGCCCAGGCGCGACGGCGGCGCGGCATCAGGTCGGTGTCGCCGTGCAACACCGCGGTGTTGCGCGAATAACGGAAGGCCGAGAGGATGCGCCGCTCCTCGGCCGAGGGATCGGCGAGCAGCGCCAGCGCGCGGTCGGCATGGGTGGCGATCACCACGCGGTCGTAGCGTCGCGCGATGCCGGAGGCGTCGACGATCTCGACGCCGGCGGCGTCGCGGCGGATCGAGACGACGGGGCTCGCGACGCAGATCCTGTCGGCGAAGGGGGCGGCGAGGCGGGCGACGTAGTTGCGGCTGCCGCCGACCACGGTGCGCCAGACCGGCCGGCCGGTCACCTTCAGAAGGCCGTGGTTCTCGCAGAAGCGGACGAAGGCGGCGACCGGATAGCGGCCGACCTCCATCGCCGGGGTCGACCAGATCGCCGCGGCCATCGGATAGAGGTGATCCTCGCGGAAGGCGGCGCCGTAGCCGCGGGCGTCCAGCCAGTCGTCGAGGCTCTCCTCGCCCATCGTTGCGAGCGCCGCCGGGGCCTCGCGATAGAAGCGCAGGAGGTCGCGCATCATCGACCAGAAGCGCGGCCGGGCGACATTCGACGGCTGGGCGAGGAGGCCGGCGAGGTCGGTGCCGGCATATTCCAGCCGTCCCCGGTCGAGCGACACGGCGAAGCTCATGTCGGTCGCCGTGGTCTCGACGCCGAGGTGGTCGAAGAGCGCCGTCAGGTTGGGGTAGCAGGGCTCGTTGTAGACGATGAAGCCGGTGTCGACGGCGACGCGGCGGCCGGCGATCTCGACCTCGACGGTGTTGGAATGACCGCCGATGCGGGCATCCGCCTCGAAGACTTCGACGTCGTGGGCGCGGGAGAGCAGCCAAGCGGCCGAGAGGCCGGAAATCCCGGTGCCGATCACGGCGATGCGGCGGCGGTGGCGGGTGGTTTCGGTCATCGCGCGGGTCTCCCACGGCGCGGCGGAAACGCGGCGCCTTCGGAAGGTCTACGCACGGGAGGTGCGCGCGGATCGCCCGAGGGGGACGGGAGCGTGAAAAATATCAGTGAACGTGCGCAGGACGCCGAAGCTGGTCTCGTCGACCGGCACCGAGCTTCACGACTTCCGGCGCTTTGCCGAGCGTCGCGGCTGATCTCCCCTCCCATCAGGGGAGGGGTAGGGGGGTGGGGTGAACGGCGGTTCGTCTCGGCAAAGGCGGCCGCGGATCGTGCGTCGGCCGAAGCCGGCGCCTCGTTCGCGGCACTGCCGAACCCCACCCGCCTCGCTTCGCTCGGCACCCTCCCCTGAAGGGAGGGTGAAGCTGCCGCGACGCCGATGTTTCCATTGCCCGCGGCCTGCGTGGCGGCGAGCTCCCCCGCCTCAGGCGCCGGCGAAGCGGCAGCGTTCGACGAGGCGGAAGGGGGCGGTGTGGTCGTCCTGGCGGAAGATGGCGATGGCATCGACGCGGATGGTGCGGGCGGCGGCGCCGACCAGGGTCGCGAGCGCGGCGCGGATCGGCTCGCGGCGCTCTTCCGGCAACGGGCCGGTCAACGTCATGTGGAAGCGGAAGTCCTCGAAGACCCAGGGGTAGCCCCAGCGATCGACCGAGGCGACGTGGCGCGGTTCGGTGAGACCGGCGACGCGGCGCGCGCGCTCGGCCTCCGACAGGGGCGCACGGAAGGGCTCGAACAGCACGACGCAGTCGCCCGCCAGCCGGTCGAGCGCGGTCGAGCTGGCGCTCGGCACGATGGCGGTGAAGGCCTTCACCGTCGCGACCTCGAGGCCGGGCACGTCGAAGGGGCGGCTGGTCGCGGCGAAGCTGCGGGCGGCGTCGACGAGACCTGCCTCGGTGGTGCCGTCGGCGAGTTCGAACGGCGCCTTGAGCGTGGCGTGGAAACCGTAGCGGCGCGGTTCGGCGGTCAGATCCGCCCAGTCGGCGGCGTCGCAGGGCGGCGCGTCGGGGAAGGGCAGGGCCTCCCCCGTCACCGCGTCGCGGCCGATCACGGCCGAGGCGAGCTGCCACAGGGCGGTGTCGGCCGCCGGGGCGAAATAGACGGCATGGCGCGGCTTCGTCACGGGGGCTCTCTCCGACCTCAGGCGAGCGCGATGGTGCGCAGGAAGGCATCGACCGCCGCGCCGAGATCGCCGCCGTTGTCGATGGCGACGTCGGGCGGCGGCAGGTCCTCGGCCTCGAAGCGGCGGGCGAGACGGTCGCCGCTCGCCGCGTCGCTGCCGCGGCCGCGCGCCGCGATGCGGCCGGCGAGCACCTCGGCCGGGGCCGAGACCTCGACCACGGTGACGTCGGGCCAGCGGTCGCGCGCCTCGCGGACGATGGTGCGCGAGACGTTGACCACAACGGTGCGGCCCTCGGCGAGATCGGAGACGATGCGGGCCGGAATGCCGTAGCGGTGGCCGTGCGCCTCCCAGGCGAGGGCGAAGCCGCCGAGATCGGCGATCGCGGCGAATTCCGAAGCGCCGGCGGCGATGTTGTCCTCCGCCGCGCTCGCCGGCCGGGTGACCACCCGGCGCGGGAAGGCGTAGCGGGGATCGTCGCCGAGCCGCTCACGGGCGGCGGCGATCAGCGTGTCCTTGCCGGCCCCCGACGGGCCGACCACCAGCACCAGCCGGCCGGGCAGCACCTCGGTGGTGGTCTCGGCGGGCCGATCGCGGCGACGAGTCGACGGTTCCTGCATCACGACACCCTGCGGCCGAGACGGAAGACCTCCCGTACCACGGGATGGCGATCGAGGAGACGGACGCGGACGAGGTCGCCGCGTTTTCCCCGCGCGATTTCGCCGCGGTCGGTCATGCCGGTGGCTTCCGCCGGGTTCTTCGACACGGTGCGGATGGCGCCGGCGAGGCCGCCGATCGCCGCCACGTCGGCGAGGCCGAAGGCACCCTCGATCAGGCTGACGGGGACGTAGTCCGACGACAGGATGTCGAGATGGCCGGCCTCGGCGAGCGCGATCGCCGAGACGTTGCCGGAATGCGAGCCGCCGCGCACCACGTTGGGCGCGCCCATCAGCACGGCGAGGCCGGCGGCATGCGAGGCGGCGGCGGCCTCGAGCGTGGTCGGGAACTCGGCGACCTGGACGCGGTCGGCGACCGATTCCTCGACGTGCTCGACCGTGGTGTCGTCGTGGCTCGCCAGAGCGACGCCGCGGGCATGGCCGATGTCGACCAGGGCGCGGCGATGGACGACGCCGTAGCGCTCGTGCAGGCGGACGCGCTCGGCGAAGAAGGCGTCGAGCTCTGCCTCGCTCATGCCCTTCTTCTTGCCGCGGTAGTAGTCGCGCAGCTTCTCGGCGTCGCGGAACTGGCGCTGGCCGGGCGTGTGGTCCATCAGCGACAGGAGGCGCACGTCGAAGCGGCCGAGATATTCGCGCGCCTGATCGAGCACGTCGGCGGCGCAGATCTCGCAGCGCAGGTGGGTGTGGTGATCGACCCGCAGCAGGCCGGTCGCCTTGGCCTTCTCGATCGCGTCGCCGAGTTCGAAGAGCCGGGCGCCGAGCATCGAGCTGTCGCCGTCGGAACCGGCGCGCAGGCTGTCGAAGACGGTGGTGATGCCGGCCGCGGCGATCTGGGCGTCGTAGGAGAAGACGGCCGAGAAGGGCTCCCAGAACACTTTCGGGCGCGGCGAATAGTGCGGCTCGATGTGGTCGGTGTGGAGTTCGACCAGACCGGGGACGAGGATGTCGTCGCCCCAGTCCTCGGCTTCCTCGAGGATGCGATCCTCCTCGATGGCGACGATCACGCCGTTCTCGACCACGACGGTGCCGGGGACGACCCGGTCGGCGAGGACGATCGAACGGGAGGCGACGGCGAGCGAGCCGACCGGCTCGGCGACGGCGGAAGCGGTCACGGGTTCGACGATGGTCATGGCGTCTCGTGCTTTTCCAGGAAGGCTTCGATCGAAAGGTCGCGGAAGTCGGATACCGCCTGCTCGAGACGGTCGTGTGACCAGTCCCACCAGGCGAGCCGAGTCATCCGCTCCGCGAGGTCCGGCGCCATGCGGCGACGGATTTCCTTGGCCGGCACGCCGCCGACGATGGTGTAGGGGGCGACGTCCTTCGCCACCACCGCGCCGGCCGCGATCACCGCGCCGTCGCCGACGGTGACGCCGGCGAGCACGGTGACGCCGTGGCCGATCCACACGTCGTTGCCGATGCGGGTGCGCGCGGCACGGCGGTCGGCGAAGAAGGCGTGGTCGCGGATCTCCGCCGGGAAATAGTATTCCGGCGTGTAGGACAGGCGATGGATGGTCGCCCGGTCGAGCGGGTGGTTCGGCGGGCCGATGCGGCAGTCGGCGGCGATCGCGGTGAAGCGGCCGATGTCGGCATCGGCGACCGCCGAGCGCTGCATCACGTAGGACCAGTCGCCGATCGTCGCATATTCGACGTGGACGTGGTCGCCGAGTTCGACGAAGCGGCCGACGGTCGTCTCGCGCAGGCGGACGTCGGTGCCGAAGAGGCCGGCCTCGCCGATCTTGCCGTGAGCGGCCTTGGAAACGGGAGCGTTCATGCGGCGACCCTCCGTTCGGCGAAGGCGGCGACGTCGACGATGCGGCTGGCGACCCGGTCGCGCACGTCGGCGTCGTGGAAGATGCCGAGAAGGGCGGTTCCCGCCGCCTTGCGCGCCTCGATCAGCTCGACCACGGCGGCGCGGTTCTCGGCGTCGAGCGAGGCGGTCGGCTCGTCGAGGAGCAGGAGCCTCGCGTCGGCGACGAGGCCGCGGGCGATGTTGACGCGCTGCTGCTCGCCGCCCGAGAAGGTCGCCGGCGGCAGCAGCCACAGGCGCTCGGGAACATTGAGCCGGCGAAGCAATGCTTCCGCTCGGTCACGCGCGTCCTCGGCCGAGTGGCCGCGGACGAGGGCCGGTTCCATCACCACGTCGATGGTGGCGACGCGCGGGACGACGCGGAGGAACTGGCTGACCCAGGACATGGTCGAGCGGCGCAGCGCGATGACGTCGCGCGGCGCGGCGGTGGCGACGTCGACGGTGCCGTCGGGCGTCTTCACGCGGATCGCGCCGCGGTCGACGCCGTAGTTGCCCCAGACCATCTTGAGGATCGACGACTTGCCGGCGCCCGAGGGGCCGCCGAGCACGACGCATTCGCCGGCATGGACGTCGAAGGCGACGTCGTCGACGACGGGAATGGTCAGGCCGCCGCGCAGATGCATGGTGAAGTGCTTGGCGACGTCGCGGACCGCGAGGATCGGATCGGTCTCAGTCATGGTCGGCCTCACGGTTGCAGGATCGAGGAGACGAGGAGCTGGGTGTAGGGCGCCTGCGGATCGTCGAGGACGCGATCGGTCAGCCCTTCCTCGATCACCCGGCCGGCGCGCATCACCATGATGCGGTCGGAGAGGAGGCGGGCGACGGCGAGGTCGTGGGTGACGACGATCACCGCCAGCCCCATGTCGGCGACGAGGCGGCGGACGAGATCGAGCAGGCGCGCCTGCACCGAGACGTCGAGGCCGCCGGTCGGCTCGTCCATGAAGACGAGGCGGGGGGCGGTGACGAGGTTGCGGGCGATCTGCAGGCGCTGGCGCATGCCGCCGGAATAGGCGGTCGGCTTCTCGTCGATGCGGGTCGGGTCGATCTCGACGCGGTCGAGCCAGTCCTCGGCCTTGGCGCGGATGTCGCCGTAGTGGCGGGCGCCGACGGCCATCAGCCGCTCACCGACGTTGCCGCCGGCCGAGACGCCCATGCGCAGGCCCTGCGCCGCGTCCTGATGGACGAAGCCCCAGTCGGTGCGGAAGAGATGGCGGCGTTCCGCCTCGGTGAGGGCACCGAGATCGCGGGTCTCGCCGTCGCGCAGCCGATAGTGGACCTCACCGGAGGAGGGCGCGAGGCGGCCGGAGAGCAGCGACAGCAGGGTCGACTTGCCGGAGCCGCTCTCGCCGACGATCGCCAGGACCTCGCCCTCGCGGATGTCGAAGGAGACGTCGCGACAGCCGAGCCGGTCGCCGTACCAACGGGTGAGGCCGCGGGCCTCGAGCAGGAAGGGAGCGGTCACGGGCGTTCCTCCGGGGTTTCGACGGCCAGCATTTCGCCGACATGGCCCGCGGCGCGGCGGTCCTCGCAGTGGTCGGTGTCGGAGCAGACGAACATCCGGCCGCCGCGGTCGTCGATCACCACCTCGTCGAGGAACGAGTCGGTGGCGCCGCAGAGCGCGCAGGGGGCGTCGAACTTGGTGCGTTCGAAGGGATGGTCGTCGAAGTCGAGGCTCTCGACCCGGGTGAAGGGCGGCAGCGCATAGACGCGCTTCTCGCGGCCGGCGCCGAAGAGCTGCAGCGCCGGGCTCATGTGGAGCTTCGGGTTGTCGAACTTCGGGATCGGCGAGGGGTCCATCACGTAGCGGCCCTCGACCTTGACCGGATAGGCATAGGTCTTGGCGATGTGGCCGTGGGTGGCGATGTCCTCGTAGAGTTTCACCTGCATCAGCCCGTAGTCGGCGAGCGCATGCATCACCCGCGTCTCGGTCTCGCGTGGCTCGAGGAAGCGCAAGGGTTCCGGGATCGGCACCTGGAACACCAGGGTCTGACCGGCGACGAGCGGCTTTTCCGGGATGCGGTGACGGGTCTGGATCACCGTCGCCTCGGCGGTCTTCGTCGTCGTCGCGACGCCGGCGGTCTTCTCGAAGAAGGCGCGGATCGACACTGCGTTGGTGGTGTCGTCGGCGCCCTGGTCGATGACCTTCAGGACATCGTCGGGGCCGAGGATGGCGGCGGTCACCTGGATGCCGCCGGTGCCCCAGCCGTAGGGCATCGGCATGTCGCGCGAGGCGAAGGGGACCTGATGGCCGGGGATCGCCACCGCCTTCAAGAGCGCCCGGCGGATCATCCGCTTGGTCTGCTCGTCGAGGTAGGCGAAGTTGTAGCCCTGGACGGTACGGCTCGGCGCGTTCATTGGGCGGCCTCCGCGAGTGCGATCTCATCGTCCGCCGCGTGGGCCGCGGCGCGTGCTTCGTGTTCGGCCCGCATCTGGCGGACCAGCGCCAGCTCGGCCTGGAAGTCGACGTAGTGCGGCAGCTTCAGGTGCTCGACGAAGCCGGTCGCCTGGATGTTGTCGGCGTGGGAGAGGACGAATTCCTGATCCTGCGCCGGGGCGATGACCTCGCCGCCGAGCTCTTCGGTGCGCAGCGCCCGGTCGACCAGTGCCATCGCCAGCGCCTTGCGCTCGGACTGGCCGAAGACCAGGCCGTAGCCGCGGGTGAAGGTCGGGGCGACCGAGGCCGATCCGGCGAACTGGTTGATCATCTGGCACTCGGTGACGGCGATGCGGCCGAGCGGTACGGGGAAGTCGAGTTCGGGCACGTCGATCTCGACCTCGACGGCTCCGAATCTTATTTCGCCGGCGAAGGGATGGGTCGATCCGTAGCCGCGCTGGGTCGAATAGCCGAGCGCCAGCAGGAAGCCCTCGTCGCCGCGGGCGAGCTGTTGCAAGCGGACGTCGCGGGTGGCGGGCACCCGCAGCGGGGCGCGGGTGAGGTCGCCGACCGGGGCGTCGTCGGCGCCCGGCGTCTCGTCCTCGACCAGGCCTTCGAGCGCGAGAAGCTCGGTGACGCGCGGGACGGCGCCGATCGCGGCTTCCGCAATCGTTTCGGATGCCGCCGGTTCGGCCCATTCGAGCGTATGGTCGACCGTTTCGGTTTCTCCGGCTTCGAGACCGAAGTCGATCAGGCGATGGGTGTAGTCGAAGGTCGGTCCGAGGATCTGGCCACCGGGCAGGTCCTTGTAGGTCGCCGAGATGCGCCGTTCGATCGCCATGGCGGCGGTGTCGATCGGCCGCGAGGCGCCGAAACGCGGCAGCGTGGTGCGATAGGCGCGCACCAGGAAGGCGGCCTCGACCAGATCGCCGCGTGCCTGCTTGATGGCGAGCGCGGCGAGGCGGCGGTCGAAGAGCGAGCCTTCGTTCATCACCCGGTCGACGGCGAGCGCCAGCTGGTCGTCGATCTGGGCGGGGGCGATTTCGGCGACGTCGCGGGGGCCGCGGCGGCGATCGGCGAGCAGCGCGTGGGCGCGGCGGATGGCGGCGGCGCCGCCCTTGACCGAGACATACATCAGCCGATCTCCTCGATCCGGGTGGTGCGGGGCAGGGCCATGACCGCGGTCGGGCCGGCCAGCACGAGGTCGATGCCGCGCGGGAAGAGCGCGCGATTGGCGGCGCCGCGAGCGGCGAGATCGGCCGGGGCTCCGGCGATCGCCACCTCCCGCACCGTCTCGATGCCGGGGCCGGAGAGGCGCCAGCGGCGGGCGCCGGGAAGCGTCTCGTCGAAGCCCGCGACCTGAAGGATCGCGGTGGTCGAATGCGACGGGTCGACGTCGGTGCCGACGGCGAATGTCTCCCAGCCGGGCACGGCGCTCGCGTCGGCGATCACGGCGAAGGCGGCGGAACCGGCGTCTTCGGAGAGCGGCGCGCCGGTGTGGAAGGCGATCCAGGCGGCGGTGGCCTCGGTCGAGAGCGCCGCGTCGCGCCACACGGTCGTCTCGAAGTCGGCGAGCGTCGCCACCACGGCGGCGGCGACCGGCGAGAGCGGCGCCGGCGCGTCCTTGATGCCGGCGACGGCGATCACCCGGCCGGGTTCGGCCATGGCGTCGAGGACGGCGCGGAAGACGTCGCGGGCATCGCGGACCGGATCGGCGAAGCCGGGGGCGAGGGTTGCCGCCGCGGTGCGGGGGGCGGGCGCGTTCATCGGTCTTCTCCGCGGACCATGGTGAAGAAGTCGACCCGGGTGCCGGCGACCGCCGCCGCGCGGGCGGTCTCTTCGGCCTCGAGGCGGGCGGCGAGGGGCGTGAGCACGCGGGCGTCGAGGGTGGCGCGGGTGTCGCCGCCCTCCTGCCACAGCGCGTCGAGGATGGCGGCGTCGCGCGCCGCCCGACCGTCGCGGCCGAGGCGATGGGCGAAGCCGACGGTGCCGGAGGGCAGGCGTACCGCGGCGCGGGCGACGGTCGCCTCGCCGAGGTTGAAGGGGGCGCCGGTGCCGCCCATGCGGCCGCGCAGCATGACGAGGCCGATCTCCGGGGCGCGGAGGTCGACGATTCCTTCCGGCGCCAGCGCGCGGACGGGGGCGAGGTCTTCGGCCTCGGCGCGGGCGGCGAGCGCCATGACGGCGCGGCGGGCGGCGTCCGCGGGGGCGATGTCGCGCCCGCGATCGGTCTCGGCAGTGGGCTTGTCCTGGGTGGCCATGGGGTGCCTCGTCGGTGGTCCGTGTCGAGTTGTCTATAGATCTAGATGTTTATACTTTTGTGACGGAACCGTGGTAAAGCCCTTTTCGTCGATCCGATGGAACGACGAACGGGAGACGAGGACGTGACGGCGGAAACGAAGAGCGCGGGGCTCGCCCGTGGGCGCGGCATCGCGGTGTGGCGGCAGGTGACGGAACTGCTCGAGGCGAAGATCGCCGACGGCGAGTGGGCGGCCGGCACGCGGCTGCCGACCGAGGCCGAGCTGGCGCTGCGCTACGGCGTCAACCGCCACACGGTGCGTCAGGCGCTGCGCGATCTCGCCGAACGCGGCATGGTGCGCGCCGTCCAGGGCTCGGGGACCTATGTGGAGCGGGCGCCGCTCGCCTATCCGATCGGACCGCGCACGCGCTTTTCCGACATCGTGGTGGCGCAGGCGCGCGAGCCTTCGGGCGAGCTGCTGTCGGCCACGCGCGAACTCCCGACCGCGCCGATCGCCGCGGCGCTGAGGCTCGCGTCGGGCGAGGAGATCGTGCGGCTCGAGACGGTCCGGCGCGCCGACGGCGTGCCGATCTCCTGGGCGCTGACGGCGGTTTCCGCGACACGCTTTCCCGACGTCGCCGAGATCTATGCGCGCACGGGGTCCTTCACCGCCGCCTTCAAGGCCGGCGGGGTCGAGGACTATTGGCGGGCGGAAACGCGGATCGGCGCGCGGATCGCCGACGATCTCGATGCCCGACGGCTGGAGATCGCGGTCGGGCGTCCGGTGATCGAGATCGACTGCATCAACTCCGACCTCGAGGGCCACCCGATCCAGTGGGCGCGGGCGCGTTTCGCCGGCGACCGGGTGCGGGTGACGGTCGGGTGATCGGAGGCGGGGTGTGAGTACCCCGTCGGCCTCGTGCAGAGGCCTTCACCCTGAGGTGCCCGGCCCTGCCGGGCCTCGAAGGGCGAAGGGCCGAGAGGCACCGCCCGTCGACGGCTTCGTGTTTCGAGGCTCGCTTCGCTCGCACCTCAACATGAAGCCGAACAGAGGAAGACGGAGACCTCTCGGAGGGTGATCACGTCTCGATGCGGCGTTCGCCGATGATGGCGAAGCGGATGCGGGCGGAGATCTGGTCGATCGCCGCGACGGTCGCCAGAACCATCAGCACCAGGAGCGACACCTGCGCCCATTCCAGCGTGCGGATCGCTTCCGACAGCCACAGGCCGATGCCGCCGGCGCCGACGATGCCGATGATCGTCGCCGAACGGGTGTTGCTCTCGAAATAGTAGAGCACCTGGCCGGCGATCACCGGCAGGATCTGCGGCAGGATGCCGAAGCGGATCTGGGCGAGGCGCGAGCCGCCGGAGGCCGCGATGCCCTCGACCGGCTTGTTGTCGACCGCCTCGATCGCCTCGGAGAACAGCTTGCCGAAGGCGCCGAAGTCCGAGGACATGATGGCGAGGATGCCGGCGAAGGGGCCGAGGCCGACGACGTTGATCCAGATCAGCGCCCAGATCAGCGTGTCGACGCCGCGGATCGTGTCGAGGAAGCGGCGCGTCAGGAAATGCGGCAGGCGGAAGCCCATGACGTTGCGCGCCGCCATGAAGCCGAAGGGAAAGGCGAGGACCGCCGCGGCCAGCGTACCGAGCAGCGCGATCGCCACCGTCTCGGCGAGCCCGTTGACGAAGAGGCCGAAGCGCGCCCAGCTGCCGGCGGACGGCGGCACCATCAGCGTCAGGAAGTGACCGAGCTGGGTGAGCCCCGAGCCGATGCGGGCGAAGGAGAATTCGAACCGCCACAGCGCGAAGACGAGGAGTGCCGCGAGGCCGACGACGATGCCCACGCCGATCGCGCGGGCGGCCGGGTCGCCGCGGAAGACCTGCGGGTGGCGCTTCTCGAGGTCGGCGCGGTTGGCGCGGGCCGCGGGGCCGAGGGCGGCGCGGATGCGGCGGGTCTGCGACAGCACGCCGTCGAGATCGCTCGGAGACTTGACGACGACGCTCATGCCCGAGCCTCCCCGGAGACGAGACGATGGCGGATCCGCTCGGTGACGAGATCGATCAGCATCACCGTGGCGATGATCACGACGAGGATCGCCGAGACGTCGGCGTAATAGAACTTGCGGATCGCCTCGATCAGGTCCTGACCGATGCCGCCGGCACCGACGAAGCCCATGACGGCGGCGCCGCGCACGTTGATCTCGAAGCGCAGCAGCGCGTAGCTGGCGAAGTTGGCCGCGACCTGCGGCACGGCGGCGAAGCGGACGGTCTGCCACCAGGTGCCGCCGGCGGCGAGCGTGCCCTCGACCGGGCGCATGTCGATGTTCTCGACCACCTCGCAGAACATCTTGCCGAGCGCGCCGGCGGTGTGGATGGCGAGCGCCAGCACGCCCGGCATCGGGCCGAGGCCGAAGGCGATGACGAAGATCAGCGCGAAGACCAGTTCCGGCACGGTGCGGCAGAATTCGAGCAGGCGCTTGACCGAGAGGCGCACGGCGGCATGGCGGCCGAGGTTCTTCGCCGCCATGAAGGAGAAGAAGAAGGCGGCGATCGCCCCCATCAGCGTGCCGGCATAGGCGATCAGCAGCGTATCGCCGATGAGGCGGGCCCAGCGGACGATGCCCCACATCCATTCGCCCGGCGCAACGAAGACCGGCCGGCCGGTGTAGGCGCCGGTGTCGAAGACGAAGATGCGGCCGAAATAGTCGCCGATCGAGCCGATGCGCGCGAACATCCGCGCCGGATCGACCCCGGCGAAGACACCGGAAGCCACGACGACGACGACGAGCACGGCGAAGGCCGCGAGCGTCGTGTTGCGCCGCGCGCGGGTCGCCTCGGCATGGGCGCGGGCGAGCTCGGCGAGGCGGTCGGCCGGCAGGCGGGGCAGGGTGGTCGGCAAGGGCGCGCTCGCAGGTGTCGAGGGAGGGGAAGATCGGACGCGGGAAGCCCCGCCGGGGTCACCGGCGGGGCGTCGAGCGGTTCGATCACGAACCCTTCTTCTTGCGCAGGTCGTCGACGAACTTGTTGAGTTCGACGATCGGCTTGTAGGCGTCGTGGGTGACGGCGACCCAGGGCAGCTGCTTGCCGTCGGTCATCTTCTTGAAGGCTTCCGGCTCCTTCTCGGGGAAGGAGAGGATGGCGGCGGTGAGCGCCTTCTTCAGGTCGGGCGGCAGGTCGGAGAGGATGGCGATCGGCGAGTTCACGATCTGCTCGGACTTGAAGATGATCCGATAGTCGTCGTACTTCGCGAGCCCCTTGCGCTCCATGCGCTTCAGCATGGATTCGTTCTCGTCGTTCCACCAGTTGGCGACGACGTCGACGGTGCCCTGGCCGAGCGCGATGACGGCGTTCTCGTGGGAGCCGGTGTAGACCACCTTCGAGAAGTAGGTCTCCGGGTCGATGCCCATCTTGGACAGCGAGAAGCGCGGCACGTTGTTGCCCGAGGTCGAGTTCGGGTCGACGAGGCCGAGGTTCTTGCCCTTCAGGTCCTCGATCTTGTGATAGGGGCTGTCCTTCTTCACGTAGAAGACGGAGTAGTAGCCCTTGGTGCCGTCCGAGTTCACCTCGATGGCGACCGGCTCGATCTTGGCGCCGACCATGGTGGCGCGGGCGTAGGAGGCGGGGCCGTAGTAGCCGATGTGGATCTGGCCGGCGCGCTGGCCCTCGATCACCGCGGCGTAGTCCTGGGCGACGCGCAGCGTCACCTTGGTGCCGATGGCCTTCGACAGATAGTCCATGAAGGGCTGGTAGCGGTCGACGGTGCCCGAGGCGTTCTCGTCCGGGATCTTGCCGAAGACGATCTCGGGATACTTCGCCTTCCAGTCCTCGGCCTGGGCGCCGGTGGCGGAGAAGGCGACGGCGGCGACGGCGAGGCCGAGGACGCTGCGACGGTCGATCATGGGAGGTCTCCTGTGGATCGCGACGGTCCTGTCACTCGCCGTCGCGGGATGGGGATGGGAAAGGGGCGTCAGACCGGGTCGAGCGCGTGGGCGGCGTCCCAGGCGGCGCGGATGTCGTCCGGCGTCGGATCGCCGGTGCCGGGGATGTCCACCACCTCGACGGCCTCGAGGCCGTAGAGATCGCGCACCACCTCGTCGGTCAGCTCGCGGGGCGTGCCGTCGAAGACGACGCGGCCCGCCTTCATGCCGATCAGGCGGTCGCAATAGCGCTTGGCCAGATCGATCGAATGAAGATTGGTCAGCACGGTGATGCCGAAGTCGCGGTTCACTCGGAGCAGCGCATCCATCACCACCTTGGTGTTGCGCGGGTCGAGCGAGGCGATCGGCTCGTCGGCGAGGATGACGCGCGGCTCCTGCACCAGCGCCCGGGCGATCGCCACGCGCTGCTGCTGGCCGCCGGACAGCGCGCCGGCACGATTGGCGGCGAGGTTCGCGATGTCGAAGAGTTCGAGCGCGGAGAGCGCGATCGCCTTGTCCTCGCCGGTCCACAGCTTGAGGAACGAGCGCCACTCGGCCATGTGGTCGAGGCGGCCCATCATGACGTTGGTCAGCACGTCGAGCCGGTCGACGAGGGCGAACTGCTGGAAGACCATGGCGCAGTCGCGCCGCCAGTGGCGCAGCGAGGCGCCCTTCAGCGCTGTGATCTCGCGGCCTTCCCAGAGGATGCGGCCGGAGGTCGGTTCGACCAGGCGGTCGATCATGCGCAGGAGCGTCGACTTGCCGGCGCCGGAGCGGCCGATGACGCCGACCATCTGGCCGACCGGGATCTCCAGATCGACGCCGTCGACCGCGACGAATTCGCCGAAGCGGCGCGTCAGTCCCTCGATCGTCAGCATGTCGGTCTCCCTTGGCCGCGCCGCGTCCCGCGCACTTCCGTCGGAAGGCGATCGCGTGGCTTCGGGAGACCGCTCTAGATGACGTTCGCAAAGCTTCCGCGACGGCTCGATGAAGAGTCCGTGACGGTGCGACGGAGGGGGCTTGTCGTCGCCGTCGTCCAAACGTCATCGTCGGCGGCTAGCCGGTGCGGGAGGAGGCGGCGCGCGCGACGCGGGACCGCCGGACGGGTTTCGCGCCGAGGATCGGAGACCGCCATGAACGACAGTGCAGACCGCGCCGGCTGGCGTCTCCAGGGTGGCCGGGTTCTTCGCGGCGGCGCGCTTTCGGCGGGCGACCTCGCCTTCGTCGACGGCCGCATCGTCGCGGGCGAGGCGCCGGGCGCCCGCGTCTTCGACGCGCGCGGACTGTTCGTGCTGCCGGGGATCGTCGACGTCCACGGCGATGCCTTCGAGCGGCAGGTGATGCCGCGGCCGGGCGTCTCCTTCGACCTCGTCACGGCGTTGATGGACAGCGACCGCCAGCTCGTCGCCAACGGCATCACCACGGCGTTCCACGGCGTCACCCGTTCGTGGGAGCCGGGGCTGCGTGGCGCCGAGAACGCCCGCGAGCTGCTTTCGGCGATCGAACGGCTCGCCGGCCGGCTCGCCGCCGACACGCGCTATCACCTGCGCCACGAGACCTTCAATCTCGACGGCGAAGCGGAGATCCTCGAATGGATCGCCGCCGGGCGGATCGGTTGCCTCGCCTTCAACGACCACATGGCCTCGACGCTGCGCGACCGCGCCAAGCCCGAGAAGATCGGCAAGATGATCGAGCGCTCGGGGCTGGAACGTGCAGACTTCATGCATCTGGTCGAGGTCGTCGACGGCCGTCGCGACGAGGTCGGCCCGTCGATCGAGCGGCTGGCGGCGGCGGCGCGGGCGGCCGGCATCGCCATGCTGTCGCACGACGATCGCGATCCCGAGACGCGGCGCTGGTTCCGCGAGCTGGGCGTGGCGGTCGCGGAGTTTCCGCTCGACGTCTCGACCGCCACCGAGGCGGTGACGGCGGGCGAGGCGACGGTCTTCGGCGCGCCCAACGTGGTGCGCGGCGGCAGCCACACCGGTTGTCCCTCGGCGACCGAGATGGTGCGGCAGGGGCTCTGCTCGATCCTCGCCTCCGACTACTACTATCCGGCGTTGGCGCTGGCGCCGTTCCGGTTGGCGAAGGAGGGGGCGGCGACGTTCGAACGGGCCTGGGCGCTGGTCTCGACCAATCCGGCGGCGGCGATGGGGCTCGCCGATCGTGGACGGCTCGACGCCGGGCTCCGCGCCGACGTGATCGCGATCGACCCCGAGGGCCTCGACGGCAAGCCGCGGGTGGTCGCGACCTTCGTCGCCGGCCGGCCGGTCCACGTGGCGGAGGCCGGCCGCATTCGATGACGATGCGCCGCCGCCCGCCTCACCACGCCAGTAGACGGCGGCCGATCGCGGCGCCGATCGCGGCGGTCGCGGCGATGGCGAGCGGGTACCAGACGGCGACGAACAGCGGGCTGTCGTCGGTGCAGTTGGCGGCATAGAAGAAGGCGCCGATCGCGCCTGCGAGAAGGCCGATCGCAGCGCCGGCACGAGTCGGTTCGCTCGGGGCGCCGCGCCGCGCCGCCGCCAGCAGCACGGCGATCGCCGGCATCGCCAGGAGCGGCACCAACGTCAGGCAGTGGAACCAGTTCGTCCCGACGACGCGGGCGCCCCATTCGGCGCGCGGCACCACGAAGGCCTCGATCGCCACGGCGAGCGCGACGGCGGCGGCGACCGCGATCACCGCGGTGCGGCCGACCGCCGGATCGCCGGCGGGGCGCAGCAGGGCGAGCGCCAGATGGCCGGCGGCGGCGGCGAGCGCGGCGCATTCGACGAACTTCAGCACGAAGCGCGGCGTCGTCACGGCGACGGCGAAGTCGGGGCGCGGTCCGAGTGTCGCGAAGAACAGCGCGGCGGAGAGTGCGGCGCCGACGACGCCGGCGAGCACGAAGCCGCGGGCGAGCGGTGCGGTCGGGGTTTCGGCGTCGAGCGCCAGGGCTCCGATCAGATCTTCGGTCTTCATGTCATGCTCCCGGAAAGCGCTGCGAGCGCCTTCAAACCGCGGTGGAGGGCGACGCGGACGGCGCCCTCGGTCATGCCGAGCCGATCGGCGGTCGAGGCGATCGAACACTCCTCGACGGTGATCGACCGGACGATGTCGCGCTGGCGCGGCGCCAGCCGTCCCAGCAGGCGTTCGACGTCGCCGGCCTCGGTCGGGTCGCGCGCCTCGGGGGCGGCGAGCACCGCCTCGAAGTCGTCGACCGGCACTTCCGTCCGCCGGCCGCGACGGCGCAGGCCGTCGATCAGCTTGTGGCGGGCGATGGTGACGACCCAGGGCATCAGCGGCTGGGTCCGATCCCAGGTGTGGCGCTTCAGATGCAGCGCCAGCAGCGTCTCCTGCACGATGTCCTCGACGTCGGCGAGGCCGGCGCCGGCACGGGTCAGCCCGCGCGCGGCGACGGCGCGCAGCACCGGCGTCAGCGCCTCGAGCAGGCGGCGATAGGCTGCTGCGTCACCGGCGAGGGCGGCGCGCATCCAGTCGCTCCAGGTGTCTTCCATCGCGGCTCGGCCGATCATGGCGCCCCTGTTGGTCTCGCCGTCTCGCCTGCTCTACGCGGGCGGACGCGCCTTCGTTACGGTCTCGATCGAGCGATCACGGATCCGTGATCTCTCGGTGGTCTCCGATCACGGATGCGCGAGCGGCGTAACGAAGGCCGGGCGACATCCGAAGACCGATACGAGCCGGACGAACCGGTTCGAAATCGAGCTCAAGGAGATCGTCCCATGAATCGTCGCACCGTCAACCTCGCCGTCCTCGGTTCCCTCGCCGCCGCCCTCGGTGGCGCCGTCCTCGCCGGGCCTGCCGCCGCCGCCGAACAGGAGAAGTGCTACGGCGTCTCGATGAAGGGTCAGAACGACTGTGCCGCCGGCAGCCACGACTGCAAGGGCCATTCGAAGGTCGACTATGACCCGGCGTCGTTCAAGCTCGTGCCCAAGGGCACCTGCACCATGATGAAGACGCCGAAGGGCATGGGCATGCTCGAGCCGGGCAAGATGTGATCGGCGCGAAGAGGAGAGCACGCCCATGAACCGTACCGCCATCGCCCTGTCGCTCGCCGCCGCGCTCGGCGCAACCCTTTCGGCCGCCGCCGCGCGCGCCGAGGACGCGCCGCAGGAGAAGTGCTTCGGCGTCGCCCTGAAGGGTCAGAACGACTGTGCCGCCGGCGTCGGCACCACCTGCGCCGGTACCTCGCGGGTCGACTACCAGGGCAATTCCTGGAAGCTCGTGCCCAAGGGAACCTGCGCGACCACGAAGCTGCCGGGCGACCGTATGGGTTCGCTGGCGCCGCTCACCCGCGACGTGCCGAAGGGCTGATCGCCGATCATGGAAGGGCCGTCGCCGTCGGTGACGGCCCTCTCCAAAACGTTTCGGGAGACCGTCATGTCGGATGCTTCGTCGTTTTCGCCGGCCGGCTCGTCGTCGTCGGTCTCGGCTCTGCCGGCCACCTGCGGCGTCGGCTTCAAGCCGCGGCACTTCGCCGAGATCCTCGCGGATCCGCGTGGTGTCGGCTTCTTCGAGGTCCATGCCGAGAACTATTTCGGCGCGGGCGGCCCGCCGCACCGCCAGCTGACCGCGCTGCGCGAACGCCACCCGCTGTCGATCCACGGCGTCGGCCTGTCGATCGGCGGGGCCGGGCGGCTCGATCGCGACCATCTCGACCGTCTTGCCGCACTCGTCGCGCGTTACCAGCCCGAGGCGGTGTCGGAACATCTCGCCTGGTCGAGCCACGGCGGGTTCGGCTTTCCCGACCTGCTGCCGCTGCCTCTGACCGAGGAGACGCTGGCGCGGGTGATCGCCCATGTCGACGAGGCGCAGGCGGCGCTCGGCCGCACCATCCTGCTCGAGAATCCTTCCACCTATTTCCGCTTCGCCGAGAGCACCATTCCCGAGACCGAGTTTCTCGCCGAGGTGGCGCGGGCAACCGGCTGCGGCCTGCTGCTCGACGTCGCCAACGTCGACGTCTCGGCGACCAACCACGGCTACGATCCGCGTGACTATCTGGCGGCATTCCCGATCGAGCGGGTCGGCGAGATTCATCTCGCCGGCCGCTTCGAGACCATCGACGACGCCGGCCTGCCGTTCTTCGTCGATGCCCACGACAGTCCGGTCGCCGATCCGGTGTGGACGCTCTTCGCCGAGACGATCGTGCGGCTCGGACCCGTTCCGACCCTGATCGAGCGCGACGAGGCGATCCCGTCTTGGGTGGAGCTCGCTGCGGAGGCGGGCCGGGCCGGGACGATCCTCGAGCGGGCGCGGGGAGGGCGGCGCGATGCGGCCTGAACCGGCTTCTTCCCACGCCGATCGGCAGGCGGCGATCGCCGCGGCGCTGCTCGATCGTTCGCTCGCCCCGCCCGAGGGGCTGATGGCGCCCGGCGGCGGGCCGATCGGCCGGCGCTTTGCCGTCCATCGCGCCACCGCGACGCTCGGCCTCGTCTCGGCGCTGGCGACGCGACACCCGGTGCTCGAACGCATGCTCGGCGCCGAGACCTTCGCCGATCTCGCCCGCGCCTTCGTCGCCACCGACCGACCGCGGACGGCGCTGCTCATCGACTGGGGCGGCGGCCTGCCGGACTTCGTCGCGGCCCATGCGGACCTCGCCGACTGGCCGTGGCTCGCCGACGTGGCGCGGCTCGAAGTGGCGTGGAACGAGGCGCATCACGCCGCCGAGGCAGTACCGGCGACGATCGCCGCACTCGCCTCGCTCGATCCGGAAGCCCTCGCCGGTGCGCGGATCGTGGCCCATCCGAGCCTGCGGCTCGTCGAGACCGCATGGCCGGTCGCGGCGCTGTGGGCGGCGAACGGCGAGGCGGAGGCGATCGCGCCGGGGGCGGAGTTCATCCTCGTCCTGCGGCCGGACGCCGACGTCACGGTCCATCCGGTCGACCGCGCCGGCCATGCCTTCGCTGCGGCGCTGGCGGGCGGCGCGACGATCGCCGAGGCGGCCGAGGCGGCGCTTTCGATCGACGAAGCCTTCGACGTCGGCGCCCGCCTCGTCGCCCTGGTGCGGCTCGGTGCCGTCGCCGCCATCCGTTGCGATCGTCCCGAGGAGGACATGCCATGACCGAAATCGATTTGGACGCGATGTCCTCCCGCCCCAACGCGCTCTTCCGGCTGCTCGCGCTGCCCGAGACGCTGGTCGCCCGGACCGGCGGGCTCGCCCGCGACGCGGCGCTGCTCGCGACCCGGTTCGCACTCGCCGTGCCGTTCTTCTTCTCCGGCCTCACCAAGTGGGACGGCGTCGGCCGGCTGTCGGCGGGGGCGCTCTACCTCTTCCGCGAGGAGTTCCGCCTGCATCTCTTCGGCGCCGAGATCGCCTATCCGTTCCCGGCGGTCATGGCCTTCGCGGCGGGGACGGCGGAGATCGTTCTGCCGATCCTGCTGGTCTTCGGCTTCGCCACGCGCTGGGCGGCGCTCGGGCTCCTGGCGATGACGGCCGTGGTGCAGCTCACCGTGCCGGACGGCTGGGCGAACTTCCATCTGCCCTGGGCGGCGATGGCGCTGGTGCTGGTCGTCTTCGGCGGCGGACGGGCGGGCGTCGACGCGCTTCTGCCCGGCGCGGCTCAGAAGATCAGCCGGTAGTCGAGATAGGGCACCTCGTCGCCGGGCGCGATCTTCGTCGTCTCCTCGGAGAGTTCGACGAGACCGTCGGTGCGGGTGAGTGAGGTCAGCACGCCGGCGCCGTCGACCGGGTATTTCTCGGCGACGGTGTGGCCGTCGCGGGTGGCCAGCGAGACGCGGACGTATTCGCGCCGGCCGGCCTTCTTGGCATAGGCGAAGTCGGCGACGATCGTCTGGCGCGGAACGGCTGCGACATGGGCGCCGGCGAGCGCCGCGACGATCGGCCGGAGCACGTGGGCATAGGTCACGAAGACCGCGACCGGGTTGCCGGGCAGGCCGACAAAGGCGGCGCCGGCGATGGTGCCGATCGCCACCGGGCGGCCGGGCTTGATCGCCAGCCGCCAGAAATGCAGCGCGCCGCGGGCCTCGACGGCGGCCTTGACGTGATCTTCCTCGCCGGTCGAGACGCCGCCCGAGGTGACGATCAGATCGTGGCCGGCGGCGGCATTGCCGAGGCGTTCCGCGGTGGCGGCGAGATTGTCGGGCAGGATGCCGAGGTCGGTGACGTCGCAGCCGGCGCGGCGGAGCAGCGCCATCAGCGAGAAGCGGTTGGAATCGTAGAGCGACGCCGGGCCGAGCGCGGTGCCGGGATTGCGGATCTCGTCGCCGGTCGAGAAGACCGCGACGCGCGGGCGACGGCGGACCTCGATGCGATCGACGCCGAGGGCGGCGAGCAGCGCCACGTCGCGGGCGTCGCAGCGGCGGCCGGCCTCGAGCACGGTCGTGCCGCGCGCCACGTCCTCGCCGCGCGGGCGGGTGTTGGCGCCACGCTTCAGCCCTTCGGGCAGGCGGACGGAGCCGTCGTCGAGGACGACGACGTCCTCCTGCATGAAGACGGTGTCGCAGCCCTCGGGCATCGGCGCGCCGGTGAAGATGCGGACGGCGGTGCCCGCGGCCGCGTCGTGGCCGGCGCCGTGGCCGGCGGCGATGCGGCCGGAGACCGGCAGAACGCTCGGACCGGTCGCGGCGAGCGCGCCGTGGGCGACGGCATAGCCGTCCACGGCGGAGTTGTCGAAGGGCGGCAGGTCGATCGGGGCGACGAGGTCGGCGGCCAGAACCCGGCCGTCGACCGCCTCGAGCGTCACCGTCTCGGTCTCGGCGATCGCGGGCACGCGCGCGGCGACGCGGGCGAGCGCCTCCTCGATGCGCATGAGGTCACCGCCGAAGGCGAAGGCGTCGTCCGAGAGTTGAGCCATCCGTCGTCCCTGTCGTGATCGTGAACGTTCCGGCCGATCAGGCGCCCGGCTGGTCGGCGTTGGGGAAGAACAGCTGCTGGCCGCCGATCTTGTAGGCGGCGATCGCCTTCTGGCCTTCCGCGCCGGTCAGCCAGTCGACGAAGGCCTGCGCCTCCTTGGCCTTGACGTGCGGGAACTTCTCCGGATTCACCGCCATCACGCCATACTGGTTGAACAGGCGCTTGTCACCCTCGACCGAGACGACGAGATCGCCGCGGTTCTTGAAGCCGAGCCAGGTGCCACGGTCGGTGAGGGCGTAGCCGTTCATCGCCGAGGCGGTGTTGAGGGTGGCGCCCATGCCCTGGCCGATCTCGCGGTACCAGTCGCCGCGCGCCGCCGCGAGGTCGATGCCGGCGGCCTTCCACAGGGCGAGCTCGGCCATGTGGGTGCCCGACTTGTCGCCGCGCGAGACGAAGGGCGCCTTCTTGGTCTGGATCGCCGTCAGGGCGGCGGCGATGTCCTTGGTGCCGCCGACGCCGGCCGGGTCGGCCTTCGGACCGACGAGGACGAAGTCGTTGTACATCACGGGCTTGCGCGCCTTGGCGAAACCTTCGGCGAGGAACTTCTCCTCGGCCGCACGGGCGTGGACGAAGACCACGTCGGCATCGCCGCGGCGGCCGGTGTCGAGCGCCTGGCCGGTGCCCTGGGCGACCACCTTGACGGCGATGCCGGTCTTGGCGGTGAAGAGCGGCAGGAGATACTCGAAGAGGCCGGAATCCTGCGTCGAGGTGGTCGAGGCGACGACGATCGAGGCGGTCGGCGCGGCCGTCTGGGCGCCGGCGAGCGCCGGCACGGCGGCGAGCGCGAGACCGGCGAGAGCGATGCGGCGGGTGATGGCGTTCATCGGAATTCCTCCTCTGCGATCAGATCACGAGATCGCCGGCGAGAAAGGCTCTCGCTTCCGGCGTCGCGGGTTCCTTGAAGAACTGTTCGGCGGGCGCGTCCTCGTGGATGCGACCGCTCATGACGAAGAGCACGCGGTCGCCGAGACGGCGGGCCTGTCCGAGGTCGTGGGTCGCCATGACGATGGTGCGGCCCTCGGCCTCCATCATCGCGATGGTCTCCTCGATCGCCCGCGTCGCGGCGGGATCGAGCGCCGAGGTCGGCTCGTCGAGGAACAGGGTCTCGACGTCGAGCGCCCAGGCGCGTGCGATGGCGAGGCGTTGCTGCTCGCCGCCCGACAGTACACGGGCGGGGCGGTCGGCGAGATGGTCGAGCCGGAAGCGCTTCAGCGCCTCGTCGGCCCGCGCGTTGCGCTCGGCTCGGCCGCGGCCGACGGCGGTGAGCGCGTGCAGAAGATTGGCGCGGACCGTGCGACGCAGCATCACCGGCTTCTGGAAGACCATGGAATGGGCCTTGACCCCGGCGCGGCGGCCGTCGGCGACGTGCCAGTGCAGCGTGCCGGCGGTCGGGACGACGAGGCCGTGGCAGAGCCGCAGCAGGAGCGACTTGCCGGCGCCGTTGGGGCCGATCAGCACTGTGACGCCGCCGGGCTCGAGCGTCAGGTCGACGCCGGCGACGAGCGGCTGACCGTCGATGGCGAAGGTCAGACCCTCGAGCTTCAGCGGCATGATGGAGGCGGTGTCGCGCATCGGTTCACCCCGCGTTCCGGGCGCCGATACGGCCGATGCCGAAGGCGGTCGCATTGAGCACGAGGGTCAGCATCAGCAGCGCCGCGCCGAGGCCGAGGGCCAGCGGCAGGTCGCCCTTGGAGGTCTCGAGCGCGATCGTGGTGGTCATGGTGCGGGTGTGGCCGACGATGTTGCCGCCGACGATCAGCACGGCACCGACCTCGGCCGAGGCGCGGCCGAAACCGGCGAGAAGGGTGGTGATCAGCGAGAAGCGGGCGTCCCACAGCAGGGTGGGCACGGCACGCCGGCCGACGAGGTCGAGCGAGGCGAGATGCTCGGCATATTCGCGCCACAGGTCCTCGATGGTCTGGCGCGTCAGCGCCACGACGATCGGGAAGACGAGCAGGGCCTGGGCCAAGACCATCGCTCGGGGGGTGAACAGCCAACCGAGACCGCCGAGCGGGCCGGAGCGCGACAGCAGGAGATAGATCGCCAGACCCGCGACCACGGGTGGCAGACCCATCAGCGTGTTGATGGCGACGACGACGGCGGTGCGGCCGGGAAAGCGCGAGACGGCGACGAGTGCGCCGATCGGCAGGCCGATCAGGGCGGCGAGCGAAACGGCGGTCAGCGTGACCCCGAGGCTGAGCCCGACGATCGGCCAGAATCCGGGCGTGTCGGCGCCGAAGGCCTGGGCCAATTCGCCGAGAACGTCGACGATCACCATTCGCTGCTCCTGCGCATTCCCGCCGGATGTTCCCGGTCTTGCAAAGGCGTTATGTTTTCATAAACATCACGACCAGTCAGGATGTTAGCACCGTTATGTCCGGCCCGCCTCCTCCTTTGGTAGAAGACCGTCAGGCGGCGCGGCCGGTCGCGGCGAGAGCCCAGCCGACGATGGCGTCGACGTCGGGGGCGAGCTTCGTCCAGTCGTCGCCGGCGAAGGCCTCGAAGGCTTCGCGCTGAGCCTCGCGCATCACCACGAGCGTCGGGATGCCGGCGGCCATGGCGTCGCCGATCTCGGAGCGGACGCCCTGGCCGGCGGCCTCCTGCTTGGCGAACTTGCCGACGAAGACGAGGTCGCAGCCGGCCTCGATCGCCCGCGAGATCGACAGGCGGGCGCGGGCGAAACCGTCGGGATCGAGGATGCAGCTGTCGGCCTCGGCGCCGAGTTCCTGCGAGATCTGGGTGACGCCGTCGGAGGCGAGGTCGCGCAGCAGCATCTCGTGGCGGCCGTTGGAATGCAGGCCGCCCCATTCGGGCAGCACGCCGCCGAGGGCGAGATCGCCGCGTGCGGAGAGGCGGGCGCGGACCTCGGCCAGCGTCGGGGCGATGTCGAAGCCCGATTCGTAGACGACGACGGCGAGCGGCAGGACTTCGGAGGCGGACGACGGCATATGAAAACTCGGTTCTGCTCGGGGGGGACTGCGGCGAGGGTAGGCTCCTCGTCGCGGTCTTGTCCATCGTCTCCTCGGCCGCGCCTCAGAGCCTGTCTCGGAAGTCGGCGGCGGAGGATCGGCGAGGGATTTTTCGCGCTCGCCAGGAGGAGAACGAAGCCGATATCGAGATATCGGCGAGATTTCCGACGCCGCGAGTGCGGAAAAGACCCGGCGAGCCGACCCATCCGGGCTTTCGAGACAGGCTCTCAGCCGCCGCCCTTGCGGAAGACGGTGTGAAAACGGGCGAGGAAGCGGCGAGCGAGTTCGTCGTCGGCGCCGTCGATCTCGACCCGGACGTCGGCGATCGGAAAGCGGACGAGGCCGATCCGGCGTTCGCGCGGGGCGGTGAGGGCGAGGCGGAAGGTCGCCGTCGCGAAGCGGCCCTCGACAGTCGATCCCGCGACGCGGATGGGCTGCGCGGGATCGAGGTGGGCGGCGATGCGGGCGAGTTCGGCCGCATCGATCGCCATCTCGAAGTCGTGGACGCGCGCCGGCGACCCGGCGGCGGGGGCATCCATCTCAACCACCGGCGATCGGCGGCCAGATCGACAGGACCTCGCCGGGGGCGAGCGACCGCGTCGCGCGCGTCTCGTGGTCGACGAAGCGGCCGTCGACCAGCACGATGGCGCAGAGCGCCTCGGGCAGGTCGAGGGCGGTCACGATGTCGGCCGGCGTGGTGCCGACGGGTACCGCGACGCGCGCCTCGTTGCGCCGGGTTCCCTCCGGCAGCCACCGCTCCAGCATGGCGAAGAGCTTGAGCGTGATCTCGATGGTCTCGGTCCCGGCGGGCGTGCCCTTGGGGGCGATCACGTGGATCATGCGGATCTCCTCTCGCTCGTTCCGCCCGCCTCAGGCGAGCGACAGGGCGCGCGCCAGATAGGCGTCCATGAACTTGTTCGGGTCGGCCTTGAGCTTGGCCTTCCAGTCGTCTCCGAGCGGTGCACCGGTCTGGATCAGGCCGCGCAGCGCGCCGATGTGGTGCGTGCGTCCGACGACGGTCGCGCCGATGACGCGGTCGTCCTTGAACTCCAGACGAATGTAGTTGTGAGCGGCCTCGTCGACCACCTCGACATGATCGCCGCCCTCGGCGCCCCACCACTGACCGTAGGAGGTCGAGACCAGGCCGAAGGTCTCGAGCACGTTCATGCGCAGGCCGCCGCGGGTGCGGGCGTCGCCGCCGGCCATGTTGGCACCGGCGACCAGGGCCTGATCGGCGGCGTTGGGCTGGATGGCGTTGACCATGTGCTCGCCGGTCGAGAAGTCGACAGATTCCGTGCAGTCGCCGGCGGCGTAGACGTCGGGGGCGGTCGTCTGCATGCGGTCGTCGACGACGATGCCGCCGAGGCTGCCGATCTCGACGCCAGAGCCGCGCAGATAGTCGATCGCCGGGGCGACGCCGGTGGCGCAGATAACGAAGTCGAAGAGCCGCGACGTGCCGTCGCCGAAGGTCACCTTGACCTTCTCGCGGGTGTTCCTGGCCTTGAAGACCAGCGACAGCAGGCCGCCCTGGGGGACATTCGCCTCGATCGCCGCGACCTTGGTGGAGGTCAGCACCTCGACGCCCGACTTCTCGCTCCACGAGCGGATCAGGGCCGAGGCCTTGGGCGTCATCATGCGGGGGACCATGCGGTCGCCCATCTCGACGACGGTCAGCGACCCGCCGGTCTTGCCGACGGTGTTGGCGATCGCCTCCATGATGATGCAGCCGATGAAGCCGGCGCCCATCTGCAGCACCTTGGCGCCCGGCCGCAGCCGGTCGAGGATGGCGCGGGCGTCCTCGAGCGTCCAGCAGGACACGACGTCGGGCAGGTTCATGCCGGGGATCGGCGGGCGCACCGGGCGCGAGCCGGTGGCGAGCAGGAGCTTGTCGTAGGGCATGGTCTCGCCGTTCGACAGCGTCACCGTCTTGGCGGCGGTGTCGATCGTCGAGGCGCGGGCCTCGGCCAGCTCGATGCGGTGATTGATCCAGTGGTTGCGGTCGTGCCGCAGCAGGGTGCCCGACTCGGCGATCTTGCCCTCGAGCAGATAGGGGATCGCCATGCGGGAATAGGGGCGCTCGTGCTCGTCGCCGACCACGACGATCTCGTCGTGCGGGCGGGCCTTGCGGATGGCTTCGGCGGCGACCACACCGGTCGGACCGTTGCCGAGAATGACGTGTCTCATGGGAACCCTCGCGGCAATTCGGGGCCCGTACGCGCCCGCCGCCGATCGCGCGGACGGGATCGGAGGCGAGCGGGCGATGCGGGAGAGGGGACGGCCGCGCGGGCGGCCGTCCGGGTTCGGATCACAGGCCGAGGCGGGCGCGCGTCTCGGACGTCGGGATACCGTCGGAGGTCCAGCCGCGTTCGGCGTAGTACTCGGGCAGCATCTTGGCGAGACCGTTGACCAGACCCTTGGCGGGGCCGGTCTGGGCCGGTTCCGTCGTCAGGCGCTTGGGCAGGCAGTCGTCCTTGGCGGTGAAGCCGGCGGCGTTGTTGAACATGCGCTCCATGTTCCAGATGCGCTCGCCGACGACGTTGAGGTTCTCGAGGCTCCAGTCGCCCTCACAGGCCGCCTGGAGCTGCGGCGCGACGTCCACGAGGCTCCACGCGAAGGAGGTGAAGAGGCAGACGCCGGCGCTGTCGAACACCGCGGTCGCGTCCTGGAACGCCTTGACGAGACCCGCCTTGCCTTCGGTCGCCAGCGGATCGGTCTTGATCGGGATGCCCAGCACTTCCGAGGCCACGGTGTAGCTGCGCAGGTGGCAGGCGCCGCGGTTGGAGGTGGCGTAGGTCAGGCCCATGCCCTGGATGCCGCGGCTGTCGTAGGCCGGGAACTCCTGGCCCTTGACCGACATCGAGAGCTCCGGATGGCCGTACTTCTCGCAGAGCCGCTTGGAGCCGAGACCCATCTCCTTGCCGAAGCCCTCGCCGGTGGCGGTCTTCTCGGCGAGGAAGGTCAGCGCCCGGGCGGAACCGAACGGCGCCTCGATGCCGATCTGCTCCTTGGTGAGGACGCCCATCTCGTAGAGTTCCATCACCGCGCCGACCGTCGCACCGAAGGAGATCGGGTCGAAGCCGTCCTCGTTGCAGAGGAAGTTGGCGTAGGTGAGCGCCTCGAGGTCGTTCACGCCGTTGGCCGCGCCGAGCGCCCAGGCCGCCTCGTATTCGAGACCGCCGGAAGCACCCCAGTACTGCGGGCGGTTCTCGACCGTGTAGTGGCCGTTGTCGAGCTGGGAGATGCGGCCGCAGGCGATGGTGCAGCCGAAGCAGGCCTGGTTGGTGACGAGGTTCGCCTTGCCGTCGGTCGGGCGCTTCTCGCGCATGGCCTCGGCCGAGATGTCGCGCGCTCCCTCGAACTGGACGTCCTTGTGGTTGCGCGTCGGCAGGGCGCCGATCTCGTTGATGACGTTCATCAGCACCTGGGTGCCGTAGGTCGGCAGGCCCTGGCCGGTGACGGCGTTGTCGGCGAGCACCTTCTTGGCGGCCTTGGTGGCGGTCATGAAGGCCTTCGGGTCACGCACGGTGCCGACGCCCTTGGTGCCGCGCACGGCGATCGCCTTGAGGTTCTTCGACGCCATCACGGTGCCGACGCCGGAGCGGCCGGCGGCGCGGTGGAGGTCGTTGACGACCGCGGCGTAGAGGCAGCCCTGTTCGGCCGAACGGCCGATCGAGGAGACGCGCATCAGCGGGTCCTGATGGCGGGCCTTCAGGTGCTCCTCGGTGTGCCACACGGTGTGGCCCCACAGGTCGCTCGCGTCCTCGAGGGTGATCTCGTCGTCGCGCACCAGCAGGTAGACCGGCTTCGGGGACTTGCCCTCGAAGATGATCATGTCCCAGCCGGCCTGCTTCAGCTCGGCACCCCAGTAGCCGCCCGAGTTGGAGCAGGCGATGGCGCCGGTCAGCGCGCCCTTGGTGATGACGGTGTAGCGGCCGCCGGTCGACGCCATGGTGCCGGTCAGCGGGCCGGTGGCGAAGATCAGCTTGTTGGCGGGCGACAGCGGGTCGACGCCCGGGCCGACCTCGTCGACGAAATACTTCGTCCCGAGGCCGCGGGAACCGAGGTATTCCATCGCCCATTCCATGTTGAGCGGCTCGTTGGAAACGGTGCCGGCGGTCAGGTCGACGCGCAGAATCTTGCGTTGCCAGGACATGGGATTCTCCTCGTCTGCCTCAGGCGGTCTTCGTGGTGGTGTCGAGCTTCTCGGCCCAGTTCCTCATGCGATCGAGGCCGGTCCAGTTCGCGTCGACGAAGGTGATGGCGCCGGTCGGGCAGGCGTCGGCACAGGCCGGGGAGCCCGCGCAGAGGTCGCACTTCTGAACCTTGCCGGTGTCGGCCACGTAGTTGATCGTGCCGAAGGGGCAGGCGATCGTGCAGACCTTGCAGCCGACGCAAGTGGTCTCGTTGACCACCTTGGCGCCGAGAACCTTGTCCTCGTGGATGGCGCCGACCGGGCAGGCATGCATGCACCATGCTTCCGAGCACTGCGTGCAGGTGTAGGGGACCTTGCGGCCGGTCGTGTGGAAGTCGAAGACCTTGATGCGCGACTTCGAGGTGGCGAAGACGCCGTGGTTCTCGAAGGAGCACGCCATTTCACATTGCAGGCACCCGGTGCACTTCGATGCGTCGATGTGCAGTGAATTCATCATGGGCCTCTTCCTCCCTTGCGGTCGACGAACCGTTCGCACGCCCCGAGGAGAGGCGACGGTCCAGTTTTCGTTGTGTGTGGTAAAACAAAACGGCGAGACCGCCTTGTTTCACTCCCCGGTTTTCGTTATGATCGACAAAGCATTTCGCTATGCCGTCAGTATTTTTGCTTGGGCGGATCATCGATCGGCCCGTCCGAATTTGCAATTGTTCCAAAAGGCAATTTTGGAGCACTCGATTTCACGTCGGCGCGAGGGGCGGCGACTTGCTTCCGTCGACGAAAGGCAGTTTGCTCATGCGTGGGCGACGCCGCGTCGTGTCGCCGACCACCTCGGGTTCGGGAGCCGCCGATGATCGCCGTTCGTTTGTTCCTCAAGCTCGATTCCGACACGCGAATCGGCCACGGCAAGGTCGCCCTGCTCGAAGCGATCGAGGAGACGGGTTCGATCTCCGGCGCCGGTCGGGCGCTGGGGATGACCTATCGTCGGGCCTGGGAACTGGTCGACCACCTCAACAAGGCCTTCGGCCGCCCGCTCGTCACCGGCCAGACCGGCGGCGCCGGCGGCGGCGGAGCGCGGCTGACCGAGCTCGGGCGCGAGGTGGTGGTGCGCTATCGCGCGATCCTGACGGCGACAGAAGCCGCGGCCGCGCCGCATGTCGCGATCCTCGACGACCTGATGAAGACCGCCGATGCGCAGGACGGGGTCGACGACGGCTGCTGAGGCCGTCGCCGATGGTCGCCGCGATCACGCCGGGCGGAAGCCGATCTCGGCGAGGAGGGCGCGCATCGCCGGATCGGCGATGAGGTCGAGGAAGGCCCGGACCGCCGGTCGGTCCAGCCGCGACCGCGGGATCGCGAAGTCGTAGTGTTCTTCCCCATGAGGCAGGAAGGCGAGACCCTCGGCGCGGGCCGCGGGCTCGATCGTCATGCCCCAGTCGGCACCGCCGCGGGCGACCGCGACGACGACCGCGCCGTGCGAGCGCGGCTGATTCTGCCAGCCCTGCGGGCGGCGGCCGGCGAGCAGCCGGTCGATCAGGATGCGCGTTCCGGCACCCTGGTTGCGGTTGACCATGACGACGGACGGGTCGGCGAGCGCCGCCGCGACGGCTTCGGCGACGGTCGAGAGACCGGCGAATCGCGCATCGTCGGGGCGATGGACGAAGCCCTGCATGCGGCGCCAGCCTTCGTGCAGTTCGAGGCCGTCGTCGAGGAAGGGCTGGTTCCAGCCGCCGGTCGCCGCGTCCATCAGATGCATCGGGGCGACGTCGCATTCGCCGCGCCGCGCCGCCTCGAGGCCGCCGGTCGAGCCGAGCGCCAGAATGCGGACGTCGAAGCCGCGGTCGGTGAGGGCGTCGACGATCGGTTCGAGGCCGATGCAGTGCGATCCGGCGATCACCAGATCGGGCAGGCGGATGTCGGGGTCGAACAGCGTCACCTCGCAGTCCGAGCCCGCCGGCAGATGGTCGGCGAGCGCGTCGACGGCGACGAAGCCGTCGGCCTGGGCGAAGGCCGAGATCGAGCCGGAGCCCTTGAACACCGGATGGGCGACCACCTCTCCGGCGTCGCCCTCGGCGAGCGACACCATGACGTATTCGGTGCGGCCGCGGGCCGAGGGCACGCGCACCGGCACGGTCGCCTCGACGCTTTCGTCGGCGCGCGGCTTGAGGCCGGCGAGACGGCGCAGCGACGGCACGACGAATTCGTGGAAGGTGAACATCGCGGAGGCCGGGAAGCCCGGCAGGACGACCACCGCCTTGCCGCGGCAGACGGCGAGGCAGAGCGGCTTGCCCGGCTTCAGCGCCACGCCGTGGACGACGATGCCGGGTTCGCCGAGCTCCGCCACGAGGCGCGAGGTGTAATCGCCGGCGCCCTTGGAGGTGCCGCCGGAGAGCACGACCATGTCGCAGCTGTCGAGCGCGCGGGCGAGGGTCTCGCGCAGCGCCGCCTCGTCGTCCGGCACGCGGCCGAAGATCACCGGCTCGCCGCCGTTCTCGGCGACGGTCGCCGCGACGATCGGGCCGTTGGTGTCGTAGATGCCGGCCGGCGGCAGCGCCTCGCCGGCGGCGACCAGTTCGTCGCCGGTCGAGACGACGGCGACCTTCGGCCGGCGCCAGACCGGCACTTCGCCGATGCCGGAGGCCGCCATCATGCCGATCTCGCGCGAGCCGATCGGCGTGCCGCGGCGGATGAAGACCTCGCCGCGACCGAGATCCGACCCGGCGAAGGCGATGTTCTGTCCGCCCGCCACGGCGCGGCGGACGAGGATGGTGCCGTCGGCGGCCGGTTCGGTCCATTCGACCGGCACGACGGCGTCGGCGCCGCGCGGGATCGGGCCGCCGGTGGCGATGACCGAGGTGGCGCCGGGCTCGATCGCGATCTTCGGCAGACGGCCGCAGGCGATCTGCTCGCCGGTCGGCTTCAGGGCGATCGGGTTCTCCTCGGAGGCCGTGGCGACGTCGCTCGCGCGGACGGCGAAACCGTCCATGGTCGAGCGGTCGAAGGGCGGCACCTCGATCGCCGGCGACAGGCTGCGGGCGACGATGCGGCCGAGGCTCTCGCCGAGCGGCACCGTCTCGACCCCGACCGGCGCGGCGGCGAGCGCCGTCTCGAATCGCGCGAGCGCCTCGTCGCGCCCGAGAACGGTGAGAAACTGGTCCTGTTTCACGGCGGCATGCTCCGGATTGTCTTCAGAGAGTGGGGGCGAGCGCACGGACGGCGAGGGTCGTGCCGTCGGCGAAGCCTTCGCATTCGGGGCCGAGCTCGACCCAGGCGTCGGCGCGGGCGATCGCGGTCCAGGGCGGCCGGCCGGTCGAGAGCGGCTCCAGGGTGCCGTCCGGACCGAGCGCCAGAAGGGCGATCTCGGCGAGGCCGACCTCGGAGACGAGCTTGCGGGCGAGGCGGCCGGCCGTCGTGACGACCGGGGGCGTCCATCCGGCGAGCGCGGCGATCGTCGGCTCGAGGATCGCGAGGGTCGCGACGAAGAGGTCTTCGGGGCGGCCGGAGAGGAGCAGCGCCGGGTGCCCGGCGACGGTGCCCCAGGCGGTCGCCTCGCAGGCGGCGAGCGCCAGGCCACCACCCGCGATCGTACCGGCGGCTTCGAACCACGTCCGCGCCGGATCGGCGGCATCGAGATCGCCGCGGCCGAGGAGGAGGAGGAGATCGTTCTCTGTCGGATTGGCCCCGGCGAAGGTGGCGGTCTCGACGAGGGCCGGGCCGCGGCCGAGGAGGAGCGTCAGCGCGCGGGCGGCTTCGTCCGCCGCGTCCGAGCCGTCGTGGAGGACGGTGACACGCGGCCGGCGGACGGGGAGGGCGGCGATGCCGGCGCTCTCGGCGAGGAAGGCGAGGCGTTCGCTCACGACCGTGCCCGCGGCGGCGAGCAGGCTTCCCGCCCGGGCGCACCAGCCGTGCGGCAGGAGATCGGTCCCCGGCGCCACGACTTCGTGGAAGCGCGGTTCGCCGGCGACCTGCGGAACGCTCGCACGCGCCGCGACGGCGTCGAAGGGGGGCAGGACGGCCTCGCCCGGTTCGACCGCGACGAGGGCGGCGGGCGTCACCGGGGCATAGGGCGAGGCGCCGATCGTGTCGGTCGAGGCGACCGCCCAGCCGGCGCGCAGGGCGAGCGGCATCAGGGGGCGGTCGTAGGCGAAGACCAGATCGTCGGCGAGCACGGCGCCGATCGCCGCGCGCGGCGGCAGGCGGCAGGGCGCGACGGGGGCGGACGTGGCGACGGCCGACCGGCGGAACGCATCGAGCGAGGCGAGGGTGGTGCCGAGGGGGGCATCGGCCGCGGCCGGTCGTGATCGAGTCCTCTTGCCGAGTTTCACGCTCTTCGCGCTCCGTGGTCCGTCCCCGGGGTGACCTTGGCACAGAGCGCGTCGGCTTTCCATCACCCGGCGAGGGCGAGCCCCCTGCACGGGCCGGAACCCATACCAAGGAAGGAGGCCGATCTTGACGGCGATCAAGAAGCGGCGGGTGGGTGTGCGCGACCGTCGCCGACGGACGGGTCCTCGAGGGAAGGAAGCCATGGAAGACGCGAACACGACGATCGAGACGGGAATGATCGGCCACAACGCCACGGAAACGCCGATCACCGTCGAGGTGCGGCTCTTCAACAGCCTCACCCGCCACGGCGGCGGGCTCGGGCCGGTGCAGCGGCTGGAACTGACGGCGGGGGCGACCGTCGGCGACGTGGTCGATCGACTGCGTCTGCCGGTCGGCGACATCTTCCTCGTGCTGCGCAACGGCCGCGACGTGTCGCCCGGCCTCTACGGCGGCGGACAAGTCAACCGCGAGGCGGTGCTCGACGACGGCGACGTCGTCGCCTTCTCCGGTCCCGTGCCCTATTCCTTCGGCATGGGCGCGCCGGTGGTGTGAGGGCAAAACGCCGCGACCGCCATCAATCATTGCGAAACCAAGGTCTGCCATCGTCCAAATTCGAACCGCAAGTCGAGGGCGACATGACGGACCTTTCCGAGCGCGGCGTCTCGTTCGACGACCTGACGCTCCACTATCAGCCGCAGGTGGCCGCCGACGGATCGCGTATCGTCGCGGTCGAGGCGCTGTTGCGCATCATCCGTCCGACGCCGCGTCTGGCGACCCCGGCGGACGTGCTCGCCTGGTACGAGGCGCCCGACGACGCCGAGGCGCTCGACTGGTGGGTGTTCCGCCGCGCCGCGACGGACGCACTCCGCTGGCCGTCGATCACCGTGTCGATCAACATGACGGCCGATCGCTTCCGCGACCCGACCTTCGCCCGCCGGGCGCTCGAGGTGCTGGCCGAGATCGGCATCGACCCGAAGCGGATCGAGGTGGAGATCGTCGAGGGCGCCTACATCGGCGACTTCGAACGGGCGGTCGCCAACATCGAGGTGCTGCGCGCCGCCGGCGTCAAGATCGCGCTCGACGACTTCGGCACCGGCTTCTCGTCGCTGACCTATCTGCTGAAACTGCCCGTCGACAAGGTGAAGATCGACAAGTCCTTCGTCGACGGCGTCGGTCTCGTTCAGTCGGCGGCGATCGTCCATGCGGTCGTGGCGCTCGCCCGGGCGCTGGGGATGAAGATCACGGCCGAGGGCGTCGAGAGCGAGGACCAGTGGCGATTCCTGCGCGCCGCCGGCTGTCACTACATCCAGGGCTGGTTCTTCTCCAAGGCGGTGTCGGCCGAAGCGCTCGACGCCATGCTCGCCTCCGGCATCGTGCCGCGCCGCGACGCGGCGTGAGACCGCGCCCGGCCGCGTGCCGGGCGTCTCCCTTCCAACCATCCGTCGTCGCCGCGATCGCGCCTCACCTGGTGAGCGCGGTCTGGTTGGCGTTCGGGCCGACGCCGGTGGGAACCGGGATGTTGGTGGAGTTGTAGTTGGTGTTCAGCACCATGGTCGGGCCTTCCGACAGGGTGAACTGGTCGGCGACGACGATCGTATAGGCCGACTGGTCGGCGACCGGCCTGTTGGCGGCGACGTGCAGCCGGTTGCGCGGCAGATAGATCGTGCCGAGCAGCATGCGCGCATTGTCGGAATAGATCGTGTGGACCTGACCTGTCGGGGCGGAGCGGTCCTCGAAGACCAGCATGCCGGCCATGTCGCCGGTCTTCGGCGCCGTCAGCGACACGGTCGAGGCGGCCTCGAAGTCGATCACCGCACCGGTGCCGGTCATGAACAGGCCGACGTTGTTGCCGGAGAGAGAGGCGCCGCCGGTGACGACCAGCGGGCCGTTCTTGAAGGCGTAGATGCCCGGGTTCATCGTCACCGAGGCGCCGGTGTCGATGGTGATGCCGCCGCAGTAGGTGCCCGGATTGAGGACGGCCGAACCGCCGGAGATCACCAGCCCGGTCTGGGTGCAGCCCGGTGCCGTCGGCTGCGGCCGGGCGGCGAGCGGGTCGGAGAGCACCGGACAGTCGGTCTGCGGGTCGGGGTTGAAGGACCCCGGCCCCGGCGACGACTTGCCGCCGCCCGAGCAGATGAAGGCGGCCTTGATCACCGCGCTGTTCTTGGCCATCAGGCCGGTCGACTTGGTCGAGTTGGAATAGATCGAGCAGCCCGGCGCTTCGAGCCGAGACGACTTGTCGAGCAGCACCGTCGAGGGTGCGGACGCATTGAGGCCGATGACGCAGATCGGCGCGCCGCCGACGACGCGGGCGGTGGCGGCGACCTGGACGCGGGTCGAGGTGACGGCGCTCAGCACCCAGGTCTGGACATCGGCGGTGAGCGTCACCGTCACCGTCTTGGCGACGTTGTCGACGCTGGGCGTGACGTCGGTCGTGGTCGCGTCGGCGCCGAGCGACTTGCGGGCGAAGTTGGTGGAGACGCCGCCGACCACGTCGACGGCCGAGTTGCCGAGACGGAACTCCTTGGCGCCGGCGAGTGCGGCGCCGTCGGCGATCGCCTGCATGCGGGCGCGGCGGGCGGAAAGGTCGGCGAAGTCGACGGCGCCGCCGCCGACGACGACCAGCGCGCCGGCGGAGAGCGCGAAGGCGAGACCGACGTTGCCGCGGCGATCTCGCAGGAAGCGGGCGAGACGTCGGAACAGGGGCGTGATCACGGCGAGCCCTCCGATCCGGCGACGAGCGCGCGGTGGGCGCGCACCATGAACTTGATCTGATGGGCGAGCAGGCGCCAGTTGACCGGCTTGCACATGAAGGCGGTGGCACCGGCCTCGTAGGCGCGATCGATCGACACCATGTCCTCGCGGCCGGTGATGACCATGACCGGCAGACGGTCGAAGCGCGGATCGGCGCGCAGCACGCGCACCATCTCGATGCCGTTCATCCCGGGCATGTCGACGTCGACCAGAAGCGCCGCCCACGGCCGCGTCGGCAGGGCCGCGAGACCGGCCTCGGCACAGTCGGCAGTCTCGACCCGCACCGTCGGGGTCGAGAGATAGACCGAACAGAACTCGCGCTGAATCGGGTCGTCGTCGACGGCGAGGATGTCCATGTCCTCGGTCAACACATACTCGAATCGGGCGGTCGCGGCGGCGTGGGTCATCGGGTCATCGAAGGGGTTCGACGTGGGCGTCTCGGGCTTCTCGGTCGCGTCTCGGCGCAAGCCTCGAGGGATTTCTAACAGAGAGTTCCTAAAGATGGGTTCGTTTCATTCGCATGTCGTCATGTTTCCGTTTGCCCCGCCTTAACCATGGCGCGGCAGTATCCGGGCATGAAGCTCCCGGTGCCGTCGATCCGAACCCGCCTCCTGCTGCTCGTCGCCGCCGCCGTGGTGCTGGCTACCGCGGTGATGCTCGCGCTGACCCTCCGGCAGGAGACGCTGCGCTGGGGCATCGCCAAGCGCGACGGCCTGTTCTCGACGGCGCAGGTGATCGCGGCGGCCGCCGCACGCGCCACCGCCGAGGGCGACCGCTCCGGCGTGCACCGGGCGATCCGCTCGATGGGCCGCATCGACGGGCTGGTCTTCGCCGGCATCGACGCCGCCGACGGCACGCCGCTCGGCGACGTCGGGGCGACGGAGCAACTGGCGAGCGATCTCGTCCTGACCGATCCGGACGCCGACGTGTCGATCGGCCGGTGGATCGCCAGCCGCACCGTCGAGGTCCGCGTCGACATCGTCGACGAGGGTCGGACGGTCGGCGTGCTCCGGATCCTCGCCGACACGCAGGATCTCGCCCCCCGCCTCTGGGCGTCTGCCCGGGCGGCGGTGAGCGGCGCGGCGCTGGCGCTGGCGGTCGCCTTCGTCGTCGCCTTCCGCCTGCAGCGGCGCATCGTCGGGCCGATCGTGGCGCTGTCGGGCGCCATGGCGCGGGTGCGCGGCGCGCACGACTATTCGGTCGCGCTCGAGCCCGGCGGGCACGACGAGATCGGCACGCTGATCGACGGGTTCAACGGCATGATCGGCGACATCCGCGAGCGCGACGACCGGCTGGCCCGGCACCGCGAACGCCTGGAACAGGACGTCGCCGACCGCACCGCCGACTTCGCCCGTGCCGCCCGCGAGGCGGAGGAGGCGAACCGCGCCAAGTCGGACTTCCTCGCGACCATGAGCCACGAGATCCGCACGCCGATGAACGGCATCCTGGTGATGGCCGAACTCCTCGCCGCTTCCGACCTGCCCAACCGGTCGCGGCGGCAGGCCGAGGTGGTGGCGCGCTCGGGCGCGAGCCTCCTCGCCATCATCAACGACATTCTCGACCTCTCGAAGATCGAGGCCGGCAAGCTCGAGGTCGAGCATGTCGCGGTCGATCCGCACGAGGCGGTCGACACGGTGACGAAGCTCTTCGCCGATCGGGCGCGCACCAAGGGGCTCGATCTCGCCGCCCGGGTGGCGCTGCCGCGCGCCGCGCGGCTCGACGCCGATCCGACACGACTCGGCCAGGTGCTGGCCAATCTCGTCAACAACGCGCTGAAGTTCACCGAAACCGGCGGCGTGACCATCGAAGTCGAGGCCTTCGGCGACGACCGCGTCCTCTTCGCCGTCGTCGACACCGGCATCGGCATTCCCGAGGACAAGCTCGCCACCATCTTCGAGGCCTTCTCGCAGGCCGACCAGACGACGACCCGACGCTTCGGCGGCACCGGCCTCGGCCTCGCCATCGCCCGGCGACTGGTCGCGGCGATGGGCGGGACGCTCGAGGCGACCAGCGTCGAGGGACGCGGCACCTGCTTCTTCTTCACCCTGCCGGTGACCGAGCCGGCGACCGACGTCGCCCCCTGGGCACGGCTCGCGGACGGGCTGCCTTCCGTGGCGATCGTCGCCGTCGGCGGGCGGCAGACGGCGGCGGCGCTCACCGGTCATCTCGGCGATGCCGGCTTCCGGGCGATCGCGGCCGGAGACGGACCGATCGCGGCGGAAGGGGCGCGGCTGGCGATCGTCGATGCCGCACGGCTGCGCGCCGACGGTCGGCCGGCGCTCGGGGACGAGGGCGGCGTGGTCGTGCTGGCGGAGGCCGGCGACGACGTCTCGTCCCTGCTCGCGCAGGGTCTCGCCGACACGTCCGTCGCCTGGCCGGCGACGCGCGAGGAGATCGACGCGGTCGTCGCCTGTCTCGCCGCCGGACGGCCGCTCGCGACCCTCGAGGAGCGGGCGGCGCATCGTGTGGTCGAGCACGCGCGCTTCCCCGGTCTGCGGGTGCTCGTCGCCGACGACGTCGAGGTCAATCGCGAGGTCGCAGGCGCCGCGCTCGGCCGCCTCGGCATCGCGCCGGTCTTCGTCGTCGACGGACGGCAGGCGGTCGATGCGGTGATGCGCGACACCTTCGACCTCGTGCTGATGGACGGCTCGATGCCGGTCCTCGACGGTTTCGACGCGGCGCGCGAGATCCGCGCCTTCGAGGCGCGGGAGGGGCGGGGACGCACGCCGATCGTCGCGCTCACCGCCCATGTGGTCGGCACCGCGGCGGACGCCTGGCGTGCGGCCGGCATGGACGGCGTGTTGCACAAGCCCTTCACGCTGGCCGCCCTCGAGGCGACGATCCGTGCCCATGCGGCCAATCTGGTCGAGGGACCGGCGGAGGCGCCGGTCGCCGAGGTCGAATCGATCCCGGTCGCGGCGAATGCCTCGGACGAGGCGCCGGTGCTCGACGACAGTGTGCTCGACGATCTCGCGGCGATGGCCGGCGGGGCGACGGCGGTCGTCGATCGGGTCGTCCGGCTCTATCAGACTCAGGCAGTGGAGAAGCTGCGCGAGCTGCACGAGGCGGCGCGCGGCGGCGATCTCGACCGGCTCGGAGCGGCGGCGCATGCGCTGAAGTCGATGAGCTTCAACGTCGGCGCCCGGCGCGTCGCGGAGCGGGCGGCGGACATCGAACGGGCGGCGCGCGGCGACGGCCGGGCCGCGACTTCGGCCGACGTCGACCGGCTCGGCGACGACCTTTCGGCGGCCGTCGATGCCATCGCGGCGCGGGGCACGCGTGCATGATCCATGCGTACAAACACGAATACTAATCGGTTACTTGCGTTGTTTCGTCGCATCGCGATGCGAAAGGTGTCCGGACGCGATGATCGTGCGCTCTGGCAACACATTGGAAGATTTGAAATATTAGGAGATTTTCCGGGATCTGTCCGAGGGGGCTTGGATCGGCTTCACGAATCTGTGTCGATTGAAATGTCGGGTAGCCGACAGGATTGTCACAAGTCCAGCAGTAATGTCCCTCGACAACGGCGAGCCATACGTTAGTCTAATGCGCAAGCATAGGACAAACAACGTCTACGTATTCGACCTATCACGTACGTGACAAACACGATCCCGCGCCGTCGTATCCGCGCAGGTTGCCGTCGTCGTCACGTGCTCGATCAACGGAGATGGAACCATGGCTCGTGAATTCCCCGGCCTGCCGACGGTCATCAACGGCAACGGCGCGGTAGCCTACGTGGCGAGCCACGTCTGCGGCGGCGTCATCGGCTATCCGATCACGCCCTCCACCGAGATTTCGGAGAATTACGAGCGGTTCCGGGCGGCAGGCGGCGTCAACGTCTGGGGCCGGCATCCGTTCTTCTATGAGCCGGAGGGCGAGCACTCGGCCCAGAGCGGTGCGCTGGCGGCGGCGCTGACCGGCGGCAAGTACATCTCCAACGCTTCGTCCTCGCAGGGCATCCTCTACGCCCTCGAGTCGCACTACGTGACGGTCGGCAAGAAGGTCGGCGGCTTCGTGCTGCACGTGGCGGCGCGCGTCGTCACCAAGCATTCGCTCAACGTCATGGCCGGCCACGACGACGTCTACGCCCTGCTGCCGGCGGGCTACACCATCCTGTTCGGTGCCGATCCGCAGGAAGCGGCCGACTTCGCCGCGATCTCCTACCGGATCGCCGCCGATTCTCTGGTTCCGGTCGCCAACGCGATGGACGGCTTCGCCACCTCGCACATGACGAGCGAGGCGCTGCTGCCCGAACCGGAACTGCTCAAGCGCTATCTCGGCGATCCGTCCGAGCGCATTCCCTGTCCGACGCTGGCGCAGGAGGTGCTGCACGGCGCCAAGGGCCGCGTCTATCAGCTGAAGCAGTGGGTCGCCCGTCATGCCGACGCCTTCGCGCCGGCCGATCTCGCGAGCCTGCGCAATCTGCTCGACGAACGCGCCGACGTGATCGAGACCGATCGCGGTGGCGCGCTGATCTCGGCGACGGAAGCCTTCGTGCCGGCGGCGCTGATGCCGCGCTGGCGGCGGCTGTGGCTGAACGCCTGGGAGAAGGGCACGCGGATGCGCGTGCCGGCGCTGGTCGATCCCGACAATCCCGGCCTCACCGGCGCGGTGCAGAACCAGCCCGACTATCAGGCCGGTGTCGTCGACCATCACGTCCACTTCCTCGCCGACGTGCCGCGGCTCGCGGCCAAGGCCTTCGAGGAATACGGCGAACTGACCGGCCGCCGCTACGCGCCGGTGATGACCTATGCCTGCGAGGACGCCGAGACGGTGCTGATCGGCCTCGGCTCGGTCACCAGCGACGCCGAGGCGGTCGCCGAATGGATGCGTCGTCACGGCCGCAAGGTCGGCGTGGTGGCGATCAAGCAGCTCCAGCCCTTCCCGGAGGCCGAACTGATCGCCGCGATCGCCGGCAAACGGGCGGTGACGGTGCTCGAGCGGTCCGACGTGACGGCGCTGTCCGATCGCGTGTCGCGGGCGCTGGTCAAGGCGCGCGAGAACGCGGAGAGCGCGACGCCGCGCCATCCCGGCATCCCGGCGCTCGCCGTTCTGCCGCGCACCACCACGGCGATCTTCGGCCTCGGCGGCCACGATCTGCAGCCGCGCCATCTGATCGCCGCCTATGATGCGATGGACCGCGCCGACGCCGCGCCCTTCGTCTGGCTCGGCTCGCGCTTCACCGCGCCGAACGCCCCGGCGGTCGTCAACGATCTGCACCAGCGGCTCGCGGCCGCCTATCCCGAGCGGCTGACCAGCGTGCTCGAGACCGGTGACAACCCGTCCGACCTGCTGCCGGACGGTGCCATGCGCATCCGCTTCCACTCGGTCGGCGGCTACGGCACCGTGGCGACGGGCAAGCTCGCCACCGACATTCTCTCCGGTCTGCTCGGGCTGCACTCCAAGTCCGCGCCGAAATACGGCTCGGAGAAGTCGGGTGCGCCGACCAACTTCTACATCACCCTGTCGCCGGACCCGGTGAAGATCACCAATGCCGAGCTCGAGGACGTCGAGATCGTCCTGTCGGCCGACCACAAGGTGTTCTCGCACACCGATCCGCTGAAGGGCCTCGTGCCCGGCGGCACCTTCGTCTTGCAGACGAACCTGACGCCGCATGCCGCCTGGGAGGCGCTGCCGGCCAAGGCGCGGGCGGCGATCCGCGAGCGCGGGGTGCACTTCATGGTGCTCGACGCCTTCGCCGTCGCCGCGCGTCACGCCCCGACGCCGGAACTCGCCACCCGCATGATGGGCATCGCCTTCATCGGCGCGCTCGCCGGTCGGGTCGACCGGGTGGCGGCTGGTCTCGATCCCGAGGCCGTGGTCGCCCGCATCCGCAAGCAGATCGAGAAGAAGTTCGGCGCCAAGGGCAAGGCCGTCGTCGAAGGCAACATGCAGGTGATCCGCGAGGGTCTCGAGGCGACGCTCGAGGTGCCGTGGCGCGAGCCGGCCTACGAGGAGGCCGAACTGGTCGCGCTGGCGGCGCGGGCCCGCAGCGTCGACACCCGTCTCGCCGGCCTTTCGTCGCGGGCGGCACCGTCGGGCCTGTTCGACCCGATCTACTTCGACGCGATCGTCGGCAAGCCGATGCGCGACGGCTCGATCGGCGAAGCGCCGGTGATGCCGGGTACCGGCCTCTTCCTGCCGCCCGGCAGCGCCGCGGCGAAGGACAAGGGTCTGTTCCGCCGTCAGGTACCGGCCTTCGAACCGGAGAAGTGCACCGGCTGCCTCGAATGCACGCTGGTGTGCCCCGACGCGGCCCTGCCGGCCACCGTCCACGAGATCGCCGACCTGCTGGCGACCGCTGCCAAGGCGACGGCGCTGCCCGAAGGTCGTGCGGCGCGGCTCGCGGCCGTCCTGCCGGCGCTCGAGGCCAAGGTCCGCATCGCGCTCGTCGAAACGAGCGAGAAGCCTGCCCTGTCGGCGCTGGTCGCCGGTGCGGCGGCCTCGGTCGCGGCCGGTGACGGCGAACTCGCGAAGGATCTCGGCGCGCTCGCCGAGACGCTGTCGTGGCTGCCGGTCGCCCGCACCAACCTGTTCTTCGACCAGTTCGAGAAGAAGGCGGCCGGCTCGGGCGGTCTGCTCTCGATCGGCATCGACCCGTCGAAGTGCTCGGGCTGTCTCGAATGCCTGACCGTCTGCGGCGGAGAGGCGCTCAGCGAACAGGTCCAGGACGACGACCTCTACGACGAGATGCAGACGCGCTTCGCCCTGCTGTCGCAGACCCAGCCGTCGCCGCATCGCTTCGTCGGCAATCTCGCCGGCCCCGAGGCCAAGCGCTTCGTGCTCGATCGCGAGGCCTACTACGCCACGACCGGCGGTCACGGCGCCTGCCGCGGCTGCGGCGAGGCGACGGTGATCCGCCAGATCTCCTCGGCCGTCCAGGCGCTCGGCACCCGGCGGCTCGAAGGCGAGACGACGGCGATCGAGACCATGCTCGCCGATCTCGAGAAGGTCCGCATCGGTGCCGAGGGTGCTCGCGCCGAACGGATCGACCGGGCCTCGGCGGTGCTCGAGAAGCGGCTCTTCGCCCTCGAGAGCGGCCCGACCGGCGGTGGCCGTGCGCCGATGGTGGTTGCCAATGCCACCGGCTGTTCGTCGGTCTACTGCTCGACCTTCCCGGCCAACCCCTACCGGGCGCCGTGGGTCAACAGCCTGTTCCAGGACTCGCCGGCGGTGGCCAAGGGCCTGTTCGAAGGTCTCGCGGCCGATCTCGTCGAGGTGGTGCGCGCCCGTCGCATCGCCGCCCTCGAGCGCGACGGCGCCTACGATCCGGCCCGTCACGACAAGGCTCTCGCCATGCTGTCCTGGGCCGACTTCACCGACGAGGAACTGGCGCTGATGCCGACGATCCTGTCGGTCGGCGGCGACGGGGCCACCTACGACATCGGCTTCGGCGCGCTGTCGAAGCTGCTGACGACCCATACGCCGATCAAGGTGGTGGTGCTGAATACCGGTGCCTATTCCAACACCGGCGGACAGGCCTCGACCTCGAGCTTCCTCGGTCAGGACTCCGACCTCGCCAGCGTGGGCGCCGCCCATGCCGGCAAGACCGACGACCGCAAGGAACTCGGGCTGATCGCCGCCTTCCACCCGAAGGTGATGGTGGTTCAGTCGACCCCGGCGATGCAGGGCCACTTCCTGAAGAACGTGCTCGCCGCGCTCGACTATCGCGACGGCCCGGTGGTGATCGACGTCCACACGCCCTGCCAGGGCGAGAACGGCATCGGCGACGCGGTGGCGAGCGGCCATGCCCGTCTCGCGGTCCGCAGCCGCGTGTCGCCGCTCTTCGTCCACGACCCGCGGGTCGAGCCGTCGGCGCGGGCGCGCCTGTCGCTCGCCGGCAACCCGGACGCCGAGCAGGACTGGACCACGGTCGAGCTGGAATGGGACGACGAGAACGGCGTGACGCAGACGATGGAAGTGCCGCTGACCCCGGCCGACTTCGCCCTCGAGGAAGGCCGCTTCAAGAAGCAGTTCCAGCCGCGTCCGCTCGCCGACGACGTCGCCGGCGTGCCGATCCACGACTGGATCGACCTTCCGGCCGCCGAGCGCCAGGGCCGCGTGCCCTTCGTCTATCAGGTGCGCGATCGCAAGCTGGTCCGCTTCGTGGTGCCGGATCCGATCGTCCGCCTGGTCGAGGAGCGGCGGCGCAACTGGCGTCTGCTGCGTCACCTCGCCGGCCGCGACGCCGCCAAGGCGATGGCCGAACGTACGGCCGAGGCCGAGGCGATCCGCGCGCGCTACGACGAGCTCGCGGCGCGTCTGGCGACGCTGACGCAGGCGGCGAAGCCGGCGGAAGCGGCTGCGAATGCCGATCCGAACGGCCACGCGATCGGTGCCTGACCGATCGCCGATGTGAAGTACGGTGGGGAACGCGCCGGTCGGATGTCAGATCATCCGGCCGGCGCGGTCGTTCAGGTCGGCCTTGCGGGCGACGAGCTTGTCGGCGAGCGCCGGGCCGCCGCCGCCCTCCGCCACGACGCGGCGGATCGCGACGTCGGGGATGCGGGTCACGACCGCGATCGCCTTCACGATCTCCGCAGGCGTCATGTCGCCGAAGAGGCGCATGGCGTGCGGGTTGTCGGGGTTCGCCCGCAGGGTCTCGATCTCGCCGACGCTGCGGCCGAAGGCGTCGCCCTTGGGGTCGCCCTGAGCGCGGAATTCCAGCGCGCCGCCCACGTCGAGCGTCGTCGCGACGCCGTCGACCACGCCCTGGTTGTCGCCGTCGAAGCCGACGGCGTCCCAGTTGGCGGTCCAGGCATGGACGGCGAACCAGCGCCGCGCCTGCCGCCGTTCGGCCGGGTCGAAACGGGCGAGGCTGCGCTTGGCGAGGTCGACGAAGACGGTGGCGACATGGGCCTCGCCCACGACCGGCACATGCACCAGCGTCGGCGCGCCGGCGAGGCGATAGAGCGCCGCCGCCAGCCGTTCGTTGCGCGCCAAGGCCGGCGTCTCCGGCGTCTTGACGTAGTACCGTCGCCCGAGATCGTCCTCGTGGATGCCGCCGGGGTTGGAGCCGAGTTGGCCGCCGACCTTGCGCAGGCGCGCGACGTCGAGGCCTTCGGCCGAAATCTCCGTGGTGCGGCGGACGAGGGCGAGTTGGCCGTGCGTCTCGATCGCCCCCTTGCGGACGGCACGGACGTCGCGGATCGCCCGTTCGGGCTCGACGCCGAGTTCGGCGAGGAGGCGGGCGGCGATCATGCCGGCGCGGCCGAGGCCGCCCTTGCAGTGGACGACGACGTCCTCACCGGCGCGGAGCCGCGCCCGGATGTCGTGACCGTCGGCGAGCCAGCGGCGCTCGAAGGCCGGGGAGGGCACCGAGAAGTCGGGGATCGGCAGATGGCGCCAGTCGAGCCCGCGGGCGAGTGCCGCCGGGCCGAGATCGGCGACCTTCAGGGTGGAGAGCTCGGCCGGTTCGACCAGCGTCACGAGTGTCGTCGCGCCCCAGGCGGTGATCGCGTCGAGATCGGTCGAAAGATCCCGCGCCCAGGCGCCCGACATGGCGTCCATGTCCTGCTTGCCGGGGCAGAAGGTGATGCCGATGCGGCCGTGTTCCGGGCTCGCGCGCACCTCGGCGATCTGCAGCGGATGGGTGAGACTGGTGCGAGCGACGATCATTCCGGAGCCCCCGTGGCGACGCGGCCCAAGGTGCCACGGCGGGGCGTCCGTGTCTCCGTCTTCGGGCGACGGAACGATCCCTTGCCGGCGGTTGCCTGAGCGGGCCGAAGATGCTCACATCTCGGCCTGCGCCGTTCCGGCGCCGACCGACCGCGACGGTCGTACGGACCCGCCCATGCGCCTGCTTCTCGCCGAAGACAATGCCGAACTCGCCGAATGGCTCGCCCGTCTGCTCAGGCGCGAGAACTATGCCGTCGATCTCGCCGGCGACGGCGAGGAGGCGGAGGCGGCCCTGACGATCGGCGGCTACGACCTCGTCCTGCTCGATCTCGACCTGCCGCACATCGACGGGCTGACGGTCCTGAAGCAGTTCCGCGGCCGCAACACCTCGACCCCGGTGGTGGTGGTCACCGCCGACGACGCCGTCTCGGCCCGTGTCCGCGGCCTCGACAGTGGCGCCGACGACTATCTGGTCAAGCCCTTCGAGCCGTCGGAACTGCTCGCTCGCATCCGTGTCCAGCTGCGGCGGGCGCGGCCGGGCCGGGCGATGGAGATGCGTTGTGGTCCGCTCGTCTACGACGGCACGACGCGCGCCTTCACCCTCGCCGGTGCCGCGCTCGCCCTGACGCCGCGCGAGAGCGCCGTGCTCGAGGCGCTGATCCTCAAGGCCGGCAAGCCGGTGCGCAAGGAGGCGCTGTTCGAGACGGTCTTCGGCCATCACGACGAGGCCAGCGCCTCGACGATCGAGATCCACGTCCATCGGCTGCGCAAGAAGCTGGAGGGGTCCGGGGTGGCGATCGCGACGCTGCGCGGCCTCGGCTACCTCCTGGGCGAAGAACGATGAGCCGGCTCAGCCTGCGCGGCGATCTGCTGTTGCGGCTCGGCCTGCCGCTCGCCGCACTCGTGCCCTTCAACGTCTGGACGACGCGGCTCGATGCGATCTCCACCGCCGACATCGTGCAGGACCGGACGCTGACCGCCTCGGCGCGGGTGATCGCCGAGCGGATCGAGAGCGACGGCGTGCTGGTCGAGGCGACCATCCCGCCGGCGGCGCTCGAGATGTTCGCCTCCGAGGCGCGTGACCGGGTGGTCTATCGGGTGATCGGGCCGAAGGGCGAGCTCCTCGCCGGCTATCCCGATGGGCCGATGCCGCCGGATCGGCCGAAGGGGCTCCAACCGCTCCATTTCGACGCCGCCTTCGAGGGGCGGCCCGTGCGGGCCGTCGCGCTGGTCCAGCCGATCGTCATGGCGGAAGGCACGCGCGAGGGCATGGTGGTGGTCGGCTCGACGCTCGCCGGCCACGACCGGCTGGTCGCCGATCTGTGGTGGAAGGCGCTGCGCGATCAGGTTCTGCTGGTCGCCGCCGCCTGCGGCCTCGCCGCCTATGGCCTGACGCGCGGCCTCGCCCGGCTGACGCGGCTGCGCGACCGCATCATGGCGCGTGACCCCAAGCAGCCCGAACGGCTCGCCGACGACGACCTGCCGCACGAGTTCCGTCCGCTCGCCCGCGTCCTCGATCAGGCCTTCGAGCGGATCGAGGGCGACGTTGCGATCCAGCGCCGTTTCGTCGCCAATGCCGCCCATCAGCTGCGCACGCCGCTCGCGGTCCTGAAGACGCAGGTCGGCGTCGGTCTCGCCGAACCGGGCGACGGGCCGCAGCGCGAGGCACTCTCGGCCGTCGACCGCTCGATCGACGTGATGAGCCGGCTGGTCAACCAGCTCCTTTCGCTGGCACGGGCCGAACGCGGGGCGGCGGTGCGCAAGGATCGGGTCGATCTCGTCGCGCTGATCGGCGCCCGGCTCGACGATCTGGCGCTGCTGGCGGTCGAGCGGCGGGTCGACCTCGCCTTCGAACCGGCGGTCGATCGGCTGGAGCTCGAGGGCCATGCGACGCTGCTCGGCGAGATCGTCGCCAATCTGGTCGACAACGCGCTGCGGCATGCCGGTCGTGGCGGCGAGGTGGTGGTTCGCGTCGAGCGCCGCGAGGCGACGGCGGTCGTCGTCGTCGAGGACACCGGGCCGGGCATTCCGGAGAGTGAGCGCATGCGGGTCTTCGAGCGCTTCCATCGGCTCGATCGGTCGGACGGGAGCGGCACCGGGCTCGGCCTCGCGGTGGCGCAGGAGGCGGCAGCGGCGCACGGCGGACGGATCACGCTCCATGCGCGCGCCGACGGGGCATCGGGGCTCCGCGCCGAGGTCGTGTTGCCGATTGCGCCCTGAAATGCGACGACCCCGCCCGGCAGGACCGGACGGGGCCGCTTCGCGTCGATCGGCCGGGGGTCAGCCTTCGGCGCCGTGGGGCTGCGGCCGCCACTTGGCGAGCCGATGCTCGAGCTTCGACATCGCCCAGTCGGCGGTCAGCGCCACCACCATGATGACGACGATCGCCGCATACATGCCGGCCGCGTCGAACGAGCCCTTGGCGACGTTGATCAGCAGGCCGATGCCATATTTCGAGCCGACGAACTCGCCGACGATGGCGCCGACGATGGCGAAGCCGAAGGAGACGTGCAGCGAGGCGAAGATCCAGCTCATCGCCGAGGGCACGATCACCGAGCGGGTCAGCTGCCACGGCGAGGCGCCGAGGATCTGGGCATTGGCGATCATGTTGCGGTCGGCCTCACGCACGCCCTGGAAGGCGTTGGAGAAGACGACGAAGAACACCATGACGAAGCTCAGCGCCACCTTCGAGCCGAGGCCGAGCCCGAAGATCATGATGAAGATCGGCGCCAGCACGACGCGCGGGATCGAGTTGATCACCTTGATGTAGATCGAGAAGATGTCGGCGAGCATGCGGTTGCGGCCGAGCGCGATGCCGATCACCACGCCGGCGATGGCACCCGAGAAGAAGCCGGCGAGGCTCTCCTCCATCGTCACCCAGAGATGGAACCACAGCGGGCCTTCGGCGGTGCCCTCGGTGATCCATTCCCACAGGCGCTCGGCGATGGCCGAGGGCTGGGAATAGAAGAACGGGTCGATCCAGCCGCGCGTCGAGGCCAGTTCCCACCCGCCGAGGGCTGCGGCGAGGATGGCCCAGCGCCAGGCGAGGACCTGATAGCGGCGCAGGCGTGCGGCGCGGGCGCCGGGGGTCTCGCCGGCGCCCAGCGGCTCGGCGACGGCGGCGGGAAGCGTGGTGACGTCGGTCATGGGCGCCTCCTCAGGCCGCGCTGCGGGAATAGCCCGCCTGCACTTCCTCGCGCAGGTCGGACCAGATGGTGTGGGAGATCTCGATGAACTTCGGATCGTAGCGGATGTCGGCGACGACGCGCGGGCGCGGCAGATCGATGGTGTAGACCGACTTCACCGTCGCCGGGCCGTTGGTCAGCACGTAGACGCGATCGGCGAGCGCGATCGCCTCCTCGAGGTCGTGGGTGACGAAGATCACCGAGGCCTGGTTCTCCGACCAGAGATTCAGCAGTTCCTCGTGCATCACCACCCGGGTCTGGACGTCGAGCGCCGAGAAGGGCTCGTCCATCAGCAGGATCTTCGGGTCGTTGATGAAGGTCTGGGCGAGCGAGACGCGCTTGCGCATGCCGCCGGAGAGCTGGTGGGGATAGTGCTTCTCGAACTTCGACAGGCCCACCCGCTTCAGCCAGGCGCGCGCCTTGTCGTAGGCCTCGTCCTTCGGCCGGCCGCGGAAGATGGGGCCGGCGACGACGTTGTCGACGACGGTGCGCCAGGGGAAGAGCGCATCGGACTGGAAGACGTAGCCGATGCGCGGGTCGATGCCGGTGACCGGTTCGCCGAAGACCTCGACCCGGCCGAGCGTCGGCATCGACAGGCCGGAGACGAGGCCGAGCGTCGTCGACTTGCCGCAGCCGGTCGGACCGACGACGGCGACGAACTCGCCGCGGCCGACGGTCATGGAGAAGTCGCGGATCGCCGTCATGTGGCGCCCGTCGGGGGTGAGGAAGCGGCGCTCGACGTCGACGAGTTCGACGGCGGGGCCGGCGGCCTGCGGGGTTTCGGACATGCGAGGGCTCCTTCGCGCGGGCCGGGCCTCGCGCGGGCGTGTCGTGTCTGACGGGGGAGGGCGCGTGAGGCGCTCGGCCTCACGCGCGAGAGGTCACTTCGCGGCCTTCACGAACTCGGTCGTGTAGGTCTTGGAGAGGTCGATCTGCTTGCCCTTGACGTTCTTGGAGAAGCCAGAGAGCACGGCGAGCACCGTCGCCGGACCGTCCTCCGGCATGACGCCGTCGGCGGTGAACTGCTCCTTGCCCTCGGCGATCGCCTTGACGTAGAGCGCGCGGTCGCCGGCCCAGTAGTCCTTGGGCATCTTGTCGGCGATCTCCTCGGCCGAGTGGGTCGACATCCACTTCAGCGTCTTGACGAAGGCGTTGGCGAGCTTCTGCACTTCCGGCTTGTGGCCCTCGACGAAGGCGGTCGACATGTAGAGCGAGGCGGCCGGATAGGTGCCGCCGAGCGCGGCGCGGGTCTTCTCCGGCGTGCGCATGTCGACGAGGACCGCCGCCTCGCCGGTCTTCAGCAGGCGCGAGATGGTCGGTTCGGTGGTCATGCCGGCCTGGATCTTGTCCTGCTGCATGGCGGCGATGAAGGTGCCGCCGGCGCCGACCGGCAGGGTGGTGAAGGAGCCGAGCGGCACGCCGTTCTTCACCGCGAGATACTGGGTGAGGAAGTTGGTCGACGAGCCGAGGCCGGTGACGCCGAGCGACTGGCCCTTGAAGTCGGCCGGCGACTTGATCTCGGGGTGCTTGGTGGAGACGAGCTCGACCTCGCCGGGGGCGCGCGAGAACTGCACCACCGACATGACGAACTTGCCCTTGGCCTGCAGGTCGATGCAGTGGTCGTAGAAGCCGACCACGCCCTGCACGGCGCCGGCGAGCATCTCGTTCTCGGCGTCGACGCCGGCGGCCTCCGACAGGAGTTCGACCTCGAGGCCCTCGTCCTTGAAGAAACCGAGCTGCTCGGTGAGCTTGGCGGGCAGATAGATCTGCTTTTCGATGCCGCCCACCATGATGGTGATCTTGTCGGCGGCGGAAGCGGCGGTGATCGAGGCGGCGAGCGCGGACGTGGCCACGGTCGCAAGCACCCATGCCTTCACGGACATGCGTTTCTCCTGACGTTTCTTCAGGCCTTCCTCTCGACGCCCCAGGGCGGGAGAAGGCTCGACCGTGATCATGATCGATCCGGCTTTCATTCAGCTTTCAATCGATGCGACTTCGACGGAAGTGGCAAGGGGGTGGGAAAACGGCGGGTGGACCACGCGAAAACGGGGTCCGTCTCGCGACGGACCCCGTTTCATGGCGTTCTCCTGCCCCTCGGATCGTGCCCTCACGGGCGTCCGGTCATTCGGCCCCGCGCAGGGCCGCGAATTCCTCGGCCGTGGCGTAGGAGGTCTGGGTGCCGGGGCGGGTGATCGAATCGGCGGCGTAGCGGGCGGCGAGCTTCAGCGAGGCCTCGACGTCGCGGCTCTCGCCGTAGAAGCGGGCGAAGGAGCCGATGAAGGCGTCGCCGGCGCCGGTGGTGTCGACCGGCTTCACCGCGACCGGCGGGATGCGGGTGACACCCTTGCCGTCGACCAGCAGCGCGCCGCGCGAGCCGAGCGTCACCACGACGACGCGGATACCCTTGTCGACCAGCGACTTCGCCGCGACGATCGCCTCGACCTCGTCGCCGACCGGCATGCCGGTGAGGAGCGCGAGTTCGGTCTGGTTCGGGGTGAGGAAGGTCACCTTCGAGATGCGGGCGAGATCGAGCGCCGCCGCCGGGGCTGGGTTGAGCACGGTCTCGATGCCGTTCGCCGCGGCGAATTCGATCGTGTGATAGACGGTCTCGAGCGGCACCTCGAGCTGCATCAGGATGAGATCGGCGTGCTTCAGGTCCTCGCCGGCGCGGTCGACGTCGGCGGGGGCGAGATGGCCGTTGGCGCCCTTGATGATCAGGATCGAGTTCTCGCCCGACGGCTCGACGAAGATCGGCGCGACGCCCGAGGAGACGCCCGGCACCTTCTCGACGTGTTTCGTGTCGATGCCGAAGCGGCGGAAGTTGGCGATGGTCGTGTCGGCGAAGGCGTCGTCGCCGACCTTGGTGACCATCGTCACCTCGGCGCCGAGCTTGGCGGCGGCGACCGCCTGGTTGGCGCCCTTGCCGCCGCAGCCCATGCGGAAGTCCGGCGCCTCCACCGTCTCGCCGCGGTCGGGCATGCGGGTGATGTAGCTGATCAGGTCCACCATGTTGGAACCGACGACGGCGATCTTCACGGGCATGACGGTCTCCTCGGGATCAACGGAACTTGCCGATCTCGGCCTCGACGCGCGCGGCTTCCCCGCTGTCGAGATGGCCGAGACGGACGGAGAAGGCGGCGGTCTCGCCGGGCGCCAGCGAACGGACGTGGCCCTTGGCCTTCTCGGCGATGCGGCCTTCCGGCTCGCAGGTCGCGGGCAGGGCGAAGGCGGCGACCTGCTGATCGCCGTTGTCGAAGATCCAGCGCACGGTGTGCGGCAGGTCGTCGGGGTTCCAGGCGATGGTCAGCGCGTCGCCTTTCGGCGTGACCTGCATCATCGCCGTGCGCCCGTCGGCGCCGCGGCGAACCCCGCGGACGTAGAACACCTGCTCGGGATCGTAGCGCTCGGGCCGATCGAGGACGGCGGAGCTCGACGGATCGCGCGCCAGTTCCTCGATGAAGGCGAGATAGGCGGGCGTCGGCCGGACGTGGCCGGGGACGACCGAGCGCACCACCGTGTGCGCCGCGTCGAAGGGCGCGGGCTGGACGATGCGTCCGCCCTTCAGGAGCGCGAAATTGACGTGCGCCATGTACATCAGGTCCATCGGCGCCGAGGCGAGGTTCTCGACGCGGATGCCGAAGTCGAAGAGCGCGGTGCCCGGCCTGAGCACGATGCGCGGGCTGGCGCGATAGTGGTCGCCGAAGCCCATCACCCATTCGCGGGTGCCGGTCAGCGCCAGATAGGGGCCCTCGATGTCCTCGCCGATCTCGAGCGCCGCCGACTGCATCGGCGCGCAGGGCATCTCGCCGTGCAGCGGATGGGTGTCGGCGGGCGACGGGCAGCCGTTGCTCAAGAGCCCCGAGTGGAAGGCGAAGCAGCCGTAGGTGGCGGCGATGGACTCGGCGGGGCGCGGCTCGGCGAACATGTCCTTCATGCCGAGATCGACGCCGTCGAAGACCGCGTCCCAGATCATCTGGCCCATGAAGGGCAGCACGACGAGGTGGCCGCGGTCGTTGGCGAGCCGGATCGCCGCGATGCCGCTCGGATAGCGGAAGGGGCGGGCGGTGAGTGCGCCGGAGCGCAGCAACTCGTATTCGGCTTCGCCGAAATGGCTCTCGCGCAGCGTGACGGTGGTGGTCATGGCACCCTCTTCTGGTCGTCTCGCGTCCGTGCCGCGCCGCCGGAGGGGCGGCGCGGTCGGGGGTCAGCGGGTCCGGTTCTTGTAGGCGTTGATGGCGATCACCAGGAGCAGGAAGGCGCCCCAGATGAAGTCGATCAGGTGGTTGGAGAAGCGCAGGATCTGGAAGCCCGACGACAGCAGCATCAGCGCGATCACCGCGATCGAGACGCCCGCCACGGTGCCCTTGCCGCCGGCCGGATTGGTTCCGCCGAGCACGGCGATCAGCACCGCCTGCAACAGGTACGACGTGCCGTAGTCCGACTTCGCCGCGTTGGTGCGGCCCGACAGCATGATGCCGGCGATCGAGGCGAGGGTGCCGGTGAGCACGTAGCTCATGAAGACCATCTTCGCCCGGTCGAGACCGGCATAGACGGCGGCCTTCGGGTTGGTGCCGATCAGTTGCAGCGCCAGCCCGAAGGTGGTGCGCGTCAGCACGAAGGCGACCGCCAGGGCGATGAAGACGAACAGCACGAAGGGCACGGCGAGGCCGAAGATCTTGCCGTTGCCGATCCAGTCCCAGGCGGCAGGGAAGCCGACGATCGCCGGGCCGCCGGTCAGGACCAGCGCGATGCCGGTGAAGATCTGACCGGAACCGAGGGTGGCGAGGATCGGCGTCACCTTGAGGCGGGTGATGAGGAAGCCGTTGAAGGCACCCGCCAGCATGCCGACGCCCATCGACAGTCCGATGCCGCAGAGGATCCACAGGGTCTGGTCGCCGCCCGCCTCGGCGCCGCGGCCGATCATGCGGTGGAAGAAGAGGCCCGCGAGGATCGCCGAGACGTTGGCGATACCGATGATCGACAGGTCGATGCCGCCGGTCATCATCGCCACCAGCATGGCGATCGACAGCACGCCGAGCTCGGGGAAGAGATAGGTCAGGCTCTCGAAATTGTACCAGCGCAGGAACTTGTCGGGCGACAGCGCCGTCATCACGGCGAGGATCAGCACGACCATCACCAGCAGCTGGGCGATGTTGTTGTCGCGGTTGAAGAGCGAGCGGGGGTCGAAAGAGATCTTGTTCAAGGGGTCTCTCCTCGCTCAGGCCCGACGGCCGTGGTCGCGCCAGGCGCTGGCCGCGGTGGCGATGACGATGATCGATCCGACCACGACGAGCTGCCAGGTGGTGTCGACCTTCATGATGATCAGGCTGTTCTTGACCATGACCAGCATGAAGACGCCGAGCATGGTGCCGAGCACGCTGCCGCGCCCGCCGAAGATCGAGGCGCCGCCGAGCACCACGGCGGCGATGACCTCGAGGTCGGTGCCGACGAAGTCGCGCGGGTTGGCGAGCCAGATCATCGAGCAGTGGAGCAGGCCGGCGAAGCCCGCGAGCGCGCCCGCGAGGCAGTAGATGAAGAAGATCGTCTTCTTCAGGTCGAAGCCGACGCGGGTGGCCGCCTCCGCTCCGCCGCCGAGCGCGAAGATCGAGCGGCCGATCATCGTGTAGCGCAGCATCAGATGCACCGCGAGCGCCAGGGCGACGTAGATCAGGATCATCGCGGTCAGACCCGAATGGGTGCCGTCCGCCTTGGCGAGGGTGACGATCTCGGTCTTGGCGAAGTCGATCAGGACCGGCGGGAAGCGGTCGATGTTGATCATCGAGGTGCCGACCACGCCGAGCAGGAAGCCGCGCACCATCGAGCCGGTGCCGAGCGTCACGATCAGCGGGATCATCCGGAATTTCCAGACGAAGAAGGCGTTGATCGCGCCGCAGGCAGCCCCGATGGCGATCGCCATCAGGAACGGCACGAAGACGCCTTCGTAGCCGGTCGCCAACATCGCCTTGACGGTCAGATACATCGCCGCGACCGCGAAGGCCGGGAAAGAGACGTCGAAGCCGCCCGACAGCATCACCAGCAGGACGCCGAGCGCCATGATGCCGATGACGATGTTGGAGCGTAAGAGCGAGAACAGGTTGTCGATCTGCCAGAAGGCCGGATTGACGAGGCCGATGAGGATCATCGCGGCGATGAGAATGGCCGCGATGACGACCTCCGATCTATGGAAGAGAGCCATGGGTCACCTCACCGGAAGGACGTCAGGATGTCGGAGATCGCGTGCTCCGACGTCTCGGCGGTCTCGATCGTGTCGACGAAGCGGCCCCGATGGATCACCACGATGCGGTTGCAGTTCTGCACCAGCTCGAGGATGTCGTCGGAGATCATCAGCACCGAGACCCCGGTCTTCACCGCGAGGTCGCGGATGATGCGGTGGATCTCCGCCTTGGAGCCGACGTCGACGCCGACGGTCGGGCCGTTGAGGATCAGCACGCGGGCGTCGGTGAGGAGCCAGCGGGCGAGCACCACGCGCTGCTGATTGCCGCCGGAGAGCTGACCCACCGGCTTCTCGCCGGTCGGCGTGGCGATCTGCAGCGAGCGGATCGAGCCGGAGGCGAGTTCCGCCGCCTTCTCGCGGTCGACCACCGACCACGAGGCGATGCGGTCGTAGATCGTGGCGAGGATGTTGCGGTCGATCGACTGGGTGAGGAACAGGCCCTCGGTCAGCCGGTCTTCCGGCACATAGGCGATGCCGGCGTCGATCGCGGTCGAAACCCGGTCGAGCCGCACGTCCTTGCCGTCGACCAGCACCGAGCCGGTGTAGCCGGGCTCGAGGCCGAACAGCGTGTTGGCGACCTCGGTGCGCCCCGAGCCGAGCAGGCCCGAGAGGCCGACGATCTCGCCCGGCCGAATGGCGAGCGACAGATCCTCGTAGGCGCCGGGCAGCGTCAGGTTGCGGATCTCGAGGCGCGGCGGCACTTCCTCCGTCGGCGGCGTCCAGACGTAGCTCTGCGACGCGATGTCGTGGCCGGTCATGTGGCGGATGATCTTCGGCTCGTCGAACTCGGAGGTCGGCCCTTCGGCGACCTTCTTGCCGTTGCGGATGACCGAGATCCGTTCGGAGATCTCCAGCATCTCGCGCATCTTGTGGCTGACGAAGAGCACGGCGATGCCGCGGGACTGGATGTCGCGCACGATGCGGAAGAGGGTCTCGACCTCCTTGCGGGTGAGCGCTGTCGTCGGCTCGTCCATGATGAGGAGGCGCGGATCGGACATCAACGCGCGGGCAATGGCGACGAGCTGGCGCCCGGCTGTCGACAGATCGTCGACTTCCTTCGTCGGGTCGATGTCGACGCCGAGGCGTTCGATGGCTTCATCGGCGATGGACCGCACACGGCCCCAGCTGACCAGCCTGCGCTTGGCCTGGAGCTCGGTGTTGAGCGCGAGGTTCTCGGCGACGGTCAGGTTCCCGAACAGCGAGAAGTCCTGATAGATCACCTGGACGCCCTGGCGGATCGCCTCGATCGGGGTCAGATGCGGCAGATTGCGGCCGTTGATCAGGATCGAGCCGCCGTCGGGCCGATAGACCCCGGACATGATCTTGATGAGGGTCGACTTGCCCGAGCCGTTCTCGCCGGCGAGGCAGTGGATCTCGCCCGACCGTATGGTCAGCGACACGTCGTCGAGGGCGCGGACGCCGGAGAAGCGTTTCTCCACGTTGCGCAGGTCGAGGAAGACGTCGGCCGCGGCCGCCGGGGCAGGGGACGCCGGAGAGGCAGTGGGGAAGGGCATGGTGCTGACCCGCTTTCGAGTGGATGGGGCTCGGAAGAGGGAGGGCGTCGCGGACGACGCCCTCCGTATGGGGTCAGAAGTTGTAGTCGGCCATGTTGGCCTTGGTCACACCGACCCAACCGGCGCCGTAGAGCAGGTTCGGCGCGCCGCCGGCAGGCGTGGTCAGCTTGGTGTAGCCGGGCAGGCCGAGGTTGAGGCCGGCCTTGATCTCGCCGGCCTTCTTGGACAGCGCCATCGTGGCGACGACGTTCATGGCGTAGCCGGCGACCGCCGGATCCCAGAACTGGATGTACTGGATGTTGTCGTTCTTCAGGTACTGACCGGCGACGGAGACCAGGCCGGTGCCGGCGAAGAACAGCTTGCCGTTGAGGCCGCGTTCGGCGACCAGACGGCCGGCGCCGGCCGAGGTCGGCATCGGGCCACCGAGAATGCCCTTGAGGTCCGGATAGGTGGTCAGGACTTCCTTGAGCTTGGTGTAGTCGGTGTTGGCGTCGTCATAGGTCTCGAGCCGGGTCGTGACCTGCTGCATCTTCGGGAAGTGGGCCTTCTGGTACTCCACGCCGCCGTCGATCCACTCGTTCTGCGACTTGGAGGTCAGCGAGCCGACGGTGGCGACGTACTTGCCCTCGCCGCCCATGGCGGTGCCGAGCACTTCCATCAGCTTGGCGCCGTAGGCCTTGTTGTCGAAGGCTTCGAGCACGTAGTCGGCGTTCTTGATGTTCGAGGCCTCGTGGGCGACGACGACGATGCCGCGATCGCGGGCCTTCTTCAGGACGGGCTCGACCGCCTCGACCGAGAAGGGCACCACGCAGATGGCGTCGACGCCCTGCGCGATCAGGCTCTCGATGATCTGCACCTGGGCGGCCGCGTCGGCCTGGCTCGGTCCGAGCATCCAGGTGTCGTGGCCGGTGTCGGCCTTGAACTGCTTGATGCCGTCGCGCATGCGGTCGAACCACGCGATGCCGTCGACCTTGACGACGGTGGCGATGGTGAACTTCTTGCCGGTGGCGGAGGACACGATGTCCTTGCGGACCTGCGAGGTGTCGACGGGGCCGTTGCCGGCGGCGAAGGCGGAGCCGGCGACCAGCGCGGCGGCCGTCGCGACGGCGGCGATGAGCTTCTTCATGGCATTGTCCTCGTTTCTTGTCCCTGATGTCGATTCTTGATGTCAGACTTCCGAGAAAGGTAGAGCGGCTCGGGTCTCCTGTCGTCCGAGGGGGAGGGGATGGGGAAAGGGATCAGCCGGCGATGATCGCCAGGCTGGCGCTGGCGCCGATGCGCGAGGCACCGGCGGCGAGCATCTTCAGCGCGTCCTCGCGGGTGCGGACGCCGCCGGAAGCCTTGACGCCGATCTTCGGGCCGACCGTCCGGCGCATCAGCGCGATGTCCTCGGCGGTGGCGCCGCCGGTCGAGAAACCGGTGGAGGTCTTGACGAAGTCGGCCCCGGCCTCGACCGCGAGACGGCAGGCGGTGACCTTCTCCTCGTCGGTGAGGAGGCAGGTCTCGATGATCACCTTGAGGAGCGCCCGGCCGCTGGCGGCCTTGACGGCGGCGATGTCGGCCCGGACCCGGTCGGTCTCGCCGTCCTTCAGCGCGCCGACGTCGATCACCATGTCGACCTCGTCGGCACCGGCGGCGACCACCCAGGCGGTCTCGTTCGCCTTCACCGCGGTCGGGATCGCGCCGAGCGGGAAGCCGACGACCGAGCAGGTGGCGACGCCGGAACCCGCCAGCGCCTCGGCGACGGTGGGAACCCAGACGGGATTGACGCAGACGGAGAAGAACCGATTCTCACGGGCTTCGCGGCAGAAGCGCAGGACGTCGTCGCAACGCGCGTCCGGCTTCAGAATGGTATGATCGATGACACCGTGGAGGTCGGCTGCGGCGATGACCATGGGATTCTCCGGAGGACTGCGGCCATTCGGCCCATGTTTCGATTGTCACAAGCGGTGTTATCAGATTAACATTCTGTTGTGAAGACGCGTTCACGTGGAAGCTGGGGATGTCGCCGCGAGCGCCCGTCGCGGCACCGCTTCTCACCACCCGGGGCCCTGTCCCCGACCACCCCGAGATCCGTCGCGACGCGAAGGGCGCGCCACGACGATCGGACCGATCGGACGACGTGATGAGCCTGACCAGACCCCAGCGGATAGAGAGGATCTCCGAAGCGCTCGAGACGGCGGCATCGCTGCGGCTGAGCGACCTCGCAGGGGCCCTGGACGTCTCGGAAATGACCATTCGGCGCGACGTGGCGGCCCATCCGGAGCGCTTCAACTGCCACGGCGGCCACGTCATCGCCGCCCAGTCGACCGTCCCCAGCGCCGGTTACGTCTTCGATCGCGAGCGCGAGGCGCACGCGGCGGGCAAGCGCGCGGCCTGCGAGCTCGCCCTCGGCTTCATCGAGGCCGGCGACACGATCTTCATCGACTGCGGCACCACGACGCCACATCTCGCGCGGCGTCTGGGCGGCGTCGGCGAGATCACGGTGGTGTGTTACTCGATCAACATCGCAGAAGTGGTGCGACGGCTCGAAAACGTCTCGCTGGTGCTGCTCGGCGGCTTCTATCACCGCTCGTCCGCCTCGTTCGAGAGCCCGGAGGCCCTCGAAGTACTGAAGCGGGTGGGCATCAACAAGGCTTTCATCAGCGCCGGCGGGCTACACCCCGACCAGGGCGCGAGTTGTTCGAATTTTCACGAGGTCGCCTTCAAGCAGGAGGCGATTCGCCGCTCGATCGAGACCTATCTGGTGATCGATTCGAGCAAGTTCGACCGCGTCCGCTCGGCCTATTTCGCCGACATCGGCGACTTCGACGCGGTGCTGACCGATTCGAACGTCGACGCCGGCCTGCGCCGGCGGGTCGAGGAGAGCGGCGTCCGCATCGTCACCCGCTGACGTGCGACGTCCGGCGGCTCGTCGATCGCGGGCGAGGCGCAGGGGGTTCTCCGCCCAAAGAAAAAGGGTCTGTCTCGCGACAGACCCCGCTCTCGGCAACCAGACGAGTACCGAGCGAAGACCGTCCGCACGGACGGTCCTCGCCGATCACTCGCTCACGAGCAGCCGCTCGTGCTGCCGCAGGTGTCGCACTTCAGGCAGGTGCCGTTGCGCACCATGGTGAAGTTGCCGCATTCCGAGCAGTTCTCGCCCTCGTAGCCCTTCATCCGGGCTTCGGCGCGGCGGTCGGCGGCGGTCACCGGCTTGACCTCGGCGGAACCGGCCGTCGCCGGACGGATCTCGGCGGCGGCGTCCTGCTTCAGCGCCGTGGCGCCGAAGACCGCGTTGAGGGCGGTCACCGCCGACGTCGCCTGAGACACCGTGCCGGAGGGTTGGCCGGCGCTCGCCGGACGCGGCGAGCCTTCCACCACCTTCAGGCGCTCCGGGAGCTTGCCGCGGACGAGACCGCGGGAGATCGGCGTCTGCGGCTTCGCGGCTTCCCCGGTGCCGGACCCGACGGTCGTCGAGCCGAAGTCCTCGGGGTTGGCGTGGGCCAGATCGTGGCGACCGAGGTAGGAGACCGCCAGTTCGCGGAAGATGTAGTCGAGGATCGACGTGGCGTTCTTGATCGCCTCGTTGCCGATGACCATGCCCGCCGGTTCGAACTTGGTGAAGACGAAGGCGTCGACGAACTCCTCGAGCGGCACGCCGTACTGCAGGCCGACCGAGACCGCGATCGAGAACGAGTCCATCAGCGCGCGGAAGGCGGAGCCTTCCTTGTGCATGTCGACGAAGATCTCGCCGATGCGGCCGTCGTCGTATTCGCCGGTGCGCAGGTAGACCTTGTGGCCGCCGACGATCGCCTTCTGGGTGTAGCCCTTGCGGCGGTTCGGCATCTTCTCGCGTGCGCGGACGGTGCGCTCGACGATCCGCTCGACGATCCGCTCGGCCATCACCGTGGCGCGGCTCTGCGCCGGTTCGGACGAACGCATCGCCTCGATCGCGTCTTCCGCCTCGTCCTCGTCGTCGGCGATCAGCTGCGAGTTCAGCGGCTGCGACAGCTTGGAACCGTCGCGGTAGAGCGCGTTGGCCTTGAGCGCCAGACGCCAGGACAGCAGATAGGCGCTCTTGCAGTCCTCGACGGTGGCGTCGTTGGGCATGTTGATCGTCTTGGAGATCGCACCCGAGATGAAGGGCTGCGCCGCAGCCATCATGCGGATGTGGCTCTCCACCGACAGGAAGCGCTTGCCGGTGCGGCCGCAGGGGTTGGCGCAGTCGAAGACCGGCAGATGTTCGGCCTTCAGATGCGGGGCACCCTCGACGGTCATGGCGCCGCAGACGTGGATGTTGGCGGCCTCGATCTCGGCCTTGGGGAAGCCGAGCGCCGACAGCATCTCGAACGACGGGTCGTTCAGCTGCTCGGCGGTGAAGCCGAGGGTCTCGATGCAGAAGGCCTCGCCGAGCGTCCACTTGTTGAAGGCGAACTTGATGTCGAAGGCCGACTTGAGGCCGCCGGCGATCTTGGCGAGCGCCTCGTCGGTGAAGCCGCGCGCCTTCAGCGTCGTCGGGTTGATGCCCGGCGCCTGATCGAGCGTGCCGTGGCCGACGGCGAAGGCCTCGATCTCGGCGATCTCGCTCTCACGGTAGCCGAGAACGCGCAGCGCCGAGGTGACCGACTGGTTGATGATCTTGAAGTAGCCGCCGCCGGCCAGCTTCTTGAACTTCACCAGGGCGAAGTCGGGCTCGATGCCGGTGGTGTCGCAGTCCATGACGAGACCGATCGTGCCGGTGGGGGCGACGACGGAGACCTGGGCGTTGCGATAGCCGTGCTTCTCGCCGAGTTCGAGCGCCAGATCCCAAGCGCGCTCGGCGGCCTCGATCAGCGCCTTGTTCGGGCAGGAGGCATGGTCGAGCGGAACCGGGGAGACGGCGAGCTTCTCGTAACCGGTCGCCTCGCCGTGGGCGGCGCGACGGTGGTTGCGGATGACGCGCAGCATGTCGGCGGCGTTCGGGGCATAGCCCGGGAAGGGGCCGTGCTCGCCGGCCATCTCGGCCGAGGTGGCATAGGCGACGCCGGTCATGATCGCCGAGAGCGCGCCGCAGATCGAACGGCCTTCGGCCGAGTCGTAGGAGATGCCGGACGACATCAGCAGGCCGCCGATGTTGGCGTAGCCGAGGCCGAGGGTGCGGTAGTCGTAGGAGAGCTGGGCGATCTCCTTCGACGGGAACTGCGCCATCAGCACCGAGATCTCGAGCACCACCGTCCACAGACGGCAGGTGTGCTCGTAGGCGGCGACGTCGAAGCCGTTGTCGTCGGTGCGGTAGGGCAGGAGGTTGATCGAGGCGAGATTGCAGGCCGTGTCGTCGAGGAACATGTACTCGGAGCACGGGTTGGAGGCGCGGATCTCGCCGGACGCCGGGCAGGTGTGCCAGTCGTTGATCGTGGTGTGGAACTGGATGCCCGGATCGGCCGAGGCCCAGGCGGCGTGACCGATGTCTTCCCACAGGGCGCGGGCGTCGATGGTCTTCTTGATCTTGCCGTCGGTACGGCGGATCAGATCCCACTTGCCGCCGGTCTCGACCGCCTTCAGGAACGTGTCGGTGACGCGCACCGAGTTGTTCGAGTTCTGGCCGGCGACCGTCAGATAGGCCTCCGAATCCCAGTCGGTGTCGTAGATCGGGAAGTCGATGTCGGTGTAGCCCTGCTTGGCGAACTGGATCACCCGCTTGACGTAGTTCTCCGGCACGAAGGCCTTCTTGGCGGCGCGGATCTCGCGCTTCAGCGCCGGGTTCTTGGCCGGGTCGAAGCAGTCGTCGCCCGAGCCCGAGCAGTTGACGCAGGCCTTCATGATCGCCGAGAGGTGCTTGGCGACCGTCTTGGAACCGGTGACGAGAGCGGCGACCTTCTGCTCCTCCTTCACCTTCCAGTTGACGTAGGCCTCGATGTCGGGATGGTCGACGTCGACGACGACCATCTTGGCGGCGCGACGGGTGGTGCCGCCCGACTTGATGGCGCCGGCGGCGCGGTCACCGATCTTGAGGAAGCTCATCAGGCCCGACGACTTGCCGCCGCCGGCGAGCTTCTCGCCCTCGCCGCGCAGCCGCGAGAAGTTCGAGCCGGTGCCGGAGCCGTACTTGAACAGGCGCGCCTCGCGCACCCACAGGTCCATGATGCCGCCCTCGTTGACGAGGTCGTCGGCGACCGACTGGATGAAGCAGGCGTGCGGCTGGGGGTGCTCGTAGGCCGAGGCCGAGCGGACGAGTTCGCCCGACTGGTAATCGACGTAGAAGTGGCCCTGCGACGGGCCGTCGATGCCGTAGGCCCAGTGCAGGCCGGTGTTGAACCACTGCGGCGAGTTCGGGGCGACCAGCTGGCGGGCGAGCATGGCACGCAGTTCGTCGAAGAAGGCGCGGGCGTCCTCCTCACCGTCGAAATACTTGCCCTTCCAGCCCCAGTAGGTCCAGGTGCCGGCGAGACGGTCGAAGACCTGGCGGGCGTCGTGCTCGGAGACGAAGCGCTCGGCCTCGGGGAGGGCGGCGAGCGCGGCTTCGTCGGGCACGGAGCGCCACAGCCACGACGGCACGGTCTCTTCCTCGACGCGCTTCAGGCGCGAAGGCACGCCGGCCTTGCGGAAATACTTCTGCGCGAGGATGTCGGCCGCGACCTGGCTGAACGCCGCCGGCACCTCGATGCCGTCGAGCTTGAACACCACCGAGCCGTCCGGATTGCGGATCTCGGAAGTCGTGGTGCGGAACTCAATCGCCTGATAGGGCGACTGTCCTGCCGTCGTGTAGCGACGCTCGATGCGCATGTCTTCGATCCCCAGCCCGTCGTCGGTCGGCACGTCTGGGTGCCGCCGAACCCGTCTTCCCCGATGGCGGTTCGACCCGCCCGCTTCGCTCTCGCGACCGGTCTCCCGTCCGCGTCTTCCACCGGGGCGGATGGTGCCGCCTCGGTCCGATGATTCCCGGTGAATGGGAATATCTTGTGGCTACGGTCGTCGTAAATACCAAATATAGGGTTAACGACGCCTTTCGCACAGGGTCGTTCCGGAAGCTCCGGCGACCGAACGCACATCCCCGTCCCCCGTTTCCCGAAGGGGAGAACGTGGGCCGCGAGGGTCGAAACGCTGACGCTTTTTGAAGATCCGAGCCGGGTGGCGGGGAAACCCCGGACCGCTCGGTACCGAACCGAAACGACGCTAGTCCGAGTCCTCGGGGGGGTCAAGGACTTGGGGCAGGTGACGTTCCGTCGGCTAAATATGGTGTATGGCGGTGTGGAAAACGGGGACGAACGAAGGTCTGCGCGCAAGTGCCGACGGTGCCGAGGGAATTCGTTCCAATTCAAGTAAATTCACGGACGGCTCGGAAACGCGGTCTCGAGAACGGCATGTCAGTATCACTCCCGAGGGCCCGACGGATCGGGTGTGGGAGAATCGGTGACATGCGACAGAATCGAGCGATGGGGTGCGACCTGCGCGATCTCGACGTCGTCTTCGTCGACGACACGCGGCAGGACCAGGCCATCATGCGATCGATCCTGACGGGCGCTCGCGTGGGACGCATCCGCGGCTTCGCGTCCGCCGAGGAGGCCCATCACGCCATGTTGATGGAGCCGCCGCACGTCGTGATCACCGACTACGAGATGCCGGTCGCCGACGGGCTCGAGCTGGTGCGGTCGATGCGCGATCCGCGCGCCGGGCCGCTGACCGCGGTGCCGGTGATTCTGGTCGCCGGCACGCCGACCCGCAAGGTGGTCGAGCATTCGATCGCTCTCGGCGTCCATCACGTCGTCGCCAAGCCGCTGTCGCCGGTCGCCGTCCTGCGGCGGCTCGAGGCGATCGTACGCGACGCTCGCCAGTTCGTCCTCGACGAGATGACCGGCCGTTTCGTGCTGCAGGACTGCGACCGCCTGCTCGACGTCCAGCGCAAGCGCTGGAACGATCTGCTCGACGGCGTCAGGGCCTTCCCGAAGCGCCGCGATGCCGTGCCGCAGCGGCGCGACGCGCAGCCGCCGGTCGAGGAGGCGCTCGAGGAGCCGCGTCGTCGCGGTCCACTCCACGGGCTGGGCGCGCCGATGCGCCGCACGACGGGGGAACCCGTCGAAGGGGCGACTGGACAGCGGCTCGGACGCACGGCATAACGAGCGCGTCCGAGACGGTCTCGCGGGCGCGTGGCGCGCGTGCGAATCCTTATCCGTTTCGCCGAACAACGACCGCCCCCGTGCCGGGCGCCCTCCCGGGCGCATCGCGGGCCGGGGGCCGAGGGCGCGCCGATGAAGAAGCTGCTGTTGTTGATCCTCACCTGGTGGCAGGGCCAGACGGTCGGCGCCTGGTTGCACACCAAGCTTCACGGTGAGCTCGTCGGCGAGGACGAGGCCGGCAACAAGTATTATCGCACCAAGGGCGGCGCGATCGATCCGGGCCTGGGCTTCCAGCGCCGCTGGGTGATCTACAACGGCGAGGCGGAAGCCTCCAAGATCCCGCCGGGCTGGCACGGCTGGATGCATCAGCGCACCGACGTGCCGCCGTCCGAGGAGAAGGGCTACGCGCCCCATCCCTGGCAGAAGCCGCATCTGCCGAACCAGACCGGCACCGCGCATGCCCATCGCCCGCAGGGCTCGCTCCTCGGCAACGCCAAGCGCGCCGCCCAGGCCGGCGACTACGTGGCCTGGAAGCCGGAATGATCGGCGGGGGTCGGGGTTCCGCCTCGACTTCGCCACGAGACCGGTGCATCTCCATGGGCGTCCCTGCTTCGGCCGGGGCGCCTTCTTCGTCCTCGCGAGCCCCGTTCGATCCCGACATGACGCGTCGCCCGTCCCCTTCCGCCCGTCCGATCCTGCGCCGCCTCGTGCCGGTGCTGGCGCTGGGCGTCGCCCTCGTGCCCTCGCTCGCCGCGGCGCGCGACCTCGCGGCGCCGGCGCTGCCCGACGACGCCAACAAGATCGCCCAGCCGATCGCGGTCTTCTCCGGCCTCGACAAGATCACCGGGCGAATCATCTCCTTCGATGTGGCGATCGACGAGACGGTGCAGTTCGGCGCGCTGCAGGTGACGCCGCGTGCCTGCTACTCGCGGCCGCAGACGGTGGCGCCGTTGACCGATTCCTTCGTCGAGGTCGACGAGATCACCCTCGACAACAAGATCCGCCGCATCTTCTCCGGCTGGATGTTCGCCGACAGCCCCGGTCTCCACGCCGTCGACCACGCGGTCTACGACGTGTGGCTGACCGACTGCCACGGCGCCCCCGAGAAGGCCGCGGCTCAGGGCACACCCGCCGCTGCGCCGGGGGCTCCGGCCGCCAAGGCCGATGCCCCGAAGGCCGATACGCCCAAGAAGCCCGATGCGCCCGCTTCCGCGCCGAAGCCGCCGGCGGCGCCCAAGCCCGCCGCCGCCGCGCCGGTGCCGACGCTCGATCCGGCGAACCCGACGGCCGCCGTCGATCCGGCCGCCGCGCCGCCGAAGCCGCAACGTCCCAAGAAGCCGGCGCCCGCCGCCGTCGATCCCACGACCGGCGCGCCGATCCAGGCCGGTTCCGGCGCCGGTACCGCGCCGCGTTCGCAGCCGCCGTCGTCGGTGATCTTCCAGACGAACGACTGATACCGGACGTAGGACGTTTCGATCCTCGACTTCTGTTCGGCTTCACCCTGGAGGCGCCCGGCAACACCGTGCCACGGAGGGCGAAGTCACGACGGGGCCGTGCCTCACGAGGCTCGCTCACGCTCGCATCTCGGGATGAAGGGCCTCCGCGAAAGGCCCGCAAGGGTTCGGATTTCGTACGCGATGCTTCGAGACGCGTACCCGCGCTCGAACCGTCACAGGTCCGCGCCGTCCGCCTCGCCGAGGATCGCCGCCACCGCCGCCGCACCGGACGTCGGCTCGCCCGGCCGGCCGAAGCGGTGGAACGCGGCCACGACCGGGAGTGCCGCCGCCAGCCGCGCGCGGTAGGCGCGGCGAGGGATCTCGATCGCGCCGAAGCGGGCGAGATGGGCGGTGATGAACTGGGCGTCGAGCAGGACGAAGCCGCCGATCCTCAGGCGCGCCACCAGATGGACCAGCGCCACCTTGGAGGCGTCGGTCTCGCGGGAGAACATGCTCTCGCCGAAGAAGGCGCCGCCGAGCCTGACGCCGTAGAGCCCGCCGACGAGGTTGCCGTCGCGGCGGACCTCGACGGTGTGGACGTGGCCGCGGCGGAAGAGTTCGCCGTAGAGACGGCGGATCTCGGCGTTGATCCAGGTGCCCTCGCGCCCCGGCGCCGGGGCGGCGCAGCCCTCGATCACCGCCTCGAAGTCGGTGTCGCAGGTGACGGCGAAGCGCTCGGTGCGCACCGTGCGGGCGAGGCGGCGCGACAGGTGAAAGCCGTCGAGCGGCAGCACGCCGCGCTTTTCGGGCTCGACCCAGAAGAGCTCGGGATCGTCGGCGCTCTCGGACATCGGGAAGATGCCGCCGGCATAGGCGCGCAGCAGGAGATCCGGATCGAGGCGCGGCTCGGGCGGGCGCAAGGGCGTCACTCGCGAGGGGGATGGGAAAAGACCCCCGGCCGTCTCCGGTCGAGGGTCGCATTCGTCCGACGTCGCCGATCGATCAGTCGAAGGGCTTCGTCTCCAGGAACTTCTCCAGCCAATGGATGTCGTACATGCCGTTGGCGATGTCCTGGTTGTCGATCAGCTTGCGGAACAGCGGGATCGTCGTCTCGATGCCGTCGACGACGAACTCGTCGAGGCAGCGACGCAGCCGCATCAGGCATTCGACGCGGTTGCGGCCGTGGACGATCAGCTTGCCGATCAGGCTGTCGTAATAGGGCGGGATCCGGTAGCCCTGATAGACGCCGCTGTCGACGCGCACACCCAGACCACCCGGCGGGTGGTAGTAGGTCAGCAGGCCGGGCGACGGGGTGAAGGTCGCCGGGTTCTCCGCATTGATGCGGCACTCGATGGCGTGGCCCTTGAACTCGATGTCCGACTGCTTCACCGAGAGGCCGGCACCGGCGGCGACGCGGATCTGCTCGTTGACCAGATCGATGCCGGTGATCGCCTCGGTGATCGGATGTTCCACCTGCAGGCGGGTGTTCATCTCGATGAAGTAGAACTCGCCGTTCTCGTAGAGGAACTCGATCGTACCGGCGCCGGCATAGCCGAGGTCGGCGATCGCCTTCGAGCAGATCGAGCCGATCTTCTCGCGCGCCTCGGCGTTGAGGGCGGGGGAGTTCGCCTCTTCCCAGACCTTCTGGTGACGGCGCTGCAGCGAGCAGTCGCGTTCGCCCAGATGGATGGCGCCGCCCTTGCCGTCGCCGAGCACCTGCACCTCGATGTGGCGCGGGGTCAGCAGCAGCTTCTCCATGTAGACGGCGTCGTCACCGAAGGCGGCCTTGGCCTCGGAACGGGCGGTCTCGTAGGCCTCTTCGATGTCGTCGGCGGTCTTGGCGACCTTCATGCCGCGACCACCGCCGCCGGAGGATGCCTTGATCAGCACCGGGTAGCCGATCTCGGAGGCGAACTTCTTCGCCGCCTCGACCGTCTCGACCGCGCCGTCGGAGCCCGGAACGACCGGGATGCCGAGCCGCTGCGCGGTGCGTTTGGCCTCGATCTTGTCGCCCATGATGCGGATGTGCTCCGCCGACGGGCCGATGAACTTGATGCCGTGCGCCTCGACGATCTCGGCGAAACGGGCGTTCTCGGAGAGGAAGCCGTAGCCGGGGTGGACGGCCTCGGCGCCGGTGATCTCGCAGGCGGCGACCAGCTGCGGGATGTTGAGATAGCTCTCGGACGCCTTCGGCGGACCGATGCAGACGCTCTCGTCGGCGAGGCGGACGTGCATGGCGTCGGCGTCGGCGGTGGAGTGGACCGCCACCGTGCGAATGCCGAGCTCCTTGCAGGCGCGCAGCACTCTGAGAGCGATCTCGCCGCGGTTGGCGATCAGGATCTTGTTGAACATGGGGCCCCGCGCAGCTTTCGTCATTCGACGACGACGAGCGGCTCGCCGTATTCGACCGGGCTCGCGTCGTCGAACAGGATGGCGGTGACGGTACCCGACTTCGGCGCCGGGATCTGGTTCATGGTCTTCATCGCCTCGACGATGAGGAGCGTCTGACCTTCGCGCACCGTCGAACCGACCTCGATGAAGGAGGCGGCGCCCGGCGAGGGCGAACGGTAGGCGGTGCCGACCATCGGCGACTTCACGACGCCGGGGTGCTTCGACCAGTCGGTCTCACCCGTGGCGGCGGGAGCGGCGGCGGCGACCGGCGCGGCGGCGGCCGGCGCATGGGCCGGAGCGTGATGGGCCGGGGCGGCGACGGTGACGGGCGCCACCACCTGCACCGAACGCGAGACGCGGATCTTCAGGTCGCCCTGCGCCACCTCGATCTCGGAGAGATCGGTCTCGGCGATGAGATGCGCGAGATCGCGGATGAATTCGGTGTCGAAGGGTTTCTTGGGCGTGGCCATTGCTGGTCTTACTCGTCTCGGGTTCGAGTGGAGGGTGCCGCGTTTCGGGTCGCGACGATGCGAGCGAGCGCTTCGAGCGCCAACACGTATCCGTGGGTCCCCAGACCGCACAGGACGCCGGCCGCGACCGGCGAGACGTAGGAGTGGTGGCGGAAGCTCTCGCGCGCGAAGATGTTGGAGATGTGGACCTCCATCACCGGCAGCTCGACCGCCTTGATCGCATCGTGGAGCGCGATCGAGGTGTGGGTATAGGCGCCGGGATTGATGACGACGCCCGCGGCGGTGCCGCGAGCCTCGTGGAGCCAGTCGACGAGGGTGCCCTCGTGGTTCGACTGGCGGAACACGATCGAAAGGCCGAGCCGCTCGCCCGCCGCCCGGACCTCGGCCTCGACGTCGGCGAGCGTCGTCGATCCGTAGACCGCCGGTTCGCGCAGACCGAGGAGGTTGAGATTGGGGCCGTTCAGGACGAAGACGGTGTCGGGCATCTCGTGTTCCGGGCGGCGCCGATCGGAGATCGGCGGGCCTTGTGGGACGCGATCGACCGTCGACCGTCGTGCTCCGGGTGCTCGTCGAGCTTCCCCGAGGTCACGGACAGTCGCGCCGCGCGTCGCGCTTTATAGGCGCGGCCGGGCGCGGGAACAAGGCCCCGCCCGATTCCCGCATCCGATCGTCCCCAGGGGCTGCGTCGTCAGCACTTCTTGGTGGTGGCGCAACGCGCCTCGGCGACGCGGGCCTGCAGTTTGGACAGGCCGATCGCACCCGGCACCACGTCGGTGCCGACGACATAGGACGGCGTGCCGGAGAGGCCGAGCTTGCCGGCCAGCCCGTAGACCTCCTGCAGCGTCGCCTCGACCTCGGCGTCGCCGAGCGCCTTCTCGACCGCGGCGGCGGAGAGGCCGGCACCGGTGGCCGCCTCCATCGCCTTGGTCTTGTCGGCCTGACCGCGCGCCGAGAGCAGGCGCTTGTGGAACTCGAGATACTTGTCCGGGGCGATGCGGTTGACCGCGACCGCCACCTTCGCCGCCTCGGTCGAGCCGGGTCCGAGGACCGGGAACTCCTTCAGGACGATGCGGACGTTCGGATCCTTCTCGATCAGCGACAGCATGTCGGGCAGCGCGCGCTTGCAGTAGCCGCAGTTGTAGTCGAAGAACTCGACCACGGTGACGTCGCCCTTGGGATTGCCGAGCACGACCTGACGCGGGCTGTCCCACAGCTGCTTGGCGGCGGAGGCGATCGTCGCCTTCTGCTCGGCCGCCTGGTTCGCCGCCTGCTTGGTCTCGAGCGCCTGGATGGCTTCCGCGATCACTTCCGGATTGGCGATGAGATACTCGCGCACGATCTTCTCGACCGCGGCCTTGTCGAGCGGCGCCTCGGCCCGGGTCGCGACCGGCGCGGCGAGGCAGAGGAGGGCGGCGACGCCGGCGAGGAGAGTGCGCTTGATCGTCATGAAGTGTCGGTCCTCGTGGGCGCGCGTATGGCCGCGCGGAAACGTGCGTGCGGAATCGCTTTCCTCCTTATAGGGGAGCGGCCCGGCGAGACGAAGGCGCGCGGCGGCGAAATCCGTCACGATGTCGCGAGTGCGCGCCCCCGGTCGACGCAGATCGGTCGCGCGTCGGCGGTGCTTGCGGGGAAGGCACCCGCCGCGCCATCCTGCGCCCATCGACGAGGATCCCGCGCCATGACCACTTCGCAGACCGTCATCCTTCAGGCCACCTCCGTCAATCCCGACTTCGACGCCCGTCTCGCCACGCTCGGCGACGTGGTGCGCGGCTGGACCGACGAGGGCAGGGCGCGGCTCCCCACCGTCGCCGGCGAGGTCCGCATCGCCGTCACCTCGGCGCTCGGCGGCTTCGACGCGGCCGCCATGGCGGCCCTGCCGAAGCTCGAGGCGATCGCCAACTTCGGCGTCGGATACGACGCGATCGACACGGCCCATGCCCGCGCCCACGGCATCGCCGTCTCCAACACGCCGGCGGTGCTCGACGACTGCGTCGCCGATCTCGCCTTCGCCCTCGTCCTCGACACGATGCGCGGCACCGTCGCCGCCGACCGCTTCCTGCGCGCCGGCGGCTGGCTGACCGGCCGCTTTCCGCTGGCGACGCGCGTCTCGGGCAAGAAGCTCGGCATTCTCGGCCTCGGCCGCATCGGCAAGGTGCTGGCGCGGCGAGGCTCCGGCTTCGACATGGAGATCGGCTATCACAATCGGAAGCCCGATCCCTCCGTCGCCTACACCTATCTTCCCGACCTCGTATCGCTTGCGCGCTGGGCCGACGTGCTCGTGCTGCTCTGCCCGGGTGGCGAGGCGACGCGGGGGATCGTCAACGCCGAAGTGCTCGAGGCGCTGGGGCCGAAGAGCTTCCTCGTCAACGCCGCCCGCGGCAGCGTGGTCGACGAGCCGGCGCTGATCGCGGCGCTGAAGGCCGGTCACATCGCCGGGGCGGGTCTCGACGTCTATGCCGACGAGCCGAACGTGCCGGCCGAGCTGATGACAATGGAGAACGTCGTGCTGTTGCCGCACGTCGCCTCCGCGACGGTCGAGACGCGGCGGGCGATGGCCGACCTGACGCTCGCCAACGTCGAGAGCTGGATCGCCACGGGCACGCTGAAGACGCCGATCCCGGAGTGAGGTGCAAGCCGGGCGGACTTCGGCTAGAAGGACCTCCTCTCGCCACAGGAGCCGCCGATGTCGCCGTTCATGCCGTCCGCCCGTTCGCAGGTCGCGCCCTTCATCGCCATGGAGGTGCTGGCGGCGGCGGTGGAGCGCGAACGCGCCGGCCATCGGGTCGTCCACATGGAGGTCGGCCAGCCCGGTGCCAACGCACCCTCGCCGGTGATCGCGGCGGCCAAGCGCGCCCTCGACGGGCGCCTCGGCTACACCGAAGCCCTCGGCATCCGCCCGCTGCGCGAGGCGATCGCGGCGCACTACGCCCGGACCTACGGCGTCGAGATCGCGCCCGACCGGGTGGCGATCACCGCCGGTTCGTCGGGCGGGTTCAACCTCGCCTTCCTCGCCGCCTTCGCGCCGGGCGCGCGCGTCGCCATGCCGACGCCGGGCTATCCCGCCTATCGCAACCTGCTCGCCGCCCTCGGGCTCGAGGCGGTGGAGATCGAGTGCGGTCCCGAGACGCGCTGGGCGCTGACGCCGGAGATGCTGCGCAAGGCGCATGCGGAAAAGCCGCTCGCCGGCGTCCTCGTCGCCTCGCCGGCCAATCCGACCGGCACGATGTACACGCCTGAGGCGCTCGACGCGCTGGTGCGTGCGAGCGACGATCTCGGCCTGTGGTTCATCTCCGACGAGATCTATCACGGCCTCGTCTACAACGGCGCCCAGGCGACGGCGCTGACGTCGAGCCCGCGGGCGATCGTCGTCAACTCCTTCTCCAAGTACTACTGCATGACCGGTTGGCGCATCGGCTGGATGGTGATGCCGGAGGTTCTGGTCAAGCCGATCGACCGGCTGGCGCAGAACCTGACGCTCTCCAACAACGAGATCTCGCAGCGCGCGGCGCTCGCCGCCTTCGATCCGGCCTCGACCGCCGAGCTCGACGTGGTCAAGGCGGGATACGCCGCGAACCGCGCCTATCTGCTCGAGCACCTGCCGCGGCTCGGCTTCGACGACCTGCTACCGGTCGACGGGGCGTTCTACGCCTATGCGAGCATCCGCCGCTTCTCCAACGACAGCCTCGACTTCGTCCGTCGCATGCTGAAAGAGGCCGGGGTCGCGGCGACGCCGGGGCCGGACTTCGACGGTCATCGCGGTCACGGCTACGTCCGCTTCTCCTTCGCCGGCACCATGGCCGACATGAAGGAAGCGGTGGAGCGCATGGGGACGTGGCTGCCGAAGATCGGGTGAGGGCAGAGGGGCGCGTTCACGCCCGCGCCGTCTTCGGCCCGGCGAGCACCGCCACAGTGCCGATCACGAGGCAGGCCGCACCGACGGCGAAGAGCGCGAGGTACGACCCCGTCGCCGCCAGCAGGCGCGAGAAGGCAAGCGCTCCCAGCGCCTGGACGCAGGCGAAGGCGGCGGTCGCCAGGGCCCAGGCATGGGCGTGGCGGGCGGGGCCGGCGAGTTCGCCGGCGCGACCCGAAGCGAGCAGGGCGCAACCCGGCGTCAGGGCACCGACCACCATCGAGGATATGGCCAGAGCGACGAAGCCGTTCGCGACGAGCGGCAGGGCGACGCCGGCCGCCTTGATCGCGAGGCCCCCGGCGAGCGCGGTGCGGAAGCCGAAGCGGTCGGCGGCGCGGCCGGCCAGCATCGGCCCGGCCATGGCGCCGAGGCCGAAGAAGGTCCACTGGAGGCCGCCGGCAGCGAGGCCGCGGCCGAGATCGCGGGCGATCCAGTCGACCCAATAGACCGTGTGCGGCACGAAGCCGGCGGCGTCGGTGCAATAGGCGAAGGCGAAGAGCAGGAAGCCCTTCGGCAGGCCCTTGTCGTGCGGCGCGGCCGGGGCGACGGGCACGTCGGGCCAGGCCCGCCAGGTGAGGGCCGCGAGCAGGCCGGCGACGAGCGCGAGCACGCCCCAGGTGACGGCGACGCCGGCTTTCGCCAGGAGCGGCACGACCGTGCCCGAGGCGGCGATGCCGAGGCCGATGCCGGTGAAGACGATGCCGGCGACGGCACCGCGCTTGGCCGGATCGGCGAAGCGGAGAACGGTCGTCGGCGCCACCACCATCAGGATCGCCCCGCCGACGCCGGCGCCGAAGCGGGCGAGACCGAGGACCACGGCGCCGAGCGGCACCATGCCGGCGGCGAGCGACAGGGCGGTGGCGATCATCGTCAGCCGCAGCGTGGCGCGGGTGCCGAAGCGGCGGGCGAGCGGGGCGCCGAGGATGGCGCCGGCGAGGTATCCGGCGAAATTCGCCGCCGCCAGCGGCCCGGCGCCGGTCGGATCGATCCAGCCCTCGCCGATCAGCCCGGGCACCAGCGCGGTATAGGCGAAGCGGCCGAAGCCGAGGCCGACGAGCAGCGCGGCGAGACCGGCGGCGGAGCGGGGGGAGAGGACGGGGTCGCCGGTCGACAAGGAGCATCTTTCGCGATGTGCGGGAAGGTCAGGCTCCGACATGGGGCGGCGGCCACGCAAGTCCAGTTCCGCGAACAACGGGGCGGGGTGCCGTCGGCAGACGGGAGAATGGCGGGAGGCCGTGCGCGATGCTTCGAGACGCGGGCCTTCGACCCGCTCCTCAGCATGAGGCGGTTTTTGTTTTCGATACAAACACATACGCCTCATGCTGAGGAGGGCCGCCATCGGCGGCCCGTCTCGAAGCATCACGCACCCGATTCCGGCGCCCCGTGCTTCGTCCGAAACGAAAAGGGGCCCTCGCGGGCCCCTTCCGAAGTCTCGAACACGCCGACCGCAGCCTCACCCGACCACGAATTTCGCCGCGATCTTCTCGGCGTCGCCGTGGCCCGTCGGGGCCGCGCCGTAGGCGCCGCGGTCGCCCTTGAAGAAGATGCCGGTCGCCATCTCGGCGCCGCCGAGGATGGCGGCGGTGGCGGCGGCGCGGTCGGAGGTGGTCGTCACCACGTTGCGCTCGATCGTCTTCTTCCACTCCATCTCTTCCGGGCGGAAGGTGATGCAGGGCGACAGCACCTCGACGAAGGAGAAGCCGGGGTGGCGCACCGCCTCGACGATCATGTTCGCGAGCGGCTTGACGTCGAGGGCGAAGCCGCGGGCGACGAAGTTGGCACCGGCGGCGAGCGCGATGGCGAGCGGCGAGAAGGGCTTCACGCCGGTGCCGCCGGGGGCGGCGTCGCTGTCCCAGTCGGCTTCGGTCGTCGGCGACGGCTGGCCCTTGGTCATGCCGTAGACCCGGTTGTCCATGACGATGTAGGTCAGGTCGACGTTGCGGCGACAGGCGTGCAGGAAGTGGTTGCCGCCGATCGAATAGCCGTCGCCGTCGCCGCCGACCGTGATCACCTGGAGATCGGGCCGGGCGAGCTTCAGACCCGTCGCCGCCGGCAGCGCGCGGCCGTGGACGCCGTGGAAGCCGTAGGCGGTCGTATAGGCGGGAAGCCGCGACGAACAGCCGATGCCGGAGACGACGACCACCTCGTGCGGCGGCCGGCCGAGCTCGGCGAGTGCGCGCTGGAGCGACTGGAGGACGCCGAAGTCGCCGCAGCCCGAGCACCAGATCGGCTCGACCGAGGACTTGAAGTCCTTGAGGGTGAGGGCCTGCGACGGGCAGGCGTGGGGCGTTTCGTGCACGGTCATTCGGCGGCCTCGGCGGTCGGCTGGGCGAGATGGGCGACGATCTCGGCAGGGCGGAAGGGGGCGGGACCCGGACGGGCGAAGCTCTCGGCCAGCGAGGGCAGCGCGCGTTCGCCGAGCAGATGGCGGAAGAGCTGGCCCGAGGCGTTCTGCTCGATCACCACGACGCGGGAAGTCCCCGCGAGCGCGGCGCCGAAGGGCGTCTTCTGCAAGGGCGAGAGGAGCCGCAACGCGACGACCTTCGTCGGCTTGCCCGCGGCGGTCAGGCGGCGCGCCGCCTCCTTGGCCGGGCCGACGGTCGAGCCGAAGGCGACGAGGGCGACGGGTGCGTCGGCCGGGCCGTAGACCTCGCCCCAGTCGTCGCCCCAGTCGAAGTTCTCGAGCTTGCGCAGGCGCTTGTTCAGCTGGGCGACGTGGTCGGCGGCGGAATTGGAGGGATGGCCGCTCTCCTTGTGGGAGAGGCCGTCGGCGACCCACTGGGTGCCGGGGCGGCCGGGGGCGGGCATCGGCGAGACGCCGCTCTCGGTCAGGGCGTAGCGGCGGAAGTCGACGCCGTCGGCGAGCGGTTCCGTCACGCGCTTCAGCGGCGTCGGGCGCTTTTCGGGGATGTCGATGATCGCCTGAGTCTGGCCGATCGACTGGTCGGAGAGCAGCATCACCGGGGTCTGCAGCGCCTCGGCGACGTGGACGGAGCGTTCGGTCGTGGCGGCACAGTCGGCGATCGACATCGGCGCATAGACGACGCGGGGGGCGTCGCCCGGCGTGCCGCGCAGCGCGATGTCGAGATCGCCCTGGTCGGACTTGGTCGGAATGCCGGTCGAGGGGCCGACGCGCATGACGTCGACGATCAGCATCGGCAGTTCGGCGGCGATCGCCAGACCGATGGTCTCGACCTTCAGCGCGAGGCCGGGGCCGGAGGTGATGGTCATGGTCGGCACGCCGGCGAAGGAGGCGCCGCAGCACATGTTGATGGCTGCGATCTCGTCTTCGGCCAGCACGACGCGGCCGCCGTGTTCCTGCATCTCGACCGCCAGCCATTCGGTGACTTCGGTCGCCGGCGTGATCGGGTAGGCGGCGACGAACTCGATGCCGCCGCGCAGCGCGCCGAGGCCGACGGCGTCGTTGCCCGAGCAGAGCCAGAGCGGTCGGCGGGTGCCTTCCGGCAGCGCGAAGGAGGCGCCGGTCGCGGCGAGGGCCGCGGCACCGGCACGGGCGCCGGCGAGCGAGGCGGCGACCGCCTTCTCGCCCTTGGCGCCGATCTGGGCGCGCACGCCCGCCTCGATGTCGGCGTCGGCGAGACCGGCGAGACCAGCGGCGATGCCATAGCCCACCATGTTGAGGCGACCGCCCTCGACCGAGGCGGCGATCTCGGCGATCGGCAGCACGACGATGCGGGCGCCGGTCGCGGCGATCACCGGCGGCACGTCGCCCGCCTTGGGATCGGAGAAGACGATGCTGTCGGCGTCGAGCGGGATCTCGGGGGCGAAGCGGTCGATGTTCTGCCAGTCGAACGCGATCAGCGCGTCGAAGCGATCGGGCTGTGCCTCGATCGGATCGAGGCCGATCTCGATCAACGCCGCCGCCTCGCCGCCGCGCACCTGGGCGCCCGAGAGCTTGGTCATCAGGCCGTGGAGGCCGGCCCGGGCGGCCGTCGCCAGCAGCGTGCTGCCGGCGGTGATGGCGCCGGTGCCGCCGCTGCCGGCGATCACGATGGCCATCGACTTGCGCGTCTTCGACATCGACAACGATCCTCAGCTGGGCCGTCGGCCCGATATGGTCACTTTCGTTCCGGCGGAGCCGATTTTCCGCGTCCGCCGCCGAACCGTCTCGCACGAGGCGGCGGGGGGCTTCTTTGACATGGAACAAGAACGCGCCCGCATATTACACATTTTGCATGAAACTTTCAGCCGAGAGCAGCCGCCCTCGAGCCCGAGGGTTCACGTTTCGGTGTGCGGCGGGGACCGCGTTCAGATTCGGTCAACCAATCGATCAGATGGTAGCGCGCGCCGGCCAGAGATTAACGACTTCTTGATTCGATCCGTCGAATGTTCGGCACTCGATCGTCTTTCCACGAAGGCGGGCAGGCGCGGCGCCTCTCCGTCGACCGCAGGGATATCGTCATGTCGCTTTCCAAACTCCGCATGCGCCTCCTGGCGTCCGGTCTTCTGGCGGGTACGGCCGGTCTCCTCGGTGGATGTTCGTCGGGCAGCGTGTCGCATTTCGATTCCGACTACGTCTCGCCGATCGCCGCGACCCCGGCGCCGCAGCCGATCGTTCCGGTGTCGAGCACCGGTGGCCCCGCCCGACGCACCATGCCGCTCCTGCCGCCGGTTCCGGGCGAGGAGGCCTCGCACGGTCTGCCGCCGGTGTCGGTCGCCTCGCTGTTGCCTCCGGAGCACTGAGCGGAACGCGCCGCGCCGTCGGTTCTCACCGCAGCCTCTTCGCGCCATCGTCGCGACGTGATAGGTCGATCCGGCATTCACGACCGCCGAGGGACGATTGGCCGATCTCCGCTCCATCACGACGACCGCAGCCCGTACGGGCCTGACGATCGTGCGCCGGATCCTGTGCGGCGCGCGGCATGTCCTGCGCCGGCCGGCCGTGCCGTTCCACGGCGCCATGCCGGCGATCGAGCGGCCGAGCGTGGTGCTGGCGACCGGCCTCGTCGCGGCGCTCGCCGCCATCAAGATCTTCGATCCGCTGATGCGCCATCGCCCGGTGCCGACGCCTGGCGGCTTCGTCTACGGCGTGCTCGACTTCTTCACCTCCTTCGGTGAAGGCGTCGAGCTGCTGGTCGGTTCGGGCGTGCTGGTGATCGCGCTGGCGATCCTCGGCGGACTGCGTCTGCCGCGCGTACTGAAGCCGCGGCTCTTCGAGGCGGCGGCGACGTTCGGTTTCGTCTTCGTCGCGGTCGCCGGCTCCGGCATCGTCGCGGCGCTGGCCAAGAACCTGTTCGGCCGGGCACGACCGGAGCACCTCGTCGGCGATGCCGTCTTCCAGATCCACGACGCGGTCTTCGCCGCGAAATGGGCGGCCTTCCCCTCGGGTCACGCCACCACGGCGGGGGCGAGCGCGGTCGTGCTGGCGCTGCTTTTCCCGCGGATCCGCCGCCTCGCGCTCGGGCTCGGCGTCGCCATCGCGCTGACCCGGATCGGGCTCGGTGCGCATTTCCCGTCGGACGTCATTGCCGGCTTCGCGCTCGGGGCTGCCTTCACGCTCGCCTGCGCGCATGCTCTGGCGACGCGCGGACTGGTCTTCCTGCACGATCTCGACGGCAATCTCGTGCCCCGGCCGGACACCAGCCCGGCCGGATGGTTCGATCTGCTCGAGGATCTCCTCGAAGCACTCCGGCCTCAGCCGAGGTGAGCGGCGATCCGGTCGAGCCCGCGGGCGAGATCGGCCTTCAGATCTTCGACGTCCTCGAGGCCGATCTGCAGACGGATCAGCGGACCGGCAGCCTTCCACGGCACCGCCGTGCGGATCGACGTCGGCTCGGCGAGGATGGCGAGGCTCTCGAAGCCGCCCCACGAGTACCCCAGCCCGAAGAGCTCGAGCCCGTCGAGCAGCAGACCCACCGTCTCGAAGGAACAGGGCTTCAGCTCGAAGGCGAAGAGCCCCGACGAGCCGGCAAAGTCGCGCTTGAAGACGGCGTGATCGGGATGCGACGGCAGGCCCGGATGGAGCACGCGGGCGACTTCCGGCCGGGTCTCGAGCCAGGCGGCGAGGGCGAGCGCGCTCTCCTGATGACGGGCGAGACGCACGGCCATGGTGCGGGCGCCACGCAGCGCCAGATACATGTCGTCCGGCCCGGTCCACAGGCCGAGGTCGCCGTGGGTCGACTTGACCTGTTTCCAGGCACGCGGGCCGCAGGCGATGGTGCCGATCAGCGCATCGGAATGGCCGACGACATACTTCGTCGCCGCCATGATCGAGACGTCGACGCCGTGGTCGAGCGGCTTGAAGAACAGCGGCGTCGCCCAGGTGTTGTCCATCAGAACGATCGGGCGGTCGTCGCCGAGACCGTCCAGCGCACCGGTGATCGCCGGGATGTCGGGCATCTCGAAGGTGAGCGAGGCCGGGCTCTCGAGGAAGACGGCGCGGGTGTTCGGCCGGACGAGGTCGACGATGCTCGCGCCGACATGGGCGTCGAAATAGGTCGTCTCGACGCCGAAGCGCTTCAGGATACCGTCGAGGGCGTTGCGGGTCGGGCCGTAGACGCCGTCCATCGCCAGAACGTGATCGCCGGCGGAGAGCACCGACAGCAGGGCGGTGGCGCAGGCCGAGGCACCCGACGGGGTCAGCACGGTGCCGACGGCGCCCTCGAGATCGGTGATCAGGCCCTCGAGGCTCTCCGAGGTCGGCGTGCCGCGACGGCCGTAGGTGTAGCGCGCCGGCTTCTCCGACTTGCCCTTCATCTGGGCAACACTGTCGAAGAGCACGGTGGAGGCGTGGATCACCGGCGGATTGACGAAGGGGCTACCCTCGGGGCGACCACCGTGGGTGAGGCGGGTGGCGGGGGAAAGAGACGCGGCGTGATCCCGAGGGGCGCCCTCGGGTGACTGATTCCGGCTGTCGCGCATGGGAAGGTCCAATTGTTCTCCCCGGGGCGGGGAAGCGTAAATTTTTTGCATCGCAGTACGAAGTTCGACGTAAGCTTCCTCTTGACCGACCGTCAGGATCGGTTTGTGATGAGCCCCGCGTTCGCTCGCGACGGCACACTTTAGTCCAACAAGTCGTGCTTCGCGAGACGGGGGAGCGCTCGGCGGCGAAACGATCGCCACGACGCGCTCCGGGGCTCCGATCTCACCACCGGCGACCGCGGGGTCGACCGGCAACCATCAGGCGGGTTCAAATGAATAAGAAGACCATGGCGGCGACCTTCGGCGTCGCGCTCGCGGTATCCGTGTCCGGCGCCGTCGCCGGCACGCTCGACGACGTGAAGACCAAGGGCTTCGTCCAGTGTGGCGTCAACACCGGCCTCGCCGGCTTCTCGATCTCGGACGCTTCGGGCAAGTGGACCGGTCTCGACGTCGACTTCTGCCGCGCCGTCGCGGCGGCGATCTTCAACGACCCGAACAAGGTCAAGTACACGCCGCTCTCCGCCAAGGAGCGCTTCACCGCGCTCGCCTCGGGCGAGATCGACGTCCTGTCGCGCAACACCACCTGGACCATGTCGCGCGACACCAAGCAGGGCAAGTTCGCCGGCGTCACCTATTACGACGGCCAGGGCTTCATGGTGCGCAAGTCGCTCGGCGTGACCTCCGCCAAGCAGCTCAACGGCGCCACCGTCTGCACCCAGACCGGCACGACGACCGAACTCAACCTCGCCGACTGGTTCCGTGCCAACAAGCTCGAGTACAAGCTCGTGTCCTTCGAGAAGGACGTCGAGGTGGTCAAGACCTACGACGCCGGCGGCTGCGACGTGCTGACCACCGACGCCTCGGGCCTCTATGCCGAGCGCCTGAAGCTGGTCAACGCCGACGAACACATCGTTCTGCCCGAGATCATCTCCAAGGAGCCGCTCGGCCCGATGGTGCGCTCCGGTGACGACGCCTGGTTCAACGTCGTGAAGTGGACCTACTTCGCGCTGGTCCAGGCCGAAGAGCTCGGCCTCGACAGCAAGAACGTCGACGAGCAGCTGGCCAAGTCGGAGAATCCGGAAGTCAAGCGCATGCTCGGCAAGGAAGGCTCCTTCGGCGCCGACATCGGCCTGACCAATGCCTGGGCCTACCAGATCGTCAAGCACGTCGGCAATTACGGCGAGGTCTTCGAGCGCAACGTCGGCGTCAACACGCCGCTGAAGATCGCCCGTGGTCTCAACGCGCTGTGGACCAAGGGTGGTCTGCAGTATTCGCCGCCGATCCGCTGATCGCGACGAACCCGCGCCCTCGGACGGGGGCGCGGGTCCTTCGCCCGTCGGGGGACGGGCCGCGTGTCTGGTCGAGGGGAGGGAACATGGCCGCAAGCGAGGCTGATCGCCGAGGCGGAACGGGGGACGTCCCCCCGCGCGTCGTCTGGTACAACGATCCGAAATGGCGGGGCATCGTCTTTCAGGCGCTGACGCTCGCCGTCGTGGTGGGTATCGTCTGGAGCGTGATCCACAATACCGCCGTCAATCTCGAGAAGCGCCATATCGCGCAGGGCTTCTCCTTCCTGTCGACGACGGCCGGCTTCGACATCAACCAGACGCCGATCTCCTTCCCCAAGGACGCGTCCTATGGCCGGGCGCTCCTGGTGGGCGTGGCCAACACGGTGATCGTCGCGGTCATCGGCATCTTCTTTGCCACGATCATCGGCTTCGCCGTCGGCATCGGCCGGCTGTCGCGCAATCTCGTGGTCTCCTCGATCGCCACGACCTATGTCGAGACGCTGCGCAACATCCCGGTGCTGCTGCAGATCTTCTTCTGGTATTTCGCGGTTCTCGGCGTGCTGCCGGTGCCGCGGGCGTCCTACGAGCCGATCGCCGGCTGGGTCTATCTCAACAACCGCGGCCTCTACCTGCCGGAGTTCCGCTTCGGCGGCTTCGCCGGCACGGGCATCGTCGCCGGCATCGCGCTCGGCCTTCTCGCCGCCTGGGTGATCGCCCGCTGGGCGAAGGCGCGGCAACGCGAGACGGGGCAGGCCTTCCCGGTGTGGTCGACCGGCATCGGCCTCGTCGTCGGCCTGCCGTTCCTCGCCTTCGCCGCCTCGGGCTTCGACCTGACGCTGGTGGCGCCGAAGAAGTCGACCTTCAATCTCTCCGGCGGCATCGAGATCATTCCCTCGTTGATCGCCCTGACGCTGGCGCTGGCGATCTACACCGCGAGCTTCATCGCCGAGGTGGTGCGCGCCGGCATCCTCGCCGTGTCGCACGGCCAGACGGAAGCCGCGCGTTCGCTCGGCCTGTCGAACGGCCACACGCTGCGACTAGTGGTCGTTCCGCAGGCGATGCGGGTGATCCTGCCGCCGCTGACCAACCAGTATCTGAACCTGACCAAGAACTCGTCGCTGGCGGTGGCGATCGGCTATCCCGATCTGGTCTCGACCGGCGGCATCGTTCTCAACCAGTCGGGTCAGGCGATCGAGGTCATCGTCATCTGGATGGCGATCTATCTCGGCACGTCGGTCGTCACCGCCATGGTGATGGACGGCTGGAACCGCCGCATGGCGATCGTGGAGAGGTGAACCGATGACCTCGATTTCCCCCTCCGACGTCGCCTTCGTGCGCGAGACGCTGGCCGAAGCCCGGCCGGCACCGGTTTCCGCCCGCGGCATCGTCCTGCTGGTCAAGGAACGGCTGTTCGGCTCGGTCTTCGACGCGATCCTGACGGTCTTCGGCACGGCGCTCGCCGCCTCGATCATCTGGGCGATCCTCGACTTCGCGGTCATCCGTGCGGTGTGGACCGGCAACGACGGCGCGGTCTGCCGTGTCCAGGGCACCGGCGCCTGCTGGCCCTATGTCTCGGCCTACTGGAAGCAGTTCGTCTACGGACGCTATCCGGAAGACGAGCGCTGGCGGGCGACGCTGGTGTTCCTCGCCTTCTTCGTCCTGCTGGCGCCGCTGGCGACCCCCAAGGTGCCGTTCAAGCGCCTGAACGCGCTCCTCTTCTTCGTCGGTCTGCCGATCTTCGCCTATGTCATGCTGTGCGGCGGCTGGTTCGGCCTCGTGCCGGTCGAGACCACCCAGTGGGGCGGCCTGCTCGTCACCATGGTGGTGGCGGTGACCGGCATCGTCTGCTCGCTGCCGATCGGCATTCTCTTCGCCCTCGGGCGACGCTCGAAGATGCCGATCGTCCGGATGCTGTCGATCGTCTTCATCGAGTTCTGGCGCGGCGTGCCGATGATCACCGTGCTGTTCATGGCGTCGAACATGCTTCCGCTGTTCATGCCGGACGGGGTCGACGTCGACAAACTGCTGCGGGCGCTGGTGGGCGTCTCGATCTTCACGGCGGCCTATCTCGCCGAGACGATCCGCGGCGGCCTGCAGGCGATCCCCAAGGGCCAGTACGAGGGCGCCATGGCACTCGGCCTCGGCTACTGGCGGATGATGGGCCTGATCATCATGCCGCAGGCGCTGAAGCTGGTGATCCCGGGCATCGTCAACTCGTTCATCTCGCTCTTCAAGGACACGACGCTGGTGCTGATCGTCTCGATCTTCGACCTGCTCGGCATGATCCAGTCGTCGCGCTCCGACCCGCTGTGGGCGTCGCCGTCGACCGGCACCACCGGCTATCTGGTGGCGGCGGCGACCTTCTGGGTCTTCTGTTTCGGCATGAGCCGCTATTCGCAGTGGATGGAGCGTCGGCTCGCCACCGGTCACAAACGCTGAGCCCGACGAGGACAAGCGCATGAGCAACACCGACGCCAAACTCGCCGCTCCCGACGCGACGGTCGCCGAAGACCTCGCCGTCGAGATGATCGGCGTCAACAAGTGGTACGGCGACTTCCACGTCCTCAAGGACGTCGATCTCCGGGTGAAGAAGGGCGAGAAGATCGTCATCTGCGGCCCGTCGGGATCGGGCAAGTCGACGATGATCCGCTGCATCAACCGGCTCGAGGAGCATCAGGCCGGCCGCATCGTCGTCGACGGCATCGAGCTGACCGAGGACCTGAAGCGCATCGACGAGATCCGCCGCGACGTCGGCATGGTCTTCCAGCACTTCAACCTGTTCCCGCACCTGACCATTCTCGAGAACTGCACGCTGGCGCCGATCTGGGTGAAGAAGATGCCCAAGAAGGACGCCGAAGAGATCGCCATGCACTATCTCAAGCGCGTGCGCATCCCCGAGCAGGCGCTGAAGTACCCCGGCCAGCTCTCCGGCGGCCAGCAGCAGCGCGTGGCGATCGCCCGCTCGCTGTGCATGAGCCCGAAGATCATGCTGTTCGACGAGCCGACCTCGGCGCTCGACCCGGAAATGGTCAAGGAGGTGCTCGACACCATGGTCGGCCTCGCCAACGAGGGCATGACCATGCTCTGCGTCACCCACGAGATGGGCTTCGCCCGCCAGGTGGCCGACCGGGTGATCTTCATGGACGCCGGGCAGATCATCGAGGCGAACGAGCCCAACGCCTTCTTCGCGAACCCGCGCCACGAGCGCACCAAGCTGTTCCTCAGCCAGATCCTGCACTGAGGGAGGGCTTCCCGCGCGCCGCCGTCTCGGATCGAGGCGGCGGCGTTCGCATGTCCGCACGCGCGGTCGCTCGGTTGCCGAGTCATCCCAGGCCACGACGAAAAAGGGCGCCCGAGGGCGCCCTTGTCCGTTCGTGTTCCGGTCGATCGCTGCGCGATCAGCCGCGCTTCTCGATGTCGACGTAGTCGCGCATCGGGGCGCCGGTGTAGAGCTGACGCGGACGACCGATCTTCTGATGCGGGTCCTCGATCATTTCCTTCCACTGCGCGATCCAGCCGACGGTGCGCGCCAGCGCGAACAGCACGGTGAACATCGAGGTCGGGAAGCCCATCGCCTTCAGCGTGATGCCCGAATAGAAGTCGATGTTCGGGTAGAGCTTCTTCTCGATGAAGTACTCGTCGTGCAGCGCGATCTTCTCGAGCTCGACGGCGACGTCCAGCAGCGGATCGTCCTTGATGCCGAGAGCGCCGAGGACCTCGTGACAGGTCTTCTGCATGATCTTGGCGCGCGGGTCGTAGTTCTTGTAGACCCGGTGGCCGAAGCCCATCAGACGGAACGGATCGTTCTTGTCCTTGGCGCGGCGGACGTATTCCGGGATGCGATCGACGGTGCCGATCTCCTGGAGCATCTGCAGCGCCGCCTCGTTGGCGCCGCCGTGCGCCGGGCCCCAAAGGCAGGCGATGCCGGCCGCGATGCAGGCGAAGGGATTGGCGCCCGACGAACCGGCGAGACGAACCGTCGAGGTCGACGCGTTCTGCTCGTGGTCGGCGTGCAGGATGAAGATGTGGTCGAGGGCCTTGGCGAGGACCGGATTGACCTTGTACTCCTCGCACGGGATCGAGAAGCACATCTTCAGGAAGTTGGACGTGTAGTCGAGCGAGTTGTCCGGGTACACGAAGGGCTGGCCGATCGAGTACTTGTAGGCCATCGCCGCGATGGTCGGCATCTTGGAGATCATGCGGATCGACGCGACCATGCGCTGGTGCGGATCGGCGATGTCCAGGCTGTCGTGATAGAAGGCCGCCAGCGCGCCGACGGTGCCGACCATCACCGACATCGGGTGGGCGTCACGACGGTAGCCGGTGAAGAACTTCATCATCTGCTCGTGCACCATCGTGTGACGATAGACACGGCCCTGGAAGTCGGTGAACTGGGTCTTGGTCGGCAGATCGCCGTAGAGCAGCAGGTAGCAGGTCTCGAGGAACGAGCCTCTCTCGGCCAGCTGGTCGATCGGGTAACCGCGGTGCAGCAGCACGCCGGCGTCGCCGTCGATGTAGGTGATCTTCGATTCGCACGAGGCGGTCGAGGTGAAGCCCGGGTCGTAGGTGAAGGCACCCGTCTGGCCGTAGAGCTTGGTGATGTCGATGACGTCGGGACCGATCGTTCCGGACTTGACCGGGAACGATACGGACTTTTCGCCCAAGTTGAGAGTGGCAGACTTGTCGCTCATGCAGTTACCCCCGAACGCGGAAGATCACCCAGTGGCACGTGACTTTCCAACCGATTCGAAGGAACCGGACGGAAAGGCGAGACGATTTGTCTCGGTCCGTGCGTCCGGGTAGGAGGCGTAGCCCATTCCTCCCGGGTCGACAAGCACTTCCTACGGATGAGGCGGTGCAGAAACAGCTCAAAGAAGTATCATGTCAACCCCTTGCAGGGTCGAGAGAAGTCTGTTCTCGCACATGCGAAGGCCGCTCCGTCGGGCGGCGCGGCCTCGCGATTTCGTCATCGGCGCGGAGCCCTCCGCGACCGGGTCTCAGGCGGCAAGCCGATCGCGCAGACGGGCGATGGTCTCATCGCGTCCGAGCACCGCCAGGACGTCGAAGATGCCCGGCGAGGTGGTGCGTCCGGTCAGCGCGGCGCGCAGCGGCTGGGCCGCCTTGCCGAGCTTGAGGCCGGCTTCCTCGGCATGGGCGCGCACGACCGCCTCGGTCGCTTCCGCCGACCATTCGGCGACCGCCTCGAGGCGCGGCACCAGCGCGGCGATCACCGCGAGGCCGGCCTCGTCGAGGAGGGCGGCGGCCTTCTCCTCCATCGGCAGCGGCCGGGCGGCATGGATGAAGCGGCAGCCGTCGAGCAGCTCCACCAGCGTCTTGGCGCGCTCCTTCAGGCCGGGCATGGCCTTGCGGATCTTGGCCTCGAGGGCGTCGTCGAGCTTGTCGAGCAGGGCGCGGCCGTCCTCGGTGTGGGGCAGGAAGGCACGGAACGCCGCCCACAGGTCGTCGTCGCTCGTCTGGCGCATGTAGACGCCGTTGAGGTTCTCGAGCTTGGCGAAGTCGAAGCGCGCGGCGCCCTTGTTGATGTCCGAAACCTCGAACCAGCCGACGGCGTCCTCCATCGAGAAGATCTCGTCGTCGCCGTGGGACCAGCCGAGACGGGCGAGATAGTTCTTCAGCGCTTCCGGCAGGTAGCCCATGGCGCGATAGGCATCGACGCCGAGGGCGCCGTGGCGCTTGGAGAGCTTGGCGCCGTCCGCGCCGTGGATCAGCGGGATGTGGGCGAAGGCCGGCACGGTCCAGCCCATGGCGCGATAGATCTGGCTCTGGCGCGCGGCATTGGTCAGATGATCGTCGCCGCGGATGACGTGGGTGACGCCCATGTCGTGGTCGTCGACCACCACGGCCAGCATGTAGGTCGGCGTGCCGTCCGAGCGCAGCAGGATGAAGTCGTCGAGCACGTCGTTGCGGAAGGTGACCTTGCCCTGGACGAGGTCGTCGACCACCGTCTCGCCCTCCTGCGGCATCTTCAGGCGGATGACGTAGGGCGCGCCGGCGGGCGCCTCGGAGGGATCGCGATCGCGCCAGCGGCCGTCGTAGCGCGGCGGGCGGCCTTCCTTCATCGCGGTCTCGCGCATCTCCTCGAGCTCGGCCTGGGTCGCCCAGCACTTGTAGGCGCCGCCCTTGGCGAGCAGTTCCAGCGCCACCTCGGCGTGACGGTTCGCGCGGACGAACTGGAAGATCGGCTCGCCCTCGCCCTCGAGGCCCAGCCAGCGCAGACCGTCGAGGATCGCGTCGATGGCGGCATCGGTCGAGCGTTCCCGGTCGGTGTCCTCGATGCGCAGCAGCATCCGGCCGCCGGTGTGGCGAGCCCAGAGCCAGTTGAACAGCGCCGTACGGGCACCGCCGATGTGGAGGTAGCCGGTGGGGGAGGGAGCGAAGCGGGTGACGACGGTCTCGACCATGGTGGGGTCCGATCGGGAGGAAAAGGGGGATGCCCGCGGCGGCGATGGCGGCAGACGCGGGATCGTGTAGCATGTCGGGACGGCAAAGCGAACCGGAACCTCGTGCATGTCCGTCGACGCAGCCCCGCGGCGCCTCGGCGCCCCGCGCGTGCTCGATCGCGCGGAGGACGACCGGAGGTTCGCGCAGCCTCCGGGCGGCGGCTGGCGTCTGCGTCTCGGAGAGACGCTGCGCCGGCTGATCGACGGGGCGGAGAGCGATCTCGCCCGGGGTGCCGCGCCGCCGCTTCTCGCGGCCTGTTTCGCCGGCGGCATGGCGCTGTGGTTCACCCTGCCGGCCGAGCCGTCGGCGCTCGCGCTGGCGCTCCTCTTCCTCGTCGTCGCCGGATCGGCCGCCGTCTCACGGCGGCGCGGTGGGCGGGCGATCGGCCGCGTGGTCTTCGCCGCGGTGATCGCCGGCGGGCTCGTCGCCGCCTTCGGCTCGTGGCGCGCGGCGGCCCCCCGGCTCGACCACGAGCGCACCGTCGCCGTCGCCGGTCGCGTCGTCGATCTCGACGCCACCGCCAAGGGCGGCACGCGGCTGACCGTCGACGTCGCGCGCATGGAAGGCGGCGGGCTGGGACCCGAGACGACGCCGGCGCGCGTCACCGCGACGCTGGCGCGCGGCCGCACGGCGCCGGGCATGGGCGACGTGATCGCCTTCAAGGCACGGCTGAAGCCGCCGGACGGACCGGTGCTGCCCGGCGGCTACGACTTCGCCCGGCGGGCGTGGTTCGAGGGGCGAGGGGCGGGCGGTTACGTCCTCGGTGGCGCGCATCCGGGTGAGGCGGGCGAACCGGGGTGGCTCGATCGCCTCGTTGCGCCGATCGGCGATCTGCGCCACCACGTCGCCGAACGCGTCCGTGCCGGGCTTCCCGGCGGCACCGGGGCGATCGCCGCGGCGATCATGGTGGGCGAGCAGCGGGCGATCCCGGAGAGCGTCGGCGAGCCGCTGCGCGCCTCCGGGCTCACCCACATCGTGTCGATCTCCGGCCTGCACATGAGCCTCGTCGCCGGCGGTGTGATGATCGTGCTGCGCATGCTGCTGGCGCTGTCGCCGCGGCTGGCGCTCGACCATCCGATCCGCAAATGGGCGGCGGCGGCGGCCTTCGTCGCGGCGACCTTCTACCTGTTGATGTCCGGCATGCAGGTCGCGGCGTTGCGCTCGCACATCATGGTGTCGATCGCGCTCCTCGCGGTGATCGTCGATCGGCCGGCGATCACCATGCACACGGTGGCGGTGGCGGCGGTCGGCATCCTGCTCTTCGATCCGGAATCGGCGATGGAGCCGAGCTTCCAGATGTCGTTCCTGGCGGTGATCGCACTGGTCGCCTCGTGGGACCTGTGGCAGATCCGCGTCGCGGCGCGGCCGCCGCGGCCCGAGGCGCGCGGGCCGGTCGTCCATGCGCTGGTCGCCGCCTGGCATCACGCCGAGGGCCTCGCCTTTTCCTCGCTGATCGCCGGTCTCGCCACCGCGCCGGTGATCGCCGGCATCTTCTATCGCGGCGCGCCCTATTCGATCCTCGCCAACATGGTGGTGCTGCCGGTCGTCGGCATGGCGGTGATGCCGGCCGCCGTCGTCGCGTTTCTCGCCATGCCCTTCGGGCTCGAGGCGCTGCCGCTGTGGGTGATGGGGCTCGGCGTCGACTGGATGGTGGCGGTCGGGCGCTGGACCTCGGCGCTGCCGGGCGGCAGCGGCCTGCTTGGCACGCCGCACTGGGCGGCGATGCCGCTCGGCGTCGCCGCGGTGCTGTGGCTGTCGTTGTGGCGCTCGAGGATCCGCCTCTTCGGCCTCGTGCCGGGCGTGCTGTCGATCGTCCTCCTAGGCTGCGGGCCGCGGGCCGACGTGATGATCGGCCGCCACGGCTCGCCGGTCGCGGTGCGCGGCGACGACGGACGGTTGCACGTGCTGGCGACGAAGGACGACGCCTTCGACACGGCGATCTGGCTCGCCGCCGATGCCGATGCGCGCGATCCGAGGTCGCCCGGCATCGCCGACGGCTGGCGCTGCGACGCGATCGGCTGTGCCTTCGTCCGGGGAGACGAGGCGACGGGCGGCGACGCAGGCGGAACGGCGCCCACCGCGGGGCGTCTGCCCCTGCGGGTCGTGGTGGTGCGCCATCCGCGCGGCTTCGTCGAGGACTGCGGCCGCGCCGACATCGTGATCTCGGCACTCGCCGCCCCGCCGGGCTGCGCCGCGACGAGCCTGGTGCTCGACCGCGTGGCCCGGGCGAAGACCGGCGCGGTGACGATCGACGTGGCATCCGCGGCGAAGCCCGACGGCGTAGAACCGGCCGATGTGGGGGTGGATGGAGCGCTCGGGCGAGAGGCGTCCGCCGGCAAGACGAGGCGATCGATCGTCGGCCTCGATCCGACGGACGATGCCGCGCCGGAGGGTCGGGACGGCGATCCCGACCTGCGGCAGCCGGTTGCCGAAGCCCACAGCGACGGCAGTGCGCGAGGAAACGGTCCGACGCCTCCGACCGCCGTCGAAGAAGCGTCGCCGCCATCGGCCATCACCGGCGAAACATCACAGCCGCGACCGCGTCTCACCTTCTCCGTGACGCCGAGCCTGCCGGCGACGCCACGGGCCTGGACGCCGCGCGATCCGAACGCCGTCCGCGCGCTCGCCGAAGTAACGGCTGATCCGCCGGACGGCGGCGCATCCGCCACTCCCGATCACGAAACGCCCGAGACCGTCGAGCGTGGCGAGACGGCGGATCCCTTGCGCTGATGCCCGTGATCCGCGTGCGCGACGCGACGCCCAATCCGTCCGCGGGGGCGTCCTCCCGCCGTCGGTCGACACCGTCCGCGCCGTCGGCGGCCCGCGTGCCCGTCAGTAGCGGCGGATCAGGCCGACGAGACGGCCCTGCACCTTCACCCGGTCGGGGCCGAAGATGCGGGTCTCGTAGGCCGGGTTGGCGGCTTCGAGGGCGATCGATGCGCCGCGCTTGCGCAGGCGCTTCAGCGTCGCCTCCTCCTCGTCGACCAGGGCGACGACGATGTCGCCGGAATCGGCGTTGTCGCCGCGTTTGATCAGCACCGTGTCGCCGTCGAGGATGCCGGCGTCGATCATCGAATCGCCGCGGACCTCGAGGGCGTAGTGCTCGCCGCCGCCGAGAAGATCGAAGGGCACCGGAATGGCGTGGGTGTAGGTCTGGATCGCCGAGATCGGCGTGCCGGCGGCGATGCGGCCCATGACCGGGATCGACACGACCTCCGCCGTCTCCTCGCCGGTGGGACCCGGCATCGCGGTCGGACGCGGCTTGCCGAGAGTGCCCTGGATGACCGAGGGCGAGAAGCCCTTCGAGCCCGGCGCACGGGCGGGGCTGGCGAGGCCGGGCGTCATCGAATCCGGCAGACGCACCACCTCGAGCGCGCGGGCCCGGTTGGGCAGGCGGCGAATGAAGCCGCGTTCCTCGAGCGCGGTGATCAGGCGGTGGATGCCGGACTTGGAGCGCAGGTCGAGCGCGTCCTTCATCTCGTCGAAGGAGGGGGGAACGCCGTCCTCCTTCAGACGTTCGTGGATGAACATCAGAAGTTCGAACTGTTTGCGCGTCAGCATGACCCCGTTCCCTCGCCAGCCGGCGCGACACGATCGGCGTCCGCCCCGGCATGTTCCATCCCCGCGGGCCCCGAAGAAGCCCCGCACTCGAGCGTACCCGTCCGCACCATGCACTCCCACCGGCCTCTTCGGCCGGTCCGGCAGGCGACTCGCGATGGGTACAAATCACGAACTCACGCTACGCGTTCTGCGGATGTTCTGCAAGGGGGAAGCGTGAACGGTGGGGTTTCGGGGGCCTCGCCGCGTGCGCGCGGATCGCTTCGCCGTCGTTCCGATCGCCGCGAACGGCGAGCGACGGGGCTCCGCATGAGCCGGGAGGGCGATGCGGCGGCGCGTGCGCCGACCTGTACGGCGCGGCGCATGGGCCGGGTCTCGGCTCTTCGGGAGGAAGGTTCCGGCGCTCGCCGATCGAAGACGAGCGATGGTCCATCCGTCGGTCGCCAACGGGCGCTGAGCGCCCTCAGACGTGACGCAGACGGATGATCTCGACCGGTTCGCCGGCCTCGACTGCGCGGGCGTGGATCGGCCGGACGATCAGCGCGTCGGCGTCGGCGAAGCGCGAGAGCAGCGAGGAATCCTGACTGTCGAGCGGCATCGCCACCAGCCGGCCCTCGGCGTCGTGGCGCAGTGCGGCGCGCAGATGGTCGGCGCGTTCGTCGTTGGCGGGCATGGCGCGGCCGGCGATCGCGGTCTCGCGGGCGAGACCGGCGGCGCCGCGGCCGGCCAGAGCGGCGACCAGCGGCGCGACGAAGCGCAGGCCGCAGACCAGCGAAGCGGCGGGATTGCCCGGCAATCCGAGGACGCGGATCGGACCGCGGCGGCCGAACATCAGCGGCTTGCCCGGGCGCATCGCCAGCTTCCAGAAGTCGAAGGCGACGCCCTCGGCCTCGAGCGCGCGGTGGACGAGGTCGTGATCGCCCATCGAGGCGCCGCCCAGCGTCACCAGCACGTCGATCTCGGCGGCGAAGGCGCCGGCGATGGCGGCACGGGTGGCGGCGAGATCGTCGCGGACGATGCCGAGATCGATCATCATGCCGCCGGCGTCCTCGACCAGTGCGGCAATGCCGTAGCCGTTGGAGGCGACGATCTGGTCGGGGCCGGGCACGGCGCCGGGCGGCACCAGCTCGTCGCCGGTCGCCAGGATCGCCACGCGCGGGCGGCGGCGGACCGGCACCTCGGCATGGTTCGACGAGGCGACGAGGCCGAGATTGGTCCAGTCGAGCCGGGTGCCGGCGGAAAGGATCGGCTGGCCCTCGCGGAAGTCGATGCCGGCGGCGCGGACGTGGCGGCCGGGGGCGGCGGCGGCGGCGAAGACGACGTGATCGCCGTCGCGCGTCGCGTGCTCCTGCATGACGACGGTGTCGGCACCCTCCGGCATCGGCGCGCCGGTGAAGATGCGGATCGTCTCGCCGGCCCCGAGCGGCCGGTCGTGGGCATGGCCGGCAGCGGCCTCGCCGACGATCGTCAGACGGGCGCCGGGGGTGGTCGCGTCGCGCGCGGCGAGCGCCCAGCCGTCCATCGCGGCGGCGGTGAAGGGTGGTTGCGTGCGGCGCGCCGTGAGGTCTGCGGCGAGAACCCGGCCGTTGGCGGCGGCGAGCGCGACGTGTTCGACCGCGACGGGCGAAACGTCGGACAGGAGGCGCGTCAGCGCGTCGTCGACCGGGGTCAGGGCCATGGGATCACTCGGCCTTCCATTCGCCGGACTTGCCGCCGGACTTCTCGAGCAGGCGGACGCCGCCGATCACCATGCCACGATCGACCGCCTTGGCCATGTCGTAGACCGTCAGCGCCGCGACCGAGGCCGCCGTCAGCGCCTCCATCTCGACGCCGGTCTGGCCCTTGACGCGGGCGAGCGTGGTGATCCGGATCCCCGGCAGGCTCTCGTCGGGGACGAGATCGACGGTGACCTTGGTCAGCAGCAACGGATGGCAGAGCGGGATCAGCTCGTGCGTCTTCTTCGCCGCCATGATGCCGGCGATGCGGGCGACCGCCAGCACGTCGCCCTTCTTGGCGTTGCCGGAGAGGATCAGCGCCAGCGTCTCGGGCTTCATCGTCACGGTCGCCTCGGCCACCGCCGTGCGGGTCGTCTCGGCCTTGTCGCCGACGTCGACCATGTGGGCCGCACCGGTCTCGTCGACATGGGTGAGGCGGGAGCCGGGCGCGGTCATGGGATCACCTTGCAAGGAGTTCGCGGGTGGCAGCGGTCACGTCGGCCTTGCGCATCAGGCTCTCGCCGACCAGGAAGGTCGAGATGCCGACGGCCTCGAGCCGGGCGCAGTCGGCCGAGGTGAAGATGCCGCTCTCGCCGACCAGCAGACGGTCGTCGGGAACGAGCTTCGCCAGCCGTTCGGAGGTTTCGAGCGAGACCTCGAAGGTCTTGAGATTGCGGTTGTTGACGCCGAGCATCGGCGAGGCGAGGCGCAGCGCGCGCTCGGTCTCTTCCTCGTCGTGGACTTCGACCAGCACGTCCATGCCGAGTTCGAAGGCCGCGTCCTCGAGGGCCTTCGCCTCGTCGTCGGAGAGCGAGGCCATGATGATCAGGATGCAGTCGGCGCCCCAGGCGCGGGCCTCGAGCACCTGATAGGGCTCGAACAGGAAGTCCTTCCGAAGCGCCGGCAGCGACACGGCGGCACGCGCCGCGGTCAGATACTCCGGCGCACCCTGGAACGACGGCGTGTCGGTCAGGACCGAGAGACAGGCGGCACCGCCCGCCTCGTAGGCGCGGGCGAGGGCCGGCGGATCGAAGTCCGGGCGGATCAGCCCCTTCGACGGGCTCGCCTTCTTGATCTCGGCGATGAGACCGCGCTTGCCTTCGGCCTTCTTGGCCCTGAGGGCCGCGAGGAAGCCGCGCGGGGCGTCGACGTCGGCGATGCGGGCACGCAGCTCGGCCTCGGAGACGGCAGCCTTGGCGGCGGCGATCTCCTCGCGCTTGTAGAGCTCGATCTTCTTCAGGATGTCGGCCATCGTCGCTCTCAGACGTTGGAGGCGATGACGAGGGCATCGAGACGCGCCCGCGCCGAGCCGTCGTCGATCGCCTTGGCGGCGCGGGTCACGCCTTCGGCGAGCGTCGCCACCTTGCCCGCCACGACCAGCGCCGCGCCGGTGTTCATCAGCACGATGTCGCGATAGGCACCCGGCGCGCCGTCGAGCATGGCGCGCAGCGCCGCCGCATTGTGCGCGCCGTCGCCGCCCTTGAGGGCCTCGGCGGGGTGACGCGGCAGGCCGACGGCCTCCGGCGACACCACGAAGGTGGTGATCTTGCCGGCCTTCAGTTCGGCGACATGGGTCTCGCCGGTGACGGTGATCTCGTCGAGCCCGTCGGAGCCGTGGACGATCCAGGCGGCTTCCGAGCCCAACGCGGCGAGCGACTGGGCGATCGGCTCGATCCAGGCGCGGGCGAAGACGCCGGTCATCTGACGCTTGACGCCGGCCGGGTTCGACAGCGGTCCGAGCAGGTTGAAGGCGGTGCGGGTGCCGAGTTCGACGCGGGCCGGTCCGACGTGTTTCATCGCCGAGTGATGCGACGGCGCGAACATGAAGCCGACGCCGGTGTCGCGGACGCAGCGGGCGATGTCGGCGGGGGCGAGGTCGATCTTGATGCCGAGGCCGATCAGCACGTCGGCGGCGCCCGACTTCGACGAGAGCGCGCGGTTGCCGTGCTTGGCGACCGGCACGCCGCAGGCGGCGGTGACGAAGGCGGAGGCGGTCGAGACGTTCCACGAGCCGGAGCCGTCGCCGCCGGTGCCGACGATGTCGATGGCGTCGGCGGGGGCTTCGACCCGCAGCATCTTCTCGCGCATCACCTCGACGGCGCCGGTGATCTCGTCGACCGTCTCGCCGCGCACGCGCAGTGCCATCAGGAAGCCGCCGATCTGGGCGGGCGTCGCCTCGCCGGACATCATCACGTCGAAGGCGGTGCGGGCCTCGGCACGGGTGAGGCTGGCGCCGGTCGCCACCTTGGCGATGAGGGCCTTCAGATCGGTCATGGGACTACGGGCTCCGGACGGTTCAGGCGGCGCGGCGGTCGCGGGTGCGATCGTTGAAGTCGCGGGCGATCTCGAGGAAGTTGCGGACGAGCTTGGCGCCGTTCTCCGAGGCGATCGACTCGGGATGGAACTGGACGCCGTGGACCGGGTGCTCGACGTGCATCAGGCCCATGATCAGCCCGTCGTCCGACGAGGCCACCGGCGAGAGGCTGGCCGGCAGGCTCGAGCGCTCGACGATCAGCGAGTGATAGCGGGTGCCGGTGAAGTCGGCATTGAGGCCACGGAAGAGGCCGCGTCCGTCGTGGCGGATGGTCGAGGTCTTGCCGTGCATCAGGTGCGGGGCGCGGATGACCTTGCCGCCGTAGGCCTGACCGATCGCCTGATGGCCGAGGCAGACGCCGAAGATCGGCATGTGGGCGCCGAGCCGCTCGATCGTCTCGAGGCAGATGCCGGCCTCGTTGGGCGTACAGGGACCGGGCGACAGGATGACGCCTTCGGGATCGAGTTTTTCGACCTCGTCGACGGTGATCTTGTCGTTGCGCACGACCTTCAGCTCGACGCCCTCGGCGCCGATCAGATGGACGAGGTTCCAGGTGAAGCTGTCGTAGTTGTCGACGACGAGAAACATGCGGCCCGATGCCCCGGCAATGAACGTGGTCGAGAGATAGCCGGGGAGGGCGGCTTTGTCACGCACGAGGGTGCGGCTCGCGCACCGCCGCGACGGCCGGATCGCGTCGCGGGGAGAGAGGTGCGACTTTTCCGCACCCTTTGAAATCGCCGGCACAATGGTGGCATCATGCAACCGAGAGGTGATCCGATGTCGCTGTTCGGTGACGTCCCCGGGAGTTCGCGCGCCATGATCGGACGACTGCCGCGCATGGCCACCTACGCGCTCGTTTCGCTCGCTGCCCTGGCCGGCGTCGCAATCGCTGCGATCCTCGCCATCGATCGCTTCGCCGAGGAGTACCCCGACCGGTTCAGATATGTCGGCGTATGGATCGAGGACACCCTCGGCATCGGCGACCTTGCCGACCATTTCGCCGTGGCTCTCGAACTGGATCGGCCGGAAGCGCTGTTGCGCCGTCTGCTCCGCCACGACGGGGCGGTCGAGACCGAGATCGCCGGACACACGCTTCTCACGCTCGCCTTCGACTCGCCGCCGACGCGTGCCGTCTCTCCGCAGACGCTCGCCGTCATTCTCGAGGCGGGGGCCGATCCGAACCGACGCGACGCCGACGGCAGGCTGCCGATCGTCGAGGCGGGACGGTATACCGATCCGGCGCGCCTCGCACAGCTCCTCGATCACGGCGCCTCGGCCGACGGTCGCGATCATCGGGGGTATCATGCCGTCGACGTCGTCCGTTCGGGACAGAGCTCCGATCTGGGTGCGTTCGTCGGACTTCTCCTCGATCATGGCTTCGACCCTTGCGCCCTCGTTCGGCCGCCCCTGCCGGAATCCGCCGTCGCGAAACCACTCCGTGTGTGGCTGGCCGAGCGGAAGCTCCCCGACCTCGCCGCCCGCGCCGAGGTGGCCTGTGCGGCGAAGGGCGGGGGAGGGGCGGGGAAGTGACGGCGGGCGGAAACGTCGATCGAAGAACGATCGTCGGGCGCGTTCAACTGAAATTCAAGAAATGCGGTGGATGATCGTCGGCCTCGAGGGCGCGCGTGGTGGCGTCGAAAAGGGAATGCGACATGGTCGAATCCGTCGTCGGCATGCTGCGAGCCTTCGGGCGCGACGCGCGGGGGTCGGTCGCGATGATGTTCGCGGCGGCGCTTATCGGCATGCTCCTCGCGGTCGGCATCGTGATCGACTTCGGTTTCGTGATGTCGGCCCGCTCGAAGGCCCAGACCGCGGCCGATTCGGCGGCGCTCGCCGCATCGCGCGCGGCGGCGGTCTACATCGACCAGAACGGCGGATGGACGACGTCGAACATAGCCGCAGCCAAGACGCTCGCCGCCTCCACGGCTCAGACGGCCTTCACCAACAATCTCGGCTCCACCGTCTTCGTGGGGACGCCGACGCTCACCGTCACCACGACGGCGGTCGCCGGCCAGACCTTCACCACCGACCTGTCCGTCAAGGCATCGGTTCCCACCAGGCTGATGGGGCTCGGCGGCTTCGACAAGGTCGACATCGCGATCGGCTCCAGCGCCCAGACCGGCAGTTCCGTCAAATACTACCAGTTCGTCTTTCTCGTCGACGTCTCGGGGTCCATGGCGATCGGCGGTACGTCGAGCGACATCTCCAAGCTCCAGAGCGGATCGAAATACGGCTACTGCGCCTTCGCCTGCCACGACCCCAATCACTACTATTCGAAGACAGACTATCGGGTGGTGGCGAAGAACAACGGCGTCAAGCTGAAGATCGACTACGTGAACACCGCGATCCAGACCTTCTTCAGCTCGCTGTCGCCGGCGCTGACCTCGGCCGGGGCGGATTCGCGCTTCGCGATCTACACCTACGGGACGAATTTCTCGACGCTGCAGTCGAGCACGGCGTCGATCACGGCGGCGACCACGAAGGCGGCGACGATCGACATCGAGGCGATCGGCAATGCCGCTTCCAACTGGGGCTACACGCAGACGTCGAGCGCGCTCGGGTCCGTGAAGAGTGCGCTGACCAACGTCGGCGACGGCAGCAGTGCCGCGGCGCGCAAGACCTACGTCGTCTTCATCACCGACGGCATCGAGGATCTGCCTGCGCCCGGAACCACCTACGGTCGGTCGACCGATCTCGACTACGGCCCGGCCTGCACCACGCTCAAGGGGACGGGGGCGACGCTGATCGCCATCGAGGCGACCTATCCCTCGGTGACGGGCGATGCGCAGTACAATCAGATCGTCGCGCCGCTGGCGTCGTCGCTCGCGCCGACGCTGAAGACCTGTGCCACGTCGTCGAGCTGGTACTTCTCCGCCGACAACGGCCCCGCGATCCAGGCGGCGATGTCGAGCATCGTCACCCAGATCACCAGCGCCCTGCGCCTGACCAAATGACGAGACGTGATTGAAGGAGAATTTTTGTTTCGAAGTCTCGCATGGATATGATTTCTATTCTTCTTTGTGCCCGACTATTTTTCTTATGAATTCCAACTCTCTTTTTGACATTTCAATTAGTTTTTCATTTATTGTTGTATATTTCCCAAAAAATCTATATGCAGATGTTATGCATTTGTCAAAATCCTCATCGGATATACTTATATCCGAGTGTGGCTTTGGATGGGTTATCAAATCTCTTATCTTAAATAATTCATCAATATTCTTAATGTCACCCTTGCTTATATCGCTCTCATTGTTGCCGATGATCTTTTCTATGATCTTGAGTTTGGCGACTATCCGACCCCGTATTGGGACCTTGAGTTTTGCGCGTCTCTTTTCACCATCGTCTGTAATATGAATAATGTGGTCGTCTAAAATTGCACTGTCGAGTTCGCTAAGATCTTCTTGCGATCCTGGTGGGATATACATTTTCCAATCCGACAGCGCATATTCTATATATGCAGTCAACGATCTGACCAAGTTGCGCCTTGCCGTCTGTGTGTCTTTGGAGCTGACCTGAGACAGGTTGTGCGCGATGTCGGCGCTTAACTCATCGTTCGACGACATTGCCCCTTCCCCATATCACTGACCGCGCTTCGCACCTTGCGCGAAGCGGACGGCTTCTTCCGCGGCGCGGAAGAGGGCCTTGGCCTTGTTGACGCATTCGGCCTGTTCGGAGGCGGGGACCGAATCCGCCACGATGCCGGCGCCGGCCTGGACGAACATCTTGCCGTCCTTGATCACCGCGGTGCGCAGCGCGATGCAGGTGTCCATGGCGCCGTCGGCCGAGAAATAGCCGACGCAGCCGGCGTAGAGCCCGCGCTTCTCCTTCTCGAGCTCGTCGATGATCTCCATCGCCCGCACCTTCGGCGCGCCCGAGACCGTGCCGGCGGGGAAGCCCGCGGCCAGCGCGTCGAGCGCGTCGTGCGCGGAGGAGAGCCGCCCCGTCACGTTCGAGACGATGTGCATCACCTGGGAGTAGTACTCGAGGAAGAACTTGTCGGTGACCTTGACCGAGCCGATCTCGGAAACGCGGCCGACGTCGTTGCGGCCGAGGTCGAGCAGCATCAGGTGCTCCGACAGTTCCTTCGGATCGGCCAGGAGATCGGCCGCGTTGGCCTTGTCCTCGGAGGGCGTCTTGCCGCGGGGGCGGGTGCCGGCGATCGGGCGGATGGTGACCTCGCCGTCGCGCACGCGGACCAGGATCTCCGGCGAGGAGCCTGCGACGCAGAAGTCGCCGAAGTCGAGGAAATAGAGGAAGGGCGCGGGGTTCACCCGGCGCAGCGCGCGGTAGAGCGCGAAGGGCGGCAGCGTGAAGGGGGCCTCGAAGCGCTGCGACAGCACCACCTGGAAGATGTCGCCGGCCTTGATGTACTCCTTCGAGCGCTCGACCATGGCGCAGTATTCGTCGGCCGTGGTGTTCGACACCATGGGCACGTCGAGCGAGACCTCGCCGCTTTCCCAGGCCGACTTGTCGACCGGCTGGTCGAGCGCGTCGATCACCGCGGTGATGCGGTCGACGGCGCGGGCGTGGGCGCTTTCGGCCGAGACGCCGGGTTCCGGCGTGACGCGGGTGACGACCCAGATCTCGTCCTTGACGGCATCGAAGACCAGTTCGGTGCGCGGGCGCACCAGGATGGCGTCGGGCAGGCCGAGGACGTCGGGGTTGGGCGCCCCGATCTCCTCCATCTGGCGCACCATGTCGTAGCCGAGATAGCCGAACATGCCGGCCGACATCGGCGGCAGGCCCTCGGGCATCGCGAACTCGTTGGCGTGGACGAGGGTGCGGATGACGTCGAGCGCGCGGCCTTCGACCGGCTCGAAGGCGGTGCGGTCGACGGCGAAGCGACGGTTGATCTCGCCCGCCTCGCCCTTGGCCCGGAAGACCAGATCCGGGTCGAAGGCGATCATCGAATAGCGGCCGCGGACGGCGCCGCCCTCGACCGATTCGAGCAGGATGCAGTGGTCGCGGCCGCGGGCGATCTTGACGTAGGCCGAGACCGGCGTCTCGAGATCGCCCACCAGCGTGGTCCACACCACCGTCGGATGCCCCGCGTCGTAGCGTTCGGCAAGGGCTTCGAGCGAGGGTTCGATGCGCATCGGTTTTCCTCGATGATCAGTCGCGGATGCGGCCGGTGACGCGGTCGACGACCGACGGGTTCATGGTCACGCCGATGTCGGTGCGCACCTGTCCGAGCCAGGCCTCGAGCAGCGAGTTGCGCAGCGAACCGGAGATCCGGCTCGCCGCCGTCTTGGCTTCCTCGCTCTCGGCGAAGAAGGCGGGCGGCGTCACGTCGGCGACCTTGAGCAGCATGGTGTCGCCGCCCTCGAGGGTGACGGTGGCGACGTGGCCCTCGGGACCGGCGAAGGCGGCGGCGACGGCCTTGACCGACAGGCCCTCCGGCGGCTCGGCGCGCTTGAAGGCGGGCGACGTCTTCACCTCGAGCCCGGCCGACTTGGCGACGGTCTCGAAGTCCTCGCCCTTGGCGAGGCGATCGGCCAGCGACTTGGCGGTCTCGCCGAGGCGGCGGGCGATCTCTTCCGTCTTCCAGGCGGCGACGACGCGATCCTTGACCTCGTCGAGCGTCTGGTCGCGGGCCGGGTCGATCTTCGTCACCGCGTACCAGAGGAAGCCCTTGCCGCCGAGGTCGATGGCGTCGTTCTCGACGCCGACGTCGCTCTCGAAGGCACCCTTCAGCACGTCGTCCCAATGGGGGATGCCGTCGACGGTCTTGCCGTCGGAGAGGCGGCCCTGACGGTCGACGCCGTCCACGGCGCGGACCTTCATCGACAGGCGGGCGGCGACTTCCTCGATCTTGGCACCGCCGGCGAGGGCGTCCTCGATCTGGTCGTGACGCGCCAGAACGTCGTTCTCGGCGCGTCGGGCGGCGATCTCCTTCTTCAGCTCGGGGGCGACCTCGGCGAAGGGCTTGCTCGAGCCGGCGACGCGGTCGGCGAGCTTCAGGACGACCGGGCCGAACTTGCCTTCGACCACGCCGGAGAGGTCACCGACGGCCGGGATGTCCCAAGCGGCGTCGGCGATCGCCGGATCGGCGAAGGCGGAACGGGCGAGCAGGCCGAAGTCGATGTCCTCGGCCTTCTGACCGAGTTCGGCGGCGGCCTGTTCGAAGTCCTTGCCGCCCTTCACGGCGGCGATGAAGGCCTCGCCGGCAGCGGCGTCGGCGACGTGGACCTGGAACACGCGGCGCTTCTCCTCGACGGTGAAGCGGGCCTTGCGGGCCTCGTATTCGGCCTTGGCGTCGTCGTCGGAGACGTCCTCGGGACGGGCGATCGAAGCCGGATCGAGGACCAGCACCGACAGGGTGCGGCGCTCGGGCGCGCGGAAGGCGCGGGCGCGATCCGTGAAGAAGGTCTTCAGCGTCGCCTCGTCGGGCGGGGCGATCTCGCCGAGCCCGGCGGCCGAGAGAACGGCGTAGCGGATCGAGCGGGTCTCGTTGCGGAAGGTGTCGAGCGCTTCGACCAGCACCTTCGGCGCCGGCTGACCGCCGACCATGCCGTCGAGCAGTTGGGCGCGCAGCATGTCGGAGCGGCGGCGGGCGATGTAGATGTCCTCGTTCCAGCCGTTCGAGCGCAGCAGCTCGACGAAACGGGTGCGATCGAAGCTGCCGGCGGCGTTCTTGAAGTTCGGATCGCGCAGGATGTCCTCGCGGATCGTCGCGTCGGAGACCGCGAGCTTCTCCAGCCTCGCCGCCTCGCCGATCGTCGCGTCGGTGACGATGCGGGAGAGGATCTGCTGGCCGACGCCGGTCTTCAGCGCTTCGTCCTTGGTGAAGGGACGGCCGGCGCGCCGCGCGATCTGCTGGACTTCACGGTTGTAGTCGTGGTCGAGCTCGGCGACGCCGATCTCGCGGTTGCCCACGTGATAGGCGGTGTTCGAGCCGAAGCCGCGGAACACGTCGGCGATGCCCCACACGCCGAACGAGACGATCAGCAGGCCGAGGAGGAGCTTGGAAATCCAGGTGGAGGCGCCGCGGCGCAGGACGTCGAGCATGGGGGGCGTGGGTCCCGTGGGTACGTGTTCGAACCGCCGGGACGAGCCCCCGGCGCGGGCGGGCGGATCATAGGAACGCGCGTCGCGAGTGGCAAGGCGGCACGGTCGTCCGCGCCGAGAGGACGCGGACGGGTGATCGCATCGCACCTTCGGGGGGCTTGGGCAAGGGGCCGGTTCGGGCGAGACTGGCGTTCGTCGCCCGATCCTCGGGCCTCGATTCGCCCGCGGAGGCCCGCGATGCAGCCGACCGATCTGTCCGCCCATCCCGTCGTGCGGCTCGCCGCCGAGGACGTCCGGCGGGTGCCGATGATGGGCATCGCCGTCGGGATCGCCATCACCGCGACCGTGCTGTCGATCATCGAGAAGAGTGCGCTGATGCCGTGGCTCGTCGGCGTGATGTGGCTCGCCGTCGTCGGCATCGTGCTGGCGGTGCTGCCCTTCGCCAATTCGCTGACGCTGACGCCGGAGGGCTTCCGCATCCGCGTGCTCGGTTTCCTCGGTGGCTCGGTCGCCTGGTCGGAGGTCGAACGGATCGAGGCGGGCGAGGGTTGGGCGGGGGCGGCGGTCGTCGTGCATCTGCGCGAAGGGGGCGGGGATCGCTCGTTCCCCGGCCTGCCGCGCGACCCGACGCTGGGCGTCTCGTCGCTGGTCGACCACTACGGCCGCGACCCGGAGGAACTCGCCGGCGAGATGGAACGCCGCCGCCGCGCCGCCGCGGGGACGGCTTCGGGCGCGTGACGCACGCCTTCGTCATCCGTAATGCCGCGAGGTGAGGCATCGGCATGCCACCCTGCCGTTGCGGGGAGGCCGCCGCGTCTGCTACTTCGGCGCGGGGCAGAAACGATCGACATCGAGGAGAGCGCCATGAAGCCGCTCGTCGCAGGCAATTGGAAGATGAACGGAACCACCGCGTCGGTCGCGGAGTTCGAGGCGATGATCGCCGGCTACGGCGCGGATCTCGCCGCCAAGGTCGAGCTCGCGATCTGCCCGCCGGCGACGTTGGTCGCCCGTCTCGCCGCGGTCGGCGGTCCGATCCCGATCGGCGGCCAGGACTGCCATGCCAAGGTCTCCGGCGCCCACACCGGCGACATCGCCGCCGAGCAACTGAAGGACGCGGGCGCGACCTACGTCATCGTCGGCCATTCCGAGCGTCGCGCCGATCACGGCGAGACCGATGCGGTCGTCAAGGCCAAGGCGGAAGCCGCGGTGCGCGCCGGCCTCGTCGCCATCGTCTGCGTCGGCGAGACGGAAGCCGAGCGCAAGGCGGGCACCACGCTCGACGTCGTCGGCACCCAGATCGCCGGTTCGCTGCCGGCCGGCATGACGGGCGCGACGCTGGTCGTCGCCTACGAGCCGGTCTGGGCGATCGGCACCGGCCTCGTCCCGACGCTCGCCGACGTCAAGGAAGTCCACGACTTCATCCGCGCGAAGCTCGTCGGCCTCTACGGCGCCGAGGGCGAGAAGGTGCGCATCCAGTACGGCGGCTCGGTCAAGCCGTCGAACGCCAAGGAGCTTCTGTCGGTCTCCAACGTCAACGGCGCGCTGGTCGGCGGCGCCTCGCTGAAGGCCGCGGACTTCCTCGGCATCGCCGCGGCGTATCTCTGAGCGCGACGCGGTCCGACCGACGGCTTCGCCTGGTCGGACCTTCGCGGAGGCCCTTCATCCTGAGGTGCGAGCGTGAGCGAGCCTCGAAGGGCGAAGGGCCGAGAGGCACCGCCCGTCGTGGCTTCGTGCTTCGAGGCCCGGCTGCGCCGGGCACCTCAGCATGAAGCCGAACGGGACGGAAGTGCCCGGAGCGAGACGACATCGACCGAACACGACGAAGGCGGCCCCGAGGGCCGCCTTCTTTCGTTCTGGACGGGGATTTCGGAGAGATCGTTCTTGCGATCAGCCGCGCTTCTCGTCGAGCGAGAAAGCGCCCGGGCCGGCGAAGACGAAGTAGAGGAAGACGAACGAATAGAGCGCCGCCAGCTCGCCGCCGTTGAGGACCGGGTAGAAGCCCTGCGGGGCGTGGGCCATGAAATAGGCGACCGCCATGAAGCCCGACAGGACGAAGGCGACGGGGCGGGTGAAGAGACCGATCAGGATCAGCACCGAGCCGACCACCTCGAGGATCGCCGCGAGGCCGATCATCGAGAAGATCTGGCCGGAGAGGAGGTTCAGCCCCTCGAACATCTTCACCGCGGGGAAGTGGAAGAACTTGGCGAGGCCGTGCTGGAGGAAGAGCAGGGCGGTCACGACCCGCAGCGCGGCGAGGGCCTTCGGGGCGTGGGGGGCGAGCTTGTCGGCGAAAGACATGGGGGCAACTCCGTTCGATGATGCGTCTGATCCGAGGGTGCGGCCCAGGGGAAGGCCGCTTGCTTCGAGAATGACCATGACGCATGCGAACCACTCGCACGAGACGGCGCGCCGACGACGGATCGTCGTCACGGGTCGAACAATCGGTTGCGACGCGTGGTGATCGTTCGCTTCACGGCGTCGTGAAGAGCGCCGGTCGGATCGGCGTCTCGGTCACTGGCGCGGGCGGGCGCGATCGTGTATGAGGCTCGTCGAAATGCGGCGTCGGCTTCGGCGCCCGAACAATCCAGAACAGACGGCGCGGGGGATTTTCCCGGCGTCGTCGCGTTCGTTCGAAAGATCGGTCGGAATCGATGGAAACCGTCATCATCGTGATTCATCTGATGCTGGTCCTCGCGCTCGTCGGCGTGGTGCTCCTGCAGAAGTCCGAGGGCGGCGCGCTCGGCATGGGCGGCGGCGGCGGCGGCCTGATGGGCTCGCGCGGCACCGCCAACGTGCTGACCCGCACCACTGCGATTCTCGGCGCCGGCTTCTTCGCGACGTCGCTGATCCTGGCGATCCTCGCCGGCCGTCACGGCGACAAGCCGTCGTCGATCCTCGACGGCGCCGCGCCGGCCTCGCAGACCGCTCCGGCGGGTGCGCCGGCGGCTCCGGCCGCTCCGGCGGGCGGCAACGGCATTCTCGATCAGCTGAACCAGATGCAGAAGGGCGGCTCCACCGCCCCGGCTCCTCAGGCTCCGGCTACCCCGACGCCCGCTCCGGCCAAGTGACGGGGCGCCTTCGGGCGCACGCCTCGAACGGGACCGGGTGACGCAGCGTCTTCCGGTCCCTTCTTCGTTGGAAGGTCCTCGTGACCTTTCCGTGGACAGATCCAGGGCCGCACTTTTCCCACTCGCGAATCGGGTGGCCCCCGAAGTATGGTCGAATCCCATGGCGCGGTACGTATTCATCACCGGCGGCGTGGTGTCTTCGCTCGGCAAGGGGCTTGCGTCTGCGGCCCTCGGAGCGCTCCTTCAGGCACGTGGCTACAAGGTCCGGCTCCGCAAGCTGGACCCCTATCTGAACGTCGATCCGGGGACGATGTCTCCGTATCAGCACGGCGAGTGTTTCGTCACCGACGACGGTGCCGAGACCGACCTCGACCTCGGCCACTACGAGCGCTTCACCGGGCGGCCTGCCAACAAGCAGGACAACATCACGACCGGCAAGATCTATCAGGACATCATCGCCAAGGAGCGCCGCGGCGACTACCTCGGCGGCACCGTCCAGGTCATCCCGCACGTCACCGATGCGATCAAGGAATTCGTCGTTTCCGGCAACGAGGGCTACGACTTCGTCCTGATCGAGGTCGGCGGCACCGTCGGCGACATCGAGGGCCTGCCGTTCTTCGAGGCGATCCGCCAGCTCGGCAACGATCTGCCGCGCGGTCACGCCGTCTACGTCCACCTGACGCTGATGCCCTACATCCCGTCGGCGGGCGAGCTGAAGACCAAGCCGACGCAGCACTCCGTCAAGGAGCTGCGCTCGATCGGCATCGCGCCCGACATCCTGCTGGTGCGCGCCGATCGTCACATTCCGGAGAACGAGCGGCGCAAGCTCTCGCTCTTCTGCAACGTGCGACCCTCGGCGGTGATCCAGGCGCTCGACGTCAAGTCGATCTACGACGTGCCGGCCGCCTATCACAAGGAAGGCTTCGACACCGAAGTGCTCGCCGCCTTCGGCATCGACGTGGTGCCGGAGCCCGACATGCACCGCTGGGACGAGATCTCCGACCGGATCCACAATCCGGAAGGCGAGGTCACGATCGCGGTCGTCGGCAAGTACACCGAGCTGCTCGACGCCTACAAGTCGCTGATCGAGGCGCTGACCCACGGCGGCATCGCCAACCGGGTCAAGGTCAAGCTCGACTGGGTCGATTCCGAGATCTTCGAGAAGGAAGACCCGGCGCCCTATCTCGAGCACGTCCACGGCATCCTGGTGCCGGGCGGCTTCGGCAAGCGCGGCACCGAGGGCAAGATCAAGGCGGCCTCCTGGGCGCGCAAGTCGAACGTGCCCTATTTCGGCATCTGCTTCGGCATGCAGATGGCGGTGATCGAGGCGGCCCGCAACATGGCCGGCATCGAAGGCGCCAACTCGACCGAGTTCGGCCCCTGCGCCGCGCCGGTCGTCGGCCTCCTGACCGAATGGGTCCAGGGCAACGAGCTGCAGAAGCGCGAGGAGGGCGGAGCGCTGGGCGGCACGATGCGTCTCGGCGCCTACACGGCGCGGCTGGAGCCGGGTTCGAAGATCGCCGAGATCTACGGCAAGACCGAGATTTCCGAGCGTCATCGTCACCGCTACGAGGTCAACGTGTCCTATCGCGACGCGCTCGAGGCGGCGGGGCTTCACTTCGCCGGCATGTCGCCGTCGGGCGAGCTTCCCGAGACGGTCGAAATCGCGGATCATCCGTGGTTCATCGGCGTTCAGTACCACCCGGAACTGAAGAGCCGACCGTTCGAGCCGCATCCGCTGTTCACGTCGTTCATCGCGGCGGCGAAGGCGCAGAGCCGGCTCGTCTGATCGATCCTCAGGGAGGCAAGCGATGGACTTCACGCCGATCACCGAGAGCCTCGCCGGGCTCCCTGCCTTCCTGATCTGGATCGGGATCTCGATCGGCCTGATCGCGGTCTATGCCGCGATCTACATGCTGGCGACGCCGCACGACGAGATGGCGTTGATCCGGGCGAACAACGCCGCCGCCGCGGCCGCCTTCGCCGGGTCGATGATCGGCTACACGCTTCCGCTGGCGGTCGCCGCCCAGCATTCGGCGACGCTGCTCGTCTTCATCGTCTGGGGGCTGGTGGCGATCGTCGTGCAGGTGGTCGTCTACTGGTTCTTCCGCCTGCTGCTGCTCTCCGACGTCTCCGCCCGCATCGAACGCGGCGAGATCGCCACCGGCCTGATGCTCGGTACCGCCTCGCTCGCCGGTGGCATCGTCGACGCCGCCGCCATGGCGCTGTGAGGCGCCGACCCGCCGCCCGGAGGCCGGACTTGTCCCATCCCGTCAATGCCCCGCGCGGGCTCGACCACGTCGTCGCCGCGGTTCGCGATCTCGATGCCGCCGCCCGGACGTGGGAGCGGCTCGGCTTCCGCCTGACGCCGAAGGCGCGCCATCCCTGGGGCACCGAGAACCGCCTCGTCCAGCTCGCCGGCGCCTTCGTCGAGGTGCTGGCGGTCGGCGACGGCGCGGCGATCCCGGAACATGCGGGCGATGCCTTCTCCTTCGGCGCCTACAATCGCGACTTCCTCGAAAGCCACGCCGAGGGGCTCTCGATGCTGGTGCTCGAGGGTACCGATCCGGAGGTCGATCGCGCCGCCTTCGCCGCGGCGGGGCTGCGCACATACGCGCCCTTCGCCTTCGAGCGCGTCGCGGTGTCGCCCGAGGGCGAGGAGCGGCCCGTCGGCTTCGACCTGACCTTCACCGGCTTCACCGGGGCGGGGGACGCGGGCGAGCCCGACATGGGCTTCTTCACCTGCCGCCAGCGCTTCCCCGAGAACTTCTGGCGGGCGGAGTTCCAGCGCCACCCGAACGGTGCCAGCCGGCTCGAGGCGGTGATCCTGGTCGCGCCCGACCCGTCCGATTTCCACGAGGGGCTGTCGGCCTTCGCCGGGGTGCGCGACTTCCACGCGACCGGCGCCGGCCTCGTCATCCCGACCCCGCGCGGGTCGATCGAGGTGATGACGCCCGCGGCCTTCCGCTTCCGCCACGGTGCCGAGGCCTTGCGCGCCACGCCCGAAAGGCTCACCTTCGCCGGCCTTCGCTTCGGCGTCGACACCGTCGACCGGGCCGAGCGCCAGATCGTCGCCGGCGGCCTCACCGCGAGCCGCCGTCACGGGGCGCTGGTCGTCCCCGACGTCCACGGCGCGACCGTGGTCTTCGCCGAACACGCCTGATCCCCGACCATGCCGATCGCGCCGCGATCGAGGAGAGCGCCCCATGTCGCCCAATTCGGAAGTCGTCGTCGGTTCCGTCCGCTTCTCCAATACGGCGCCCTTCGCGCTGATCGCCGGCCCCTGCCAGATGGAGAGCCGGGCGCATGCGCTCGAGACCGCCGCGGCGCTGAAGGAGATCACCACGAAGCTCGGCATCGGCCTCGTCTTCAAGACCTCGTTCGACAAGGCCAACCGTACTTCGGCCACGGCGCAGCGCGGCGTCGGCCTTGCCGGTGCGCTGCCGGTCTTCGCCGAAATCCGCGAGAGCCTCGGGCTTCCCGTTCTCACCGACGTCCACGACGCGGCGCAGTGCGCGCCGGTGGCGGAAGTGGTCGACATCCTGCAGATCCCGGCCTTCCTCTGCCGCCAGACCGACCTCCTGCTGGCGGCGGCCGCGACGGGGCGGACGATCAACGTCAAGAAGGGCCAGTTCCTCGCCCCCTGGGACATGAAGAACGTGGTGGCCAAGCTCACCGGCGCCGGCAACCCCAACGTGCTCCTGACCGAGCGCGGCGCCTCCTTCGGCTACAACACGCTGGTCTCCGACTTCCGCGCCCTGCCGATCATGGCGGCGATGGGCGCCCCGGTGATCTTCGACGCCACCCATTCGGTGCAGCAGCCGGGCGGGCAGGGCACGTCCTCGGGCGGCCAGCGCGAGTTCGTCGCGGTGCTGGCGCGGGCGGCGGTGGCGGTCGGCGTCGCCGGCCTCTTCATCGAGACCCACGAGGATCCCGATCGGGCGCCCTCCGACGGCCCCAACATGGCGGCGCTGAAGGACATGCCGGCGCTGCTCGCCAAGCTCCAGGCCTTCGACCGGGTCGCCAAGGGGGCGTGAGGCGGTCGCTTCGGGCCGATGCGAGGTGCGGTGGCGGCGTGTTGCCATGGTGCGCGATGCTTCGAGACGGGCGCCGTAGGGCGCCCTCCTCAGCATGAGGCGCTTTGGATTTCATCGAAAAATTGCAAGCGCCTCATGCTGAGGAGCGGGCCGCAGGCCCGCGTCTCGAAGTATCGCGCACATTGCCAATATTGAATAATTTCAATCTTCAAGAAGAAATTCTTCGAGCAATTTCAGAGCCTGCTCCGCCGCCGCCAGGCGCACGTCGTCACGGCCGAGATCGCCGAAGCGGCGTTCGACGGGACGGGTCGGGCGGCTGGTGCGCGCCGCGGCGAAGTGGACGAGGCCGACCGGCTTTTCGGCCGATCCGCCGCCGGGACCGGCGATGCCGGTGATCGACACCGCGAGCGCCTCGCGCGCCGGGGCGGCGACCGTGGTGCGGCCGAGTGCGCCTTCCGCCATCGCCACGGCGACTTCCTCCGACACCGCGCCGACGCGCTCGATCAGGCGCGGCTCGACGCCGAGCATGTCGGCCTTGGCGGCGTTGGAATAGGTGACGAAGCCGCGGTCGACCACGGCGGAGGAGCCGGCGATCGAGGTCAGCAGCCCCGCGACCAGCCCACCGGTGCAGGATTCGGCGGTCGAGAGCATGACGCCGCGGGCGATCGCCCTCTCGATCACGCGGGCGGCGAGCGGCAGGAGCGGATCGAGCGCGAGCATGGGCGGTCTCCTCAGGCGGGCAGGCGGATGGTGGCGGTGGCGATCACGGCGATGCCTTCGCGCCGGCCGACGAAGCCGAGCTTCTCGTTGGTCGTCGCCTTGACGCCGATGCGGTCGATCGTCACGCCGCAGATCTCGGAGAGCCTCGACCGCATCGCCTCGCGGTGCGGGCCGACCTTCGGCGCCTCGGAAATGATCGTGACGTCGGCGTGCGCCAGCATGCCGCCGCGCTTCGCGAGCCGGTCGAGCGCGTCCTTCAGGAAGATCACGCTGTCGGCGCCGCGCCATGTCATATCGGATGGCGGGAAGTGAGCACCGATGTCGCCGTCGCCGAGCGCGCCGAGGATGGCGTCGGTCAGCGCGTGCAGCGCCACGTCGGCGTCCGAGTGGCCGTCGAGGCGGGCGACGTGGGGGATGTCGACGCCGCACAGCGTCACGTGGTCGCCGGGGGCGAAGGCGTGGACGTCGTAGCCGGTGCCGACGCGGACATCGGGCAGGCGGGCGTAGAGATCGAGCGACATGCGGGCCTCCGCGGCGGCGAAATCGTCGTTGGTGGTGAGCTTGACGTTGGCCGGATCGCCCTCGACGACGCGGACCTCGAGACCCGCCCATTCGGCGACGGCGGCATCGTCGGTGAAGTCGTCGCGGCCCTCGGCGGCTGCGCGGGCGTGGGCGGCGTGGAGCGCCGCCCAGCGGAAGCCCTGCGGCGTCTGGGCGGCGTGGGCGCGCTCGCGCGACACCGTCTCGACGATCCGGCCGCTCTCGTCGACCCGCTTCAGCGTGTCGACCACCGCGACCGCGGCGAGGACGCCGTCGGCGGTGTCGAGCCCGGCGAGCGTGCGATCGATCACGCCGGCCGAGACGAAGGGGCGGGCGGCGTCGTGGACGAGGACGCGGTCGGGGGCGATCGTCGCCAGCGCCTCGAGGCCGCGCCGCACCGAGATCTGCCGTGTCGCCCCGCCGTGAACCGGGGGGAGGAGCCGCGCGTCACTGGTGAGCCGCGCGACCGACTCGGCATAGAGATCGCCGTGCTCCGGCGAGATCGCCACGACGACGGCGTCGATCGCGGGATGATCGAGGAAGGCGGCAATGGTGCGGGTGAGCACGGGCAGGCCGCCGATCGGGCGATACTGTTTCGGCAGGGCATCGGCGCGGGCGGCGCGGCTGCCGGAGCCGGCGGCGACGATCAGGACGGCGGTCGAGGGCTTCACGGGAACGAGCGCTCCGAAGGGCGGCAAAACCGCTGGAAGGGTCTCTGGCGCGACGGCATGACGCTTCACGCGCGAGCTTCGCGCCGTCGACATGCCTGCCAATACACCATATCGGTCAATCCTGAGGCGAATGCCCCCGAGATTTTTCATCCGGGTTCTTGCTCTCCTTCGATTTTCTGCCATCTATGTGGTCAATGACCGATTTTGCCCAACGAATGAGCATGGCCGGGTCGGGCCTTTCCGACGAGTCGACATCCGCGGCGGCCCCCGAGGGCCTGCTCGGTGGATTGCTGCCATCCTCTCCCGTCTTCCTGGCGCCGATGTCCGGCATCACCGATCTGCCCTTCCGGCGGATCGCGGCGCGATTCGGCTGCGACGTGGTGGTGACCGAGATGGTCGCGTCCGACGAACTCACCACCGGCGGCGTCGACGCCTCGGTGCGTCTGGCGGGCGAGGGGCTGGGGCTCCACGTCGTCCAGCTCGCCGGCCGCAAGCCGGAGCCGACGGCGCGTGCCGCGATCATGGCGGTCGAGGCCGGTGCCGACGTCGTCGACCTCAACATGGGCTGCCCGGCCAAGCGCGTCTGCAACGGCCTGTCCGGTTCGGCGCTGATGCGCGATCTCGACCTGGCGATCTCGATCGTCAAGGCCGTCCGCGCGGCGACGCCGGATCGCATCCCCGTGACGCTCAAGATGCGGCTCGGCTGGTCGCGCGACAGCATGAACGCTCCGGAGCTGGCGCGTCGTGCCGTCGCCGAGGGCGTGTCGCTCGTCACCGTCCACGGCCGCACCCGCGATCAGTTCTACGAAGGCACCGCCGACTGGGCGGCGATCGCCGCGGTGCGCGAGGCGATCGACGTGCCGTTGATCGTCAACGGCGACATCGACGGCATCGACACGGCGCGCGCGGCCATGGCGACTTGCGGAGCGGACGGGGTGATGATCGGACGCGCCGCCTGCGGCCGGCCGTGGCTGCCGGGCGACGTCGCCCGTGCACTGCGCGGCGAGGCGGCGGTTGCGGCACCGACGGGCCGGGCGCTCACCAGGCTGATCGTCGAACATTTCGAGGCGATGGTCGCCCATCACGGCGTCCGCGTCGGGCTGATGGCGGCGCGCAAGCATCTCGCCTGGTACCTCGACGCGCATGTCGCCGGGGCGGGCGTCTCCGTCACCGATACCGCCCGCCGGGCGCTCCTGACCGCGAAGGAGCCGGCCGCGGTGATCGATCATGTCCACGCCATCTTCGGCGACAGCACACAGAGGCGGGCCGCATGAGCCAGACCGTTCCACGCCAACCGGGCGAGCCGCCCGCCGACCCGACCCCGGTCGCGGTGCTCGGCGCGTTGCCCCATCCGGTGATCACGGTCGACGGCGAGGGACGCATCGTCTCGGCCAACGACGCCGCCGAACACTTCTTCCAGGCCTCCGCCCCCTTCATGCGGCGGCACGAGATCTCGTATTTCCTGCCCTTCGGCTCGCCGGTGCTGGAACTGGTGGCGCAGGTGCGCGATCGGCAGGCGCCGGTCAGCGAATATCGCGTCGACATCGAGAGCCCGCGTCTGCCGGGCGAGAAGATGGTCGACATCTATGCCGCGCCGATCGCCGACAAGCCCGAGTACGTCGTCCTGATGTTCCAGGAACGCTCGATGGCCGACAAGATCGACCGTCAGCTGACCCATCGCGGCGCGGCGCGCACGGTGACGGGCCTCGCGGCGATGCTCGCCCACGAGATCAAGAACCCGCTGTCGGGCATCCGCGGTGCGGCGCAGCTGCTGGAACAGTCGGCCGATGACGACGACCGCACGCTGACCCGGCTCATCTGCGACGAGGCCGACCGCATCGTGAAGCTGGTCGACCGGATGGAGGTCTTCTCCGACGAGCGGCCGGTCGAGCGTGACGCGGTCAACATCCACGGCGTGCTCGACCACGTGAAGCGGTTGGCGCTCTCGGGCTTCGCCCGCTCGATCCGCATCGTCGAGGAATACGACCCGTCGCTGCCGCCGGTGCTCGCCAATCGCGATCAGCTGGTGCAGGTGTTCCTGAACCTGATCAAGAACGCCTCCGAGGCGATCGGCGATGCGCCCGACGGCGAGATCGTGCTCACCTCCGCCTATCGTCCCGGCGTCCGTCTGTCGGTGCCGGGTTCGAAGGAGAAGATGACGCTGCCGCTCGAATTCTGCGTCAAGGACAACGGCCCGGGTGTGCCGGCCGACCTCCTCGAACATCTCTTCGATCCCTTCGTGACCACCAAGACCAACGGGTCGGGGCTGGGTCTGGCGCTGGTCGCCAAGATCGTCCGCGACCACGGCGGCGTGGTCGAATGCGAAAGCCAGCCCCGCAAGACCGTCTTCCGCATCCTGATGCCGGCCTATACCGCGCATCGGGACGAGCGGGCGTTCTTCGGCTCCTGACCAACGGCGAGGACCTTCGATCATGCCATCGGGCAACATTCTGGTCGCCGACGACGACGCCGCCATCCGCACGGTGCTCAATCAGGCGCTGTCGCGGGCGGGTTACGAAGTCCGTCTGACCTCGAACGCGGCGACGCTGTGGCGCTGGGTGGCGCAGGGCGAGGGCGACCTCGTCATCACCGACGTCATCATGCCGGACGAGAACGCCTTCGACCTCCTGCCGCGCATCAAGAAGATGCGGCCGGATCTGCCGGTCGTGGTGATGAGCGCGCAGAACACGTTCATGACGGCGATCCGCGCCTCGGAGAAGGGCGCCTACGAGTATCTGCCCAAGCCCTTCGACCTGAAGGAGCTGATCTCGATCGTCGGGCGCGCACTCGCCGAGCCGAAGAACCGGCGGATGCCCGACCGCGTCGACGGCGACGGCGATGCCATCCCGCTGGTCGGCCGTTCGCCGGCGATGCAGGACATCTACCGCGTCCTCGCCCGTCTGATGCAGACCGACCTCACGGTGATGATCACCGGCGAGAGCGGCACCGGCAAGGAACTGGTCGCGCGCGCGCTGCACGACTACGGCAAGCGCCGCACCGGGCCCTTCGTCGCCATCAACATGGCGGCGATCCCGCGCGACCTGATCGAGAGCGAACTCTTCGGCCACGAGAAGGGCGCCTTCACCGGTGCGGCCAGCCGCGCCTCCGGCCGCTTCGAGCAGGCGGAGGGCGGCACGCTCTTCCTCGACGAGATCGGCGACATGCCGATGGACGCCCAGACGCGCCTGCTGCGCGTCCTCCAGCAGGGCGAATACACCACCGTGGGCGGCCGCACCCCGATCAAGACCGACGTCCGGATCGTGGCGGCGACCAACAAGGATCTGCGCCAGCTGATCAACCAGGGGCTCTTCCGCGAAGACCTCTATTTCCGCCTCAACGTCGTGCCGATCCGGCTTCCCCCCCTGCGGGAACGGTCGGAGGACATCGGCGATCTGGTGCGCCACTTCTTCACGCTCGCCGAGAAGGAAGGGCTGCCGGCCAAGCAGATCGAGACGGCGGCGCTCGACCGCCTGCGCCGCTATCGCTGGCCGGGCAACGTGCGCGAGCTCGAGAATCTGATCCGCCGCCTCGCCGCGCTCTATCCGCAGGACATCATCACCACCTCGGTGATCGAGACCGAACTCGCCCAGCCGGTGCTGGTCTCCGCGCCGGAGGAAAAGCCGGGCGAAGAGGGCATCTCGGCGGCGGTCGAGCGGCATCTGACCACTTATTTCGCCTCCTTCGGCGACAACCTGCCGCCGCCCGGGCTCTATCACCGGATCCTGCGCGAGGTCGAATACCCGCTGATCTCGGCGGCTCTGGCGGCCACCCGCGGCAACCAGATCAAGGCGGCGGAACTGCTCGGCGTGAACCGCAACACGCTGCGCAAGAAGATCCGCGATCTCGACGTGCAGGTGATCCGCTCGTCGCGCTGAACCGAACCGGAGAGAACGACGATGGACTGGACGATCCTTCCCGCCGCCGTTCTCGCCGGCATCGTCTACGTGGTGACACCCGGTCCGGCGACGCTCGCGGTCCTCGCCATCACCGCCGACAAGGGCCGGGGGCGGGGGCTCGCCTTCTTTCTCGGTCACGGGGTGGGCGACATGACGTGGTCGGCGCTGGCGCTCGCCGCGCTGATGGGGGCGAGCCGGCTGGGGCCGGATCTCTTCCGCCTGCTCGGGCTCGCCTGCGGCCTCTATCTCGTCTGGCTCGGCTTCCGCGCGATCTTCTCGCGCGGTGAGGGCGGGGCCACGACGGTGGTCGGCGACCGGCCGATCCGCGCCGGGCTGATGTTCGGCCTGACCAATCCCAAGGCCTACCCGTTCTCGCTCGCCATGTACGGCGCGCTGTCGGTCGGGGCGGGGCCGTCGCTCGATCTCGCCGGCGCCGCCATGCTCTTCGCCGCCACCACGCTCGGCATGGCGATCGGCGACGTCGTCACCGTCGCCTGGTCGGGGCTGCCGCAGGTCGGCCGGCTCTTCCTGCGCTTCCGCGGCGGGGTGACGCGGGCGGTCGGCGTGCTCTTCGTCCTGTTCGGGCTGAAGACCGCCTGGGACGCCGCGATGCCGCATCGGGCGTGACGCCAAACGCCGCAGCCTTCGTCCAAAAGCGTGGCGTGGTGGCAACAGTGCCGCAATTCGGCAACAATCCCGACCGATGACAGGAAGGTCAATCGCCGACTCGGCCTCCAAGAGGCGAGCGGGCGGCCAGACCGAGGGTGCGCGTGGATCAACAGACCATTCTGACCATCCAGAAGGCGACGGCCGTGCCGGTGGGCGATCGCTCGCGACCGGTTCGACGCATCGGTCTGGCGCTGACCGTGGCCGCGCTGGTCACCGTCGTGGTGTCCTTCGCCATCCTGACCGGCATGACGCGGATTGTCCCGACCGCCAAGACGGTCTACGCGACCTATGTCGTCAACGGCATCTTCATGTGCCTGCTGCTCGGGCTGATCGGCCTGGAGCTGGTCGGGCTGTGGCGGGCCTGGGCGGCCGGCCGGGCGGCGGCGCGGCTGCATCTGCGCGTCATCGGCGCCTTCACCGCGGTCGCCGCGGCGCCGGCGCTGCTGGTCGCGGTGCTCGCCTCGATCACCCTCGACCGCGGTCTCGATCGCTGGTTCGAGGAGCGCACGCGCCTGATCGTCGACAGCGCGGCGATGGTCGGCAACGCCTATCTCTCCGAACACGCCCGCGCCATCCGCTCCGACGCCATCGCCATGGCGACCGACGTCGCCCGCGCCAAGGAGCTCTACGACACCGAGCCCGACCGCTTCGACGGCGTGATGGTGGCGCAGGCGCAGGTCCGCGGCCTGCCCGCGGCCTTCATCCTGGAGAAGGACGGCACGGTGCTGACCCGGACCGTCATCGTCTCGGACTGGGCCGAGATCCAGATGCCACCGCCCGAGGCCTTCGCCCAGGCCGACGACGGCGAGCCGGTCGTCATCACCCCCGGCCAGACCAATCAGGTCGGCGTCATCATCAAGCTCGAGGGCTGGAACGACCAGTTCCTCTACATCACCCGGCCGCTCGATCCGAAGGTGCTGGGGCCGCTGCGTCAGGCCAAGGAGGCGGTCGCCGACTATCGCCAGCTCGACCAGACGCGTTTCGGCTCGCAGCTCGCCTTCGCGCTGATCTTCGTCGGCGTGTCGCTGATCTTCATGATCGCGGCGATCTGGATCGGCATCGGCTTCGCCAATCGCCTCGTCTCGCCGATCCGCCGGCTGATTCTGGCCGCCGACTACGTCTCCAAGGGTCATCTCGCGGTGCAGGTGCCGGTCCGGCGCAAGGAGGGCGATCTCGCCCATCTGGCCGAGACCTTCAACACCATGACCAACGAGCTGCGCGGCCAGCGCGCCGAGCTGATCGCCGCCAAGGACCAGATCGACAGCCGCCGTCGTTTCACCGAGGCCGTGCTGTCGGGCGTCACCGCCGGCGTGCTCGGCGTCGACGCCTCGGGCCGCATCACGCTGGTCAACCGCTCGGCCGAGAAGCTGCTCGCGACGATCGAGGAAGACCTGATGGGCCGCCGCCTCGTCGAGGCGGTGCCGGAGGTGGCGGTCATTCTCGAGGAGGCGCTCGACGAGCCGACCACGGCCATTCACCAGGGGCAGGTGTCGCTGCTCAGGGCCGGGCGCGAGCTGACGGTCAACGTCCGCATCACCTCGGAAGCCTCCGACCCCGCCGGCCGGCGCTTCGTCGTCACCCTCGACGACATCACCGACCTCGTCTCGGCGCAGCGGTCCTCGGCCTGGGCCGACGTCGCCCGCCGCATCGCCCACGAGATCAAGAACCCGTTGACGCCGATCCAGCTCTCGGCCGAGCGGCTGCGCCGGCGCTACGGCAAGGTGGTCGCCGACGACCACGAGGTCTTCGATCGCTGCATCGACACGATCATCCGTCAGGTCGGCGACATCGAGCGGATGGTCAACGAGTTCTCGTCCTTCGCCCGCATGCCCAAGCCGCAGCTGGTGCGCGCCGATCTGGTCGAGGCGCTGCGCGAGGCGGTGTTCCTGCGCTCGGTCGCCGCCGCCGACGTCGACTTCGTCACCCGTCTGCCCGACGAGCCGATCTGGGGTCAGTACGACCATCGCCTGCTGCTGCAGGCCTTCGCCAACCTCGTCAAGAACGCCTGCGAGGCGATCGAGGCGGTGCCCGACGACCAGCGCGGGCGCGGCACCGTCGAGGCGGCGATCCGGCGCGACGGCGAGATGGTGGTAGTCGAGGTGATCGACAACGGCATCGGTCTGCCGTCCGAGAACCGCCATCGCCTGCTCGAGCCCTATGTCACGACGCGGGAGAAGGGCACCGGCCTCGGCCTCGCCATCGTCCGCAAGATCCTCGAGGACCACGGCGGCCGCATCGAACTGGTCGACGCGCCGGCGGTCGCCCACGGCGGACGCGGCGCCATGGTGCGCCTGACGCTGCCGGCCGAACCCGAGACGGCGCGGGACGCCGTGCCGCTGCCGGAGATGCCGCCGCCGGAGGTCGCGCCGTCCGGGGAGGCCGCGGACGGGGCGGGGGCGGCGGCGCCCCCCGATCCGCCGCCCGACGGGCTCGACGCCTCGACGCAATCCGACATCGCGACAACGACAACGAAAACGAAGTGACCGGCCATGGCCTCCGACATTCTGATCGTCGACGACGAACGTGACATTCGCGAACTGATCGCCGGCATTCTCGAGGACGAGGGCCACGGCACGCGGCTCGCCTCCAACTCCGACGAATGCCTGGCGGCGATCGAGAACCGCCGGCCGACGCTGATCTTCCTCGACATCTGGATGCAGCAGAGCCGGCTCGACGGTCTGGCGCTGCTCGACGTGATCAAGCGCCAGCACCCCGACCTGCCGGTCGTCATCATCTCCGGCCACGGCAATGTCGAGACCGCCGTCTCGGCGATCAAGCGCGGCGCCTACGACTACATCGAGAAGCCGTTCAAGGCCGATCGCCTGATCCTCATCGCCGAGCGGGCGCTGGAAGCCTCCAAGCTCAAGCGCGAAGTGAAGGAACTGCGCGAACGCTCGATCGACACGCAGGAACTGCTCGGCAGCTCCACGACCGTCAATCAGCTGCGCCAGCAGATCGAACGGATCGCGCCGACCAACAGCCGGGTGCTGATCACCGGCCCGTCGGGCTCGGGCAAGGAACTGGCGGCGCGGCTGCTGCACCAGACCTCGCTGCGCGCCAAGGGGCCCTTCGTCGTCCTCAACGCCGCGGCGATCACGCCCGAGCGGATGGAGATGGAGCTCTTCGGCACCGAGCAGGACGGCGGCTCCAACCGCAAGATCGGCGCGCTCGAGGAGGCCCACGGCGGCACGCTCTACCTCGACGAGGTCGCCGACATGCCGCGCGAGACCCAGTCGAAGATCCTGCGGGTGCTGGTCGAACAGTCGTTCACCCGCGTCGGCGGTTCGGTGAAGGTGCAGGTCGACGTGCGCGTCGTCTCCTCGACCGCCCGCGATCTGCCGCGCGAGATCCAGGACGGGCGCTTCCGCGAAGACCTCTTCCACCGCCTCGCCGTGGTGCCGATCCGCGTGCCCTCGCTCGCCGAGCGGCGCGACGACATCCCCCATCTCGTCCGCCACTTCATGGAACAGCTGTCGCGCACGGCCGGTCTGCCGATCCGCAAGATCGGCGACGACGCCATGGCGGTGCTGCAGGCGCACGACTGGCCGGGCAACATTCGCCAGCTCAGGAACAACGTCGAGCGGCTGATGATCCTGACCCGCGGCGAGGAGGATGCGGTCATCACCGCCGACCTGCTGCCGGCCGAGATCGGTGCCATGCTTCCGGCGCTACCCTCGTCCACGGGAGGCGAGCATCTCATGAGCTTGCCCCTGCGCGACGCACGCGAGATCTTCGAGCGAGAATATCTGGTGGCGCAGATCAACCGCTTCGGCGGCAACATCTCGCGTACCGCCGAGTTCGTCGGCATGGAGCGCTCGGCGCTCCATCGCAAGCTGAAGTCCCTCGGCGTCAACTGACGCCCCGACCGGAGTGGATCATGACCCGCATCGCCTACGTGAACGGCCGCTACCTGCCCCACGCGAACGCCGCCGTCTCGATCGACGACCGCGGCTATCAGTTCGCCGACGCGGTCTACGAGGTCTGCGAGATCCGCGACGGCTTCGTCATCGACTCCGGGCTCCATCTCGACCGGCTCGAGCGCTCGCTGCGCGAACTGTCGATCCGCATGCCGATGAGCCGCGCCGCGCTGCTGATCGTCATGCGCGAGACCGCCAAGCGCAACCGCGTCAAGAACGGCGGCGTCTACGTCCAGGTCTCGCGCGGCGTCTGGCCGCGCGATCATGCCTTCCCGCCGGCCGACCTGCCGCCGACCGTCGTCATGACCGCCAAGCCGCACGACCGCTCCAAGGCGGAGGCCCAGGCCGAGAAGGGCATCGCCGTCGTCACCGTGCCCGACAACCGCTGGAGCCGCGTCGACATCAAGACCGTCGGCCTCCTGCCCAACTGCATGGCCAAGGAGACGGCCAAGCAGGCCGGCGCCAAGGAGGCGTGGTTCGTCGACGCGTCGGGCCTCGTCACCGAGGGTTCGTCGACCAACGCCTGGATCGTCACCAAGGACGGCAAGCTCGTCACCCGCCCGGCCGAGACCGGTATCCTGCGCGGCATCACCCGCACGGTGCTCCTCAAGGTCGCCGCGTCGCTCGGTCTGACGGTCGAGGAACGCGCCTTCGGCGTCGACGAGGCCAAGGCCGCCAAGGAGGCCTTCATCTCGGCGGCGACAACGCTGGTCATGCCGGTCGTGACGATCGACGGGGCGACCGTCGGCAACGGCCATCCCGGCGAGACCGCACTGGCGCTGCGCCGGGCCTTCCACGAATCGGTCGAGCGCGTGCCGCTCTGAGCTTCGGCCGCCGCCGGCCTTCCGCGCGGAAAGTCGCAACGTCACCCGTGGCATATGCGTCACAGGTGTGGCGGGGGCGACACCCATGCGCAAAGTTTGGTCATGCGGCGAGGCGTGGCACTGTTCGGGGCCGATCGGTTCCGTCTATCATGAACTGCAGACCCGAGGCGTCCGCGTCTTCCGACGCGGGCCTACCCGTTCGCCCACGAAGCGGGAGCCTCGCAACACCAAGAAAAGAGGTCACCAACTATGGCGGATCGCGCTCCCAATCTTCAGGACACGTTCCTCAACTACGTTCGCAAGAACAAGACGCCCGTGACGATCTTCCTGATCAACGGCGTCAAGCTCCAGGGCGTCGTCACCTGGTTCGACAACTTCTGCGTCCTGCTGCGCCGGGACGGTCATTCGCAGCTGGTCTACAAGCATGCGATCTCGACCGTCATGCCGGGTGGCCCCGTCCAGCTCTTCGAGCCGGCGGAAGAGGGCTGATCGCGGATTGTTCCCCGCCCCGCCGAATGGGGCTTGATCGGCGAAGCGCGTTGCGGGATCGTGCGCGCTTCCCGCGGCGGTTCCGCACCCCGAAGCGACGAGACACTTGATCGACATCGATGATGAAGACGGCCCCTTCGAGGGTGCCGGCGAAGACGACGGTCACGAGCCGCGCAATGCGCGTGCGCGCCGCAGTGTGGCGCGCGACAAGGCTCCGACCCGGACACTGGTGGTGGTGCCGTGGCGGTCCGAACGACCGGCGCGCGGGGAGGGGGCGGATGCGCCTTCCGCCACGCGGTCGCTCGACGCCCGTCGCGAGGAGGCGATCGGTCTTGCCCGCGCCATCGAACTCGAGGTGGTGAGCGATTTCCCGGTCAAGCTGCGCGAGGCACGGCCGGCGACGCTGCTCGGTCAGGGCAAGCTCGAGGAGGCCCAGGCCCTCATCGAGGCGGAGAAGATCGAGCTCGTCGTGGTCGATCACCCGCTGACGCCGATCCAGCAGCGCAATCTCGAGAAGGAATGGAAGGCCAAGGTGCTCGACCGCACCGGTCTCATCCTCGAGATCTTCGGCGAGCGCGCCCATACCAAGGAGGGCCGGCTCCAGGTCGAGCTCGCCCATCTCAACTATCAGAAGAGCCGCCTCGTCCGCTCCTGGACCCACCTCGAGCGTCAGCGCGGCGGCTTCGGCTTCCTCGGCGGCCCGGGCGAGACCCAGATCGAGGCCGACCGGCGGATGCTGACCGAGCGCATCGCCAAGCTCGAGCGCGAGCTCGAACAGGTCGCCCGCACCCGCGCGCTCCATCGCAAGAACCGCAAGAAGGTGCCGCACCCGGTCGTGGCGCTGGTCGGCTACACCAACGCCGGCAAGTCGACGCTGTTCAACCGGCTGACCGAGGCCGACGTCTTCGCCAAGGACCTGCTGTTCGCCACCCTCGATCCGACGCTGCGCAAGGTGCGGCTGCCGCACGGCGGCGACATCATCCTGTCCGACACCGTCGGCTTCGTCTCGGACCTGCCGACGACGCTGGTCGCCGCCTTCCGCGCCACGCTGGAAGAGGTGATCGAGGCCGATCTCGTCCTCCATGTCCGCGACATCGCCCACGAGGACACGGCGGCGCAGGCCTCCGACGTCGAGGGCGTGCTGTCGCAGCTCGGCATGGATCCGCAGAACCGCGATCGGATGATCGAGGTCTGGAACAAGATCGACAAGCTCGATCCCGACCATCGTGCGAAGCTGCTCGAGGAAGGCAGCCGCGACGCGCTCGACGCGCCGACGGCGCTGCCGGTCTCGGCGCTGAGCGGCGACGGGCTCGCCGCGCTGCTGGCGCTGATCGAGGATCGGCTCAACCGTGATCGCGCGGTCTTCCGCATCGAGGTGCCGGTGGCGGAGGGCGAGCTGGTCGCCTGGGTCCATCGCAACGCGGAAGTGATCGAACGGATCGACGGCGAGGAGTCGGTGTCGCTGCGCTTGCGGGTGCCCGACAAGACGCTGGACCATTTCCGCGCCCGCGCCGGCCGCTTCATCCGCGAGGTGCGTGGCCGCGTGGTCGAGCCCAGGCGCGACGAAGAGCGCCCGGCCTCCGTCCCCTACGACCCGCTCGCCTGAGACCGCCCGGCGGCATGGTCGCGCAGCAGCGTCTCGAAGGCGCTGCGGCGGGCGAGTTCGTCGGCGATGCGGGCCTCGATCCGTTCCATCAGCGCGACCGCGCGGGCGTGCGCGTCGCGGCCCTCGTCCTCGGCGACGGCGACGAGTTCGTCGAGCGTCGCCCCCATCCGCATCAGATCGCGGATCGCCGCGACGCGCGCCGCAGACCGCGCGTCGTGCGGCCAAGCCCGGCCGGTGCGCGCGCGACCGAGGAGGCCGCTGGCGCGCAGCTTGGTCATGGTCTGGCGATCGATCCGGAGCCGCGCGGCGAGCGCGTGGTCGGAGACCGCAGGGATCGCCCGGGAGCCGCGCGACGGCAGCGCCACGGCGAGGAGATCGAAGGGATCGAGCGGGCGGGCGTCCTCCCGCGTCACCGCCGGGGCGACACGGCGACGGGGCGCGGGGCGGACCGTTTCGACGAAGAACATGGCTTTCCCCTTCGCCGGCCCGGGCCGGGCGGCGTCACGATGAAGGACGGTCGGTGATCGTGCCGGGGCGGGGCCGAACGCGGCCACGCCCCGACGTCTCGTCTCAGAGTTGGCCTGCGTCGACCGCGAGCACCGCCGCGGACGACTGGCGGATCGTCGCCCATTCTGCGTCGACGCGCGGCAGCGTCTGGCCGCAATAGGCGCGTGCGATGGCGATGCGGCCGGCGTACCAGCCGTCGCCATCCTCGCCCGCGGTGATCTTCGCTTCGGCGGCGAGCGCGGCGCGGCCGAGCTGGAGGCCGCCGGCGAGCGTGCCGAAGGCCATCAGATAGGGCACCGAAGCGGCGAACGGCAGGCGGATGTCGGCCGCGGCCGCCTCGACCAGCCAGACGGTGGCGGCTCGGGTGGCGGTGAGCGCCGAGGCGAGCGCCTCGCCGATCTCGGCGAGCGCCGGACGGGCGAGGAGCGCCGCGGCGACGGCGTTCTGCGCCTCCAGCCAGGCGTCGACCGAGCGACCGCCGTCGCGCAGCACGGCGCGGCCGACCAGTGCGTTCGACTGGATCGCCGTGGTGCCCTCGTAGATCGTGGTGATGCGGGCGTCGCGCAGGTGCTGGGCGGCGCCCGTCTCCTCGATGTAGCCCATGCCGCCGTGGATCTGGACGCCGAGCGAGGCGATGTCGACGCCGGTCTCGGTCGACCAGCCCTTGGCGACCGGCACCAGCAGATCGACCTCGAACTGCGCCGCCTTGCGCGCCGCCTCGTCGGGGTGGGCATGGGCACGATCGCCGCTCGCTGCGACGGCATAGAGCAGGCCGCGCATCGCCTCGATGCGGCTCTTCATCGACACCAGCATGCGGGCGACGTCGGAATGGGCGACGATCGGCGGCACCTTCGCCTCGGTCCAGCCGACCGGCTTGCCCTGTACGCGCTCGCGGGCATAGGCGACGGCCTGCTGATGGGCGCGTTCGGCGATGGCGAGACCCTGGAGCCCGACGTTGAGGCGGGCGTGGTTCATCATCGTGAACATGTATTCGAGGCCGCGGTTCGGCAGGCCGATCAGCTCGCCGAGGGCGCCGCCCTTCTCGCCGAAGACGAGGACGGCGGTGGGCGAACCGTGGATGCCGAGCTTGTGCTCGATCGAGGCGCAGACGACGTCGTTCTTCTCACCGAGCGAACCGTCGTCGCCGACCAGCACCTTCGGTACCAGGAAGAGCGAGATGCCCTTCACGCCGGGCGGGGCGTCGGGCAGGCGGGCGAGAACGAGATGGACGATGTTCTCCGTCAGGTCCTGTTCGCCGTAGGTGATGAAGATCTTCTGGCCGGAGATCCGGTACCTGTCGCCCTCCGGCACCGCCTTGGAGCGGACGGCGGCGAGGTCGGAGCCGGCCTGCGGCTCGGTCAGGTTCATGGTGCCGGTCCAGGTGCCGGCGACCATGTTCGGCAGGTACTTGGCCTTCTGCTCGTCCGAGCCGAAGAGCTCGAGCGCATGGACGGCGCCTTGCGTCAGCATCGGGCAGAGGGCGAAGGCCATGTTGGCCGACTGCCACATCTCCTGCACCGCGAGGTTCAGCACATGGGGGAGCCCCATGCCGCCATGGTCGGCGGAGAAGGGCAGGCCGTTCCAGCCGCCTTCGACGAGGGCGTTCCACGCGTCCTTCCAGCCTTCGGCGGTCGTCACCTCGCCGTCGACCCAGACGGCGCCCTGCTCGTCGCCGACGCGGTTCAGCGGTGCGACGACGTCGGCGGCGATCTTGCCGGCTTCCTCCAGGATCGAGGCGACGAGATCGGGCGTCGCCTCCTCGAAGCCGGGAAGGTTCGCGAGGCCGGGGAGGTCGACGACGGAATCGAGCACGAAGCGGATGTCACGGATCGGCGCGGCATAGCCGGACATGGCTGTCTCCTGGGCGCAGGCCCTCGGGCGTGAGAAAGACGCGCCGGCGAAGACCGCCGGCGCGGATCGATCGGACGGGATGCCGGCGGCTTTCGGGTCCGCCGGCCGTCTCGATCGATCACGGGAGCTCGGAACCGGGGCGGCGACCGCCCCGGCGACGCGCGGTCGGCCTCAGATCTCCTTGGCCTGGTTGCGCAGCATGAATTTCTGGATCTTGCCGGTCGAGGTCTTGGGCAGCGGGCCGAAGACGAAGGTCTTGGGCACCTTGAAGCCGGCCATGTGGGCGCGGCAGAACTCGATCATCTGAGCCTCGGTCGTCTCGGCGCCGTCCTTCAGCATGACGAAGGCGCAGGGCGTCTCGCCCCACTTCTCGTCGGGGCGGGCGACGACGGCGGCCTCCAGCACGTCGGGATGCTTGTAGAGCACGTCCTCGACCTCGATCGAGGAGATGTTCTCGCCGCCCGAGATGATGATGTCCTTGGAGCGGTCCTTGATCTCGACGTAGCCGTCGGCGTGCCAGACGGCGAGGTCGCCGGTGTGGAACCAGCCGCCCTCGAAGGCCTCGCGGGTGGCCTTGGCGTTCTTGAGATAGCCCTTCATCACGTTGTTGCCGCGCATGAAGATCTCGCCCATCGTCCGGCCGTTCTTCGGCACCGGTTCGAGCGTCGTCGGATCGGCGACCATGACGCCCTCGAGCATCGGCCCGCGCACGCCCTGACGGGCCTTGATCGCCGCCTTCTCGTCGATCTCGAGGCCCTTCCACTCGTCCTTCCAGACGTTGAGCATGGTGGGGCCGTAGACCTCGGTCAGGCCGTAGACGTGGGTGACGTCCCAGCCCATGCGCTCCATGCCGGCGATGACGGCGGCCGGCGGCGCGGCGCCGGCGACCATCGCCTTGACGGAGTGGGAGACCTTCTCCTTGAGGGCGGCAGGGGCGTTGTTGATCAGGTTGAGGACGATCGGCGCGCCGCAGAAGTGGGTGACGCGCTCGGTGGCGATGGCGTCGTAGATGCGGTCGACGCGGACGGCGCGCAGGCAGACCGAGGTGCCGGCGACCACCGCCATGGTCCAGGGGAAGCACCAGCCGTTGCAGTGGAACATCGGCAGGGTCCAGAGATAGACCGTGTCGTCGCCGAGGTTCCAGGAGAGCGCGTTGGAGACGGCGTTCAGATAGGCACCGCGGTGATGATAGACGACGCCCTTCGGGTTGCCGGTCGTGCCCGAGGTGTAGTTCAGCGCGATCGCCTGCCACTCGTCGGTCGGGAAGGTCCACGGGGCCTCCGGATCGCCCTTCGCCAGCACGTCCTCGTAGGTCATCGAGCCGATCAGCTCGCCGCCCTCGTACTGTGGGTCGTCGATGTCGACGACGGTGATCGGACGGCCGAGTTCGGCGATCGCCGCCTTGGCGACCTTGGAGAACTCGCGGTCGACGAAGACGATCGGCGCCTCGCCGTGGTTCAGGATGAAGGCGATCGCCTCGGCGTCGAGGCGGGTGTTGATGGCGTTCAGCACGCCGCCCATCAGAGGCACGCCGAAATGCGCCTCGAAGAGCTCGGGCGTGTTGGCGGCGAGGAAGGCGATGGTGGTGCCCTTGGCGAAGCCCATCGCGGCGAGGCCGGAGGCGAGGCGGCGGCAGCGCGCGGCGGTCTCGGCCCAGGTGCGACGCAGGGTGCCGTGGATGACGGCCGTCCTGGTCGGCCAGATCGCGGCGGAGCGCTCGAGATAGGTGAGCGGCGACAGCGCCACGAAATTCGCGGCGTTCTGCTCGAGATCGAGCTCGTAGGGGTTGCGCGCGGTCACTCGGCTTTCCTCCTCGTTCTCCCGCTCGCGACCGGGGTCGACCGCGGGGATCCTCTTTGGTTCGGACGCTAGCAACGCGATTTTGCGCAATGCTGTCCGAATGTGAACCGATTGTTGCAACGGCCGGTCCATAGGTCTTAGACCGTCCGGCGCCCCCCGCCGGCCACGCGCTCAGCGCGTCTTCGACCAGCCGACGTCCTTGGCGAGCACATATCCTGCACCGTAGACCGTCTTGATCAACTGCGGCTTGCGCGGATCGATCTCGATCTTTTTTCGCAGACGCGAGATGCGGACGTCGATGGACCGTTCGTAGGGGAAGTCGTCGCCGTCGTCGCCGTCGGCCTGCAGCTGCTCGCGCGACAGAACCCGATTGGGCGCGCGGGCGAACATCAGCATCAGCTGCGCCTCGGCGGCGGTGAGGTTCTCGACCCTTCCGTCCTCGCGGGTCAGCGTCAGGTTGCCGACGTCGAAGGTCCAGGGGCCGAAGGTGGCGCGGGCCTGATCGGCGGAAGCGGCCGCCGTGACGAGCTGATCGTGACGGCGCAGCACGGCACCGATGCGGGCGACGAGTTCGCGCGGCTCGAAGGGTTTGACGATGTAGTCGTCGGCGCCGAGTTCGAGGCCGAGGACACGGTCGGAGACCTCGGCGCGGCCGGTCAACACGACGAGGCCGAAGCGGACGTCGTTCCAGCTCTCGCGGACGATGTCGAGGCCGTTCATGTCGGGCAGGGCGAGGTCGACGACCAGCAGATCGGGCGCCTCGCGGCGGATCGCCTGACGGGCGTCGCGGCCGGTGCCGAAGGTCGCGACCTGATAGCCGTAGGTCTCGAGCAGACCGCGCACGACCTCGCAGATGTCGGGATCGTCGTCGACCAGATAGATCCGCTTCTTCATCAGACGCGCTCCCTGTCGTCGTCGCCGCGGGCGCGGATGGCCGAGGCCAGCGCGTCGACGAGATCGGCCTTTTCCCAAGGCTTGGTCAAGATCGGAACGTCGGTGAGATCGGTCGGCGTCTCGCCGCGGGCATAACCGGTGACGAGGACGACGGCGATCTCCGGCCGCTCCTTGGTCAGCCGGCGGGCGAGGTCGAGGCCGGAGATCCCCGGCATCACCACGTCGGAGACGACCACCCGGATGTCGGCGATGCCGGAGATCAGGCTGAGGGCCTCCTCGCCGCTCTCCGCCTCGATCACCGAGAAGCCGAGGCCGATCATCTGCTCGAGCACCACGCGGCGGACGTCGTCGTCGTCTTCCACCACCAGCGCCATCATGCCGGGGAAGAGCGCCTCGCCGTCGGAGGCGGCGGCGTCGATCGGCGGCGCGTCGGGGGCGGGGTCGGTCTCGGCGAAGAGCATGGCGACGGTGGCGCCAGCGCCCTTCTCGGAGCGGATGCGGATGTAGCCGTGGCTCTGTTTGACGAAGCCCCAGACCATGGCGAGGCCGAGCCCCGAGCCGGTCTTCTTGGTGGTGAAGAAGGGCTCGAAGGCATGGGCGAGCGCGCCTTCCGGGAAGCCCGCGCCGTCGTCGGCGACCGCCACCTCGATCCAGCGCCCGGGCGGCACCGGCTCGTCCCAGCCCTCGGTCTCGCCCTCGGGCAGACGGCGGCAGACGAGGCGGATGTGGCCGCCTTCGGGCATGGCGTCGCGGGCGTTGAGCGCCAGATTGACCACGGCGCGTTCGAGCTGGACGTGGTCCGACAGGATCCAGAAGTCGTGTCGGCCGCGTTCCGCCTCGAGCGCGATGTCGATGGTGTGGGGGAGCGAGCGGCGCAGCAGCGTCGTCGTCTCGGCCAGCAGCGAGGCGACCTCGACCCGCTCGGAGCGCAGCGGCTGGCGGCGGGCGAAGGAGAGGAGGCGCGAGGTGAGGTCGGCGCCGCGCCGCGCCGCGCGTTCGGCCGGCGCCACATAGGCGACGAAGCCGTCGACATCGGCGTATTTCTCGCGGGCGGTCGCGAGATTGCCGATGATGATGGCGAGCAGGTTGTTGAAGTCGTGGGCGAGCGAACCGGAGAGTTCCCCGATCGCCTTCAGATGCTCGGCCTCGAAGATGCGCCGCTCGGTCTCGCGCTCGTCGGTGACGTCGCGGGTCAGCACGAAGCAGCCGATCACCGCGCCGTCGGCGCCGATCTGCGGGATCAGCGTGTTGGCGGTGACGGTGCGGCGACCGTCGCGGGGGGTGAAGGCATATTCGAGCATCGCCACTTCACCCAGACGGGTGCGGGCGAGCGGTGCGGTGATCGCGGCATAGGCGGAGCGGCCGAGGATCGAGACCAGCGGCGCGCCGACGATCGCCTCCTTCGGGCGGCCCATCAGCTCGCTCCAGGCGCGGTTGACGAAACGGAAGGTCTCGTCGGCGTCGAGATAGGCGATCGCCGCCGGGATGGCGTCGAGGATCAACCGCTGGCGGGCCTCGACCTCGGCAAGGGCGGCGCGGCTCTGCTGTTCGGCGCTCGCGGACGCGGCGAGGCGGGTGTTGGCGCTCTCCAGTTCGGCGGTGCGTTCGCGCACCCGGCCTTCCAGCGCGCCGACGTTCTCGCGGACGCGGGCGACCATGGCGTCGAAGGCGGAGGCCAGCACGCCGATCTCGTCGGAGCGGCGGATGCCGGTCTCGACCGCGAGGTCGCCGCCGGAGACGCGCGCCGCGGTGTCGGCGAGGCGGCGCAACGGCTCGACCAGATGCCAGATGCCGAAGCCGGCGACGAGGGCGGCGATGAGGGCGACGCCGGCGGTGATCGCCAGAATACGGCGCGACAGGACCACGGACGAGGACTTCAGCTCCTCCACGTAGACCGAGGAGGCGATGTACCAGTCGAATTCCTTGAAGTGCCGGACCCAGGAGATCTTCTCGTAGACGTAGTTGCCTGGGTCGGACGGCTTGTCCCAGAGGTAGTGCAGCGGCCTGTCGGCGTCGGCGACGGCGCGCAGTTCCTCGGCGATCGGCCGCCCCGTCGCCGGATCGTTGCGGGCGGTGAACTCCGTCCCCTCGATGTTGGCGTTGGGGTGGATGATCATGTTGTTCGACGCGTCGAAGATGTAGGCGTAGCCGGTGCGGGCGATGCGGATCTCGCGCAGCGCACGGCGCATGTCGTCGATCGCGCCGACGCGGCGGCGTTCGACCTCGGCGTCGATGTCGTCGAGCCAGGCGCCGGCGCCGACGACGATGCCGAGTGCCGGCAGATCGCGGAAATAGGACAGTTTGCGCGACGGCTTGGTCGCCCCGAGGCGGGTCCAGTCGTAGATCGTCGAGCCTTCGCCGGCATGCCGCGCCACCTCGATGACGCGCGGGATGATGGTCTCTCCGGTCTCGTCTTTGACGTCGGCGACGCTGCGGCCGTGCCAGCGCGGATCGGGGTGGGAGAGGATGCGCGAGGCGTAGTCCGACACCCAGATGTAGTCGTCGTTGCCCCACTTGATGGTGCGCAGCGTGTCGAAGGCGAGGCGACCGGCCTCGGCGGCGGAGATCTCGCCGCGGGCGCGGCGGGCCTCGACGCCCTCGATCAGCGCGACGGCGAGCGACACGGCGGCGCGCAGCTGGCCTTCGAAGGACTTCAGCGTGATGTCGCGGGTCTCGTCTAGGCGGCCGGCCATCTTGGAGGCCATCTCGAAGACGTTGTCGAGGATGGTGCGACCCGCCGCCATCTCGATCTCGTAGGCCTTGCGCTCGACCATCGGCACGGTGAAGAGCCACACCGCGCCCGCGAGCACGGCGACGACCAGCATCAGCGCCGAAAAGATCTCGAGGAACAGGCGGGACTTGACCATGACACCTTCCGGGCGCGGTCGGGGGGAGGCGGCCCGGCGCTCACCATGACGGCGGGGCGGCGGGGGTGCAAGGGCGGTCGGGCGGGACAGGGGGCCCTGCCTTCGAGGAACGACCGGCGCGAGGAACCCCGCGCCGGCCGATGGCGTCGTGCGGACGGAGCCGCCGATCAGTGCAGGCTCGCCGAGGCGGCGCCGATGCCGGTCTCGGCACGGACGTCCTGCTCGTCGAAGGCGGCTGCCTCCGCCTTGGCGGCGGCCGAGTTGTCGAGCTTCGACACCACGAAGGCGACGAGGAAGGCCGCGGTCATCGAGAACAGCGCCGGATGGTCGATCGGGAAGATCGCACTCGCGTTGCCGAGCACCTTGACCCACACTGCCGGCGACAGGATCACCAGCGTCACCGCCGAGACGAGGCCGGCGATGCCGCCCGCCAGAGCGCCGTTGGTGGTCAGGCCGCGCCAGTACATCGACAGGAGCAGCACGGGGAAGTTCACCGAGGCCGCGACGCCGAAGGCGAGCGCCACGAGGAAGGCGACGTTCTGGTCCTTGAAGGCGATGCCGAGGAAGATCGCGACGATGCCGATGGCGACGGTCGAGATCTTGGAGATGCGCATCTCCGAGGCTTCCGTCGCCGTGCCCTTGGCGATGACGCCGGCATAGAGATCGTGGGCGATGGCGGACGCACCGGCGAGCGCGAGACCCGCGACCACCGCCAGGATGGTGGCGAAGGCCACCGCCGACAGGAAGCCGAGGAAGACGTCGCCGCCGAGCGCCTTGGCGAGGTGCATGATCGGCATGTTGGAGCCGCCGATCAGCTTGCCGCCGACCTTGCCGCCCTCGAAGAACTGCGGGTCGGTGCCGACGATCGAGACGGCGGCGAGACCGACGGTGCAGACGATGAGGAAGAAGAAGCCGATCAGACCGGTCGCGACGAACACGGACTTGCGGGCCTCCTGCGCGTTGGGGACGGTGAAGAAGCGCATCATGATGTGCGGCAGGCCGGCATTGCCGAAGACCAGACCGAGCGACAGCGACACCGCGGTCACCGGATCGGCCAGCAGCTTGCCGGGACCCATCAGCGCATCGCCGGCGACGCCGCGCGCGGCGACCGCCTGGGCGGCGATGCCGTCGATCGAGAAGCCGAGCTTGAACAGCGACAGGACGAAGAGGACCGTGCCGCCGAAGAGCAGCAGGCCGGCCTTGATGATCTGCACCCAGGTGGTCGCCACCATGCCGCCGAAGGTCACGTAGACGATCATCAGCACGCCGACGAGAACGACGGCGTAGTTGTAGGGCAGGCCGAACAAGAGCTGGATCAGCTGGCCGGCGCCGACCATCTGGACGATCAGGTAGAAGCACACCACCGTCAGCGAGCCGACGGCGGCGAAGGTGCGCACCTTGGTCTTGTCGAGGCGGTAGGAGGCGATGTCGGCGAAGGTGAACTTGCCGAGATTGCGCAGGCGCTCGGCGAGCAGGAACATGATCACCGGCCAGCCGACGAAGAAGCCGGTGGCGTAGAGATAGCCGTCGTAGCCCGACGAGAACACCATCGACGACAGGCCGAGCAGGGTCGCGGCCGACATGTAGTCGCCGGCGATCGCCCAGCCGTTCTGCATGCCGGTGATGCCGCCGCCGGCGGTGTAGAAGTCGGCCGCCGAGCGGGTGCGCTTCGACGCCCACCACGTGATGCCGAGCGTCATGAAGATGAAGGCGACGAACATGCCGATCGCGATCCAGTTGATCGGCTGCTGTTCGACCTTGCCCTCGATGCCCGCGGCGAGCGCGGGGAGGGTGGATGCCGCGAGAAGCGCGGCGGCGGTAAGGGCGCGGCGCATCACGACTTGGCCTCCTTCACGATGTCTCGGGTCAGGGCTTCGAACTCGCCGTTGGCGCGGCGGATGTAGACCCCGGTCAGGATCCACGAGCCGACGATGATGACGGCGACGATCGGGAAGGCGATCGACAGCGTCCAGCCCTCGCCGATCTTGCCGACGAGGCTCTTGGGTGCGAAGGCCACGACCATCATGAAGCTGTAGTAGGTGCCGAGAACGATGGCCGCGAGCGTCCAGGCGAAGCGCGCACGCTTCGACTTGAGCTCCTGGAATTTCGGATTCGCTCGGACCAATTCGGTAATCGAGCCGGACATGGCGTCCACTCCCCCGTTTGCAGGCGCACGGGATCGTCGACGGACGCGCGACCCGGCACCTTTCCTCCCGACGGGACGTCGTCCCGCCCTCCATGGCCGCACCCGCATCCCCCAAGAGACGATCGAGACCCTCCCGGTCGCGATCGTTCGGTCCGTTGCCGCTCGTCGGGACGAACGTCGTCCAGCCTCGGGCGGGGTGTGGCCGAGGGCGGGGTCGCATGAAAGTTTTGCGTCGGTTTTGCGAATTGCGAACGAATTGTTGCAGCCGCGGGCGGGGCCGACGGTCGACGCCGAGGCGGCGGTGACGGCCGGGAAGGAGCGACCGCGCGCGTCGGCGGATCGGGGCGAAGGCCGGGGCGGGGCGGGGCATCGGCGATGCGCTGCGTTTCCGTTTCATATCAAGGTATTGTCGGTGAAAGTGCGGGTCGGCAAGCGCGGGCGGTCGGCCTCCGCGGCGGCGTCCTTGCGGTAATGGAAGGCGCGCGATCGGCGCGTTCGGCGTCGAGTGCTGCGGCGGGTCTGGGCCTCGTTCCTTCGCAGCCCCCGACGAAGTGTCGAGAACCTCCTCGACGGGATTCGACCTACTTGCAGCGGAACGCGAACCGTGGTCGATGGTTCGAAACGTCAGCACGAGCCGGAGATCGCGCCATGTCGTCGGTCGAGACCACCCCGCAACCCAGCCTCTACGACCGTTTCGGCGGCGAAGACGGCATCCGGCGTTTCACCCGGCGCTTCTACGAGGTGATGGAAAGCGATCCGCAGGCGGCGGCGGCGCGGGCGATCCATCCCGAGAGCCTCGCCGACAGCGAGCAGAAGTTCTTCGAGTTCCTCTCCGGCTGGCTCGGCGGGCCGCAGCTCTTCGTCGAGAAGCGCGGCGCGCCGATGCTGCGCGCCCGGCACCTGACCTCGCCGATCGGCGAGGACGAGATCAAGGGCTGGATGCTGTGCTTCCGCACCGCGCTCGCCGACACGATCGTCGATCCCGACACCCGCGCCGCCATCCTGCCGCAGATCGAGATGCTCGCCCTCCACATGCGCAACCGCGGCTGAGGCCGCGGGACACGATCGGGGAGGGGCCTTTCCCGGTCGGTCGGCACCGCGAGCGTCCCCTCCAGAGACGAGAACGCCGCCCGCTCGGGATCTCCGAGGGGCGGCGTCTTCGTTTCGTGGGCGTCGATCAGGGCGCCTTGAAGAAGTCCTTGGCGGTCGCGGTGACCTTGTCTTCCTGCGAGGTGATGCGGAAGACGACGTCGTCGGACGTGCCCTTGATCTTGTCGCCGGAGACGATCACGGCGACGCGGACTTCGCGGGTCGTGTCGGCGCCGACGTGGATCAGCGGCAGACCGCCGACGTTCTGGTCGATGCCGACGACCTCGAGGCGGCTGCCTTCCGGCACGCCCTCGACGGCGAGGGTGAAGTTCCGTTCGTGGCCGACGCGGTTGAGCAGGCGCACGGTGTAGCCGTTGCGCACCGAACCGTCGGAGTTGGTCACGTAGAGCGGGTTGCGGTCGTGCAGGATGTTCACACCCGCGTTGCCGCGCATGATGAACGTGTAGGACATGAAGCCCAGCACGCCGGTGATCAGCACCGCGTAGAGGATCGTGCGCGCCCGGACGATCTGGTAGATCGGCGGCTGGCCTTCCTTGCGGCGGTCGAAGTTGATCGGCGTGTCGTAGGCGATGAGGCCGGTCGGACGATCGAGCTTCTCCATGATCGAGGTGCAGGCGTCGATGCACAGGCCGCACTGGATGCAGGAGAGCTGCGAACCCATGCGGATGTCGGTGCCGGTCGGGCAGACGGCGACGCACTGGTAGCAGTCGACGCAGTCGCCCACCGGCTCGCCGGCGGCGGCGAGCTTCTTGCCTTCCTTGACCGAGGCGCGCGGCTCGCCGCGATCGGCCCGGTAGGTGACGTTCAGCGCGTATTCGTCGGTCATCGCGGCCTGAATGCGCGGCCACGGGCAGACGTAGATGCAGGTCTGCTCACGCATCCAGCCGGCGAAGAACCAGGTCGTGAAGGTCAGGATGCCGATCCACAGATAGGCGATGAAGGGCGCCTGTCCGGTGAAGATCTGCTTCATCAGCGTCGGCGCATCGGCGAAATAGAGCACCCAGGCACCGCCGGTCGCCGCGGCGATCACGCCCCAGGACAGCATCTTCAGGATCTTCTTGCCGAAATAGGTGCCGTTCTTCGGGCCTTCGTCGAGCTTGATCCGTTCGCGTCGATCGCCTTCGATCAGGCGTTCGACGGCGAGGAAGAGGTCGGTCCACACCGTCTGCCAGCACAGATAACCGCACCACACGCGACCGGCGATCGAGGTCATCAGGAACAGCGTGAAGGCGGCGGTGATCAGCAGGCCGGTGAAGTAGTAGACTTCCTGAGGCCAGATCTCGACGAAGAAGAAGTAGAAGCGCCGGCCGGGCAGGTCGGCGAGCACCGCCTGGTTCGGCAGGCCGGGACCACGTTCCCAGCGGATGAAGGGCATGACGTAGTAGATGCCGAGCAGCGTCACCAGGATCGCCCACTTGACCTTCCGGACCGTACCATGGACGGCGGCCGGATAGACCTTGATGTGCTCCTGATAGTAGCTTTCTTCGAATGCATCCTTCGGCGGTGCGGGCTTCGCGAAGCCGGGACCCTTGGCCATCGAGATCGTCTCCGAACGTTTCGTGCCCCCGCGGGGCGGGGTGGTCGGGCGGACAGTGCAGGTTCGAACGATTCCGAGCCATGCGCCAGATCAAATATGTTGGACATAAAATCCAACTTTGACCGTGACACAAGTCACACCTTCGACCGACCCCTGCGACAGATGGGCTCGCGGGGCGGCGCGGGCCGTGAGACCGAGGCGGGCACCCCTCATCCGACCCTGCGGACCACCTTCTCCCGCGCAGGGGAGGAGGAAGACACGCCTTGTCCGCAGGGCTCCATTGCATCTCTGCGAGACCTCGTCCCCGGATCGCCGATCCGGGGTTCAATCCGGCGACGAAGGCGGCTAGGGTCGGCCCTGCGGCGGTTGCTTCGCCGGCACGGGGCGCGCTTGCCGATGAGCGAGAAATCCGACGACGCACCGATCCAGACGACGTGGCGGGCGCGACTGCGCAACCACTTCGTCACCGGTCTCGTCGTGGTCGGCCCCTTGGCGATCACCGTCTATCTGGCGCGTGGCTTCCTCGACTGGGTCGATGCGACGGTCAAGCCGCTGATCCCGGCGACCTGGAACCCCGACACCCATCTGCCCTTCGCCGTGCCCGGGTTCGGGCTCCTGGTGGCGATGATCGGCATCACCCTTCTCGGCGCGCTGACCGCCTCGCTGGTCGGCCGCACGCTGCTCTCCTACGGCGAGGATCTCGTCGGCCGGCTGCCCTTCGTCCGACCGGTCTATCGGACGCTGAAGCAGATCTTCCAGACCTTCGTCTCCTCGCGCGACCAGTCGTTCCGCGAGGTCGGGCTGATCGAATGGCCGCGGGCGGGCGTGTGGTCGCTGGTCTTCGTCTCGGGGCCGGCCAGGGGAGAGGTCGCCGAGCGGCTCTCGGCCGAGCGGCCCGAGGTCGGCATCGACGACTGGCTCACCGTCTTCATCCCGACGACGCCCAACCCGACCGGCGGCTACGTCATGTTCCTGCCGAAGGCGCAAGTGCGGATCCTCGCCATGAGCGTCGAGGACGGCGCCAAGCTGGTGATCTCCGGCGGCATCGTCACGCCCGAGCGGGCGGCTCCGGCTCGGGAGGTCGGGTCGCCTGCCGATCCTGCATGATCTCGATCTGCATCTGCTGGATCTCGGCGAGCCGCTGCCACTGGTGTTGCAGAATGTGGTCGAGCTTCTCGTGGAGATGGCGGATCTCCAGCTCGGCCTTGAGGTTGACCCGATAGTCGCTCTCCGACCGCATGCGATCCTTCGCCTCCTGCCGCTTCTGGCTCATCATGATGATCGGCGCCTGGACGGCGGCGAGGCAGGAGAGCACCAGATTCAGCAGAATGAACGGGTAGGGGTCGAAGGCGCGGGCGGAGAGTGCGGCGTTGAGGCCCATCCACACCACCATGACGGCGCCGAAGAGGGCAATGAAGGTCCACGAGCCGCCGAACGAGGCGACGACGTCGGCCATGCGTTGACCGACCGTGCGGACTTCGGCGAACTCGGCCGCGACATCGGAAGAGATCGTGTCGGCGCGGGCGATGGAGGCGGCGACCTGCGCCTCGAGTTCGTTCAGCTCGCCGTGTTCGGCCGTCAGCATGTCGCGGATGTAGCGATCGCGGCGCTCGGCGACGGCGGCGCGCGACAGCAGGGCATCGTGCGCGAGGCCGGGGCGCTCCCGCAGCAGCGTGTCGGCGAGGCCGGGGGTGAGGGAGAAGAACGGCACCAGATCGCCGCGCGGCAGGACGGCGTCGGTCAGAGCGCAGGTCGCGAAGGCAGCCGGATCTTCGGCAGGGGTACGTTCGGTCATGGTGGGCTTCCTCGGCGTCACCCGGCCTCGACGAGGCGAATGCCGCGGTCTTGATCGAAGAGATGGAGCAGAACCCGCAGCGCTTCACCCCGTGGCGAACGCAGGGCCGGGTCGCGGGCGAGAATCAGGCGCGCGTCGTCGCGCGCCGCCTCGAGCAGGTCGCCGTGGCGGTCGAGCCGGGCGATGCGGAAACCGGGGAGCCCCGATTGCCGGGTGCCGAGCACGTCGCCGCCACCGCGCAGCTTCAGGTCCTCCTCGGCGATGACGAAACCGTCGTCGGTCGAGCGCATGATCTCGAGCCGCGCCTTGGCGGTCTCGCCGAGCGGGCCCTTGTAGACGAGGAGGCAGGAGGAGGCCTCGCTGCCGCGTCCGACCCGGCCGCGCAACTGGTGGAGCTGGGCGAGGCCGAAGCGCTCGGCGTGTTCGATCACCATGATGGTGGCGTCCGGCACGTCGACGCCGACCTCGACGACGGTGGTGGCCACCAGCAGCCGCGTGTCGCCCTCCTTGAAGGCGCGCATGGCGGCGTCCTTCTCGTCCGCCTTCATCCGGCCGTGGACGAGGCCGACGACCGGACCGAGGGCGCGGGTCAGATCCTCGAAGCGCTCGGAGGCGGCGGCGAGGTCGGAGACCTCGCTCTCCTCCACCAGCGGGCAGATCCAGTAGATCTTCTGGCCGTTGGCGATGGCGCGGCCGAGGCTCTCGACGATCTCGCCCATGCGCTCCGACGAGGCGAGGCGGGTGGCGATCGGCTGGCGGCCGGCGGGCTTCTCCATCAGGCGCGACACGTCGAGATCGCCGAAGAAGCTCATCATCAGCGTGCGCGGGATCGGCGTCGCGGTCATCACCAGGAGATCGGTCGAGCGGCCCTTGGAGGTCAGCGCCAGGCGCTGATGGACGCCGAAACGGTGCTGTTCGTCGACGACCGCCAGCGCCAGATCGGCGAATTCGACCGGTCCCTGAAACAGCGCGTGGGTGCCGATCAGCACGTCGATCGTGCCGGCGGCGAGGCCGTCGAGGATCGCCTCGCGCTCCTTGCCCTTCTCGCGCGCCGTCAGGATCGCCCAGCGGATGCCGGCGGCCTCGGCGAGGGGGGCGAGCGAGCGGGCATGCTGGCGGGCGAGAAGATCGGTCGGCGCCATGATCGCGGCCTGACCGCCGGTCTCGACCGCCATCGCCGCCGCCATCACCGCGACCAGCGTCTTGCCGGCGCCGACGTCGCCCTGCAAGAGGCGCAACATGCGGTCGGGCCGGGCGAGATCGGCGCGGATGTCGGCGATCGCCGCCTCCTGCGCGCCGGTCGGCTCGAAAGGCAGGGCGTCGCGGATCTTGTCGGTGAGGGCGCCGGTGGCGATCCGCGGTTCCTTCGGCAGACGGCGGGCATCGGCACGCACCAGCGCCAACGTCAGTTGCTGGGCGAGGAGCTCGTCGTAGGCGAGGCGGTCGCGCGCCGGCGATGGCGCCTCGTCGTCGATGGCGCCTTCGGGGTGGTGGAGGGTCGCCAGCGCCGATCGGAAGTCGGGGTATCGTTGCTTGGCCAACCAATCCGCATCCTGCCATTCGGGCAGAGGGGCCAAGCGTTCGAAGGCGTGGGCGACCTGTTTGGCGATCTGACGCGACGAGATGCCTTCGGTCTGCGGATAGACCGGCTCGACCAGCGGCAGCGTCGCGAATTCGGCCTCGGTCGCGACGATGTCGGGGTGGACCATCTGCGGCGAGCGGTTGAACCACTCGATCCGCCCCGACACCCAGCGCTTCTCGCCCTCGGGGAAGAGCTTCGCCAGCCAGTCGGCGCGCGGCGAGAAATAGACGATCGTCATGTCGCCGGTGTCGTCGAAGGCGATCACCTTCCAGGGCGCACGACTGCCGCGCGGCGGCGGGCGATGCTGGGCGACGGTGACGAGGATGGAGGCGATCTCGCCGTCCGGTGCCTCGCCGATCTTCGGCGTCTTGCGGCGATCGATCACCGAGACCGGCAGGTGGAAGAGGAGATCGAGCACCCGCGCCTCGCCGCCGGCGACGTCCGCGCCGACCAGCCGGTTCCACAGCGGTGCCGTCTTCGGCCCGATGCCGGGAAGGCCCTTCAGGCCGGCGAAGAGGGGCGTCAGGATCTCGGGGCGCATGGAGCCTCGGGGGCGGTCGCGGTGGATTCTCGATATGTTCTAGCAGGAAGGGCGGACGGAGGGGAGGGGGCGATGCGGCCCCCGCCTCCCACGCGCGACCGCGTCAGCTCTGGTCGACGATCTCGGCGATCAGGCCGTTCTCGATGCGGAACGCCGAGGTCCCGGCGAAGTCGAGCGCCATGCCGGCCTTCCAGCCGTTGGGGAGATCCTGCGCGACGGTCGCGGCATAGGCGATCTCGACCAGCGTCCGGTCGGCCACGGTGATCGCGTGCACGACCGTCTGGCAGCGCTGCGAGAACGCCGTCGCACCGAAGGCGGCGAGGTCGGCGAAGGCCGCCTTGCCGGCGGTTTCGGCCGTCACGTCGCCACCGGAGAGGTTGCGGAAGACGACGTCGTCGCTCAGGCAGGCGAGCATTCCGGCGACGTCCTTGCGATTGTAGGCGTCGATGTAGGCGCGGATCGGGGCGGGCAGGTCGGACATCGGTTCGGTTCTCTGTGGTTCGGAATCGGCAGTCTCCGTCCCGTCGGCGACGGAGCCGTGACGCGGTGCGGTGCCGAGGACGTCCTGCATGTCGTAGGCGCCCGGCGCGCGGCCCACGACCCAGCGGGCCGCCGCGAGAGCGCCGCGGGCGAACATGCCGCGATCCGTGGCGGAATGCGACAGCGTCACCACCTCGTCTTCGGCGGCGAAGACGACGGAGTGCTCGCCGATCACGCCACCCCCGCGCAGCACGGCGAAGCCGATCTCGCCGACCGGCCTTTCGCCGCCGATGCCGTCGCGACCGCGTCGCTCGACCGCATCGAGGGCGACGTCGCGCCCCTCCGCTGCCGCCTCGCCGAGCATCAGGGCGGTGCCGGAGGGCGCATCGATCTTGCGGCGATGGTGCATCTCGACGACTTCGATGTCCCACGCCTCGGGCGGGAGCGTGCGGGCGACCTGCGCGACGAGGCTCGTCAGCAGGTTCACGCCGATCGAGAAGTTGCCGGAGCGCACGATCGGGATCCTGCGGGCGGCGGCGTCGATGCGGGCGATCTCGTCGGCTTCGAAGCCGGTCGCGCCGATCACCAGCGCCGGCCCGCCGCGCGCCGCGCAGAGCTCGGCGAGGTCCACGGCGGCGGCGCCGGTGGTGAAGTCGAGGACGACGTCGGCGGTCGCGAGCGCCGTCGCGCGATCGATCACGCCGTCGCCGGCCTGCCCGTCACGGCCGAAGCCGCCGAGGAAGGCGACGTCCGGCTCCTTCGCCAGAACCTCGGCGAGCGTACGGCCCATGCGGCCGCGAAGGCCGGCGACGGCGATCCTGACGGGTGGCTTCAAGGGATGGTCCTCGTGGCGGGGCGGGGGTGGGCGGTGCGGTCCGGCGCGACGGTCGCACGCCGCCCCGGTCGCTGTCGACGTGAGAAAACGCCGTCTCGCGCCTCCGGGGGGCAGCCCCCCCGGCCCCCCGATCATCCCGGGATCTGCGTCAGCGCCGCCACCAGCCGATCGCATTCGTCGTCGGTGCCGATCGAGATGCGCAGGAAGTCGCCGATGCGGTCCTTGGCGAAGTGGCGGACGAGAATGGCCCGTTCGCGCAGCCGCGCGGCGAGATCGGCGCCGGCGCGCGTCGAATGCCGCGCGAAGACGAAGTTCGCCGACGACGGCAGGACGTCGAAGTCGAGCCGCCGCAGGGCGATCGCCAGACGCTCGCGGCTGGCGACGATGCGATCCCGGTGATCGCGGAACCACGCCTCGTCGCGCCAGGAGGCGAGCGCGCCGGCGAGCGCCAGCCGGTCGGTCGGATAGGAGTTGAAACTGTCCTTGACCCGCTCCAGCGCGTCGATCAGCGGGCGCTGGCCGACGGCGAAGCCGACGCGCAGTCCGGCGAGGCCGCGCGACTTCGAGAAGGTCTGCACAACGAGCAGATTCGGGTGGGCGGCGACCAGCGGGATCGCGCTCGCCGCGCCGAAGTCGACATAGGCCTCGTCGACCACCACCACCTGATCGGGATGGTCGCGGAGCAGCGTCTCGATCGCGTCGAGCGGCAAGGCGATGCCCGTCGGCGCGTTGGGATTGGCCAGAATGATCGCGCCGCAGGGTCGGCGGTAGTCTTCGATGCGGATCCGCATGTCGGCGTCGAGCGGCACCGGCTCCGCACGGATGCCGTAGAGGCGGCAGTAGGTCGGGTAGAAGCTGTAGGTGATGTCGGGGAAGAGCAGCGGCGCGTCGTGGTTCAGCAGGGCGTGGAACGTGTGCGCCAGGACCTCGTCGGAGCCGTTGCCGACGAAGACCTGATCCGGCGCCAGCCCATGGCTCTCGGCGATCGCCGCCCGCAGCCCCGACGCGGTCGGGTCGGGGTAGAGCCGCAGCCCGTCGTTCGTCGCCGCGGCGATCGCCGCCAGCGCGTGGGGCGAGGGACCGTAGGGGTTCTCGTTGGTGTTCAGCTTGATCAGCCCGTCGATGACGGGTTGCTCGCCCGCCACATAGGGGGTCAGCGTGTGAACGAGGGGGCTCCAGAAACGGCTCATCGTCGTGTTCCTCTCGACGGCGGCGCCTGTCGCCGTGGTCCTGTCCGGGGTTCGTCGTCGCGTCGCGATCTCAGCGTTTCCAGCCGCCGCCACCGCCAGTCGGCCATTTCGACTTGTTGCGGTTCTTGAGGCTGTCGAGGCTCGGATAGCGGCCCATCTTCTTCTGCGGCGGGGGCGGGGGAGGCGGGGTCGGCTCGAGCCGGAGCTTCTTGGGCTCGGCCGCTTCCACCATGCCGGAGGTCAGGGTGATCGGGCCCTCGTCCTTGCGCTCGGCGATCTTGACGAGCTGGGTCAGCACCACCGCCGCGCCGCGCAGGCGATCGGCCGGCTCCGGCCAATCGCGGGTGAGCACGATCTTCTGATCGGGGCGGATCTTCGCCATCGAGCCCTGTTCGGCGATGAAGCGGACGAGACCGGCCGGATTGGCGAAGGAGCCGTCGCGGAAGGAGACGACGACGCCCTTGGGGCCGGCCTCGATCTTCTCGACGTTCGCCCGGCGGCACAGCGCCTTGACCCAGACGATCTTCAGCAGCTGCTCGACCTCCTCCGGCATCGGGCCGAAGCGGTCGATCATCTCGGCGCCGAAGGCCTCGATCTCCTCGAGGCTCGCGAGGTCCGACAGGCGCTTGTAGAGGCCGAGGCGCAGCGCCAGATCGGCGACGTAGTCCTCGGGGATCAGCACCGGCGTGCCGACGGTGATCTGCGGCGACCACTTCTCCTCCGGCATCGCCTCGTCGCCCGACTTCAGCGCCGCGACGGCCTCTTCCAGCATGTGCTGGTAGAGTTCGTAGCCGATCTCCTTGATGTGGCCGGACTGTTCCTCGCCGATCAGGTTGCCGGCGCCGCGCAGGTCGAGGTCGTGCGAGGCGAGCTGGAAGCCGGCGCCGAGGTTTTCCAGCGACTGCAGGACCTTGAGCCGCTTCTCGGCCTGGGTCGTCAGCTTCTTCTCCGCCGGGGTGGTGAAGAGGGCGTAGGCGCGCACCTTCGACCGGCCGACGCGGCCGCGCAGCTGGTAGAGCTGGGCGAGGCCGAACATGTCGGCGCGGTGGACGATCAGCGTGTTGGCGGTCGGGATGTCGAGGCCCGACTCCACGATCGTGGTCGAGAGCAGCACGTCGTACTTGCCCTCGTAGAAGGCGTTCATGACGTCTTCGAGTTCCGTCGCCGGCATCTGGCCGTGGGCGACGCAGACCTTGACCTCCGGCACGACCTTTTCCAGGAACTCCTTGCGCTCGGCGAGGTCGGAGAGGCGGGGGCAGACGTAGAAGCTCTGGCCGCCGCGCCAGTGTTCGCGCATCAGGGCGTCGCGCACCACCAACGCATCGAACGGCGAGACGAAGGTGCGGACCGCCATGCGGTCGACTGGCGGCGTGGCGATGATCGAGAGTTCGCGCACGCCGGTGAGCGCCAGCTGCAACGTGCGCGGGATCGGCGTGGCGGACAGCGTCAGGACGTGGACGTCGGCCTTCAGCTCCTTCAGCCGCTCCTTGTGCTTGACGCCGAAGTGCTGCTCCTCGTCGATGATCAGCAGGCCGAGATCCTTGAACTCGATGCCCTTGGCGAGCAGCGCGTGGGTGCCGACGACGATGTCGAGCGTGCCTTCCGCCAGCTCCTTCTTCACCGCCACCATGTCCTTGTGAGAGACGAGGCGCGAGGCCTGGGCGACGCGCACCGGCAGGCCCTTGAAGCGGTCGGCGAAGGTCCGGTAGTGCTGGCGCGACAGAAGCGTGGTCGGCACCACGACCGCCACCTGACGGCCGGCCGCGGCGACCGCGAAGGCGGCGCGCAGCGCCACTTCGGTCTTGCCGAAGCCGACGTCGCCGCAGACCAGACGGTCCATCGGGCGGCCGGCGGCGAGATCGTCGAAGACGCTCTCGATCGAGGCGAGCTGGTCGTCGGTCTCCTCCCACGGGAAACGAGCGCGGAACTCGTCGTAGAGACCTTCCGGCACGGTGTGGCGCGGGGCGGTCTTGAGGAGGCGCTGCGCGGCGGTCTTGATCAGCTGATCGGCGATCTCGCGGATCCGCTTCTTCATCCGCGCCTTGCGAACACCCCAGGCGACGCCGCCGAGCTTGTCGAGCTGGGCGTCGCTCTCGTCGGTGCCGTAGCGGGTCAGGAGCTCGATGTTCTCGACCGGCAGATAGAGCTTGTCGCCGCCCTGATAGACCAGCTCCAGGCAGTCGTGCGGGGCGCCGGCGGCGGTGATCGTCTTGAGGCCGGTGAAGCGGCCGATGCCGTGGTCGACGTGGACGACGAGATCGCCCTCGGCGAGGCCGGCGACCTCGGTGAGGAAGTCCGAGCCCTTGGGCTTGCGCTTCTTGGCCCGGATCAGACGCTCGCCGAGAATGTCCTGCTCGGCGACGACCGCCAGATCCTCGATCTCGAAGCCCTGTTCGAGGCCGAGGACGGCGAGGCCGATCTCGCCCTTTTCCAGCAGGCCCGCCTCGGGGAAGGTCTCGATCCGCTTGGTGCGGCCGAGGCCGTGGTCCTCGAGCACCTGGCGCAGGCGATCGAGCGCGCCTTCCGACCAGCCGGCGACGACGACCTTGCGGTCGCCCGCCCGCAGCTCGGAGAGATGGGCGATCGCCGCGTCGAAGACGTTTACGCCCTCGGCGGCTCGTTCGGCGGCGAAGGATCGACCCTGCCGACCCTCGCAGTCGACGACGTCGAGCCGGTCGCCGGGGAGCGCGAAGGGGGTGAGGCGGGTGGTCTGGGCATCGACCAGCCGGGCCGTCCATTCTTCCACCGTCAGGTTGAGGAGGGCGGGCTCGAGCGGCTTGTAGGGAACGGAGCCCGACTGGGCCTCCTCCATCGCCTCGCGGCGGGCGGCGTAGTGGTCGGCGACGTCGGCGATGCGCTCCTTCAATCCGTCTTCGACGTGATCGTCGAGGACGACGCGGGCGCCGTCGCAATAGTCGAAGATGGTCTCGAGCCGGTCGTGGAAGAGCGGCAGCCAGTGCTCCATGCCGGCGTAGCGGCGGCCCTCGGAGACGGCGGAATAGAGCGCGTCGTCGCGCATCGCGGCGCCGAAGGTCGCGAGATAGTTGCGGCGGAAGCGCGAGACGACGTCGGGCGTCAGCGTCACTTCCGACATCGGCACCCATTCCAGCCGCTTCAACTGGCCGGTGGTGCGCTGGGTCTCGGGATCGAAGCGGCGGATCTGCTCGATCTCGTCGCCGAAGAAGTCGAGACGCACCGGCGTCTCCGAGCCCGGCGCGAAGAGGTCGAGGATGCCACCCCGCGTCGCGTATTCGCCGGTGTCGCGCACCGTCGAGGTGCGCTCGAAACCGTTCGATTCCAGCCACTCGACCAGCTTCTTCATGTCGGCGCGGCCGCCGGCCTGGGCGGCGAAGGTCTCCTTCGCCACGCTGTCACGGGTCGGCAGGCGCTGGGCGGCGGCGTTGACGGTGGTCAGCACCACGATCGGCTTCTTGCGCTCGCGGGGGGAGGCGAGGTGCGAGAGCGTCGTCATGCGGCGGGCGACGACGACCGGGTTGGGCGAGACGCGGTCGTAGGGCCGGCAATCCCACGAGGGCAGCGCCAGGACGTGGACGTCGGGGGCGAAGAAGGCGAGCGCCGCCTCGAGCCGCTGCATGCGTACGCCGTCGCGGCAGATCACCAGGAGGCTCGCCCGCCCGTCGCGGGCGCCGGCATCGCGGGCGAGATCGCCGATCACGAGGCCCTCGGCGCCGTCGGGGACGCGCGACAGGGTGACGTGGATGCGGGTGCGGAAGAGACCCTGGAGCTTCTTCAAGACGGCATGTCCCGGTGATCGGCGCGTGGCCGGCGGAAAACGGAAAACGCCCGCGAGGGACTTTTCGTGCCCGCGCAGGTGCCCGTCCCTTGAACAGGATTCCGTGGCCTCCCGCCAGCGAAATCGGCGTGAACGGGCGGGGCCGGCGGCCGGATTGCAGCATTCGTCATGGGCCGGGCGATTGCGGGCGAACGGGACGAGGCGCATCATCGAGCACCATCGGGAGATCGTGCCATGACCCGTCTCGCCCGCCCGTTCGCCGTCGCTCTCGCCGTCCTCGTTGCACCCACCGTCCTCGCCGCTTCGGCCCCGGCGGCCGAGCACAAGCCCTACACGCCGCTCGCCGCGACCGTCGGCAAGCCGCTGAAGGCGCCGCCCGATCTCGTCGCGGCGGCGGAAGCCGTCCGCGCGGCGGCGGCGGCCGGTGATCGCGACGCGGTCTATGCCGGCATCGCCGACGACGTGATCTTCGTCGACACCGGCATCACCCCGACCGTGCCGCGCAAGGCGGAGAAGCGCAGTTTCGACGGCGCCGAGGCGGCGCTCGAGGCGATTGGCCGTGCCTTCACCGAAGGCGAGCCGGTCGGCCCCGGCGGCGGGCCGCTCGACCTGAAGGATGCCCGCATCGCCACGGCGCTCACCCGCATCGCCGAGGATCTGAAGGCGCCGCACTGGGCCTCCGACCCGCTGGTACCGGGCGGCCATTGCACGCGGGTCGGCGCGCGCTGGGATGCGGCGGCGGCGGCGAAGGCGAAGTTCGAGACCCAAGCCGTCTTCGTGCTCGAGCCGACCGACGCGCGGGCATCGCCCTCGGCGGGCGCGAAGTCCGTGACACGGCTTGCCCCGTCGAGGCTCTACGTCGACGGCGGTGCCGGCGAGGGCGGATGGAACCGCGTGACGCTTCCCGACGGCAAGACCGGCTGGGTGGCGCCGGGCAGGGCGCTGCCGGCGCAAGCGTGGGGCTTCTGTTTCCTACCCAACGTCGCGGGCGGCTGGCTCCTCGCCGCCGTCGTCTCGGCGCTGAACTGAGGCCGCCGCGGGACGGGCCGTCAGCCGCCGTTGGCGTCGGTGAAGGTCTTCATCGCCCGCCACACCGGCTTGTCGTGGATCGGGTCGACCGGCTCGGTGCCGACCACCCAGGCGAAGAGCTCGCGGTCGGAGACGTCGAGCAGGTGCTCGAAGTCGGCCAGATCGGCGTCCGACATCGTCGCCAGATGCGCATCGGCGAAGCGACCCATGACGAAGTCCATCTCCTTGGTGCCGCGATGCCAGGCGCGGAACAGCGCCTTCTTGCGCCGCGGTTCGAGGCCGTCGCTGGTGATGGTGCTCATGGGGGTCTCCTTCGGCCCGATCGGCGCGGGCGGTTCCGCCCATGCTCTAGCGATCGGCGCGGCGCTTGTCACCGCGTTCGTCCGTCGTAGTCGGGTGGGGAAGGGGCTCACCCGGATGGTCGAGGGCGTGGAGCGCTCGTCTCGACGGATGGCGCGGCGGCGCCTCGATCGATCGCGACGTCCGGGCGACGGGCGATCGTGGGATGCGTCCTTCAGACGAAGGAGACCGACAGCGGAGGTCCGCGCAGCGTGCCGTGGCGCAGCGCCGGGCGGCGATCGAGGATCGCCTCGGCGACGACGGCGGCCGGAGGGGTCGCGCGGGCAGCGAGCGGGAGTTCGTCCACGACAGGGGCAGTCGGGGCGACACCGTTGCTCGCGGTCGCGGCGAGGGAGCAGAGCACGCAGTCGTTGGCGCGGTCTGCCGGGAAGCCCTGTGGGCCGGTGGCATCGAGGGGGCTGGTCTCTCTGCCGCCGCACAGGGCGAGAAGACCGAGCGCGGCATCGGAGGCGACCGTTCCGGACGCCCGTGCCGCGACCGCGCCGAGGTGATCGGTCGACAGCACCACCTGGAACAGGATGAGCGCGATCGCCGCGAAGCCGCCGGGGCGGCTCCTGCGCATCGTCTCGAAGATCCCGTCCGTCCGGTGGTTCATCGCCGCCCTTCGTCGCGCACGCGCTCGATCTGGCCAGCCGGTGAGGGGGGGACTTCGCCGACGGGCCGCGCATCCTACGACGCGGTGGGCGTGGTGGAAAGGCGTCGCCTCGGAGCCCCGGAAACATCCGGATGCCGCCCACGTCGGTGCGACCGGAACCGGGTACCATATGCACGCAATACGGCAACCACCGAATATGGACAACCGTATTGCAGAGTGTCTCACTGGACGCGCCGCGCACGGATGACGCGCGCCGGGCCGGGGAGAGTGGCCATGAGTGTAGACGAGAAGATTGCAGCGCTCGCGCAGAGGATTTCCAAGCTCAGGGATTCGGTGGAGACCGAAGAGGCGACCAAGAATGCCTTCATCATGCCGTTCATCGGCGCGCTCGGGTACGACGTCTTCGATCCGAACGTCGTGATCCCGGAGTTCACCGCCGATGTCGGGGTGAAGAAGGGGGAGAAGGTCGACTACGCCATCAAGCGCAATGGCGAGATCGCCATCCTGGTGGAGTGCAAGCCCTGCCGCTCGGCGCTGTCGGAGGCGCACACGTCGCAGCTCTACCGCTATTTCTCGGTCACGGCGGCGCGGTTCGCGGTGCTCACCAACGGCATCGTCTACTGGTTCTATTCCGACCTCGACGAACCCAACAAGATGGACGCCAAGCCGTTCTTCGAGTTCGACATGGCCAATTTCCGGCCGGCGCAGATCGAAGAGCTCTCCAAGTTTTGCAACGAGAACTTCGACGTCGACTCGATCCTCGTCACCGCCAGCGATCTGAAATATCGGTCGCAGCTGATGAAGGAGTTCGCCGCCGAGCTCGAGAAGCCCTGCGACGAGCTGTGCCGGATGCTGGTCGGCCGCGTCTACGACGGCAAGCTGACGGCCAATGTCATGGGCAAGTTCGCGCCGCTGGTCGAACGCGCCATCCGCGACACGATCCGCGAGCTGGTGAACCAGAAACTCTCCTCGGCGATCGACGACACCGCGCCGTCGCCGCTGCCGAGCGCCGGCGACGGGGCCAAGGAGGTCGCCGGTGCCGCGACGGCGGAGACGATGGCCCCGGTCGACGACATCGTCACCACGGCGGAGGAACTCGACGGCTTCAACATCGTGCGGGCGATCGTGCGCGAGGTGATCCCGGTCGATCGGGTGTTCATGCGCGACGCCAAGAGCTACTGCGGCATCCTGATCGACGACAACAATCGCAAACCGCTCTGCCGGTTGCACTTCAATCGCAGCGTGAAGTTCATTGGCCTGTTCGATGCCGAGAAGAACGAGGAGCGCGTCGACATCGAACGGCTGGAGGACATTTTCCTGCACGCCGCGCGTCTGAAGGAGACGGCGCTGCGTTATTGAGAGCCAGCCTCCGTGCCCTTCGCCTCGACCCACAGCGCTTCCATCTCGTCGAGGGTCGCCTCGGCCGGCGTGCGGCCGGTCTCGGCGAGGCGGGCCTCGATGTGGGCGAAGCGGCGGCGGAACTTGTCGTTGGTGCCGCGCAGGGCGGTCTCCGGGTCGATCGCGAGGTGGCGGCCGAGATTGGCGACGGCGAAGAGCACGTCGCCGAGCTCGTCGGCCTGACGGGCGGGAACCGGGGAGGGGGTGTCGATCTCGGCTTCGATCTCGTCGAGTTCCTCGCGGATCTTGGCGATCACCGCCTTCGGATCGTTCCAGTCGAAACCGACGGTGCCGGCCTTCTCCTGCAGCTTCACCGCGCGCGTCAGCGCCGGGAGGCCGAGGGCGACGCCGTCGAGCAGGCCCTTCTTCGGCTCGACGCGGCCTTCCGCCGCGAGGCGGGCGGCGCGCGCCGCCTTCTCCTCGGCCTTGATGCGGGCCCAGGCGTCCTGCGCCACCGCGACCTCGCGGGTGTCGAGGGTGCCGAAGACGTGGGGGTGGCGGCGGATCATCTTGGCGGTGATCGCCTCGACCACGGCGCCGAAGTCGAAGCTGCCTTCCTCCTCGCCCATGCGGGCGTGAAAGACGACCTGCAGCAGCAGATCGCCGAGTTCGTCGCAGATGTCGTGGGCATCGCCACGGCCGATCGCCTCGGCCACTTCGTAGGCCTCCTCGATCGTGTAGGGGGCGATGGTCGCGAAGGTCTGTTCGAGATCCCAGGGGCAGCCGGTGCCGGGCGTGCGCAGCCGCGCCATGATCTCGAGGAGACGGGCAATGTCGCGGGACGGGGTCATCGGCGGGTCCTCGAAGAGCGCGCGGCGCGGGGCCGCGATTCGGCCGCAGGATAGCAGAGGCCGTCAGCCTTCCGGGGGAGACCGGGGCAGGGCGGCCATGCTATGGGAAGCCCATGCCGCCCTTCATCCCCGTCACCCGCTCCTTCGCCATCGATGCCGACGAGATCGTCGAGAATTTCGTGCGCGCCTCGGGGCCGGGCGGACAGAACGTCAACAAGGTGGCGACGGCGGTCGACCTGCGTTTCGACGTGGCCAACTCGCCCAACCTGCCGGAACGGGTGCGCGAGCGGCTGCCGGCGATCGCCGGGCGGCGGTTGACCAACGACGGCGTCGTCGTCATCCGCGCCGATCGCTTCCGCACCCAGGAGCAGAACCGCGCCGACGCGCTGGAACGGCTGCTGGCCATGCTGCGCGAGGCGGCGCTGCCACCGCCGCCGCCGCGCAAGGCGACGAAGCCGACGCTCGGATCGAAGATCCGTCGGCTCGAGGGCAAGAAGAAGCGCGGCGCGGTGAAGAGCCTGCGGCAGGGCCGGCCGTCGGTCGACTGACGGGGAAGGGCGTGCACCCTCCGATCCCGCGCCCTCAGATCAGGCCGGCGGCGATGTTGATCGTCAGCGCGAGCACGGTGGCGTTGAAGAAGAAGGCGAGTGTGGCGTGCGCCGTGCCGATGCGGCGCTGGGCCTTGGAGGTGAACTCGACGTCCGCCGTCTGGCCCGAGGTGCCGACCGAGACGGCGACATAGAGGAAATCCCAATAATCCGGAGCATCTTCGCCGGGAATGTTCATGCACCGTGGCAAGCCGGAATCGGCGGCGATCACCCAGGAATGGGCATAGTGGACGGCGAAGGAGGTCTGGATGAAGGTCCAGGCCGAGACGACCGTCAGCGTGGCGAGCGCGACGTGGCCGGCCTTGGCGAGCCCCGTGAGGTCCTTGACCACGGCGAGTTCCAGCACGATCGCCAGAAGGCTCGCGGAAGCGGCGAGGGCCGAGATTGTCAGGATGACCCGCGCCGTCTGGTCGAGCCGCCGGGCGCGGCTCAACGTACGGGCGGCGTCCGACGTTGCCATCATGTGAAATGTCAGCGCCAGATGCAGTCCGACGCCGACGTTCCAGGCGACGAGGAGAATGGTCGGCCACTGCCAGGAGACGAGCAGGGGCAGGACGGCGGCGACGAGCACGCCCAGTGCCGCCGAGGCCGTCAGGCGCGGGCGGACCAGCGAGCCGGCGAGCCGGCGGGCGACGGTGTTCGACATGAAGCGCGACCTCGCGGGCGAATCGAAGGATCTCAGTGTGCCTCGAGCGGCGGTGGCGGGCGAACGCCGGCGGGAGGTGGGCGGCCGATGACGCCGTCGGAGGGAGTGCCGATCGGAGACCCGACGTCGGATCGTGGCGCTGCGATGTGGCGCATCCGTGGTGGGACGGCGACGAGATCGAAGGCTCACGATCGACGCTCGCGAGGCCGGGGAGACGGCCGTCCGCCCATAGCGTCCCACCCATGTCCGTGATTCGCATAAGACGGATTATGGAACATAAAAGATGGCACGGGACCGTGAAACGGCGCAGGAAACGGTGATTCTCACCCCGCGTGGCTCGGTTACGCTCCACGCCATGATCCAGTGTGGAGGCTCGCGCGTGAGCACGAGCACCACCGACTCGACGCTACGTTTGTGCCGTCCTGTAAGGATACGCGATGCGGCTCCCCCATGCAGCGCCCAGCGCGAACCGTGTGGCGCGGTCGTCGCCCCGTCGGCGATCTCGGATGCCGCGCTTCGTCGCATCCCGGCGATTTCCCGTGCCCGGTGATTGCGGCGGACCGCATGGCGCGCGACGATCTCCGGGCGTCGACGGGCTTCCGTCCGCGGCGCCGGAGGCTTCGTCATGTCGCTTCGCCAGATCTTCCTGTCGTCCGTCGTCGTCGTCGCACTCGCCGCGAGCCCGGACCTCGCCGCGGCGCAGTCCGCGCCGGCCCCCGCCGAGGCCGCACGCGCCGGCGAGTTCGTCGGGCTCGAATACAATTCGGCGTCCGATTTCCACGTCGGTCGTGGCATCGAGTACCGCGCCGGCGTCTGTCTCGCCGACTGCGCCTTCGCCTACGAGAAATGGCGCGTCGGCGGCCGCGACCTCCTGGTGCTGAACCGCGGTGTCTCGCACGACGACAAGGGCAACGCGGTCTGGCGGGTGATCGATGCGATCGTCCTGCCGCGGAGCGACGGCATGGAGACGGGTGCCTGCCGGCTCGCCGGCGAGAAACGCGACTTCGTCGCCTTCGGCAAGATGCTCCACGACAAGAAACGTCAGGTCTTCCGCCTCTCGCCGGTCACGCAGGCCTTCGCCTTCGATCTCGCGGCCGGCCGCATCGTCGCCCTTCCGACCCGCGGGATCGAATGCACCGAGGAAGAGATCGACTGAACCGCCCTCTCCGCTCGTGACATTTCACGCCGGCAGGACGATCTCCAGCCCGTCGAAGGCCGGTTCGACGCCGGCCGGCAGGCGGGCCTTCAGCACCTCGTAGTCGAGCTCGTTGTGCAGATGGGTCAGCACGGCGCGCTTCGGCTTCTTGCGGTCGATCCAGCCGACGGCCTCGTCGACGCTGAGATGGCTCGGGTGTGAACGCGTCCGGAGCGCGTCGAGGATCCAGAGATCGAGCCGGTTCAGGTGTGGCAGGCTCTCGGGCGGGAAATCGCTGACGTCGGTCGAATAGGCGACGTCGCCGAAGCGCAGGCCGAGGCTCTCGGTGTCGCCGTGGATCTGGCGGAACGGCATCACCACGATGGCGCCGCCCTCCCCCTGGATCGACACCGCATGGCCGGCGACCAGCCGATGCTCCTCGAGGATCGGCGGATAGGCCGAGCCCGGCGGCGAGCGGAAACAGTAGTCGAAGGCCTCGTGCAGCCGCTTCGAGGTCCGCTCGTCGGCCCAGACGTCGACCAGACGGCGGCCGTGGAGATAGAGCGCGCGCAGATCGTCGATGCCGTGGATGTGGTCGGCATGGGCATGGGTGAAGACCACGCCGTCGACATGACCGACACCGGCGTCGAGCATCTGTTCGCGCAGGTCCGGACCGGCGTCGACCAGCACGCGCGTCACTTGGCCGGCCGAGTCGGTGCGGGTGACCAGCAGGCTGGCGCGGCGACGACGGTTCTTCGGGTTCTTCGGGTCGCAGGCGCCCCAGTCGTTGCCGATGCGCGGATTGCCCGGCGACGAGGCGCAGCCCAGAATCCGGAAGCTCATGGTCGCCGACATGGGGATCCCCTTGGAATTTCAGTGCGTCGCCTCGTTCAGGTGGGCGACGTGTCCCTTGGTACCTTCGAAAACAGGCGATGGAAATTGGCCGTGGTGATGGCTGCGATGTCCTCGACGGACTTGCCCTTCACCGCGGCCAGCACCTTCGCCGTCTCGGCGACATGCGCCGGCTCGCAGCGCTTGCCGCGGTGCGGCAGCGGCGCGAGATAGGGCGCGTCGGTCTCGAGCAGCAGGCGGTCGAGCGGCACGTCGGCGGCGACCGCCCTCACTTCCTCGGCCTTCTTGAAGGTCAGGATACCGGAGAACGACACGTAGCCACCGAGCGCCAGCGAGCGGCGGGCGAGGTCGGGACCCGAGGAGAAGCAGTGGAGGAGATGGGGGAAGGCCCCCGCCTCCGTCTCTTCTTCCAGAATCCGCGCCATGTCGTCGTCGGCCTCGCGCGAATGGATCACCAGCGGCAGGCCGGTCGTCCGCGCCGCGGCGATGTGCATGCGGAAGCCTTGTTCCTGCAGGTCGCGGGGGGCGAGGTCGTAGTGGTAGTCGAGCCCGGCCTCGCCGATCGCCACGCATTTCGGGTGGGCGGCGAGGCGCAGGATCTCGTCGAGCGTCACGTCGGCCTCTTCGGCCGCGTTGTGACAATGGGTGCCGACCGAGCAGTAGATCTGCGGGTGCGCCTCGGCGATGGCGCGCACCTGCGGGAACTTCCGCACCCGCGTCGAGATCGTCACCATCTTGGCGACGCCCGCCGCCTTCGCCCGCGCCAGGATCCCGTCCATGTCGCCGGCGAAGTCGGGGAAGTCGAGATGGCAGTGGCTGTCGACGAGGATCGGCGCCGTCATGGTGTCAGGCCCCCTTCCCCGCCGGCGCGTCGGCCGTCGGCTCGACCCACTTGGGGAAGACCGGGGTCGGCGCCGGCAGCGCGAGGCCGGCCGCCAGGCGCTTGGCGACCGCGGCGAAGTTGCGGTCTTCCGGCGCCTGGGCGAGCGCGTCGAGGAGCTTGCCGGCGGCGGTCGGGACGACCGGCTGGGCGAGCAGCGCGACGATGCGGATGACCTCGGCCGTCACCCACAGGACGGTCTCCATGCGCGCCGGATCGGTCTTCTTCAGCGCCCAGGGGGCAGCGGCGGTGAACCAGCGGTTGGCATCGGCCACCACGGCCCAGATCGCCTCGAGGCTCTTGTGGATCTCCTGGCGGTCGTAGGCGGCGCGCGAGGTCTCGAGCAGCGCGTCGGCGGAGGCCAGCATCGCCGCGTCCTCGGGGGCGAGCGCGCCCGGCGTCGGAACCTTGCCCTCGCAGTTCTTGGCGATCATCGACAGCGAGCGCTGGGCGAGATTGCCGAGATCGTTGGCGAGATCGGCGTTCATGCGGCCGACGATCGCTTCGTGGCTGTAGGAACCGTCCTGGCCGAAGGGCACTTCGCGCAGGAAGAAGTAGCGTACCGCCTCGGTGCCGTAGTCCTCGGCCAGCGTGAAGGGGTCGACGACGTTGCCCGTCGACTTCGACATCTTCTCGCCCTTGTTGAAGATGAAGCCGTGGGCGAAGACGCGCTTGGGCAGCGGCAGACCGGCCGACATGAGGAAGGCCGGCCAATAGACCGCGTGGAAGCGGACGATGTCCTTGCCGATCACGTGGAGATCGGCGGGCCACCACTTCTTGTACTCGGCACTGTCTTCCTTGGGGAAGCCGGCGCCGGTGATGTAGTTGGTCAGCGCGTCGACCCAGACATACATCACGTGGCCGGGCGAGTTCGGCACCGGGATGCCCCAGTCGAAGGTGGTGCGGCTCATCGAGAGATCCTCGAGACCGCCCTTCACGAAGCTGATCACCTCGTTCTTGCGAGAATCCGGACCGATGAAGTCGGGGTTCGCCTCGTAATGGGCCAGCAGCCGCTCCTGGAAGGCGGAGAGGCGGAAGAACCAGCTCTCTTCCTCGTTCCACTCGACCGGTGTGCCGGTGGGCGTGGCGCGGCGGACGCCGTCGTCGCCGACTTCCGTTTCGGCCTCGGTGTAGTAGGCCTCGTCGCGGACCGAGTACCAGCCGCCGTATTTGGCCATGTAGAGGTCGCCGGCCTTCTCCATCCGGCGCCAGATCTCCTGCACCGAGGCGTGGTGATCGGCATCGGTGGTGCGGATGAAGCGGTCGTAGGAGACGTCGAGCGCCGCGTCCATCTCCTTGAACACGGCGACGTTGCGATCGACCAGCTGGCGGGGCGTCAGGCCCTCCTTCGCCGCGGTCTGATGCATTTTCAGGCCGTGCTCGTCGGTGCCGGTCAGGAAGAAGACGTCGAAGCCGTCGAGCCGCTTGAAGCGGGCGAGCGCGTCGGTGGCGATCTTCTCGTAGGCATGGCCGACGTGGGGCCGGCCGTTCGGGTAGTCGATCGCCGTGGTGATGAAATACTTGGGCGCGGTCATCGGTGTTCCTTGGAGCGCGGAGGGCGATCGGCGTCCGATCGCACGCGCCTGTTTCGCGGATGTGGCCGGAGGGCCGGAAATCCTCGTCGTCACCGAGGCATACTCAATTCCGCGCCGCCTCGGCAAGGGCTCGCAGCGCGGCGAGGACGGCCGCCTTGCGATCGAGGTTGAGCGCTTCGGAACGCGCGAAGATCTCGCCGATCTCGCGATGGGCCTGCGCCGCGGCGGCCGCGGCGGCGAGGCCGCGGGTGGCGAGCGCCTTCTCGGCCGCGTCGCGGGCGACGTCGCCGATGAAGTCGACGGCGATGTCGAAGGCATCCTCCGAGCCCCTCACCGCCACCTTGTCGGCGAAGGCATGGGCGGCGGCGGGGTCGAGATCGGGCGCGCGGGCGACGATGGCGTCGAGCGCCCGCCGCAGGGCGACGCCGTCGGCGGCGACGAGTGCCGCGGCGCGGCGCAGCGATCCGTCGGCGAGTTCGGCGGCGGCGGCGAAATGGGACGGATCGCCGTCGATGCCGATCGCCGTCAGTCCGTCGGCGATCGCATGCGGGCTGAGGGGCGCGAGATCGAGCCGCCGGCAGCGCGAGCGGATGGTCGCCATCAGCCGGCCGGGGGTGTGGGAGATCACCAGGAACAGCGAGCGCGGCGGCGGCTCCTCCAGGATCTTCAGCAGCGCGTTGGCGGCCGAGGCGTTCATCTCGTCGGCCGAATCGACGATGGCGATACGCCAGCCGCCGGCACCCGCGGTCGAGCCGAAGAAGGAGACGGTGCGACGGATCTCGTCGACCGGCAGCTCGGTCTTGAAGCGCTTGGCCTTCTCGTCCCAGGGACGGCGCAGGTGCAGGAGATCGCCGTGGGCGCCGACGGCGATGCGGCGGGCGACCGGGTGATCCTCGGGCACGGAGAGGTCGCGTGCGGCCATGACCTGCGGCGCGCGCGGATCGGGATTGGCGAGGACGAAGCGGGCAAAACGAAAGGCGAGCGTCGCCTTGCCGATGCCCTTCGGCCCGCCGAGGATCCAGGCGTGGTGGATGCGGCCGGAGCGATAGGCGTCGAGCAGCGTCGCCTCCGCCTGACCCTGGCCGAAGAGGTCGGAGCGCTCGCGCGGCAGGGCGACGCCGTCGATGGCGTCGACTTCCGGAGCTCCGTCCTGGGCGACCGGCGCGCGTGCCATGCTCAGCCCTCCCCGCCCGGCGGACCGAGGCGATCGACGACCGCCTGCCAGATCGCATTCGCCACAGCCGGCGGCACGTCGGTGGCGTCGACCACGACGAAACGGGCCGGCTCGGCCCGTGCCAGTTCGAGGAAGGCGTTGCGGCGGCCTTCGTGGATCTCGACGCCCTCGCGCTCGAAACGGTCGGCGGCGGCATTGCCACGCCGCGCGCCGGCGCGCGCCAGACCGATCTCGGCCGGCACGTCGAGCAGGATGGTCAGATCGGGGCGGACGTCGTCGACGGCGACATCCTCGAGCAGACGCAGGATCTCCGGCTTCACGCCGGCGCCGCCCTGATAGACGCGCGAGGAATCGTAGAAACGGTCGCACAGCACCCAGGCGCCGTCGCGCAGCGCCGGGCGGATGGTGCGGTCGACGTGGTCGGCGCGGGCGGCGGCGAAGAGACAGGCCTCGGCGACCGGGCCGAAAATCTCGCCGGCGCCGCCGAGCAGCACGTGGCGGACGCATTCCGCCCCCGGCGAGCCGCCGGGCTCGCGGGTCTGCACCACTTCGAGGCCGCGACCGCGCAGGCGCTCGGCGAGCGTCGTGATCTGGCTCGACTTGCCGGCCCCCTCCCCGCCCTCGAAGGTGACGAAACGGCCGCGCGTCGGCGGCGGAGCATCACGATCGCGGATACGGGGGCGGACGGAAGGCGTCATCGCCGCAGCAGTCCGATCAGGAGTTCACGGGTACCGTCGAGGGCGCGACGGCCGATGCCGCCGAGCGGCACGGCCTCCGTCGCCACCACCGGGAACTCGGTCAGCGGCCGGTCCTCGATGGTGAAGACCAGACGGCCGATCGGCTGACCGGGTTCGATCGGCGCCTTGATCGGGCCGGTGTAGATCACCTTGGCGCGGACCTGCTCACGCGAGCCGCGCGGCACCAGGATATCGACGTCGTCCTTCGCCGCGACGCGCACCGCGGTCTGCTCGCCACCGAAGACGGTCGCCTGGCCGATGACCTCGCCGGCCTTGTAGATCCGCGCGGTCTCGAAGGAGCGGAAGCCCCATTCGAGCAGCTTGCGGGCGTCTTCGCCGCGGTCCTTCTCGGTCGGCGCGCCGCCGATGACGACGATCAGCCGCTGGCCGTTCTGCACCGCCGAGCCGACCAGATTGTAGCCGACTTCCTTGAGATAGCCGGTCTTCATGCCGTCGGTGCCGGGCACCGTGGCGAAGAGCGGATTGCGGTTGAGCTGGCGGATCTTGTTGTAGGTGAATTCGCGCTCGGCCCAGATCTTGTAGATGTCGGGGTGCTCGAAGATCAGGTGGCGGGAGAGCTTCGCCAGATCCTGCGCGGTCGTGACGTTGTCGGCGCCGGGCAGGCCGGACGGATTGCCGAACTTCGTCCCCGTCATGCCGAGATCGGCGGCGCGGCGGTTCATCAGCTCGGCGAAGGCGGCCTCGGAGCCGGCGATGCCCTCGGCGATGGCGATGGCACCGTCGTTGGCCGAGAGAATCATCGTGCCGCGGAAGAGATCGGCGATCTTCACCTTGGAATTCACGGGGGCGAACATCGTCGAAGTGTGCGACGGCGCGCCGCCGGTGCGCCAGGCGTGTTCCGACATGGGGAACTCGCCGTCGAGCGACAGGCGGCCCTGCTTCAACTCCTCGGCGGCGACCGCGATGGTCATCATCTTGGTGAGGCTCGCCGGCGCGAAGGGCTTCGACGGGTTCTTCACCCACAGCGTGGCGCCGGTCGCGGCGTCGGCGAGCAGCGCCACGTCGGCCTTGACCTCGAGCGCATCGGACTTGGCGGCAGCACCGCCCTTGCCCGGCGCCGGGGCATTGGGCTTGCCTGCGGCGACGAAGGCGAGGCACAGCAGCGCTGCGGCGACGCGCACGACCGTCGGCCGCGCCGATCCGGTCATTCCGGCGATACTCACGCGCATGGCCACCCTCTATCTCCGTCGGCGACGCCATATCGCGCCGCATCCATTCCTGCCCGACGAATCGGGCAAAGTATGGAACGACGCGGAGGCCGAACCAACCGCGTGAGCGGACGGGCTGCCCCTCGGACGGCGGCGCCTCGCCTCAGTCGACGAGATCCGACATCGCGTCGCCGGCGCCGAAGCGGGCGAAGGTCGCGGCCGCGTGGTGCGAGGCGGCATGCCGTTCGGCGGCGAAGGACGAGCGTGCGTCGACACCGGCGGGGCCGACCTGCCAGCCCGGCGGGGTGGCGGGCGCGGAAACGGGCACCAGCGCCATCGGGGCACCCGAGGCGCCGGGCATCTCGGCCTCGATCACTTCCGCCACCGTGGTGGCCGGCTTCGGCATCGCCGCGATCATCTCGCGCGACTTGCCGACGCCGACGCCGGCGAGTTCGAAGGCGGTCGGGTCGGAGGTGCCGACCAGCGCGCGCGCCGACGACGGCAGGCTCGGACGAGCGGGCGCGAGCACGTTGGCGGGGGTGACCGGCGCGCTCGGCGAGGCGGAGGCGAGCTGTGTGCCGCCCTGCGGCAGCGCGTTGCGACGCGGGCCGGCGCCGAGGTCGGCGGCGGCGACCAGCGTGCGGTCGTCCGGACCGGGGCCGATGCCCGGGCCGCGCAGCGAGGCCATCAGCGTCTTCTGGTCGGAGCCGGCGAGGCCGGCCTTGCCGACATACTGGATGCGGATCTTGGAGACGCCGCGACCCTTGATGTCGAGCAGTTCGGCGGTCTTCTCGGAGAGGTCGACGATGCGGCCGCGGGCGAAGGGGCCGCGATCGTTGACGCGGACGATGATCGAGCGGCCGGTCGCCAGCGACGTCACGCGGGCATAGGACGGCAGCGGCATGGTGCGATGGGCGGCCGTGATCGCGGTGCGATCGACCACCTCGCCGTTGGAGGTGCGGGTGCCGTGGTGATAGGCGCCGCCGTACCACGAGGCCATGCCGGTCTCGTCGAGATGGGGGTCTTCGCGCGGGACGTAGGTCTGACCGCCGATCGAATAGGCCTTGCCGACCTGATAGCGCCCGCCACCCGGCTTGACCGGGTCGTTCGGGCCGACGACGCGCTCGAGCGGTTCGGCACCGGCGAGACGATTGGGCTGGATCGCGGAACAGCCGGCGAGCGAGACCGCCGACACCGCCACCAACGCGCCCCAGACCCCTGCACGCGTGAACGCGCGCCGCCGAGCCGCACCGGAATTCGCCATGCCATTTCTCCCTGCCGCCATGCGGCTCGTCCCGCGAAGCCGACCACAGCCGGCTCCACGAGATTCGATCATCGTCACACGCGGTTACTCCCTGGTGAATCTATACGGTAAACGAATGGTTTGGAAAAGTCGGTGGCTTTGCGGGGGCACGGCGACCTCCTCCCCCCTCGGCAAGGCCGCAGACTCTCAGCCCGCCGGCGTGCCCCACCACGCCCGCGTCATGGCGCGGACGCTCGTTGCCAGCCAATCGAGGAAGGCGGGCTCGCGGTCCGGATCGCCCGCGTCGAGCCAGCCGAGATAGGCATCGAGCAGGAAGTCCGAGACCATCCGCGCGAGAAGCCGCGGATCGCCCGGCATCGCACCCGGCACGCCGAGCGCCGCTTCGATCCGCTCGATCGTCCGGTCGGCCAGCACCGACTGGAGCCGTTCGAGGTGGCGGCCGAAGCGGGGATCGTGCGGCGCCTGACGCAGCAGGATCCGCAGGGCGGCGCGCTTGGTTCGGGCGAGCGCCAACGTGTGGGGCAGCCGTTCGGTCCAGACCTCGGCCGGCATGGTGTCGACCGCCAGCAGCGCCTCGACCATGTCGTCGAGGACGGCGTCGATCAGCGCGTCCTTCGAGCCGAAATAGCGATAGAGCACCACCTTGGCGATGCCGGCGCGTTCGGCCATCTGGTCGATGGTGACGGAGCGCAGCCCATTGACATCGATCGCCTCCGCCGCACGGGCGAGCAACACGGCGCGCCGTTGCGTCCGGTGGTCTTCGAGCATGGCCGCGTAGGTGTCGCTCATGGCACGATCCTATTCATGGACCGTTCAGACACAAGGTGTCACCACTCGGTAACAGCACCGGGCGGCCGGTGCGGACGGGTCGACGAGAGGAGCCGTACGACATGAACGGGGTGAGACTGATCCTGAGCTGCGGCCTCGTCGCCGCGACCATCGGCATGACGATCGTCGCGGGTGCCGAGGCACGGCCGCGGTTGCTCGAGCGGCTGCGCGGCGAGACGCCGGCCTCCGAGGGCGGCGCGGTGACGAAGACGCTGCGGGTCGGCGGGCTCGAGCGGAGCTATCTCCTCCTCGACGCCCGGCGCGGCGAAAGGCCGGCTCCTCTGGTGATCGTGCTGCACGGCGGCGGCGGCAATCCGGAGACGATGATTCCGCGCTGGGCCGACAAGGCACGCGCCGAGGGTCTGGTGATCGCCGCGCCCAAGGGGATCGGCCGCAACGACCGCATGGGCACCTGGAACGCGAGCGGCTGCTGCGGCGAGGCGGTGGCGCGCGGGGTCGACGACGTCGGCTTCGTCGCGGCGGTGATCGACGACGTCGAGAAACAGGTCCCGATCGACCGGCGCCGCGTCTACGTCACCGGCTTTTCCAACGGCGGCATGCTGACCCATCGCATCGCCATCGCGCTCGGCGAGAAGGTCGCGGCCGCCGCGGTCGTCTCGGGCGCGGTCTTCGGCAACGAGGCGGCGGCACGCGCGCCGGTGCCGATGCTGATCATCCACGGCGAGAAGGACGACGTGGTCCCCTTCACGGGCGGCAAGAGCCCGACCGGCTTCGTGGCGCGGTCGCAGACCCTCCCCTTCCAGCCGGTCGCCCGCGCCGTCGACTTCTGGCGCACCGCCGACGGCTGCACCCGCCCGCCGACGGTGACGCGCGCCTCGGGCGTGACGACCGAGACGAGCACCGGCTGCCGACGCGGTTCGGAGGTGGTCTTCGTCGACCTGAGCGAGGGCGGGCATGCGTGGCCGGGCTCAGCCGGCCGGCGCGGCGGCGGTGAGGCACCGATCGACGCGACGGAGACGATCTGGGCGTTCTTCGCGCGGCATGGGAGGTAAGGGGGGGCGTCCGGCTGGCCGGCGGTTCGCTTATCAGGCGGCCGCACGGGGCTTGATCCCCGCGAGCGTGGTGGCGAGACTTTCGGCTTCGGTCGCCAGGTCATACTTCGCCTGCATGTTCATGAACCATTGCGGGTCCACGTCGAAGAAGCGTCCGAGACGCAGAGCGATGTTGGCGGTGATGCCCTGGCGACCGTGGCAGATTTCATTGATGCGACTGCGGGGAACGCCGATCGCCTTGGCGAGCGCATAGACCGACAGCCCCATCGGCTCCAGAAACTCCTCGCGGAGGATCGCTCCGGGGTGTGGCAGCGAGAGTTCGCGCATGGGTTTGGCCTCCTTCAACCGATCAATGGTAGTCACAGAGTTCCACGTCGTAGGCGTCTCCGCCGTTCCACACGAAGCACAGGCGCCATTGATCGTTGACGCGGATGGAGTGTTGCCCGGCGCGGTCTCCGGCCAGTGCTTCCAAGCGGTTGCCGGGCGGCACGCGCAAGTCTTCGATACGTGTCACCGTGTCGAGTAGAAAGAGCTTGGCAACCGCCCGTTTGAGCACATCGGCCGGGAACCGACGAACGGCCTTGCCTTCGTGGATGTCGGCCGTGTCACGGTCTCTGAAGCTCTTTATCGTCGCCGAGAATCGTACTAATAAATGGTACGCTCGTCAACATTCCAATGTCCCGACACGAATGCGGCGGTCCGTCTCTCGACCTTCCGCCGTTCCATCGTGACGGCGCTTCCGCCGCAGGTCCGAGTTGTCTAGAGAGATTAGGATCGCACCGTTTATTTTCGGTTCTACAACCTCTGAGGTGGGCGACTTAAGAAGCCAGTTCCCCCCAGAAACCAATCATCTTTGGTGTTCCTGAGTTGTTATCGAATTCCGGCATTTTATACTCGTTCGCAAGATAGTTTTCTAAATTCACTCCATAGAAAATTATGTCACCCTGACAAACGGAGTAAACTGGGTTTCCTGGTTCGCATGGAGTGCTGGAAATATAACGATGCCCAAATATCGGAATTAATACTGGAGCATTAGATTTGTAAAATTCCGTAAATAAAACGATTTTATCAACGAGATTATCAGGCTTTTTACCCCAGCTATCAAGCCATAGGTTATTGTGCTCAATATCGAAACATAAACCTTCACGTGGCCAATTTAGTGCGCGTTGAAGATGGTCATCGGATATTTTTTCCCAATCAATAAAATGTCCGTCATCAATTGCGATATTGGACAACAAAAAGATTAGATCAGGGGGAAATTTTGCTCCGCATTTACTTTCGGCTCTTTCAATAACCGAGCTGGAAATGCCATTCTTAAATGGTATTTTCTGGGCAGTAAGGTGTTTTTTAAATTCTTCTAAAAATTTGTCATTCATTCCCTATCCCTTGCGAATTTCTTTTTGATTATATTCCTCAACTGGATGGGCTCAAGAACAATACTTTCGAGCCGATCTAACCTGATACTGAGATTCGAACCCAGAGGTTTTTGACAAACCCAACTGAAAATGGCGGACGGGGTGGGATTCGAACCCACGGATGGCTTCCACCATCGGCGGTTTTCAAGACCGCTGCCTTAAACCACTCGGCCACCCGTCCGGTCGCCCTTCAATGGCGAGAAAGTCGCGCCGTGACAAGGGGTGGGGTGGAAAGGCGTCTTCGTACGGCTCCGCCGTCGCCTCTTCGCGGCCCCCGGGGGCGCGGCGAGGCGGGACCGAGATCGGGCAGTGACTCCGGTGCGCGAGGCGGAGCGGCCCTCCGCCCCTCCCCGTCAGTCGCCGAGGCCGCCGCCGATCACCGAGGCGATCAGGATCAGCGTGCCGGCGATCAGCGCCAGAATCAGCATCCCGAACATGTCTCGCTTCTTGGCGAGGCGTTCTTCGTGGTCGGCGCCGGGGTTCTGCATGATGGGTTCCGATCCTCTGCGCCCGTTCAACGGACGTGTTCAAGCGTCTCGTCGAAGACGATCTCGTGTTTGCCGACGTTGTCGCGCACCACGGCGCGGATGCGATAGATACCCTTCGGATCGGCCTTCGTGAACCACAGAGTGGCGAAGCCGCGGGCGTCGAAGACACGATGCCGCATCGGCGTACGGCCCTTCAGCCCCTCGAGGCCGATCAGGTCGGGGCCGGACCACGGCCGCCCGCGCGGATCGGTGATCACCACGTCCCAAGTCACGTCGCTGGTCAGCTTCTCGTCGAGCTGCTGGCCCATGAAGAAGGCCTTGACCACCACCTTGCGGTCGGTTCGTGCGCGGGTGGTGCTGGTGAAGGGCATGACGTCGCCGGGCTCCTTCGCGGCTGCGGCGAGCGCGGCGATGTCGGAGACCGCGACATGGGCGGAGAAATCGCCCGCCGTCTTGGGGAAGGAGCCGGCGTTCGCCCGTGCGCCCGCCAGGAGCGCGACGATCAGCTTGGCGGCCTGCGGCGGCCGGCGGCGCGCCTCCTCGATCAGGACGCGCAGCACCACCTCGTGCTGGATGGCCGTGGTGGCGAAGGCGGCGGCGGCGGCCTCGCGCGTCGCCCGTTCCGCCGTGCGGTCGTCGGTGAGCGCCACGGATTCGTCGATCGCGTCGACCAGACGGCGGACCGCCGCGGGATCGCCGGTCGCCATGAAGGTCGACCACAGCGCGTCGACGTCGGCGGGCGACGCCGGCGGCCGTGCCGCGACGGCGGGCGGGGTGGCGATCGCGAAGTCGGGCAGCGTGCCGAAGATCTCGCGCGCGGTCTCGGCCCTGCCGGCGAGCCAGAGGGCGCGGATCGTCATGTCGCGGGTCTTGTCGTCGAGCCGGTCGGCGCGCACGCGGTCGCGGATCTTGTCGGGCTCGGCGGCGAAGATCGGCGCCAGGAAGGCGGCGACCGAGGCGATCGAGGCCGGCCGATCGGCGAGTACGCCCTCGGCCGACAGCCAGACGAGGAAGTCCGGGATGCGCTCGGGCTGCGGCGTCACGTAGTACCAGGCCATCCATTCGGCGACCGGCGCCGTCGGTCCCGTCGGCGGGTGCACATCGCCGCCGGTGGCGGCGGCGGCGGGCGCCAACGCGAGCACAGCGCCGACAAGGAGGCCGCCGAGACGGGACGAAAGAGATCGACGCATGGAAGCTCCGGCAGATGTTGCCCCACTCTAGCGCGGATCGCTCCCGACGCGTACCCGCTTCGCGCGCCCGGCCGGTCACTTTCCCGTCTTCCGCCATTCCCTGTGGAGAGGCGTCCCGTGACGGGTCGCTCGCGGCGGTCGGCGTGATAGGGTCGCGACCTTCGAGGCGAGGCGGAATCGGGTCGGACATGAAGGTCGGAATCGATCTGGGCAACACCGGCGGAGGCGAGGCGGCACGTCTCGATCTCGAGGAGCTGCTCTCCACTCGCCTGTTGGTGCAGGGCAATTCGGGCTCGGGCAAGTCGCATCTGCTGCGTCGCCTGCTCGAACAGTCCGCCCCCCACGTGCAGCAGGCGATCATCGATCCGGAAGGCGACTTCGTCACGCTGGCCGAGGCCTTCGGCCACGTCGTGGTCGACGCCGAGCGCTCGCCGGCGGAGCTCGCCCGCATCGCCGATCGCATCCGCCGCCATCGCGCCTCGGTCGTGCTCACCCTCGAGGGTCTCGACGCCGAGGACCAGATGCGGGCGGCGGCGGCCTTCCTCAGCGGCCTGTTCGATGCCGATCGCGACTACTGGTATCCGATGCTGGTGGCGGTCGACGAGGCGCAGCTCTTCGCCCCGGCGATTGCCGGCGAGGTGTCGGACGAGGCGCGCAAGATCTCGCTCGGCGCCATGACCAACCTGATGTGCCGCGGCCGCAAGCGTGGTCTCGCCGGCATGATCGCCACCCAGCGCCTCGCCAAGCTCGCCAAGAACGTGGCGGCGGAAGCCTCGAACTTCCTGATGGGGCGCACCTTCCTCGACATCGACATGGCGCGCGCCGCCGATCTCCTCGGCATGGAACGGCGCCAGGCGGAAGCCTTCCGCGATCTCGTGCCCGGCCAGTTCGTGGCGCTCGGCCCGGCGCTCTTCCGCCGGCCGACGCCGATCCGCATCGGCACGGTCTCGACCCGCGGCCGCTCCGGCCGGCCGGAGCTGATGCCGCTGCCCGAGATGGCGCGTGAGGCGCTGGAGGATCTGATCTTCGCCCCGGCGACGCCGGAGGAGGTGATCGCCCGCCCTGCCCCGCCGCCGCGGGCGCCGAAGCTCGGCACCAACGAACTCCTGGCGCAGGTCGCGGCCTCGCGCCCCGCGGCCACCGAGCCGGAAGCGGCGGAAGAGAGCGTGCCGCGTCTGCCGCCGGAGGAGATCGAGAAGGCGCTCGACGAGATCTTCGCCGAGATCCTCTCCGACCCCGAGGCGGCGTTCCGGCCGGTACCGGTGGTCTATCAGGACTTCGCCTTCCACTGCCGCCTGCGTCGGCTGGGCGACGTCGCCGCCGACATGCCGAGCTTCCGCCGCCGGCTGGCGCTGGCGCGTGCCGGGATCGGTGCGACCGACGGCGACGAGGACTGGCAGGCGGTGCTCGAGGCGGCCGACGATCTGCCGGAAGAGATGCAGGGCGTCTTCCTGATGGTGGCGCGCGCGGCGCGCGAGGCCGAGACCTGTCCCGGCGACGACGTTCTGGCACGGGCCTACGGCAGCCATTCGCCGTCGCGCGGGCGTTGGCTCCTCTCCTACATGGCGGAGCGCGGCAAGATCGTCTCCGAGGTCGACTTCCGCGGCAACCGCACCGTCGTCGTGGTGGCGACCGGCTGGCGCACCAAGACCGGCGGCACCGGCGTCGGCCCGCGCGCCGGCGAACGGCGCGGCGCGGCGCGGGCGGCGCGTCTCGGCGAAGTGCTGCTCGGCGAGAGGCCGAGGAGGCCGCCGCGGTTGCCGGGCGAGGCGTGACGGCAAGCGGGGCGACCCGGGTGCGGCGCTGCCGCTCGTCACCCTCCCCTCGGGGACTTTGTGCATTGCATGAGAAGCGGCTTCGACGTCGTGCGCGATGCTTCGAGACGGGCTGCCGCAGGCAGCCCTCCTCAGCATGAGGCGTTTGTTTTGTTCTGAAAATTGAAAGCGCCTCATCCTGAGGAGCGCCGCAGGCGCGTCTCGAAGGATTGCGCACTGCAGTGAGGCGCCGCCACCCCTGCCCCTCCCCTGATGGGAGGGGTAGATCCGTCGCGGCGCGATGCCGCGTGCCGGTCGATCGCGTCGCGTCCCTGCCCGGCGAAGCGCGTTCCGCCGATGCCCAGACAAACAGAAAAGCCGGCGAGATCACTCTCGCCGGCCTCTTCAAATCGTCGTGCCGATCAGCGCTTGCAGGTCGCGTAGGCTTCGGTCGTCGCCTGATACCAGGCGTCGGGGACCTGACGGTTCTCGTCGACCTTGACGATGTCCTCGTCCTTGATCGGCTTGATCGCCTTGGTCGAGGCGCACTGGCAGGCGTCGAGGATCTTCTGCTGCTTGGCGGAGAGCTTGTTGGCCTTGACCTCGGGCTTCTCGGCCTTTTCCGCCTTCTCGGGCTTTTCCTCGGTCGCGGCGTCTTCCTTGGCGTTCTCCTGATAGACGCAGGCGTCGAGCAGGACGCGGCGGAGCAGCTCACGCGAGGCCTTCGACGGCGGCGGCGTCACCACCGGAGCGGCGGCCGGAGCCGGCGCAGCTTCGGCCTTGGCGTCCGGCTTCGCCTCGGTCTTCTCCTCGGCCTCGGCCTTCTTGGCCTTCTTGGCCTTGTGCTTGACCGGTGCGGCCTCCTCGGCGGCAGGCTTCTCGGCCTGGGCGACCTGCGTCGCCGGGGCGGTCGGCGGCTCCGTCACATCGGTCGTGGCGGCGAAGGCCGCACCGACGGCGAGGGTGGCGGTGGCGAAGACGGCAGCACGGAGAACGGCGACGGCACGGGTCATATGTGGGAACTCCCAGAACGGGCGAAGCCGCGACGCTGCGCCGCGGCATGAAAGGAACGCCCTCCCGATAGACCCTCGCCGCCCGGGGCTCAAGTGCGCTTCGGTTACACCTCCGACGGAATCCACTTTTCCACGCGAACGCGCGAATCGTGGAAGGCGGCACCACCGAAGGGCGCCGGCTGATCGGCCCCGGTCAGCGTGTTGATGCCGCGCCCGTCCGCGTGCGCGCCGTTGGGGTGAATGCCCTCGACGACGATCACGCCGCGACGCACCCCGTCGAAGGCCTCCGCCGGCAGACGCACCGCACCGCGGGCGTTGACGAGGCGTATCTCCTCGCCGTCGGAGACGCCGAGGCTCGCGAGGTCGTCGGGGTGGATCTTGGCGCGGGGGCCGCGCTCCTTGGCCTTCGAGGTCGTGGTCTCGGTGAAGGACGAGTTGAGGAAGTTGCGCGCCGGCGGCGTCACGAGGCGGAACGGGTGGTCGGCGTCGACGCCCTCCGTGACGTTCCACTGGTCGGGCAGGCGCGGCAGATCTTCGAACGGGCCCATCGGCCCATCGTTGTCCACCACGACCGACGCCCAGTCGGGGGCGAAGCGGAAGCGCCCGTCGGCATGGCCGAAGCCGTCGAGAAAATGGGCGCGCTCGAAGGGCGGCTGACAATCGACCAGCGGCCGGTCCTTCAGCTCGTCGAAGGTGCCGTAGCCGCCCTTGCGCAGCATCCAGTCGACGTGCTCGCGTGCCGTCATCTCGAAGCCCTGATGGGTGACGCCGAGGCGCTTCGCCAGTTCGCAGATGACGAAATGGTTCTCCCGCGCCTCGCCCGGCGCCTCGATCAGCTTCGGGCCGACCAGGACGTACTGGTTGCCGCCGCCGCGATAGAGGTCGTCGTGCTCGAGGAACATCGTCGCCGGCAGGACGATGTCGGCCATCGCCGCGGTGTCGGTCATGAACTGCTCGTGGACCGCCACGAAGAGGTCTTCGCGGGCGAAACCGGCGCGCACCTTCTCCTGTTCGGGCGCCACCGACATCGGGTTGGTGTTCTGGATCAGCATGGCGGTCACCGGCCCGCCCTCACGCAGCGCCGCGGCATCGCCGGTCAGCACGCGGCCGATCTGGCTCTGGTCCAACCGGCGCACGGTCGGATCGCGCAGGTCCTTGCCTTCGACCAGCGACTTGTCGATGCGGTAGATGCCGCCGTTGTTGTGGAAGGCGCCACCGCCTTCGTGGCGCCAGGAACCGGCGACGACCGGGATCGAACTCACTGCGTGCATGGCGACGGCGCCGTTCCTCTGGCGGGTGAAGCCGTAGCCGATGCGGAAGAAGGTCTTCGGCGTGCGGCCGATCATCCGCGCCAGCGCTTCGATCTCGGCCGCGGGCACGCCGCAGATCGCCTCCGCCCATTCCGGCGTGCGGCTGGCGAGATGCGCCTCGAGTTCGGCCGGCACGTCGGTGTGGCTCTCGAGGAACGGCCGATCGGCCCAGCCCTCGCGGAAGAGCACGTGCATCACGGCGCAGGCGAGCGCCGCGTCGGTGCCGGGGCGTACCATCACGGCGACGTCGGCCTGATCCATGGTCGGCGTGCGGTAGACGTCGACGACGACGATCTTGGCGCCGCGTTCCTTGCGGGCCTTGACCGCATGGGTCATCACGTTGACCTGGGTCGAAACCGCGTTGGTGCCCCAGATCACGACGAGATCCGACTTCGCCATCTCGCGTGGATCGGCGCCCGTCAGCCGACCGTGGCCGGCGATCCAGCCCGGCCAGGCGAGCGCGGTGCAGATCGTGTCGTATTCCTCGGAATATCTCTTGGCGTGGCGCAGGCGGTTGATGCCGTCGCGCTGCACCTGCCCCATGGTGCCGGCGTAGTAGTAGGGCCAGACGGCCTCGGCGCCGTGCGCCTTCTCGGTGGCGAGGAAGGCTTCCGCCACGCGGTCGAGCGCCTCGTCCCAGCCGATCTCGCGGAACTGGCGCGAGCCCTTCGGCCCGGTGCGCAGGAGCGGCTTCAGGAGGCGGTCGGGCGAGTGGACGCGCTCGGCATAGCGGGCGACCTTGGCGCAGATCACGCCGGCCGTGTAGGTGTTCTCGGTCGATCCGCGCACCCGGCCGATGGTGCGATCGTCCAGCACCTCGACCTCGAGGCTGCAGGTCGAGGGACAGTCGTGCGGACAGGTGGAGCGCGCGGTGCGGACGGGTACGGTCTGATTCATCGACGGGCCTCGATCGAACGGGCGCGGAGTATCGCAGGTCGCCCCGCCTCTCGGGAGGGGGTGAGCCATGAAATTCACCGATCGAACCGATGAACGCCGTCGATCGTCAGTGTCCGGAGAACTTGGGCAGGAAGGGGATGTCGTCGAGCCCCAGGCTCGAATTCTTCAAGGCCAGGAAGCCGGCGAAGACGATCGCAGCGACGACCGTGGTGATCGCCGCCTTGAGGAGAAGGCGCGGCCGGGTCGGCGCCGAGGCCGAGGTGCCGGGCACTACCTCGCCGGCTTCTCCTTGCGTCGTCAGCTTCAACGGCAGAACGGCGAAGAGCACCGTCCACCAGATGACGAAATAGATCGCGATCGATGTGCCGATGCGCATGGGGCCTCCCCGCCTTTTCCGCGATGATAGGGCCTGGCCGCGGCGCGGGGAAGCGGCGAGGGAAAACGAAAAGAGCGCCCGGCTCGTGCGGGGCGCTCTCTCGGGGATCGTTCCGAAACGTTTCGGATGATCGCTCAGACCTGCTCGAGCTCGACCAGCGTGCCGCAGAAGTCCTTCGGGTGGAGGAACAGCACCGGCTTGCCGTGAGCGCCGATCCTGGGCGTGCCGTCGCCGAGCACGCGGGCGCCGGCGGCCTTCATCTGGTCGCGGGCGGCGAGGATGTCCTCGACCTCGTAGCAGACGTGATGGATGCCGCCCGAGGCGTTCTTCTCGAGGAAGCCGGCGATGGTCGACGTCTCGCCGAGCGGCTCGAGCAGCTCGACCTTGGTGTTGGGCAGTTCGACGAAGACGACGGTGACGCCGTGTTCGGGCTGCGGCAGCGGGGCCGACACCTTGGCGCCGAGCGTGTCGCGGTAGACGGCGGTCGCCGCCTCGAGGTTCGGCACCGCGATCGCCACGTGGTTCAGCCGTCCGATCATCCGTCTTCCCTCCGTCGGTTCGAAACGTCAGGCGGACATAGCCCGGCGGCGGCAGCGCGGCAATTCGCCTTGCGTCGGGCTCTGGGGCGGGGCGACGTGCGTTCCTCGCTCATGGTTCGAGGCTCGCCTTCGGCTCGCACCTCACCATGAAGCCGTGATGTGTGGAGAGGTCGCTTCAAACCGCAGCTTCATGGTGAGGTGCCCGGCAACGCCGGGCCTCGAACCATGAGCGGGGGCACGAACCCGCGCCCCCTCCCCGACTTCACACCACCTGGACCGTCACCTCGACGATCGGCTTCTTGCCCCAGCGCTCGTTGACGGCGGCGCGCACGGCGCGCTTGACAGCGTCGGCGACCAGCGCCGTGTCCTTGCGCTTCGGCCGCGGCAGGCCGTCGAGGGTGAGCGAGGCGGTCGTCTCGACGGTGTCGAGGAAGGTGCGGCCGCGATCGTCCTCGTCCGGCAGGCCGATCAGCACGGCCGACGGGTCGACGAGCGCGTTGCCCTTGGCGTCAACCACCAGCGACACGACGACGACGCCGGCGAAGCTCGCCTTGCGCCGCGCCGCGGCACCCGACTGGTCGGGCGTGACGAGCAGCGAGCCGTCGCGGAAGAGACGGCCGGTGAAGACCTCGTCGACTTCGGCCACCGGTCCCGGTGCGAGGCGGAGCATGCGGCCGTTCAACGCGTGGCCGATCTTCGGCACGCCGAGCGAGCAGGCGAACTCGGCGTGGACGGCGAGATGCAGCGCCTCGCCGTGGACCGGAACGGAGATCTCGGGGCGGACCGCCTCGTAGAGCATGGTCATCTCGCCGCGGCGCGGGTGGCCGGAGACGTGGACCAGTGCGTCGCGGTCGGTGACGATCTTCACGCCCTTGGCGGCGAGCGCGTTCATGATCGTGTTCACCGACTTCTCGTTGCCGGGAATGGTGCGCGACGAGAAGATCATCATGTCGCCGGGCGACATGGCGACCTGCCGGTGCTCGCCGGAGGCGATGCGGGCGAGCGCGGCGCGGGCCTCGCCCTGCGAACCGGTGAGCAGCGTCACCACCTTGTCGCGCGGCAGGTAGCCGTAGGCATCGTCGTCGAGGAAGGGCGGCAGATCGTCGAGGAGGCCGCATTCCTTCGCCACGTCGAGGGCGCGGCGCATGGCGCGGCCCATGACGACGACGTTGCGATCGGCCTTGGCGGCGGCTTCGGCCACGGCGCGCAGGCGGCCGACGTTGGAGGCGAAGGTCGTCACCGCGACGCGATGCGGCGCCGCCTCGATGATCTCGGCGAGGCTCGCGGCGACTTCCGTCTCCGACGGGCTCGAGCCGTCGCGCAGCACGTTGGTCGAATCGTTGACCATCGCCAGCACGCCCTCGTCGCCGATGGCGCGGAAGCGGTCGAAGTCGGTCGACCAACCGATGACCGGGGTCGGATCGACCTTCCAGTCACCGGTGTGGATCACGGTGCCGAGCGGCGTGCGGATGGCGAGGGACACGGCTTCCGGGATCGAATGCGACACCGCGATCGCCTCGACGTCGAAGTCGCCCATCGTCCAGCGTTCGCCGGCGGTGAAGCGCGTCACCGGGATGTCGGAGGCGCCGCCGTCGGCAGCCCCCTTGGCCTCGAGCAGGCCGGCGGCGAAGGGCGTCATGTAGACCGGCACCTTCAGCTTCGGCCACAGCGTCGACAGCGCGCCGAAATGGTCCTCGTGGGCATGGGTGATGACGATGCCGACGAGGTTCTTCCGCTCCTCTTCGATGAAGCGGATGTCGGGGAAGATCAGGTCGACGCCCGGTTCGTCGTATTCCGAGGCGAAGGTGATGCCGCAGTCGACCATCAGCCAGCGCCGATCGTCTTCCGGCCCGAAGCCGTAGAGACCGAGATTCATTCCGATTTCGCCGACGCCACCGAGCGGCAGGAACACCAGTTCGTCGCCCTTGCGGGACTTCTTCGCCATGATCACTCCTCGGAGACCTTCTCCGGACGCGGGAAGAAGACGTCTCCCGCGGAAATCTTGCCATGTGTGCCGTCGGGCCGGGCGAGGCGCAGCAGCCCCGCCTCGTCGATGCCCTCGAAGATGCCGGTGTCCTCACCGTCGACGAGGCGCACCCGGATCGGTCCGCCGATGCCGACGGCCCGCTTCAGCCAGGCCGCGCGGATCGCGGGAAAACCAAGGCCCGACGCCCATTCCTCGACGCGGGCTGCGAAGGCCGAACGGAGCGCCTCGAACAGGCGCTCGGGCAGGACGTCGTGGCCCTCGGTCAGAAGGCTCGTCGCCGGGGTCTCGGTGGCGAGCGGAAAGTGGCGGCAGTTGACGCCGATGCCGACGGCGACCGCGGTGCGGCCGGCCGGATCCCGCGTGGTTTCGAGCAGGATTCCGGCGCATTTGCGGCCGGCGATCATCAGATCGTTCGGCCACTTGATGCCGGGGACGAGACGCCCGCCCGTCGCTTCCGCCACAGCGTCGGCGGCCGAGACGGCGGCGACGAAGGGAAGTTCGGGCAGATGGCGCGGCAGACCGGGGTCGATCAGCAGCGCCGAGGCGTAGAGATTGCCTCTCTCGGAGGTCCAGCTACGGCCGCGGCGGGCGCGTCCGCCTTCCTGTCGGTCGGCAACGACCCAAACCCGCCCCGGGTCACCGGAGCGGGCGAGATCGAGCGCGTCGATGTTGGTCGATTCCGTCGTCGGCTTGGCGATCACCCGCCAAGGGGCGCCGGCGGAGGCGGAGGCCCGCTCCCCGCCGGGACTGCCGGTCGCCATCAGAACAGCGACTTGGCGGCGGCGGTCGCGGCGACGGTGAGGCCGTTGCCGAGGACGAAGAACAGGAGGACGAAGATCGACGCCGCGGCGAAGACGAACTTCTGCTCGATGGTCGCCGCGTCGAGATCGGCCGCCGGCTCGTCGAAGTAGATCACCTTGACGATGCGGATGTAGTAGAAGGCGCCGATCACCGAGGCGACCACGCCGAGCACGGCCAGCCAGTAGAGCTGGGCATGGACGGCCGCCTGGAAGACGTAGAGCTTGCCGAAGAAGCCGGCGAGCGGCGGAATGCCGGCGAGGCTGAACATCAGCATCGCCAGACCGAAGGCGGCGAGCGGGCTCGAACGCGACAGACCGGCGAGATCGGTGATCTGTTCCACCGGCTTGCCGTCGCGGCGCATGGCGATGATCATCGCGAAGGCGCCGAGCGTGGTGACGAGATAGATCGTCAGGTAGATGCCGACGCCGGTGATGCCGTCGACCGTGCCGGCGGCGAGGCCGACCAGCGCGTAGCCCATGTGGCCGATCGAGGAATAGGCCATCAGGCGTTTGATGTTGGCCTGACCGATACCGGCGAAGGCGCCGAGCACCATCGAGGCGATGGCGATGAAGGCGACGATCTGCTGCCACGACGGGCCGATCGAGCCGAAGGCCTCGACGCAGACGCGGATGATCAGCGCGAAGGCGGCGACCTTGGGGGCGGCGGCGAAGAAGGCGGTCACCGGGGTCGGCGAGCCTTCGTAGACGTCGGGCGTCCACATGTGGAACGGCACGGCGGAGATCTTGAAGGCGAGACCGGCCATCATGAAGACGAGGCCGAAGACGACGCCGAGCGACGGGGCATGGCCCTTCAGCGCCGCGGCGATCGGGGCGAAGCCGGTCTGGCCGGTGAAGCCGTAGACCAGCGAGGCGCCGTAGAGCAGCATGCCCGAGGACAGCGCACCGAGGACGAAATACTTCAGGCCCGCTTCGGTCGAACGCACGTTGTCGCGATCCATCGCGGCGACGACGTAGAGCGCCAGCGACTGGAGCTCGAGGCCGAGGTAGAGCGAGATCATGTCGTTCGCCGAGATCATCAGCAGCATGCCGGTGGTGGCGAGCACGACCAGGACCGGGTACTCGAAGCGGCCCCAGCCGTCGACCCGGGCGGGGCCGGCCGACAGGATCACCGCGACGATCGAGCCGATCAGCGCCAGCACCTTCATGAAGCTGGAGAACGGGTCGATGACCAGCGCGCCGCCGAAGGCGGAGGCGGCCTTCGGCCCGGCCAGCACGGCGACGAGGGCCAGGGCGAGAAGGGCGACGGCCCCCCAGCCGACCACGCCGGTCGACTTCTCACCGGCGAAGACGCCGAGCATGAGAAGCGCGAGCGCGCCGATCGCGAGGACAATCTCCGGCAACACCGGCATCAGATCGAGTGTCATGGACTTGGTCTCGGCCCCAGAAGGTCTGACAGCGTCAGGTCTTTCAACAGTCGGGTCTGGCCGGCCGGATCGGTCGGCGAGACGTCGGTCGTGCGCGATCGGACCGGGGTCCGACCGCACCGTCGCATCAGTTGGCGATCAGCGCCACCTTGGTGCCGGCGGCGATCGCCGCGGCCACCTTGGCGAGCATCGCCTGCACGGACGCCTCCGAGGCGTTCAGGATCGGCATCGGATAGACACCGTAGAACACCGTCACCAGCATCAGCGGAATGAGGATCGCACGCTCGCGCCAGTCCATGTCGAGGATGCCCTGAAGCGAGGGCTTCTCGAGCTTGCCGTTCATGACGCGGGCGAGCAGGTAGAGCGCATAGGCCGCCGACAGGATCACGCCGGTCGCCGCGAAGAACGCCACCCAGGTGTTGGCGCGCCAGGCGCCGAGCAGGGTGAGGAACTCGCCGACGAAACCGGAGGTGCCCGGCAGGCCGACGTTCGCCATCGTGAACAGCATGAAGGCGACGGCATACCACGGCATGCGGTTCACGAGGCCACCGTAGGCGGCGATCTCGCGGGTGTGCGTGCGATCGTAGATGACGCCGACGCAGAGGAAGAGCGCGGCGGAGACGAAGCCGTGGGAGACCATCTGGAAGATGGCGCCCTGCACGCCCGCCTGGTTCATCGTGAAGATGCCCATGGTCACGTAGCCCATGTGGGCGATCGACGAATAGGCGATCAGCTTCTTGATGTCCTCCTGCGCCAGCGCCACCAGCGAGGTGTAGATGATGGCGATGATCGACAGGGTGAAGACGAAGGGCGCGAACGCCTCGGACGCAACCGGGAACATCGGCAGCGAGAAGCGCAGGAAGCCGTAACCGCCCATCTTCAAGAGGATGCCCGCCAGGATCACCGAACCGGCGGTCGGCGCCTCGACGTGGGCGTCCGGTAGCCAGGTGTGGACCGGCCACATCGGCATCTTCACCGCGAAGGAGGCGAAGAAGGCGATCCAGGCCCAGGTCTGCAGATGGACGGGGAAGTCGTGCTTGAGCAGCGCCGGGATGTCGGCCGTGCCCGCCTGCCAGTACATGGCGAGCATGGCGATCAGCATCAGCACCGAGCCGAGCAGCGTGTAGAGGAAGAACTTGAAGGAGGCGTAGACGCGACGCGGTCCACCCCACACGCCGATGATGATGAACATCGGGATGAGGCCGGCTTCGAAGAAGACGTAGAAGAGCATCAGGTCGAGCGCGGTGAACACGCCGATCATCAGCACCTCGAGGACGAGGAACGCGATCATGTATTCCTTCACGCGGTTCTGCACGCTCTGCCACGAGGCGAGGATGCAGAAGGGCATGAGGAAGGTCGTCAGCAGCACGAAGGCGACGGAGATGCCGTCGACACCCATGTGATAGCTGAAGACGTTGCCGAGCCACGCGCCCTTCTCCTCGAGCTGGAAGCCGGGGTTCGACGGGTCGAACTTGGCCCAGATCAGGAGCGAGAGCAGGAAGTCGACGATGGTCGTGAGAAGCGCGATCGTGCGGATGCGCGACTTCGCCACGTCGTCGTCGCCCTTGACCAGCGCGGCGAAGACCACGCCGACCAGCGGCAGAAACGTGACGATCGTGAGCAGCGGCCAGTTGCCCATCACCGAACTCCCCCGAACATCACATAGCTCACCAGAGCGGCCACGCCGATCAGCATGGCGAAGGCGTAGTGGTAGAGATAACCAGACTGCAGCGCGACGACCTTGCCGGTGATCGCGACCACGCGGGCCGACACGCCGTCCGGGCCGAACCCGTCGATGACGCGACCGTCACCCTCCTTCCAGAGGAAGCGGCCGAGCTTCTTCGCCGGCTGCACGAACAGGTAGTCGTAGAGCTCGTCGAAGTACCACTTGTTGAGCAGGAACTCGTAGAGGCCCTTCTGCGAAGCGGCGAGCTTCTCCGGGATCTTCGGGTTCACCACGTAGAACACGTAGGACGTCACCAGACCGACCAGCATCGCCACGAAGGGGGCGAACTTCACTGCCGTCGGCACATGGTGCATGTGCTCGAGGACGTGGTTCTCCTTGCCCGTGAAGAGCGCAGTCTTCCAGAACTCGCCGTACTCGTGGCCGATGAAGGAACCGGCGAAGAGCATGCCCGCGACGACCGCGCCGGTGGCGAGCACCATCAGCGGAACCGTCATGACGAGCGGGCTCTCGTGGACATGATCCATGACGTCCTTGGAGGCGCGCGGCGCGCCCCAGAAGGTCTTGAAGATCAGGCGCCACGAATAGAACGAGGTGAAGAGCGCGGCGATGACCAGCAGGCCGAAGGCGAGGCCCGAGAAGGCGTTCTCACCGACATAGGCCGCCTCGATGATCGCGTCCTTCGAGTTGTAGCCGGCGAAGCCGAACTCGGTCATCGGGATGCCGACGCCGGTCAACGCCAGGGTTCCGACGATCATCATGGCGTAGGTCAGTTTGATGTGACCCTTGAGGCCGCCCATGTTGCGCATGTCCTGCTCGCCCGAGACGGCGTGGATCACCGAGCCGGCGCCGAGGAACAGGAGCGCCTTGAAGAAGGCGTGCGTGAACAGGTGGAACACACCCGCGCCGTAGGCACCGACGCCGAGGGCGACGAACATGTAGCCGAGCTGCGAGCAGGTCGAGTAGGCGATGACGCGCTTGATGTCGTTCTGCACCAGACCGACGGTCGCGGCGAAGAAGGCGGTCACGGCGCCGACCAGCGTCACCACGGTGAGCGCGGTGTGGCTGAGCTCGAACAGCGGCGACAGACGCGCCACCATGAAGACGCCGGCGGTGACCATGGTCGCCGCATGGATGAGGGCCGAGACCGGGGTCGGGCCTTCCATCGCGTCGGGAAGCCAGGTGTGCAGCAGGAACTGCGCCGACTTGCCCATGGCGCCGAGGAACAGCAGCAGGCAGATCACGGTCATGGCGTCGAACTGCCAGGACAGGAAGTGCAGCTGCTTGCCGGCCATGGTCGGGGCATTGGCGAAGATCGCGTCGTAGTCGACGGTGCCGAAAAGCCAGAACACGCCGAAGATGCCAAGCACGAAGCCGAAGTCGCCGACACGGTTGACGACGAAGGCCTTGATGGCGGCGGCGTTGGCCGAGGGCTTCTGGAACCAGAAGCCGATCAGCAGGTAGGAGGCGAGACCGACGCCTTCCCAGCCGAAGAACATCTGCACCAGATTGTCGGAGGTCACCAGCATCAGCATGGCGAAGGTGAACAGCGACAGATAGGCGAAGAAGCGCGGCCGATCCGGATCGTGGCTCATGTAGCCGATCGAATAGAGATGGACGAGCGCCGAGACCGTGTTCACCACCACCAGCATCACCGCGGTCAGCGTGTCGACGCGGATCGCCCAGTCGACCGAGAGGCCGGCGGTATGCAGGAACGGCAGGATGTTCACCTTCATCACGCCGGCGGGATGCCCGAGGCCGATCTGGAAGAAGGTCACCCAGGACAGCGCCGCGGCGATCATCAGGAAGCTCGTGGTGACGAGCTCCGCCGGACGGGCCAGCGGCTTTTCTTCGTGATGGTCGCCATGGCCGTGGCCGTGGTCGTCGTCATGGGCCGTGGCATGCGCGTCGGCGGGACCGTGGTCGTCGTGACCATGGTCGCCGTGGCCGAGATTGGCGGCCCCGTTCGGCGCGACCGGATGCGCGAAGAGCGTCATCGCGCCCGCGATCAGGAAGCCGAGGAGAGGGAGGAAGACGATCGCCGTGAACATGGATCGATCAACCCTTCATCACGTTGACGTCTTCCACCGCGATGGAGCCGCGGGTGCGGAAGAACACGACCAGGATCGCGAGGCCGATGGCGGCCTCGGCGGCTGCCACCGTCAGGACCAGCAGGGCGAAGATCTGCCCCACGAGGTCGCCCAACGCGGTGGAGAAGGCCACGAAGTTGATGTTGACGGCGAGAAGGATCAGCTCGACCGACATCAGGATGATGATGACGTTCTTCCTGTTCAGGAAGATGCCGAACACCCCCAGCGTGAAGAGTATCGCGGCCACCGAGAGGTAGTGCGACAAGCCGATTACCATGACTTCCCCCGTCTCATCCGAGGTTTGCGGGATCACCGACGCGCGACGTCGATCACCCCGACCATTCTTCCGCAGCGAGCCCCCTCGCCCACCGCGGCCTTGGGTTTCCTCGCGGCGCCCATCGAGGGCGGCCGCGTCATGCGATCACGACAGGCCCTTGCCGATCTCGACCTTGACCACCTCGATGGCGGTGGCCGGGCCGCGGGCGACCTGTTCGGAAATGTTCTGCCGCTTGACGAAGGCCTTGTGGCGCAGCGTCAGCACGATCGCACCGATCATCGCGACCAGCAGGATCAGGCCGGCAGCCTGGAAGAAGAAGATGTACTTGGTGTAGAGCACCAGACCGATGGCCGCGACGTTCGAGGTCGCCGCATCGATCGGGTTCGCCCCGTGGCCGACCACGTGCGGGTCGATCACCCAGCCGCCGACCACCATCAGCAGTTCGGCGAGCAGGATGCCGCCGATCGCCATGCCGATCGGGGCATATTCGAGCAGCCCCGTCCGCAGTTCGGCGAAGTCGACGTCGAGCATCATCACGACGAAGAGGAACAGCACCGCCACCGCGCCGACGTAGACGACGACCAGCAGCATGGCCAGGAACTCGGCGCCCATCAGCACGAAGAGCCCCGCCGCATTGAAGAAGGCGAGGATCAGGAACAGCACCGAATGCACCGGATTGCGGGCCGAGATGACCGCGAAGGCCGAAGCCACGGTCACGGCGGCGAAGACGTAGAAGAAGAAGGCCTGGATCATCGGTCGTCCTCGACACCCGCCGGCTGGGCCGGCGTGGCGTTCGGTCAGCGGTAGGGTGCGTCCAACTGGATGTTGCGGGCGATCTCGCGCTCCCAACGGTCACCGTTCGCGAGCAGCTTCGCCTTGTCGTAGAAGAGCTCTTCGCGGGTCTCGGTGGCGAATTCGAAGTTCGGTCCCTCGACGATGGCATCGACCGGGCAGGCTTCCTGGCAGAAGCCGCAGTAGATGCACTTCACCATGTCGATGTCGTAGCGGGTGGTGCGGCGGGTCTGATCGTTGCCGCGCGGCGCTGCCTCGATGGTGATCGCCTGAGCCGGGCAGATCGCCTCGCAGAGCTTGCAGGCGATGCAGCGCTCCTCGCCGTTGGGATAACGGCGCAGCGCGTGTTCGCCGCGGAAGCGCGGGCTGATCGGCCCCTTCTCGAAGGGGTAGTTCAGGGTCGCCTTCGGCGCGAAGAAGTAGCGCATCGACAGGAAGAATGCCGATACGAACTCCTTCAGCAACAAGGACTTCGCCGCCCGATCGAGTCTCATCACGTCTACCCTTCCGTTGACCCCGCGAGACATGCCCGAGGGTCTGGGTCCTGTTCAGTTCGCCCCGCTCAACCCGGTCATCGCCGTGCCGAACCACCATCCGAGGCCGGCGAAGACGAAGAGGTTGACCGCGAAGGCCCCCTTCAAGATCAGCTCCCGTCGCGCGGTGAGGACCGCGTCGCCGGGTTTCTTTTCCCAGGCTCGCCGCAGGAGACCCGCGACGATGCCGAAATCCATCACGCCCACCACGGAGCCCATGAAGGCTCCGATCAGGCCGGGAAGAGAGATCTCCATGCGAGCCCCCTTCCCTTCGCGCTCACGGCGCCCAGCCGGTCGCCTGCAGCACGCCGGCGACGATCACCACCATGCCGAGCGAGATCGGCAGGAAGACCTTCCAGCCCAGACGCATCAGCTGGTCGTAGCGGTAGCGCGGCACGAAAGCCTTCACCATCGCGAACATGAAGAACCAGAACAGGATCTTCAGCACGAACCAGAACACGCCGGGGATCCAGTTGAACGGCGGCAGATCGATCGGCGACGCCCAACCGCCCATGAACAGGATCGTCAGCATGGCGCACTGCAGCACGATGGCCACATATTCGCCGAGCATGAACAGCATGTAGAGCGACGACCCGTATTCGACCATGAAGCCGGCGACGAGTTCGGACTCGGCTTCGGCCAGATCGAAGGGCGGGCGGTTGGTTTCCGCCAGCGCCGAGATGAAGAAGATCGTCATCATCGGCAGCAGCGGCAGCCAGAACCAGTTCAGGAAGCTCAGCCACGGCACGCCCAGCATGGTGGCGAGGCCGTGATCCTGGGCGCGAACGATCGCCGAGAGGTTCAGCGAGCCGACGCAGAGCAGCACGGTGATGATCACGAAGCCGATCGAGACTTCGTAGGAGACCATCTGCGCCGCCGAGCGCAGCGCCGACAGGAACGGGTACTTCGAGTTCGAAGCCCAGCCGCCCATGATCGTGCCGTAGACGCCGAGCGAGGAGATCGCCAGCACGTAGAGGATGCCGACGTTGATGTCGGAGATCACCCAACCGTCGGCGACCGGGATCACCGCCCAGGCCGCCAGCGCCACCATCGTGGCGAAGAACGGCGCGACGATGAAGATGCCCTTGTTGGCACCCGCCGGGATGATCGGCTCCTTGAAGACGAACTTCAGCATGTCCGCGAAGGACTGCAGCAGGCCCCAGGGTCCGACGACGTTGGGACCACGGCGCATCTGCACCGCTGCCCAGATCTTGCGGTCGGCATAGATGACGTAGGCGACGCCGATCAGCAGAACGACGAGCAGTGCCAGCGATTCCAGAACGATGATCAGGAGCGGCCAGAGGTAGTCGACCCACAGTGCGTACATCGGGCTCTCTCCCTCATTCCGCCGCGGCGGCCGTCGCGCGGGCGGCTGCCAGCGCGGAGCATTCCGCCATCGTCTTGGACGCCCGCGCGATCGGGTTCGTCAGATAGAAGTCCGTCACCGGCGACACGAAGTCGTCGGCCGCGAGCGAACCGGCCCCGGTGGCGAGCTTCGCGACGTCTTCATGGGACGTCGGAGCGATCGCGTCGAGCCCGGCGTAAGTCGGATGCGCGGCGACGAGCGCGGCGCGCAGTTCGCCGAGGCTGTCGAAGGGCAGCGTCCGGCCGACCAGAGCCGACAGCGCCCGCAGCACCGCCCAGTCCTCGCGGGCCTCGCCCGGCGGGAAGGCGGCGCGGGAGGCCAGCTGGATGCGGCCTTCGGTGTTGGCGAAGATGCCCGACTTTTCGGTATAGGCGGCGCCCGGCAGGATGACGGAAGCCGCATGCGCGCCCTTGTCGCCGTGAGTGCCGAGATAGACCACGAAGGCGGAGGCGAGCTTCGAAGTGTCGATCTCGTCGGCGCCGACGAGGATCACCACCTCGATCGCGCCCGAAGCGGCACCGTCGAGGATCTCCCTGGTCGACTTGCCGCCGGCCGCCGGCACGACGCCGAGGTCGAGGGCCGCGACGCGGCTCGCCGCGGTGTGGAGCACCGAGAAGCCGTTCCATTCGGCCGAGACCGCGCCGATCGTCGCGGCGATCTCCGCCACCTTGGCCAGGACGGCGGCGCCGTCGGCACGGGTGGTGACGGCGTTGCCGACGATGACCAGCGGCTTCTTGGCCGCCTTCAGAACTTCGAGGAAGCCGTTCCGGCCGGAGGCGAGCGCCTCGAGGCCGGCGGTGCCCTCGCCGAGGAAGTTGTAGGCGTAGGTGAGATCGGCTTCCTCGCCGATCACGCCGATCTGGAGACCACCACGGCGCCAGCGCTTGCGGATGCGGGCGTTGAGGACGGGCGATTCGAGGCGCGGGTTCGAGCCCACGATCAGGATCGCATCTGCCTCTTCGATGCCGGCGACGGTGGCGTTGAAGACATACGAGCCGCGGCCGGCCTTGCCGTCGAGGCAGGAGCCGTCGGCGCGGGCGTCGACCGAGGCGATGCCGAGCGAGGCGGCGAGCGTCTTCACCGCGAAGAGCTCTTCGGCGCTGGCGAAGTCGCCGACGACGATGCCGATCTTGTCCGACGCGGTCGCCTTGATCTTCTCGGCCACCGTCTCGAGCGCCTTCGCCCACGACGCGGTCGTCAGCTTGCCGCCGACGCGGACGTAAGCGCGATCGAGACGCTGGGTCTTCAGGCCGTCGACCACGTGGCGGGTCTTGTCCGAGATCCACTCCTCGTTCACCGCCTCGTTGAGGCGCGGCAGGATGCGGACGACCTCACGGCCGCGCACGTCGACGCGGATGTTGGAGCCGAGCGCGTCCATGACGTCGATCGATTCGGTCTTGGAGAGTTCCCAGGGACGGGCCTTGAACTCGTAGGGGCGCGAAGTGAGCGCGCCGACCGGGCAGAGGTCGACGACGTTGCCCTGCAGCTCCGAGGCCATGGCCGAGCCGAGATAGGTGGTGATCTCGACGTCCTCGCCGCGCGAGATGAGGCCCATGTCCGCGGTGCCGGCGACTTCCGCGGTGAAGCGGACGCAGCGGGTGCACTGGATGCAGCGGGTCATCACCGTCTTGACCAGCGGACCGATGTCCTTGTCCTCGACGGCGCGCTTGTTCTCGGCGAAACGGCCGGCGTCGCCGCCGAAGGCCATCGCCTGGTCCTGCAGGTCGCACTCGCCGCCCTGATCGCAGATCGGGCAGTCGAGCGGATGGTTGATCAGCAGGAACTCCATCACGCCCTCACGGGCGCGCTTGACCATCGGGGTGGTCGTGAAGACTTCCGGCGGCTCGCCGTTCGGGCCGGGACGCAGGTCCTTCACCGACATGGCGCAGGAGGCCTGCGGCTTCGGCGGTCCGCCCTTCACCTCGACGAGGCACATGCGGCAGTTGCCCGCCACCGACAGGCGCTCGTGGAAGCAGAAGCGCGGAACTTCCGCTCCCGCCTGCTCACAGGCCTGGAGAAGGGTCGCTTCCGGGGCGACGTCGATCTCGGTGCCGTCGATCTTGATCTTGGCCATGCCCGTTCCTCACTCCGCCGCCGCGCGAACGCCGGCCTTGCGGGCGGCGATGCGTTCTTCGATGACCGGGCGGAAATTCCTGATCAGCGCCTGCACCGGCCATGCGGCCGCGTCGCCCAGCGCGCAGATGGTGTGGCCCTCGACCTGCTTCGACACCTGGAAGAGCATGTCGACTTCCTTCGGGTCGGCATCGCCCGTCACCAGACGCTCCATCACCCGCCACATCCAGCCGGTGCCTTCGCGGCACGGCGTGCACTGGCCGCAGCTCTCGTGCCGGAAGAAATAGGAGATGCGGGCGATCGCCTTGATGACGTCGGTCGACTTGTCCATGACGATCAGGCCTCCGGTGCCGAAGCTCGACCCGATGCCGCGCATGCCGTCGAAGTCCATCTGCGCGTCCATGATCTGGTCGGCACGGACGATCGGACACGAGGCCCCGCCGGGGATGACGGCCTGGAGATTGTCCCAGCCGCCGCGAATGCCGCCGGCGTGCTTCTCGATCAGGTCCTTGAACGGGATGCCCAGCTCCTCCTCGACGACGCACGGCTTGTTGACGTGGCCGGAGATCATGAAGAGCTTGGTGCCGTTGTTGTTGGCGCGGCCGATGCCGGCAAACCAGGCGCCGCCGCGACGCAGGATGGTCGGCGCCACCGCGATCGATTCGACGTTGTTGACCGTGGTCGGGCAGCCGTAGAGGCCGACGTTCGCCGGGAACGGCGGCTTCAGGCGCGGCTGGCCCTTCTTGCCCTCGAGAGACTCGAGCAGCGCGGTCTCTTCGCCGCAGATGTAGGCGCCGGCGCCGTGGTGGACGTAGAGATCGAACGGCCAGCCGTGGATGTTGTCCTTGCCGAGGAGCTTGGCGGCATAGCACTCGTCGATCGCGGCCTGCAGCGCCTCGCGCTCGCGGATGAACTCGCCGCGGACGTAGATGTAGGCGGCATTCGCCCCCATCGCGAAGGAGGCGATGAGGCAGCCTTCGATCAGGTGATGCGGGTCGTTGCGCAGGATCTCGCGGTCCTTGCAGGTGCCCGGCTCGGACTCGTCGGCGTTGACGACGAGATAGTGCGGACGGCCGTCGGAGACCTTCGGCATGAAGGACCACTTGAGGCCGGTCGGGAAGCCGGCGCCGCCGCGGCCGCGCAGGCCCGAGGCCTTCATCTGGTCGATGATCCAGTCGCGACCCATTTCCAGGATCTGCTTGGTGCCGTCCCAGAGGCCACGCGACATCGCGCCCTTCAGGGACTTGTCCTGAAAGCCGTAGATGTTGGTGAAGATGCGGTCCTTGTCGTGGAGCATCGGTCTCTTCCCGCTCGCCTTTCGGCACCCCCCGGCTCGCGCCGGATGTCTCTACCGCGCCCCGAAGGGCACGGAATTCGAAATCACTTCGCCCCGCCGCCGGTCACGATGTTGACCCGGTAGGAGCCGTCCCAGAGGCCCGGATCGGTCAGCGTGGTGGCGCCGCCCTCGGCCTCGGCGCCGGTGCGGCTGTTCTGCGGACCCGGCTTCGGCGTCTCGCCCCGCTCGAAGGCGTCGAGCACGGCGTTGAAGCTCTCGGCCGTCAGGTCCTCGTAGGTGTCCTTGGCGACCGCGACCATCGGCGCGTTCACGCAGGCACCGAGGCACTCGACCTCTTCCCACGAGAACTTTCCGTCGGCGGAGAGCTCGTGGGCGTGGTGGGCGATCCGGTTCTTGCAGACCTTGATGATCTCGTCCGAGCCGCGGAGCATGCAGGGCGTGGTGCCACAGACCTGCACGTGGGCGACCGAACCGACCGGAGCCAGCTGGAACTGGGTGTAGAAGGTCGCGACCTCGAGGACGCGGATGTGCTTCATGCCCAGACGGTCGGCGATCGTCTCGATCGCGGCCTTGGAGACCCAGCCTTCCTGGTCCTGTGCGCGCATCAGGAACGGGATCACGGCCGACGCCTGCTTGCCCGCAGGGTAGCGGCCGAGCACCATCTGGGCCCAGGCCTCGTTCTCGGGCGTGAAGGCGAAGGAGGCCGGTTGGACCTCGGCGGGGGCGAGCCTGCGGACGCTCATGAAATCCTCGGCGGCTGATCGTTCATGTTCCAGACCGACTCGAAACAGGCGCCGCACATCACCTGCATGGCGTGCGGCGGTTTCGAACCTTGTTCCATCGCTCGCGCGCAGTCGTCACACAGCGCGCAGGCAATTCCGCGATCGTCCTCGTACCAGTGGAAACCGCGCGTCTCGCCGTCGAGCAGAGCGGCCGGGATGGCCGTGCAGGCGATGGCGACGTGCTGGCGTCCGTGGTTGGGACAATCGATCTCCTTCACCGGTCGACCTCGCCGAAGACGATGTCGAGCGAGCCCAGGATCGCCGCGACGTCGGCGAGCATGTGACCCCGGTTGAGGAAGTCCATCGCCTGCAGATGCGCGAAGCCCGGAGCCCGGATCTTGCAGCGATAGGGTTTGTTGGTGCCGTCGGCGACGAGGTAGACGCCGAATTCGCCCTTGGGCGCCTCGACGGCGGCATAGACCTCGCCGGCCGGAACGTGGAAGCCCTCGGTGTAGAGCTTGAAGTGGTGGATCAGCGCTTCCATCGAGCGCTTCATCTCGCCGCGCTTGGGCGGCACGATCTTGTGGTTGTCGGCCGAGACCGGTCCGCGATCGTGGCCGAGCAGGCGCTCGACGCACTGATGCATCAGGCGGGTCGACTCGCGCATCTCGAACATGCGGATCAGGTAGCGGTCGTAGCAGTCGCCGTTCTTGCCGACGGCGATGTCGAAGTCGAGCTCCGAGTAGCACTCGTAGGGCTGCGACTTGCGCAGATCCCACTTGGCACCCGAACCGCGCACCATGACGCCCGAGAAGCCCCACTTCCACGCGTCTTCCAGGCTGACGACGCCGATGTCGACGTTGCGCTGCTTGAAGATGCGGTTCTCGGTGAGGAGGCCTTCGAGGTCGTCGAGCACCTTGGGGAAGGTGTCGCAGAACGTGGCGATGTCCTCGAGGAGGCCGTCCGGCAGGTCCTGATGGACGCCGCCGACGCGGAAATAGTTGGCGTGCATGCGGGCGCCGCAGGCACGCTCGTAGAAGATCATCAACTTCTCGCGCTCCTCGAAGCCCCACAGCGGCGGGGTCAGCGCGCCGACGTCCATCGCCTGGGTCGTCACGTTGAGGAGGTGGGAGAGGAGACGGCCGATCTCGGAATAGAGCACGCGGATCAGCTGGCCGCGCTTCGGCACGTCGACGCCGAGCAGCTTCTCGGCGGCGAGGCAGAAGGCATGCTCCTGATTCATCGGCGCGCAGTAGTCGAGCCGGTCGAAATAGGGCGTCGCCTGGGCGTAGGTCTTGGACTCGATCAGCTTCTCGGTGCCGCGATGCAGCAGGCCGATATGCGGGTCGACGCGGGTCACCACTTCGCCGTCAAGCTCCAGCACGAGGCGAAGAACGCCATGCGCCGCAGGATGTTGCGGTCCGAAGTTGATGTTGAAGTTCCGAACGGTCGCTTCGGCGCCCATTGCGCGGCCCTCGTCTTCCAGTCCATCCCCCGGAGGGGCGTTTCGCCTCGGCGGCCGGCGTGCGGCCGCCCGCCGATCAGTTCGTCGCCTTCTCGTCGCCCGGCAGGACGCGATCCGGCCCTTCCCACGGCGAGAGGAAGTCGAAATTCCGGAATTCCTGCGCGAGCTTGACCGGCTCGTAGACCACCCGCTTCTCGACCTCGTCGTAGCGAACCTCGACGTAGCCGGTGGTGGGGAAGTCCTTGCGCAGCGGGTGACCGTCGAAACCGTAGTCCGTCAGGATCCGCCGCAGGTCGTGGTGACCCGAGAACAGGATCCCGTACATGTCGTAGGTCTCGCGCTCGAACCAGTCGGCGCCGGGGTAGATCGCGGTGGCGGACGGCACCGGCGTCACCTCGTCGGTCTGGACGCGCACGCGGACGCGGGCGTTCAGGGTCGGCGACATGAGGTGGTGGACGACGTCGAACCGCTTCTCGCGGGCGGGATAATCCACGCCGCAGGTGTCGGTGAAGTTGACGAACTTCAGGTCGGCGTCGCCGTAGAGCACCGAGAGCACGTCGATCAGCGCGGCGGGCGCGACCTCGAGCGTCACCATGTCGACGCCGACGGACCAGCCTTCCAGTTTGCCTGGGAGCTTCGCCGCGATCGTCTCGCCGAGAGACTGGAGCGTGTCGGACATCGCTTGGCCCTGACCCTTCGTCCCGACGCCTTTCGGCGTCCCTTCGTTTCAGCGGACCGGGGCAGGCCGACCGGCCCCGGGAAGCGCGATCAGCGCTCGATGGTGCCGGTGCGGCGGATCTTCTTCTGCAGAAGCAGAACGCCGTAGAGGAGCGCCTCGGCGGTCGGGGGGCAGCCGGGGACGTAGACGTCCACGGGCACCACGCGGTCGCAACCGCGCACCACCGAATAGGAATAGTGATAGTAGCCGCCGCCGTTGGCGCAGCTGCCCATCGAGATGACGTAGCGCGGCTCCGGCATCTGGTCGTAGACCTTGCGCAGAGCGGGGGCCATCTTGTTGGTCAGCGTGCCGGCGACGATCATCACGTCGGACTGACGCGGCGAGGCGCGCGGCGCGAAGCCGAAGCGCTCGACGTCGTAGCGCGGCATCGACAGCTGCATCATCTCGACGGCGCAGCAGGCGAGACCGAAGGTCATCCACATCAGCGAACCGGTTCGGGCCCAGTTGATGAGGTCGTCGGTCGCGGTGACGAGGAAGCCCTTGTCGGCCAGCTCGTCGTTGATCTGCAGGAAGAACGGGTCCTTCGCACCGACCGGTTCGCCGGTGTTCGGATCGATGATGCCCTTGGGGGCCGGAGCGACGAGCGGAGAGGTCTCGCGGATCAGTCCCATTCCAGGGCTCCCTTCTTCCACTCGTAGACGAAGCCGATCGTCAGGACGCCGAGGAACACCATCATCGAGGAGAAGCCGAACCAGCCGAGCTTGCCGAAGGCGACCGCCCACGGGAACAGGAAGGCGACTTCGAGGTCGAAGATGATGAAGAGGATCGACACCAGATAGAAGCGGACGTCGAACTTCATGCGGGCGTCGTCGAAGGCGTTGAAGCCGCATTCGTAGGCCGACAGCTTCTCGGGGTCGGGCTTCTTGTAGGCGACCAGGAACGGCGCGACCAGAAGCGCGAGACCGATGACGGCACCGAGCGCGATGAAGACGACGATCGGCAGGTATTCGCTGAGCAGGCCTTGCATGGCGATCCCGTTCCTCTCCCGATCCGAGGGCCGCGGCGCGTGGGTGCGTCGTCGGCGGCATTCGCCCCGGAGCCCGCGAAATGGAACGCGCCGAAGCGAATTTCGCAAGAGCCACAAGGGCGGCGAAACGCGACCGCAGGGTGCGACGTCTCGTCACGAGGCACGCTTAGCCCACCCCCGTGACCGAAGCAAGCACATTGGAAAGCCTCTTTGGTAGGAAGTGGAAATCCCTTTCGCGTGAGCGTCCCGCGCGGCGGGCGACGTTTCGCGTCGGGGGTGTCCGGGCGATCGATCGTCCCTCCCCGCGGTTCGCGGCGCTCTCGGCGGTGAATTGAAATTTCGGACGGTTCGACGGCGATGGTCGCGATCGTCGTTCGACGGTGAAAAACCCAACGCGGCGGCGGGCGGCACGAGGGAGACATGCGTGTTTTTCCACAGACGGCGGCGAAGGCTCGGAAAGAACGTCGAGTTTCGACGCTTGACAGGTCCGGCGGGGGGCCTTAAACGAGCGCCATCGCCGACGGGGTGCTGCCCCGGAAGCGAGACAGCGGGGGCGTAGCTCAGTCGGTTAGAGTGCCGGCCTGTCACGCCGGAGGTCGCGGGTTCGAGCCCCGTCGCTCCCGCCATTCTCTCTCTTCGGAGAGCGATGTGCCAAAAGACCGGTGCGCCGAAAGGCCGCCGGTCTTTCGCATTTCCGGCCTCGTTTCGAGCCGCCCTTCCCTGCCCGCGCCACGTCGCCCATCGATCGCACGAATCGAATCGTCGCGGCCGTTTCGACTCGGTGTGCGCGTCAGGCGTGGAAGAGAAACATCGCGGACATGGCGCCGCCCCAGGCGAGCACGGTGCCGCGCAGCAGGCGGGCGTCGACGGCGAGCGCGATCGCCGCGCCGATCCAGCCGCCTGCGACCGTGCCGGCGATCATCACCGCCGCCAGGGGCCAGGAGACGGCGCCGACCGAGACGAAGACCGCGACCGAGGCGCCGGTCATCGCCATGCCCAGCACGATCTTCAGGGCGGTCGCCAGCGCCAGGTCGGCGACGCCGAAGGCCTGGAAGGCGGCGACCATGGCGACGCCGCCGGCGGGGTTGAAGAAGCCCGTCAGGATCGACACCAGTCCATGGACCGCACCGCGCCAGCCGAAGACGTCGGAGGTTTCGCCGGGCGTCCAGGAATCGCCGCCGCCGATCCATTCGCGAATCCACGGCACGACGAGAAAGCAGACGGTGGCGGCGAGAATCATCCAGGGCATGGACGTCTCGAGCAGCCCGCGCGGCGCCAGAATCACCAGGCCGCCGCCGATCGCCCCGCCGATCGCCGACAGGACGGCGAAGGCGCGGACGCCGACGGCATGCGGGGCGAGGACGCTGCGGCAGCGCAGGGCGCCGCCGAGAAGGCCGCTCCAGGCGGCGACGGCATTGGTGCCGGAGGCCACCACGGGCGGCAGGCCGAGGCCGAGCAGCACCGGCAGGGTCACCAGCGAACCGCCGCCGGCGAGCGCGTTGACGACGCCCGCGGCGAGCGAGGCGACGAAGAGGACGGCTAGGTGCATCGGCTCGATCGACGGCATCGGCGTCTCCCTCTCGAAGGTATGCGTATTTTCCCTCAATCGGGCCGCAAAGTGCTTCCTGATTCTCCGGTGATTGCTGCATTGCGAGAACGTCCATGTGCAATCAGCGCCGAAACGGGAAGGAATTCACTCTTCGTATTGCGACGCGGCAAAATTCGTGTGGCGGTGCCGTTACGCTGATGCATCGGTCGGGACGGCGGCGCCATCGCCCGGAATCGCTTCGACGGAGAATGATTTTTCGCGTCCGTCGCCCAACACCGACCGCCCGCGTCTTGTGATCGGGGCTCGCTCGAGGCTTCCTTGTCGCGCCCGATCGACCCACCCACCGGAGCAGGATCCCGGACGATGTGCGAACTCCTCGGCATGAGCGCCAACGTGCCCACCGACATCCGCTTCTCCTTCGCAGGACTGGCGCGACGCGGTGGCGAGACGGGGCCGCATGCCGACGGCTGGGGCATCAGTTTCTACGAGGGGCGCGGCTGCCGGTCGTTCCACGATCCGGAGCCCTCGGCGAAGTCGGATCTGGCGCGGCTGCTGCGCGCCTATCCGATCAAGAGCCGGGTCGTCGTCGCCCACGTGCGGCGCGCCAATCGCGGCCGGGTGGCGCTGGAGAACACCCACCCCTTCACCCGCGAGCTGTGGGGCCGGCCCTGGACCTTCGCCCACAACGGCCAGCTCAAGGGGGTGAAGCGGCTGACGCTCGGCCGCTTCCGTCCGGTCGGCTCGACCGACAGCGAACATGCCTTCTGCTGGCTGCTCGGTCGAATCGAGGAGCGCTGGGCGACGCTCCCTGCCCCGCGCCGGCTCGACGCGGCGCTGCCGGCACTCTTTTCCGAACTCGGCACGCTCGGCGTCTTCAACGCGCTGCTCTCCGACGGGCGGACGCTCTATGCCCATTGCGGCAAGCGCCTGTCGCTGATCACCCGGCGGGCGCCCTTCGGCCGAGCGACGCTGCTCGACGAGGATCTGCAGGTCGACTTCTCGGCCGAGACGACGCCGAACGACGTCGTCTCGGTCGTGGCGACGCGGCCGCTCACCCGCGACGAGGCGTGGCGGGAACTGGTGCCGGGCGAGACGCTGGCGCTGCGCGACGGCGAGGTCTTCGACATCGGCCCCGTCCGCCGGCGTTGACCATCGCGCACATTCTCCGAACGACGACGCTTCGCCGCCGCTTCCTTTGCGGTAAGGTGCGACGACGCGCGTCGTCGGTCGGGAGGGGGATCGGCCGGCGGACGCCGCGGCCTTCGTGTCCCTTCGCGAGCCTCGACAGACCCTTGACCGCACTCGACATCCTGACGATCGGCCCCTTCCCCCGCGACGAAGCCCACGTCGAAGGTGGCATCCAGGCCTCTCTCCTCGGCCTCGGACGGCATCTCGTCGTCCATCCCGACATCGCTCGGCTGCGGGTCGTCGCCACGCCCAAGAAGGTCGGCGGCGGCATCGAGCGCGGCGCCGTCGCCGGGATCGAGACGATCTGGCTGGACGCGCCGTGGAAGTTCCAGGTCTCCTCGGTCGCCCGCGTGCCGATGGTGATCGGCATGCTGCGCCGCAGTCCGGGCTCGGTCGTCCATCTGCACGGTTCGGGCCTGTTCGAGCTCGGCGTGATGCTGGCGTGCCGCGTGCTCCGGCTGCCGCTGGTGTGGACGCTGCACGGCATCGTCGAGAAGGAGCTGCGCGATGCGCTCGCCCAGGGCGGCGGGCTCAAGGCGTGGCTGCGCTTCCTGCTCCATGCCGGCTGCGAGCGGGCACAGCTGAAGCTCGCGCGCCTGCTGATCGTCGACACGTCCTACGTGGCGCGCGCCGTCGAGGGACGCGCCGCCGTCCGGCCCTCGCCGATCCCTCAGGGGATCGACTTTGCCGAATTCGCCGCCGCACGCGAGGCCGAGCGGCCGACGCCGACGCTGGTGTCGGTCGGCGTCGTCCATCCGCGGAAAGGTCACGACCGCACCATCGCCGCCTTCGCGATCGTCGCCGCGAAGGTGCCCGAGGCGCGGCTCGAGATCATCGGCTCGCTCGCCTCGCCCGGCCATCTCGACGAGCTCCGCGCCCTCGTCGCCCGTTTCGGGCTCGAGGACCGCGTTGCCATCCACGTCGACGCGCCGCGCGCGGCGATCCTCGAGGCGCTCTCGCGGGCACAGGTCTTCGTGCTGCATTCCCAGGAGGAATCGCAGGGCATCGCGCTGTGCGAGGCGATGGCGGCGGGTCTGCCGATCGTGGCGACGCGGGTCGGCGGCATCCCCGACGTGATCGGCGAGACGGAAGCCGGCGTTCTCGTCGACTTCGACGATGTCGCCGGCTTCGCCGCGGCAATCGTCGATCTGCTCGGCGACGACGAGCGTCGCGCCCGTATGAGCCGGGCGGCGATCGGGCGCGGGCGCGACTTCGACTGGTCGAACATCGTGCGCGGCGTGATCGAGCGCTACCGGCTCGCCCGCGACGGTCGGATCAACCGTCGCGAGCCGCTCTATCCGGACGTCCGCGCACCGCGCGGCGGCGATCCGTCACAGACCGAGTGAGACCTTCGCCTCGTCGAGCGACGCGGCGAAGACGTCGACCATCGTGTCGACCTGGGCCTCGGTGATGATCATCGGCGGGCAGAAGGCGATCGCCTCGCCCATGGCGCGGGAGATCACGCCCTTCTCCTGCATGATGTTGGCAACCGTGCCGCCGAGCTTGCCGACCGGATCGAGCGCGGTCTTGGCCTTCTTGTCGACCACCAGTTCGACCGCGGCGATCAGCGCACGGCCGCGCACCTCGCCGACCAGCGGGTGACCGGCGAGACCGGCCAGACGCTTCTGGAGATGGGCGCCGACGGTCGCCGCGTTGGCGACGAGGCCGCGTTCCTCGATGATCGCGAGGTTCTCCAGCGCCACGGCGGCGGCGACCGGGTGACCGCCGGCGGTGAAGCCGTGGCCGAGCGTGCCGATACGGCCGGATTCCTCGGCGATCGGGCGGTAGACCTCCTCGTCGATCAGGATCGCCGACATCGGCATGTAGGACGAGGTCAGCTGCTTGGAGCAGGTGAGCACGTTCGGCTTCATGCCGTAGGTCTGCGAGCCCCAGAAGTTGCCGGTTCGGCCGAAGCCGCAGATCACCTCGTCGGCGACCAGCAGGATGCCGTACTTCTTCAGGACCGCCTGGATCTTCTCCCAGTAGGTCGCCGGCGGCACCACGACGCCGCCCGCGCCCATGATCGGCTCGCCGAACATGGCGCAGATGGTCTCCGGGCCTTCCTTCAGGATCAGCGCCTCGAGATCGTCGGCGCAGCGGGTGGCGAAGGCCTCCTCGGTCTCGCCGGGACGGCCCTCGCGCCAGTAGTGCGGCGCGGTCGTGTGGAAGACGCCCTCGATCGGCAGATCGAAGGAGCGATGGTTGTTGACCAGGCCGGTGAGGCTCGCCGAGGCGATGGTCACGCCGTGATAGGCCTTGATGCGCGAGATGAACTTCTTGCGCTTCGGCTCGCCCATGGCGTTGGCGCGATAGCGCAGCAGCTTCATCACCGTGTCGTTGGCTTCCGAGCCGGAGTTGGTGAAGAACACCTTCGACATCGGCACGGGGGCGAGCTGCACCAGCTTCTCGGCGAGGTCGATCACCGGGCCTTGGCTCTTGTGGCCGAACGTATGGTAGAACGGCAGCGTCTCGAGCTGGCGGGTCGCGGCCTTGACGAGGCGCGGCTCGGAGAAGCCGACGCCGACCGACCACAGGCCGGCCATCGCCTCGAGATAGCGCTTGCCGTGGATGTCGATGACATGGACGCCGTCGCCGCGCTCCAACACCAGCGGGCCGATCTCTTCGTGTCGGACGGCGTTGGTATAGCCGTGGAGGTGGTTGGCCACGTCGCGGGCTTCGGGCGAATTGGGCGCATGGGACATGGGTCTCGAGGTCCTCGTCTCGGTGGGAACGGCGGAATCTGCTGCGACGCCCCGACGGGGCGAAGGCAGGACCCTAACGCCGATCGAACGATCGCCCAACACGGAAAAGCGCCCGTGAGCGCCACTCGTTCGCTCGGCGAACGGAGGGAACGACAGAGCCGTCGCGGAGGCCCTTCATGTTGAGGTGCTCGGCGAAGCCGAGCCTCGAAACGCGAAGGGCCGAGTGGCAATGCCCGTCTTGGCTTCGCCCTTCGAGGCCCGGCATAGCCGGGCACCTCAGGGTGAAGCCGAACAGGAAGACGGACGGACTTGCCTGCCGCGTTCAGTCGTCCGCCCAGGGCGAGTGGCGGAAGAAGGGCAGCGCCAGGAAATAGCCGGCGACCGCGAGGAAGCCGAGCTTGATCGCCCAGCCGACCTGGAAGTTCGCCGCGATCGCCGCCGAGGCGATGCCGAACCAGCCCATGGTGACGACGATGGTCAGGGCGCGCAGCTTCACCACCCGGAGCGGGTGGACGAAGACGACCGGCACGAACATGCCGATGGTGCCGAGAATCAGGATCGCCGCACTCGCCTGCCACGGCAGACGCAGCACGAAGAGATAGAGCACCGCGACATTCCAGATCGCCGGGAAGCCGCGGAACCAGTAGTCGCGCGTCTTCATCGAGGCGTCGGCGAAATAGAGCGTCGAGGCGAGCGTGACGATCAGGCCGAGCCAGAACGACACCTGCGTCGGCATGAGGTCCGAGCGCCACAGCGCGATCACCGGCACCAGCACGTAGGTCAGAAAGTCGATGACGAGATCGAGCACCACGCCGTCGATGCGGGCGGCGGTCTCGGTGACCTTGGCGGCGCGGGCGAGCGTGCCGTCGATGCCGTCGATGAAGAGCGCGAGGCCGAGCCAGGCGAAGCAGGCGGCGAAGTCGCGTTCGATCGCGGCGTAGAGCGCGAGCAGCGCCACGGCGCCGCCCGAGGCGGTGAAGACGTGCACCGAAAAGCCGGCGGCGCGCCGCACGGATACCGGTCTGTCGTCCCAAGTCATGTCGTCACCCCGTTCGCCCCGGCACCGCCGGCCGTTCCCGTCGAAACGTGACAAAGCACGTCCCGGCGAGCGGGGCAACGGGGGGCCCGCTCGGAGCCCGTCCGCGCCGATGAAACGGACGCTCAGTCGAGGGCGACGGCGCGGCGCGTGGGGCCGTGAGCACCGTCGAAGGAGATCACGGCGCCGGCGACGGCGCGCATCTCCTCCGGGAACTCGTCGCGGGCCCGGGCGAGTGCCGCACGGACCAGATCGTCGGCGATCGGGTCGGGCCGATGGAAGCGGACGAGCGAGGGCCGCTCGGCATCGTCGAGCGTGACGGTGGCGTCGGCCCCGATCAGGCCGGCGAGGCGATCGGCGAGTTTGTCGAGCGACATGGGACCGTCCTCCTTCAGGGGCGAAAAGACACTCTTCGCCGTGGGCAGGATGGCACCGCCGCATGACGAGGCGACGACAGGCGGGGGAGCCCTGCGCGACGCGTCTTCCTTGCCGATCGTGCGAGAAAGCTGAAATGATGGCGCCATGGTCCGTACCAAGTCGCTCGTCTCGCGTTATCTCCTCGTCTCGCTGCTGGCGGCGGTCGTGCCGCTCGCCGTGGTCGGCCATCTCTACGACACCTATGCCCGCGACATGCTGGAGGCGCTGACCGGCCAACGGCTCTCCGCCCAGCTCGCCGCGTCCGCGAGCCGCATCGGCGCCTTCTTCGATTCGCGCATCTACCAGCTCGACACGCTGTCGAACTATCCCTCGATCCAGGGCGAGAGCGCCGCCGACAACGAGATCGCCGCGATCCTCAGGATCGAGGCCGACGTGCCGGACCTCTACGGCATCTGGTTCTTCGACCGGGTCGGCGGGCTCGACCGCGTCATCGCAGGGCAAGCGGCCTCCGGCGCGCCCTACTGGAAGGGAGCGGCGCCCGATCTCGTCGATCTGCCGCGCGCCCGCACCGGGGCGACGGAGATCGTCGGGCCCGTTCCGCCGACCAACGGCGCGCCGGGCTGGTTTCTGATGCGCCAGACGCTGCGCGATCCCGCGACCGGGGCCGAGAGCGGCAAGATCGCGCTCCACGTCCGTCTCGCATCGGTGACCGAGCTGATGGGGGCGTCGGAACTCGGCAATCTCGTCCAGCCGGTGCTGCTCGCCCCCGGCGGCATGCTGTTCGACACGGTCGGGCGCCCTGCCCGGCCGGTCGGCGATCTGATGTCGGGGCCGGAGATCGCGCCGGGCTGGCGGGTGGCGCTGGCGATCCAGCCCGAGGCGCTGCTCGGGCCGTTCAATCAGGCGCGCCGCTGGCTCTACATGTTGGTGGTGGGCTCGGCGGCGGCGCTGATCGTGCTGTTCCTGCGCCTCTCCAAACGTCTGCGCCAACGGCTGCGGCACCTCGTCGTCGGCGCCGACGCGGTCTCGGCCGGCCGGCTCGACTATCGCCTGCCGGAGCGCGGCGACGACGAGATCAACGTCGTGTCGCGCGCCTTCAACGCCATGTCGGAGAAGCTCGAACAGTCGATCGAGCGGATCGTCAGCGTCGAGAAGATGGCGGTGCTCGGCCAGTTCGCCACCGGTGTCGCCCACGAGGTGCGCAACCCGATGGCGGCGATCAAGACCTCGGTCCAGGCGCTCGCCCGCAACGAGAAGGTGCCCGAGCGCAAGGAGATCCTGACCGGCGTCTCGGCCGAGATCGACCGGCTCGCCCGCGTCATGGAGGACCTGCTCGAATACGGCCGGCCGCGCTCGCCGGAGACGACGCGCATCCCCGTCCGCGAGCTCTTCCGTCGGGTCGAGGCGCTGGTGACGCCGGAGATCGAGCGGCGCGATCTGCATTTCGCCGTGCTCGGCGAGGGCGATCTCGTGCTGCTCGCCGACCGCGACCACATGATGCAGATCCTGCTCAACCTGATCGTCAACGCCATGCAGGCCTGCGCGGCCGGCGGTGCGGTGACGCTCAAGGCGCAAGCCGCGGAGGGCGGCGTCCTCGTCGCGGTCTCCGACACCGGCGACGGCATCGCCGACGGCGATCTGCCGCACGTGATGGAACCCTTCTTCACCACCCGTTCCTTCGGCACCGGCCTCGGTCTGTCGATCTGCCGACAACTCGTCGCGGTCAACGAAGGAACGATCGACATCGCGAGCCGGCCGGGCGAAGGAACGGTGGTGACCCTCCTCCTGCCCCGCGCCGCCGACGGAGACTGACGTGTCCGACATTTCCGTCCTGATCGTCGACGACGAACAGCAACTGGTCCGCTCGCTCCTCTTCGCGCTGCGCGAGGAAGGGATCGCGGCGCGTGGCGCCCTGACGGCGGCCGAGGGCCTCGTCGAGATCGCTCGCGCCATGCCGGATCTGGTGTTGCTCGACCAGCGCCTGCCCGACATGACCGGCACGGAAGTGGTCGAGAAGCTCAGGCGCGAGCAGATCCAGGTGCCGGTGGTGATGATCTCCGCCCACGGCGACACCCGCGCCGCGGTGCAGGCGGTGAAGGCCGGGGCGTCGGACTATCTCACCAAGCCCTTCGAGCTCGAGGACCTGATCCACACGATCCGCTCCACCCTCGAGCGGGAGAAGCTCGCGGCGGAGGTGAGCTGGCACCGCGAGGCGATCCTCGGCGACGACGGCATGGTCGGCGACAGCGCGGTGATGCGCGATCTTTCCGAAACGATCCGCCGGGTCGCGGCGTCCGCCACGACGCGTGTGCTGCTGCTCGGCGAATCGGGTACCGGCAAGGGCCTCGTCGCCCGTTCGATCCACAATCGCTCGGCCCGCGCCAAGGGGCCCTTCGTCGAGGTCAACTGCGCCTCGTTGCCCGAGCAGCTGATCGAGGCGGAGCTCTTCGGCACCGAGAAGGGCGCCTTCACCGGCGCCCATCAGCGCCGCCTCGGTCTGGTGGCGCTCGCCGACGGCGGCACGCTGTTCCTCGACGAGATCGGCGAGATGCCGCTGGCGCTGCAGGCGAAGCTCCTGCATTTCCTCGAGAACGGCAGCTATCGGCCGATCGGTTCCGGTCAGGCGCGGATCGCCGAGGTGCGGGTGATCGCCGCCACCAACCGCGATCTCGCGGCCGAGGTGAAGGCCGGCCGCTTCCGCGAGGATCTCTACTACCGCCTCGCCGTCATCCAGCTGAAGTTGCCGGCGCTCAGGGAACGCGGCGGCGACATCGTCGCGCTGGCACGGCACTTCGCGGTGAAGCTCGCGGCCGAGAGCGGCGTCGCGCCGATCACCCTCGACGAGGCGGCGGTGCGGCTCTTCGAGCGCCACGGCTGGCCGGGCAACGTGCGCCAGTTGAAGAACCTCGTCGAGCGGCTGACGATCCTCCACCCCGGCCGCATCATCTCGCCGGCCGAACTGCCGCCGGAGATGACCGACGGGGCCGCCCGCGCGGACGCCGCCGCGCTCGACGATCGGCTCGACGCCTCCGAGCGGCACCTCCTCACCGACGCGCTGGCGCGGGCCGGCGGGCAGAAGGGCCGCGCCGCCGAACTCCTCGGCATCTCGCGTCATTCGCTGAAGCGCCGGCTGCAACGGCTCGGGCTCTCGAGCGAAAACCGCTCGTCCTGACGCGCGCCTCGAGCGGAAACCGCTCGAGCGCTCGGCCCCTCTCCTCTCGGCACCCGCACGCCGCCTCGTGGCCTCGACTGGCACGACGATTGCGAACCGATTTGTCGAGCGCCCTCGACGGCGTTCGGTTACGGAAGCGACGGATCAACCATCGCTCCGGGGGGAAGAAACATGCGTCCAGGCAGGGGGCCGCGACCGAACGCGTTCGGTCGTCTCGTCCGTATCGTCGTCGTCTCGTTCGCGGTGCTGCTGGCACCGGCGACGGCCGCTGCGCGGATGGAATTCGGCGTGCCGGCGGCCGAGGCCGACGTGGTGGTCGGCTGCATGTATCCGATGTCCGGGCGCTCTTCGATCTACGGCCGCGACAGCGTCGCCGGCATCCGTCTGGCGCTCGCCGATCTCGCCCGCGGCGCGATCGGGGCGCCGCCGCCGAAGATCCACGTGATCGTCGAGGACGACCGCTCCAAGGCCTCCTTCGCGGTGCGCATGGCGGAGGACTTTCTGCGTCGCGACAAGGCGAAGTTCTTCTGCGGCATGGTCTCCTCGGGCGTCGCCCAGGCGGTGCGCGAGGTGGCGAGCGCCCATTCGGTGGTGATGATCGGCACCGACCACGCCTCCTCGCGCTTCACGCTCGACGCCTTCGACCGCCACTATTTCCGCGTCACCAACGACAGCTGGGCGTCGAACGCCGCCGGTGCCCGCCATCTCGCGGCGCTGAAGAAGGAGACGGGCTGGAAGCGCATCGCCTTCATCGGCCCGGACTACGACTACGGCCACGTGTCGTGGAGCGACCTCAAGGAGAACTTCGCCCAGCTCGGCGTCGAGACCGAGGTGGTGGCGGAGCTCTGGCCGCGGCTCTACGAGCCCGACTATTCCGCCTACATCGAGGCTCTGATCGCGGCGAAGCCCGACGTCGTCGTGACCGCACTGTGGGGCGGCGACTTCATCGCCTTCCTGCGCCAGGCGGCCTCGACCTCGTTCTTCGACAAGATCCGGCTCGCCAATTTCGACACCGGCGGCAATTTCGACGTGATGGTGGCGCTCGGCGCCCATCCGCCGCCCGGCCTGATCCTGTCGGCGCGCCACCACAACAACTGGCCGGAGACGGAGGCGAACCGCCGGTTCGTTTCGGACTTCCACGCCATGGAGGGTCGCTACCCGACCTATGCCGCGGCGGGCGCCTATGCCGGCATCATGGCGATCGCCTCCGCCGTCGCCGCCGCCGGGCCGAACGGCAGCGCCGACGACCACATCCGTGCCCTCGAGGGTCTCCGGCTGCACACGCCGAAGGATCCGGAGGGCTTCACCTCCTACATCGACGCGAACACCCACCAGATCGTCCATCCGTTGGCGGTCGGTCGGGTCGTGCCGAACCGCGCATTCCCGCCGGCCGAGGTCATGCTCGGCGACTGGCGGGTCTATGCCGCCGAGGATCTCGTGCCCCCGCCCGACGTGGTGATGCGGCGACGGGGCTCCCAGGCCGGCCTCGAAATCGGAAATGCCCATAAAAACAGGGAGTGAAGACGCATGAAACTCGTGAAGCCACTGGTCGGCCGCCTGCTCGCCGGCGCGGTCCTCGGTCTCGTCGCCCTCGGTGCGACCGGCGTGTCGGCTGCCGAGAACGGCAAGTTCCGTCTCGGCATCGTGACCTTCCTCTCGGGCGGCGCCGCCGGTCCGTTCGGCGTGCCCTCGGCGCACGCCGCCGAGACCGTGATCGAGGCGCTCAACAAGGGCGGCCTGCCGGCTCCCTACGACAAGAAGGGCATCAACGGCCTCGAGATCGAAGCCGTGATCATCGACGAGAACGGCGGCGCGACCAAACAGGTCGAGGAGTTCCGCAATCTGGTCGAGCGCCAGAAGGTCGACGCGGTGATCGGCTACATCTCGTCGGGCGACTGCCTCGCGGTGTCGCCGGTGGCCGAGGAGCTGAAGATCCCGACCGTGCTCTACGACTGCGGCGCCTCGCGCCTCTTCGTCGAGAACAAGTCGCCGAAATTCGTCTTCCGCACCGGCCTCGACGCCGTCGTCGACAACGTCGGCGCCGTGCGTTACCTCGCCGACACCCGTCCGAAGGCGACCGCGATCGCCGGCATCCAGCAGAACTACGCCTGGGGTCAGGACAGCTGGGCCGACTTCACCGAAACGCTGAAGAAGGTGAAGCCCGACGCCAAGATCGTCGCCGAGCAGTTCCCGAAGATCTTCCAGGGCCAGTACGGCGCCGAGATCTCGGCCCTGTCGGTCGCCAAGCCCGACGTCATCCATTCGAGCTTCTGGGGCGGCGACATGGAGGCCTTCGTGCTCCAGGGCAACGCCCGCGGCCTGTTCGAGAAGTCGGCCCTGGTGCTGACCTGCGGCGAATCCGGCATCGACCACTACAAGGGTCAGGCGCCGAACGGCATGATCATCGGCGGCCGCGGTCCCTTCGGTGCCTTCGCGCCGAAGAACGCGCTCTCCGACTGGCTGCGTCAGGCCTATGTCGCCAAGTGGAACGAGCAGCCGATCTACCCGTCCTTCAAGATGGCCCAGGCGATCCTCGGCCTGAAGGCGGCGACCGAGAAGGCGGCCGGCGGCGCAGCCGGCAAGATCCCGACCGCCGACGCGATCACCGCGGCCTTCACCGGCCTCACCTTCGAGTCGGTCTCCGGCACCGTGAAGATGGCGCGCGCCGGCGGCCATCAGGCGATGCAGGGCATCGCCTACGGCGAGTACCACTTCGAGAACGGCAAGCCGATCCTGAAGAACGTGAAGTCCTACAAGGACACCTGCGTCACCCCGCCGGACGGCACCTCGGGTCAGGACTGGATCAAGGCCGGCATGCCCGGCGCCCAGTGCGACTGATCGCATCGCGCGAGACGTCCCGGCGGAGCCTCCGCCGGGACCCATCTGCTTGAGGAAACCCGGCGGCCCCGCCGCCGGGAAGCCCCACGGAGACACCGATGACCACCCTTCTCGCCATCCTGATGGACGGCGCCATCTATGCGTCGTGGCTCTTTCTGGTCGCGGCCGGACTGACCGTGATCTACGGCGTCATGCGCATCCTCAACATGGCGCACGGCAGCTTCTACGCCATCGGCGCCTATTCGGCCGCCTCGCTGGTCGGCTGGTGGTTCAACTCGGTCGGCGGCAATCCGTGGGTCGGCTACCTGCTGCTCGTCGCCGCGGCGCTGGTCGCCGGTCTGGTGGTCGGGCTCATCGTCGAATACGGCCTGCTCGGGCGGATGGTCGGGCGCGACGAGATCCTGATGGTGATCGTCACCTATGCGCTGCTCCTCATCCTCGAGGACGCGACCAAGCTGCTGTGGGGCGTCGATCCCTATTTCACCTACCAGCCCTATTCGTTCCTCGGCCGGACCTCGATCGGGGCGCTCGCCTTCGCCAACTACGATCTGGCGCTGGTCGCGGTGTCGGTGCTGGTCGGCGGCCTCCTCTGGCTGGTGCTCAACCGCACCCATCGCGGCAAGCTCCTCCAGGCGATCATCCACGATCGCGAGGTGGCGCAGGCCATGGGCGTCGACGTCAAGACGATGTTCGCCGTCACCTTCGCCGTCGGCACGATGCTCGGCACGCTCGCCGGCGCACTGACCGCCCCGGCGATCTCGGTGTCGCCGGGCATCGGCGTCGAGGTGATCGTGCTCGCCTTCGCCGTCGTCGTGGTCGGCGGCATGGGCTCGATCGGCGGTGCCGCCGCCGGTGCCGTGCTGGTCGGCCTGACCCGCGCCGCCGCGGTCCATCTCGCGCCGGAACTCGAACTCTTCGTCATCTACGGCGTCATGTCGGTGGTTCTCGCGGTGCGTCCGCAGGGCCTCTTCGGCCGCACGCTTGCCAGAAAGATCTGACGATGCGCCTCGATCGAACCGAACTCCTGCTTCTCGGCGCCGGTGTGGTGCTGGCGCTCGGCGCCTTCGTGCTGCCGAGCTGGCTCACCTTCCTGCTCACCATCGCCTTCGCCAAGGGTCTCGTCATCCAGGGCGTCGTCGTCCAGATGCGCGCCGGCCTCGTCTCCTTCGGCCAGGGCCTCTACTACTGCATCGGCGGCTACGTCGTCGGCATGGGCGGGCACTTCGCCAAGGTCTCCGACGCGGCACTCCTGCTCGCGGCGGCAGTCGCCGCGGCGATCGTCGTGGCGATGATCCTCGGGCTGCTGCTGACCCGCTATCGCGAGATCTTCTTCGCGATGCTGTCGCTCGCCTTCTCGATGATCCTCTTCGGCGTGCTGGCCAAGAGCCAGTCGCTGGGCTCGACCGACGGCTTCAACGTCCGCGCGCCGACGCTTCTGGGTTGGGCGCCGGCGGCCCATGCCAAGCTCTTCGTCTATGTCGCGACCTGCCTCGTCGCGGCGGTCGTCGCGGTGTTCCTGCATCGCTTCGCCCGCTCCGGCCTCGGCACGGTCTGCGAGGCGATCCGCGAGAACGAAGTGCGCGTCGAATATCTCGGCGTGTCGCCGCGCTGGACGCTCTACGCGACCTATGTGTTGGCGGCCGCCACCTCGGCGCTCGGCGGCGGTCTGACGGCGTTCGCCACCGGTCACGTCGATCCGGAGATGGCCTATTGGACGACCTCGGGCGAGTTCGTCTTCATCGCGCTCCTCGGCGGCACCGGCCACGTCGCGGCACCGTTCCTCGCCGCGACGCTCTTCTCCTTCGTGCGCACCTACGCGATCGAGTTCGTGCCCGACTCCTGGCAGATGATCCTCGGCTTCGTGCTGCTCGGCATCATCGTCTTCCTGCCGAAGGGCCTGTGGAGCCTCTTCACCCGCTTCTCCAACAAGGGAGCGCGCCCCGCATGAGCGAGATCCCCATTCTCCAGACCCGGGCGCTCCACCGCAACTTCGGCGCGGTGACGGCGGCCAAGAACGTCGAGGTGTCGATCCGCCGCGGCGAGGTCGTCGGCGTGATCGGCTCCAACGGCGCCGGCAAGACCACCTTCATCAACATGGTGACGGGCTATCTCGCCCCCTCCTCCGGCGAGATCGACTTCGACGGCCGCTCGATCCTCGGCAAGGCGCCGCGCCAGATCACCCGCATGGGCATGGCGCGGTCGTTCCAGGTGGCGCAGCTCTTCCCCGAGCTGACGGTGCTCGACAACATGCTGATCGCGCTGTCGGCCGCCGAGAGCCCCCGCCCGTCGTTCCTGAAGCCGCTCCGGACGCCCGCCCGCATCGCCCGGGCCGAGGCGGCGCTGGCCGAATTCGGCGTGCTGGAGATGCGCGACCGCACGGTCACGGCGGTGCCGCAGGGCACCCGCAAGCTCGTCGACATCGCCATGGCGCTGATCGGCGAGCCGAAGATGCTGCTGCTCGACGAGCCGACCTCCGGTGTCGCCGTCGAGGAGAAGTTCCCGCTGATGGACGCGGTGATGGCGGCGGTGAAGAAGCACGGCGTCACCGTGCTCTTCGTCGAGCACGACATGGAGATCGTCGCCCGCTACGTCGACCGGATCCTGGCTTTCTACGCCGGCGAAGTGATCGCCGACGGGGCGCCGGATGCCGTCCTCGACGACCCCCGCGTCCGCGAACTGGTGGTCGGCCACGGTCCGAAGAGGAAGGCGTCATGAGTCTCTCGATCCGCTCCCTCGACGTCTCGATCGAGAAGATCCCGATCCTGCGTGGCGTCGATCTCGACGTGCCGGACGGCACGATGATCGGCCTGATCGGCCGCAACGGCGCCGGCAAGACGACGCTGATCCGCTCGATCATGGGCCTCCTGCCGGCGCGCGCCGGGTCGATGACGCTCGACGACGTCGATCTCGCCGCCGAGCCCGCCCACCGCCGCGCCCCGCTCGGCGTCTCCTACATGCCGGAGGACCGGCGGCTGATCCCGTCGCTCACCGTCGAGGAGAACATCCGGATGCCGGCCTGGGCCAATTCGATCCCGGACGTCGAAGAGCGTCTGGAATGGATCTGGGAGATCATGCCGGAGGTCGCGACCTTCCGCGATCGCCGGGCGCTCCAGCTCTCCGGCGGCCAGCAGAAGCTCGTGTCACTCGCCCGCGCCCTGGTGCCGGGGCGGCGGCTTCTGCTCCTCGACGAGCCCTTCGAGGGCGTCGCGCCGGTCCTGTCGCGGCGTCTGACGGAAGTCATCGCCAAGCTGCGCTCGCTCGGACTTTCGGTCATTCTGTCGGAGAGCGACGACACGCATTCGGCCGATCTGGTCGATCGCGCCTATCGCATCGAACGCGGCGTGGTCAGCGCCGGCTGAAGCCTCGGGAGGAACCCATGATCGACTTCACCTTCGAGACGACGCCGCGCCTCGTCTGCGAGAACGGCGCGGCCGCCCGCCTCGCCGACTTCTGCGGCGAACTCGGCATCGGCCATGCCTTCGTCGTCACCGACAGGGGCCTCGTCGCCGCCGGTCTCCTCGCCCCCGTGGTCGCCGCCTTCGAGGCGGCGGGGCGGAAGATCACGCTCTTCACCGACGTCCTCGCCGACCCGCCGGAAGCCTCGGTCGAGGCGGCGGTCGCGGCGGCGCGGGCGGCGGGCATCGACGGTGTCGTCGGGCTCGGCGGCGGTTCGTCGATGGACACGGCGAAGCTCGTGGCGCTGCTCGTCGGCACCGACCAGAGGCTCCCCGACATCTACGGCATCGGCCTCGCCAAGGGCCCTCGCCTGCCGCTCGTCCAGGTGCCGACGACCGCCGGCACCGGCTCGGAAGTGACGCCGATCGCCATCGTGACGACGCCGACGCACGAGAAGAAGGGCGTCGTCTCGTCGCTGCTCTATCCCGATCTCGCCATCCTCGACGGGCTCATGACGCTCGGTCTGCCGCCGCGCATCACCGCGATGACGGCGATCGACGCGATGGTCCATGCGATCGAGGCCTATACGACCAAGCACAAGAAGAACCCGATCTCCGACGGGCTGGCGCTGAAGGCGATGCAGCTCCTGTGGGGCAATCTGCGCACCGTCATCGCCGACGGGCAGAACGCCGAGGCGCGCGCGGCGCTGCTGCAGGGTGCGGCGCTCGCCGGCATGGCCTTCGCCAATGCCCCCGTCGCCGCGGTCCATGCGCTCGCCTATCCGATCGGCGGGCATTTCCACGTGCCGCACGGGCTGTCGAACGCCCTCGTGCTGGTGCCGGTCATGGAGTTCAACATGGGCGCCGCCGGTCCTCTCTACGGCGAGATCGCCGCGGCGATCCTGCCGGGGAAATCGCGCGGCGAGGATCTGCTCGAAGCCATGCGCGGCCTCGTCGCCGACATGCCGATGGAGCAGCGGCTCAGCCAAGTCGGCATCGAGGAGAGCGATCTCGACCTCCTCGCCGACGACGCGATGAAGGTGACGCGGCTTCTGGTCAACAATCCCCGCGAGGTCACGCGTGCCGACGCCCGCGCGATCTACGCCTCGGTTCTGTGAGGTCCCGATGGAGCGCAAGAGCGAGACCCGCGCGGCCTATCCGCATTTCCTCATCGTGCCCACCCGCTGGATGGACAACGACGTCTACGGCCACGTCAACAACGTCGTCTATTACAGCTGGTTCGACACGGTGGTGAACCGCTTCCTGATCGATCGCGGCGTGCTCGACATCCAGGCCTCGCCGGTGATCGGGCTGGTGGTCAACACCCAGTGCAACTACTTCGCCTCGGTCGCGTTCCCGCAAGCCGTCGAAGGCGGATTGCGCGTCGCCCGGCTCGGCAAGTCGTCGGTCCACTACCAGATCGGCCTCTTCGTCGAGGGGCTCGAGACGCCCGCGGCGGTCGGCGACTTCACCCACGTCTATGTCGATCGCGCGAGCGGTCGTCCGGTGCCTCTGCCCGACGACCTGCGCGCCGCGCTCGAGACCATCCACCGCCCCACCGCGTGAGGGCGAACGACAAGAACGACGGCGAAGAGCCGACAGGGAGAGAATGAGCCATGGGCTTCGTGTTCCAGAGCGTCCCCAAGATAGTCTGCGAGGTCGGCGGTCTTTCGAAGATCGGCGCGGCGATGGCCGAGCTCGGCGCGAAACGCGTCGTGGTCGTCTGCGATCGCGGCATCCGCGCCTGCGGCTTCGCCGATCGCGCCGTCGCCTCGCTGGAAGCGGCCGGGCTCGCGGCGCATGTCCACGACGGCGTCGTCGCCGATCCGCCGGTCGCCTCGGTGCGTGCGGCGGCGGCCGCGGCCAAGGCCTTCGGTGCCGACGGCGTGGTCGGGCTCGGCGGCGGTTCGTCGCTCGACACGGCCAAGTTGGTGGCGTTGATGCTGAACTCCGATCAGCCGCTCGAGGAGATGTTCGGCACCGATCTCGCCCGCGGCACCCGTGCGCCCCTGATCCAGGTGCCGACGACCGCCGGCACCGGCTCGGAAGTGACCTGGACCTCGGTCGTCACCTCCGACGCCGGCGAGAAGAAGGCGATCTATGCCCGCCAGCTCCTGCCCGACGTCGCCCTTCTCGATGCCGAACTGACCGTCGGCATGCCGGCCCACGTGACGGCGGCGACGGCGCTCGACGCCATGGTCCATGCGATCGAGGGCTACACCAGCCGCACCCGCAAGAACGTCATCGCCGACGGCATCGCGGTCCGGGCGCTGGCGCTGCTCTCGGCCAATCTGCCGAAGGTCCTGGCGAACGGCGCCGACATCGAGGCGCGCGCGGCGATGCTGGTCGGATCGCTGCTGGGCGGTCAGGCCTTCGTCAACGCCTCGGTCGCGGCGGTCCATGCGCTCGCCTATCCGCTCGGCGCCCGCTTCCACGTGCCGCACGGCCATGCCAACGCTCTCGTGATGGGCGCGGTCTTCCGCTTCAACCTGCCGGAGGCAACCCGCGAATACGCCGAGCTCGCCGCCGTGCTGCTGCCGGGGAGAAGCTTTGCGAACGACGCTGCTGCGGCCGAGGCCTTCGTCGCCGAGATGGAGACGCTCTGCGCCCGCTACGGCCTCGAGACGCGGATGTCGGCCCTCGGCGTGAAGGCTGAGGACATCGACTCGATGGCGGAAGAAGTGGCCGTCGGCATCCGCCGGCTGATCGTCGCCAATCCGCGCGACATGTCGAAGGACGACGTCGCCGCGATCTATCGCGCGCTGCTCTGAGCGATGCCCGGAAGGCCGCCGTCGTGGTCTTCCGGGGTTGTCGTCGGGAGGGGTGGGGCCTAGTCTGACGGTGCGAGCGGTCGCGAGTGCGGCCTGCTCGATGGAGCCTGGATGTCAGAGCTTGTGTGATACGGCTCTCCGGTCGCGGAGAGCCTCGTGAAGTCCGGACCGCCGAGCGCGTCAGCGCCCGGCGCGTTTTCTCACGTTCATCACACGAGACATCCATCATGCATTCGAACAAGCAACGCACCACGTCGCACGCGCGCATCCGCGCCGGCGGCCGCTTCGTCACGCACCGCACCACGACCGCCTTCCCGGCACGCCACGGCGAACGGAGGGCTTCGTCATGCTGATCCGCGACGAGATCCCCACCGATGCCCCGGCGATCGGCCGGGTGGTGACCGAGGCGATGCGCCTCCTGCCGCAGGCGACCGGCACCGAGGCCGCCATCGTCGAACGGCTGCGGGCGGCCGGCGCCATGACGCTGTCGCTCGTCGCCGAGGAGGACGGCGCCGTCATCGGCCATCTCGCCGCTTCGGATGCGCGGGTCGGCGACGAAGACGGCTGGGGCCTGATCGGCCCGCTCGCCGTCACGCCGCCGCGCCGTCTCCAGGGCGTCGGCTCGGCGCTGATGGCGGAGGCGCTACGACGCCTGCGGAAGACCTGCCGCGGCGCGGTGCTGGTCGGTGACCCCGGCTACTACAGGCGCTTCGGCTTCCGGCCCTTCCCGCGGCTGACGGTCGAGGGCTGTCCGCCCGAGGTCGTCCTCGCCCTGCCCTTCGGCGACGGCGAGCCGGAGGGCGAGATGATCCATCATCCCGCCTTCGGCCTCGATCAGGAGGCGTGAAACGACATCGGGCCGCACCCTCGAGGGGTGCGGCCCGAACCGCTCCGTGCGCCGATCCGGTCCGTCTCAGTGGTCGTGGCGGTGATGGATGTCGGGATAGTGGACGTGGGCATGGACCAGCGCCGCGTGCCGATGCGGATGGCCGTGCGGTTCGCTCGTCGCGCCTTCGTGCGTGTGGTCGTGGTGCTCGTCGTGCGAATGGAGGTGATCGTGCTCGACGGCCTCGTGGGCATGGGCGTGTTCGTGCCGCTCGGTCAGATGCAGCCACAGGCCGATCGCCATCAGGATCGCCGCGAGGGCCAGGCGAAGCGTGACGGCCTCGCCGAGAACGACGATCGCGAGGAAGGCGCCGATGAAGGGCGCGAGCGAGAAATAGGCGCCGGTGCGCGCCGAACCGAGATGGCGCAGCGCCCGGATGAACAGAACGAGGCTGATGCCGACGGCGAAGAACCCGAGCAGGGCGGCGAGAGCGGCCTGTGTCGGCGGCGGCGGCGGGCTGCCGGTGGCGAGCGCCAGAGCGACGTTCGTCGATCCGGCGACGACGCCTTTCCAGATGGTGATGCGCACCGGGTTCGCGGCCGAGACGCGGCGCGTCAGGTTGTTGTCGATGCCCCAGGCGAGGCAGGCGCCGGCAACGAGGAGGCCGCCGACGTCGAGCGCGACGCCGTCTCCCCTCCAGGCGAGGACGACGGCGCCCGCGAGGATGGCGAGGGCACCGACCAGCAGGCGTCGGTCGACGTTTTCCCGAAAGACGATCCAGGCGATCGCCATGGTCGCCAGTCCCTCGAGATTGAGCAGGAGCGCGCCGCTCGAGGCCGTGGTGCGGGCGAGCCCCGCCATCAGCAGGACCGGGGCGACGATGCCGCCCGTGGCGATCGCCGCGGCCAGCCACGGCAGATCGGCCCGTGAGATCGGCGCCTCCTCGCTCCGTCCGCGTCCACCGAAGCGTGCCACGCCCTCGACGATCGTGAGCCCGAGCCCGGCGCCGAGATAGAGGAGCCCGGCGAGCAGGACGGACGAGAGATCGGTCAGCAGCAGTTTCGACAGCGGCGGCGTCGCGCCGAAGAGCACCGCCGAAGCGAGTGCCATCGGCACGCCGGGCCACAGATGGTCGAAACGGTCTGCGCTCATCGCCACGTCGTCCGATCTCCGGAAGCCTCGATCGGCGGTGGCCGTCGCCTCACTCGACGGTGACGGACTTCGCCAGATTGCGCGGCTGGTCGACGTCGGTGCCCATGAAGACCGCCGTATGATAGGCGAGCATCTGGACCGGCAGCGCATAGACCAGCGGCGCGATGATCTCCGGCACGTCGGGCAGCACGATCGTCTCGAGCGTGGCGACGTCGGTCTCCGAGGCACCCTTCTCGTCGGTGATCAGCACGATGCGGCCGCCGCGGGCGGCGACTTCCTGCATGTTCGACACGGTCTTCTCGAAGAGCTTGTCGTGCGGCGCGATGACGACGACCGGCATCGCCTCGTCGATCAGCGCGATCGGCCCGTGCTTCAGCTCGCCGGCGGCATAGCCCTCGGCGTGGATGTAGGAGATCTCCTTGAGCTTCAGCGCACCCTCGAGGGCGATCGGATAGTTCGAACCGCGGCCGAGGTAGAGCACGTCGGTGGCGCGCGAGATCTCGCGGGCGAGCTTCTCGATCTTCGGCTCGACGCGCAGCGCGCGCATGATCGCGCCGGGGAGATCGCCGAGCGCGCGGGCGAGCGCCACTTCGTCGTCGCGGGTGAGCGTGCCGCGGGCGCGGCCGGCGGCGACGGCGAGTGCGGCCATCACCGACAGCTGGCAGGTGAAGGCCTTGGTCGAGGCGACGCCGATCTCGGGGCCGGCGAGCGTCGGGAAGATCACCTCCGCCTCGCGGGCGATGGTCGAGGTCGAGACGTTGACGACCGCGGCGGTGTGCTGGCCGTGCTGCTTGCAGTAGCGCAGCGAGGCGAGCGTGTCGGCGGTCTCGCCCGACTGCGACACGAACAGCGCCAGGCCGTTCTTCGGCAGCGGCGGTTCGCGGTAGCGGAACTCGGAGGCGACGTCGATCTCTACGGGTAAGCGGGCGTAGCGCTCGAACCAGTACTTGCCGACGAGACCGGCGTAATAGGCGGTGCCGCAGGCGACGATCGACAGTTTGTCGAGGCTCGTCCAGTCGAAGGGCAGCGCCGTCGGCAGGCGGATCTGCTGGGCCGAGAGATCGACGTAGTGCGCCAGAGTGTGGCCGACCACCTCGGGCTGCTCGTGGATCTCCTTGGCCATGAAGTGGCGGTAGTTGCCGCGATCGACCTGGAAGGAGGCGGCCGAGACGGTGGCGATCGTCCGCGTCACCACGGCGTCGGTCTCGTCGTGGATGGTGGCGCCGGCCCGCGTGATCACCACCCAGTCGCCCTCTTCGAGATAGGCGATGCGGTCGGTGAAGGGGGCGAGCGCGATGGCGTCGGAGCCGAGATACATCTCGCCCTCGCCGTAGCCGACCGCCAGCGGCGAGCCGCGCCGGGCGCCGATGACGAGATCGTCCTCGCCGGGGAAGATGAAGGCGAGCGCGAAGGCGCCGGTGAGGCGCTTCAGCGTCTTGGCGACCGCGTCGGCCGGCGTGTCGCCGGCGGCCAGGCGATGATCGACCATCTGGGCGACCACCTCGGTGTCGGTCTCGGAGGCGAAGACGTGGCCGGCGGCCTCGAGCTCGTCGCGCAACACGCGGAAGTTCTCGATGATGCCGTTGTGGACCACGGCGACGCGGGTCGTCGCATGCGGATGGGCATTGGCCTCGGTCGGGGCGCCGTGGGTCGCCCAACGGGTGTGGCCGATGCCGATCAGGCCGGAGAGCGGGGCTGCGGCGAGCTTGACCTCGAGGTTCTTCAGCTTGCCCTCGGCGCGGCGGCGCGCCAGCACCGAGCCGGCCTCGAGGGTCGCCACGCCGGCCGAGTCGTAGCCGCGGTATTCGAGACGCTTCAGGGCTTCGACGAGGTGGGGAGCGACGGGCTCGCGCCCGACGATACCGATGATGCCGCACATGTTGGTCACACCCTGCGTTGATCCGTCGACGCCGCTTCTATCCGATCGACGACGGCGGATCGAAATCACATTCGATGTCGGTTTGTGACGCGACACCGCGGAAACCATCGTCGCTACACGCGAAAGACGGCGGAAAGGCGGGCCGGATCAGCCCTTCTTCTGGGCCTTGAGGCGGGCCATGCGCTCGCGGAACTTTGCCGCCCAGCCTTCGATCACCCGCTGGGTGCCGCGGGCGACGGCGAGCGAATCCGCCGGCACGTCCTTGGTCACGACCGAGCCCGAACCGACATAGGCGCCGTCGCCGATCTTGACCGGGGCGACCAGCGACGAGTTGGAGCCGACGAAGGCGCCGGCGCCGATTTCCGTCAGATACTTGCCGAAGCCGTCGTAGTTGCAGGTGATTGTGCCGGCGCCGATGTTGGCCTTGGGGCCGATGGTGGCGTCGCCGATGTAGGTCAGGTGATTGACCTTGGCGCCGGCCGCGACCTTGCCGTTCTTGATCTCGACGAAGTTGCCGACGTGGACGCCCTCGCCGAGCTCGGCGCCGGGGCGCAGACGGGCGAAGGGGCCGACGGTCGCGCCTTCGCCGACGCTCGCCCCCTCGAGATGGGAGAAGGCGCGGATCCGCGCGCCCCGCGACACCGTGACGCCGGGGCCGAAGACGACGTTCGGTTCGATCGTCACGTCGGGTTCGATCACCGTGTCGGCGGCGAAGACGACGGTCTCCGGCGCGGTCAACGTGACGCCCGAGGCGAGCACCGCGGCACGGCGGCGCTTCTGGAACACCGCCTCGCAGACTGCGAGCTGAGTGCGGTCGTTGACGCCCTGGAACTCTTCCTCGTCGCCCTCGACCGCGACCGCCTTCAGCCCACGCGAACGGGCGATCTCGACGGCGTCGGTCAGATAGTATTCGCCCTTGGCGTTGGCATTGCCGATCGCCTCGAGCAGGGCGAGCGCCTGGGCGCCGGAGAGCCCCATGATACCGGAATTGCAGAAGTTCACGGCGCGTTCGGCCTCGCTCGCGTCCTTCTCCTCGCGAATGGCGACGAGATCGGCACCTTCGGTCAGCAGGCGGCCGTAGCCCTTGGGGTTCGCGGTGCGGAAGCCGAGGACGACGACGCTCGCACCGGCAGCGAGTTCCGCCCGGACGCGGCCGATGGTCTCGGCGGTCACCAGCGGCGTGTCGCCGTAGAGCACCACGACGTCGTCGGCACCGCGCGCCAAGGCGGCGCGGGCCTGGAGCACGGCATGGGCGGTGCCGAGCCGGTCGGTCTGGGTGAAGATCTCGCCGGCGCCGGCCTTCGAGGCGACCGCGGCGACCGCGTCGGCGCCGGGTCCGACCACGGCGGCGACGCGCGTGGCACCCGCCGCCGTCGCGGCGCCGATCGTGTGGGCGACCATCGGCCGCGCCGCCACCTCGTGCAGCACCTTCGGCAGGCTCGAGCGCATGCGCGTGCCTTCTCCGGCAGCGAGCACGACGGCGAGGAAGGTACGATCGGACATGGACGGTCTCCTGGAGGGCGCGGGTGGCGCTCGGTCGCCCCCGTGGAAACTACGCCGCGGCGACGGGGTCAAGCCCGAAGGCGTCGAGCGCCACGGGCCGCAGTCCGAGCGCGGCGCGTCGACGAACGGGAAATGCTAGACTGTTTCAGCGATTCGACAGCCTTTCTCGCGAGATTCGACCTTGGCCGCCCGCAAGTCCATCGGCACAGCCACCTTCTATGACGAGGACCCGGCCCGCAACGGCGGGTTCGGACTCGTGATCTGGGGCTTCGCCACGGTCGCGGCGGTGGTGCTCGGCTTCGCATCTTGGCAGTTCGCGCCGCCGCGGGCCGACGGCGAAGGCGTGCGCATGGCCGGCGGGCCGAATGCCGACGAGATCACCGGATCGATCGTGCCGGGCGACAAGCCGGCGCCGCTGCCCTCGCGAGTGATCGCGCCGGGCAAGGTCGGGCCCCTGGTGCTCGGCGCCGATCCCAACGAACCGGCGGTGACGATCCGCGACATCGAGGTGCTGCGCGCCGATCTGCGCGAGCTGCAGCGGCGGATCGCCCAGATGGGGCTCTCCGGCGACGGCATGTCGCGCCGCGTCGATCGGCTCGAGGAACGCATCACCGTCATCGCTTCGTCGGTGCCCTCCCAGCCCTCGCCCGGCGAGACCGTCGCGGCGCGCGACGAGTCCGGCGCCAGCCAGACGGCCGGCCAGTCCATCCGCACCGCCGAGGCGAGCGCGACCCCGCGTCTGCCGCAACCGCGGCCCGAGGCCGATCTGCCGACGGTGACCGGTTCGGTGCCGCCCAAGGCCGCGACCACCGGTTCCGCCGGCAAGCTCGATCGCGAGGCGACGCCTCCCGCGCCCGCGCCCCAGGCCGCGGTCGCCGTGGCTCCGGCGCCTGCGCCGGCCGCAGCCGCGCCCGCTCCGGCAGACGCGGCGAAGGCCCAGCCGATCGGCGGTGCCGCGGTGGCGGCGATCGATCTCGGCGGCTACCGTTCGCTCGCCTCGTTGAAGAAGTCGTGGTCCGACATGTCGGATCGCTACGCCGAGTTCGGCCACGGCATCGAGCCGCTGGCGCGACTGCGCGAGACCGACAGCGGCATGGAGGCGCGGCTCGTCGCCGGCCCCTATTCGAGCCAGCAGGAAGCGGCCAAGGCCTGCATCCGCATGAAGGCCTTCGGCGTCTCCTGTCAGGTGACGGGCTACACCGGCCAGCCGCTCGCGGCGATCCGCTGAGATCGGCCTCGGCCGAGCTTCGAGAGAATCAGGCCGTCGAAGCCCGCTTCAGCCGAGCTTCGAGAGAATCGGGAACGTCTCGATCAGCCAGAACGACACGCGCTCGATGCCGCCGGTGAGGAAGGCGATGCCGGTCAGCACCAGCAGGCCGCCGGTGACCTTCTCCACCACGCCCATCTGGGCGCGGAAGCGGCGCATCAGCTTCATGAAGGGCTGCGAGAAGGCGGCGGCGACGAGGAAGGGTACGCCGAGGCCGGCGGCATAGACCGCGAGCAGGAAGGCGCCCTGCCCCACCGTCTCGCGGCTCGCGGCGACGCCGAGCACGGTCGCCAGCACCGGGCCGATGCAGGGCGTCCAGCCGAAGCCGAAGGCGAGGCCGATGACATAGGCGCCGAGTGCGCCCGCCGGCTTGCGCGCGACCTGGACGCGGGCCTCGCGATAGAGCAGCGGGATGCGGAAGAGGCCGAGGAAATGCAGTCCCATGACGATGATGGCGACGCCGGCGGCGGGCGCCAGCACGTCGAGATGGGCGCGCACGATCGAGCCGAAGACGGAGGCCGTCGCCCCCATCGCCACGAAGACCGACGCGAAGCCGGCGACGAAGGCGAGCGAGGCCAGGAAGATCCGCCGCCGCGCCGCCTCCCAGCCCGCCCCGGTCATCTCGTCGAGGCTCGCCCCGGCGATGAAGGCGAGATAGGGCGGCACCAGCGGCAGCACGCAGGGCGAGGCGAAGGAGAGCACGCCGGCACCGAACGTGCCGAGAAGGGTGATGTCGGAAGTCATGGGCCTGCGGTGGCTTTGCGGGGATCGGTGGCGCGTTCCTAACCCGAAACGCGATGACGACGAAATCACGCTTGCGGCAGAGGCTCATTGACGAATGTCGACGAAGCGATCGCCGGAGGCACCGCCGGGTGGGCATTTGCAGAGCCGGATGGGCCGGGAAAGCCCTCGCACGACGGCTTGACCGCCGCCGCGCCCTCCCCTTATGGTCCGCCCGCGCTGGGGGCCGGTAGCTCAGTGGTAGAGCACGTGACTTTTAATCATGTGGTCGCGGGTTCGATCCCCGCCCGGCTCACCAATGCCCTTCGACCGTGATCTTCGACGATGTTCGGGACGGATCTCGCCCGAGCGCGGTCGGACCTCACCGCATCTCGACCAGCTCCACCCGCCGGTTCTCGGTGTGGCCGGCGACGTCCTCGGCCGATGCCGCGTCGATGGCGAGTGCCGCGAGGCCGAAGAAGGCGGCGGTGACGAGCAGGAAGCGGACGATCACGGGATTCATGGGAGCCCTCCGAAGCGCGAGACCCGGTGCCGGCGGCGCCCCTCGCCGCCCGTATGCTCGTCGGTCGCGCCGCGACGGCGATCGGTTCAACGGCTTCGGTGTTTTTCCGGCGACATCGGGCCTGTGGACCGCAACCCCGAATGTGGGCTAGACACGGGGCCACGAAAGCCGGGACACCGCCGATGCATCGCCTCCTCAGCAATCTCGCCGCAAAGCGCGTCCTCCTCGTCGGCGACGCCATGCTCGATCGCTACATGGAAGGCCCCGTCGGGCGGATCTCGCCGGAGGCGCCGGTGCCGATCGTCAAGGTCGGCCGCGTCTTCGACCGGCCGGGTGGTGCCGCCAACGTGGCGCTGAACCTCGCCTCGCTCGGCGTCGCCGTCACCTTCGTCGCCCATGTCGGCAAGGACGCCGACGCGACCGCCCTGCGCGACCGGCTCGAGGAGGCCGGCGTCGTCACCCGTTTCGTCACGGCCGAGAACGCCCGTACCATCGTCAAGCTCAGGGTATTGTCGCAGCGCCACCAGCTGCTGCGGCTCGACTTCGAAGATTCCTTTGCCGACGAAGATCACGGGCCGCTGCTCGATGCCTATCGCGCGGCGCTCGCCGATCACGACCTCGTCGTGCTGTCGGACTACGGCAAGGGGACGCTGGAGAAGGTCGCCGATCTGATCGCGCTGGCGAAGGCTGCGAGCAAGCCGACGATCGTCGATCCGAAGGGCTCCGACTTCGCGCGTTATGCCGGGGCGACCGCCATCACGCCCAACGCCTCGGAATTCGCCACCGTCGCCGGTCGGGCCGCCGACGAGGCCGACTTCGGTACCCGCGGCTTCGCGCTTCGCGAGCAGCTCGGGCTCGCCCATCTCCTCGTCACCCGCGGCGAGCGCGGCATGACGCTCTTCTCCGAGGGCGGCTTCCGCCTCGATATCCCGACGGTGGCACGCGAGGTCTACGACGTCACAGGCGCCGGCGACACGGTGATCGCGACGCTGGCGGCGACCCATGCGGCGGGCGCCTCCTTCCCCGAGGCCGTGCGCCTCGCCAACCTCGCCGCCGGCATCGTCGTCGGCCGCATGGGCACGGCGGCGGTGACGCTGCACGAACTGGCGGAGGCTTCCGCGCCGATCGGCGCCGCCGACGACGTCGAGATCACGCTGCGCCGGATCGCAGAGGCCAAGGCGCGCGGCGAGCGCATCGTCATGACCAACGGCTGTTTCGACATTCTCCACGCCGGCCACGTCGACTATCTCATCCGCGCCAAGGCGCTCGGCCGTCGGCTGGTGGTGGCGCTGAATTCCGACGCCTCGGTGACGCGGCTCAAGGGCGAGAGCCGGCCGATCAACGGCTGGGCCGACCGCGCCGCGGTGCTGGCGGCGCTCGAGGCGGTCGACTGGGTGGTGCCCTTCGACGGTTCGATCGACGCCGAGGGCCGCCACTCCGATACGCCGCTCGACATCATCCGGGCGATCGGTCCGGACGTTCTGGTCAAGGGCGGCGACTACACGATCGAGACGATCGTCGGCGCCGAGGACGTGCTGGCGGCCGGCGGACGGGTCGAGGTGCTGCCCTTCCTCGAGGGCCGCTCGACCAGCTCGATCGTGGCGCGCGCCAAGGGCGACTGAGGGCGCAGCCGCATCGCCTCACCCAAGGAATCGAAAGGCCGGCGGATCGCTCCGCCGGCCTTCGTCGTATCTAGCCCGTCCGTCGCTCAGTAGAGCAGACGGCAGCGGATGGTGCCGTCGATGGCGCGCATCTCGGCCAGCACGTCGTCGGCGAAGTCGTCGGCGGCATCCGCCTCGATCACCACGTAACCGACGTCGCCCTCGGTCTGGAGGTACTCGGCCGCGATGTTGAGACCGCGGTTGGAGAACAGCGTGTTGAGGCGGTTCAGCATGCCCGGGCGGTTCTGGTGGACGTGCATGAAGCGCGTGCCGGCCGGACGGGCCGGCAGCTGGACCTGCGGGAAGTTGACCGCGCCGACGGTCGAGCCGATGTCCGACCAGTCGACCAGCTTGCGGGCGACTTCGGCACCGATGCGCTCCTGCGCCTCTTCGGTCGAACCGCCGATGTGCGGCGTCAGGATGACGTTCGGCAGGCCCTGGAGGGGGGAGACGAACTTCTCGGCGTTGCCCTTCGGTTCCTTGGGGAAGACGTCGACGGCGGCGCCGGCGAGGTGACCGTCCTTCAGAGCGGCCGCGAGCGCGTCGAGATCGACCACCTTGCCACGGGCGTTGTTGATCAGATACGCGCCCTTCTTCATGGCGCGGATTTCCTTCTCGCCGATCATCATGTGGGTCGACGCCGTGTCGGGCACGTGCAGCGACACGATGTCGGCCTGATCGAGCAGGATGTCGAGCGTGCCGGCGGGCTCGGCCATGCCGTGGCTGAGCTTGTCGGTGACGTCGTGATAGATCACGCGCATGCCCATGCTCTCGGCGAGGTTCGACAGCTGCGAACCGATGTTGCCGTAGCCGACGATGCCGAGCGTCTTGCCGCGCACCTCGAAGGAGCCGTTCGCCGACTTGTCCCAGCCGCCCTGATGGGCCGACACCGAGCGGTCGAAGATGCGGCGGAACAGCATCACGATCTCGCCGATCACCAGTTCGGCGACCGAGCGGGTGTTGGAGAAGGGCGCGTTGAAGACCGGGATGCCGCGCACGCGGGCGGCGGCGAGATCGACCTGATTGGTGCCGACCGAGAAACAGCCGACCGCGATCAGCTTGTCGGCCGCCTCGAACATCGCCTCGGTCATCTGCGTCCGCGAACGGATGCCGACCATGTGGACGCCCTGCAGCGCGTCCTTCAGCGCCTGACCTTCCAGCGCCGTCTTGAGATGGGTGACGTTGGTGTAGCCGGCCTTCTTCAGGAGGTCGACGGCGGTCTGGCTGATGCCCTCGAGGAGCAGGATCGAGATGCGCTCGCGCGGCATCGAGAGGCGTACGGTCATGACGTCACCCGGTTGGGGAAGGGAAAAGCCGGAATAGGCCGAACGGGTTTCCGGTTCAATGGCCGATTTGGACGAAATCCATGCGACGGGCGCGGACAAGGGGCCGCTCCGCGCCTTCACGCTGCGTCATCGAGCCTTCATTGACGACTGATTAACGGGAACGGTCATTCCGCTCGAGAGTAGGCCGACCATGTCCGCAGTTTCGCCGCGCAGCCGCCGCCTTCCGTTGCTCCTGATGTCCACCGCGCTCGTGGGGCTCTTCGCTTCGGCGGCCGGCGCGGCCGACTTCACCGTCGTGACCGGAACGACGGTGACCAGCACACAGACGCTCAACACGGCGGGCAACACCGGCACGGTCGACGGCACCCTGGCGGTCTCGTCCGGCAGCCAGGCGGTGACGCTCTCGGCGCCGAGCGGCACCGTGACGCTCAACAACAACGGCGTGATCTCGCAGGCGGGCAGCGGCCGCGCCATTCGCTACAACGTCTCGGGCGGCACCGCGAAGGTGGTGATCAACAATGCGCTCGGCGCCCTGATCTGGTCGACCGCCGACGACGTGGTGAAGGTCTCGTCCGCGGCGACCTACGCAATCGACAACCAGGGCACCATCTGGGCCAAGGGCTCCGGCACCGGTTCGGGCCAGGCGCTCGACCTGCGCGACGTCGCGACCAGCGGCAACTCGATCGTCAACGGGTCCTCCACCAACACGGCCGCGATCATCCGCGCCGACGGCGACGACGCATTGCGACCGGGTGCCAACACCACGATCACCAACTGGGGGACGATCGCGTCCTACGGTCGGGTCAACACCAAGTGCCCGGACTATCTCGGCACGGCGGCCTGCGCGAGTTCCAAGAGTGCGCACGACGGCATCGACCTCGGCGGCAACACCGGCGTCTCGATCGACAACTACGGCACGATCACCGGTCCGCGTCATGGCATCACCGCCGATACCGACGTCACCGTCCACAACTACGCGAGCGGCACGATCACCGGCCGGAACGGCTCCGGCGTCGGCTCGGACGGCACCGGCACGGTCTACAACTGGGGCACCATCGAGGGCACCTATGCCGGCGCCGGAAACGTCTACGAACAGACGAGTACGCCCGGCACGACGTCCTCCAACGGCGACGGCGACGGTGTCGACATCGACTATCTCGCCACGATCGAGAACCACGGCACCATCAAGGGCACCGGCGCGGGCGGCGTCGATTCGACCGGGCGGGCGAACCTCTCCGAAGGCATCTCGATCGGCGGCGGCACCGTCCACAACTATGCCGGCGCGACGATCTCGGGCTACGGCCGCGGCATCACGGTGACGGGCAACGACACGCTCAATCCCGATCTCTCGCAGGGGCCGACGCTGCTCGCGCCCTATGCCGTGACCATCGTCAACGAGGGCACGATCGAGGGTCTGGCGCTCGCGGCCGACGGCACGACGCCCGGCGCCGGCGGCGCGGCGATCCGCATCTATTCCGATCTGAACAACGCCATCACCAACTCCGGCACGATCTCGGGTGCCGGGTCGGAGGCGGCGATCTGGATCCTCGGCACCGGCGCCAACACCGTCACCAACTCCGGCACGATCACGGCGACGGGTACCGGCAAGGCCATCCTCTTCGGCTCGGGCAACGATCAACTGAACATCCGCTCCGGTTCGGTGATCACCGGCGTGGTCGACGGCGGCGACGGCACCGACACGGTCGATCTCGCCGGTACCGGCACCGCGGCCGCGCCGGGCGTCTTCGCCGGCGCCGTGAACTTCGAGGCGATGACCGTCTCGGCCGGCGTGTGGTCGCTCGCCGGCACGTCGCAGGCCTATGCGAACGGGATCTCGGTCGCCTCGGGCGCGACGCTGGAGGCGGCGGGCACGATCGCTTCGGCGGTGACCGTCCTTTCGGGCGGCACGCTCGCCGGCACCGGACACGTCGGCTCGCTCGCGCTCTCCGGCCGGCTGGCGCCGGGGTCCGTCGCCGGGTCGACCGGCACGTTGACGGTCGACGGCAATGCCACCATCGCCGCCGGCTCGACCGTGGCGATCGACGCGGACGCCGCGGGCGCGGCCGACAGGCTCGCCGTCGGCGGCACGCTGACGCTGCAGGGCGGTACGGTGCAGGTGACCGCGGCGGCGGGGTCCTATGCGCCGGCGACCGCCTATACGATCGCCACCGCGACGAGCGTGGTGGGCACCTTCGCGCAGGTCTCGACCGATCTCGCGTTCCTCACCCCCACCCTCTCCTATTCGGCGACCGACGTGACGTTGACGCTGACGCGCAACGCGACGCTGATCCGGTCGATCGGCCAGAGCGACAATCAACGCGCGGCGGGCGCGGCGATCGACGCGATGCCGACCTCGAGCCCGCTCTACATGGCCCTCGCCACCCAGACGGCATCTGGCGCGCGCAGCGCGCTCGCCAACCTGACGACGGGGTCCGCCACCGGGTCGAGCGCGCCGTCGATGACCACCGGTTCGGCCTTCTCCGGCCTGATGGGTCAGGCGGGAACGGGGGGTGGCGACGGCGGTCTCCAGGTCACGGTCGGCTCGACGGGCGGTGCGCTCGGCTACGCCGACGACGGCCGTGCGGCGAAGAAGCCGCGCATCGAGATCGCGGCGCCGGCCGAACGGGTCTGGCGCCTGTGGGGCCAGGGCTTCGGCGCGGCCGCCGATCGCTTCGCCGATGCGGGCGTCGGCACGGCGGCCTCGTCCTCGCGCGGCGGCGGCATGGCGATCGGCCTCGATCACCGCTTCGGCGGCATCGTCGTCGGCCTCGCCCTCGGCACGTCGCGCACGCTCTGGAGCGTCGCCGGCAGCGATGCCGCCGGCTCGATCGACGGCGTCCACGTCGGCCCCTACGCCTCCGTCGATCTCGGCGCCTTCCGCCTCGGCGGCTCGCTCGCCTGGTCGGGGTTCTCGGCGCGCGAACATCGGACCATCACCGTCGGCGGCACCAGCGAACGCGTCGTCTCCGACCACCATGACGACGAATGGCGCCTGCGGCTGGAGATCGATCGCACCTTCGCGCTCTTGCCCGAGACCCGCGTCACGCCCTTCGCGGCGATCGAGCCGGCGGTGCTGCGGCGTGGCGGCTCGACCGAACGGCTCGAGGCCGGCGGCGCCTCGACGCTGGGTCTGACGACGCTGTCGAGCACGACGCACTCCATGCCGCTCTTCGTCGGCCTGCGCGGCGAACATCGCTTCGTCCTGCCGGAAGGACGATCCGTCACGCCGTCGCTCGGCCTCGCCTGGGTGCACGAGTTCTCGCCCGACCGCAGCGGTACGGCGACCTTCGTCGCCGCGCCGTCCTCGGCCTTCGCCATCGAAGGCGCGCGTGCGGCCTCGGATTCGCTGCGGATCGATGCCGGTCTGAAGACCCGGATCACCGACGCCGTCGCCTTCGACGTCCAGGCGGCGAGCGAACTGTCGGATCGCGGCCGGTCGTTCTCCGGTCGCGGCACGCTGCGCGTCGCCTGGTGAGGCGGCCTGCCGGCGAAGGGTCGTGCCTCGTCAGGAGGCGCGGCGCGCCGTCAGGTGATGCAGCACGATGCCGGAGGTGGTGGCGACGTTGAGACTGTCGACGCCCACCGCCATCGGGATCGACACCCCCCGCGCCCGGGCGATCACGTCCGCCGGAAGACCCGGGCCCTCCGTGCCGAGCAGGATCGCCGTCCGGCCCCGCGGCTGCACGTCGATCAGCCGTTCGGTCGCCGAAGGTGTCAGCGCCAGGGTCTCGAAGCCGTGGGCGGCGGCGAGCGCCACCGGGTCGCGGCCGGCCTCGAGGCGTGCGTGCGGCACGCTCAGCACGTGGCCGACCGAGACGCGCAGCGCCTTGCGATAGAACGGGTCGCAGCAGGTGGTGTCGATCAGCACCGCATGGGCGCCGAAGGCGGCGGCGTTGCGGAAGAGACCGCCGATGTTGTCGTGATTGGCGATGCCCATGGCGATCACCACGACCGCATCGTCGGGCGCACGCGCCAACAGCGCCTCGGGGCTCACGGCCTCGCCCTTCATGCCGATCGCCAGGATGCCGCGGTGGAGCGGGAAACCGGCGATCGCGTCGAGCACGGCACGCGGCGCGGTCATCACCGGCACGTCGTCGTCGAGCTCGGCGAGGAGGCCGCCGAGGCTTTCGACGCGGCGCTCGTCGATCAGCAGCGACTGCGGCCGATGGCGCCGCGCGCGGACGAGGACGGTGAGGACGACCTCACCCTCGGCGACGAACAGCCCCTGTCGGCCGACGAGATCGCGCTCGCGCACGTCGCGATAGGCGGCGACGGCGGGATCGTCGGGCGAGGTGACGGGAACGAAGCGGGGCACGGCGGGGGTCTCGGGTGGGCGTCGCCGGTTCGCCTAGCACGAACGCGGGCGGTCGGCCACGGGCGATCGGCGGCGCGGGGAGGCTCCCCTCCCCGGCTGCCGCCTTCGCACCGCCCGCCGTCGTCAGAACGCGACGCGGACCGAGGCTCGGACCTGCTGGTTCTGCACCGCCTCGGCATTGGCGGTCAGCAGATACTCGAGATCGATCGAGATCCCGTCGAGCGTCATCATGCGGAGCGAGACGCCGCCGGTCAGGCTGTCGCGAACCGCCGGCGTGCCGGTGATGGCGTAGCCGGCGCCGCCGAGGTCGGCATAGCCGAGGCGCTGGGTGAAGCCACCCTCGAAGGCGTGGCGGTATTCCAGCCGCAGGCCGGGCGTCACGGTACCCCATTCGACCGGGATCGTGTAGTTCGCGCGCAGGCCGGCGACGCCGCTGACCGTCGTCGTCTCCAGCCGATCGTAGGCGAGCGCCCAGATCGCCGAGCCGGTCTCGCTGTAGGCGTCGAGGAACACCTTCACCACGTCGACCCGGCCATAGGACGAGAGCTTCAACGCGCCCCACTTTTCGGCGAAGGTCAGGCCGACCGAGCCGAAGATCTCGTGGCCGTCGCGCCGGCCGTCGAGCATGACGGAACCGGCCGGCGACCAGCGCCGCGTGTCGAAGCGCAGCGTGCCGTAGCCGCCGGTCACGTCGAGGAAGGCCTTGGGCGCCAGTTTCCAACTGCCGTAGAGCGTCGCCGTCCAGGCGGTTCCGTCCGAGCGGCTGCCGTCCGAGCCGAAGGTGGTGCGGTCCTGACCGTAGCCGAGCGCCAGACCGACCTTCAGCCCGTCCATGACGCGGCCGTCGATGCCGACCGTCAGGCCCGCCGTGGTGAAGTGGTTGTCGTAGGACCCGTCGATCTTCAGCCGACCGAAGTCGATCGAGCCCGCCGTCCACAGGCGGAAGGGCAGATCGGCCTTCTTCTGCATCACGGCGAAGGCCTGGGTGATCTTCTGGATGGCGCGGCCGGCGTCGTTCATCGACGCACGGTCGCGGCTGTCCTCGGGGGCGAAGGCGCGGACGGTGCCGTCGGCATCGATCACCGGACGGGGATCGGAGGCCGCCATGCGCAGCGTGCCGCCCGACGAGCGACCGCCGAGCTCGACCGTCGCCGTACCGCCGTTGCCGCGCGCCGCCGCGGTTCGGCCGCCGGAGGGGGTGGCGGAACCGCCTGCGCCCTGACCGGACGAGCCGTTGCCGCCCGGTCCCGCCGACCCGTCGTTGCCGCCGGTGTCGTCCTCCTCGTCGTGGATCTCCTCGAGGCGGCGGACGGTGTTGTCGATCTGGGTCTGAGCGAAGCGGGTGGCCGTCGTCACCTGCGAGGTGACGATGCCGCGCACCGTCGGATCGGCGGACGGATCGGGCCGCGACGACACCGTGACGGTGGTCGCCGACGAGGTGACTGCGAGGTTGTTGGCGTCGCCCGCGTAGGCGGCGGTGATGGAATGCGGTCCGATCGTCAGCGACGAGACCGTGGTGCTGGCCGAGCCGCCGGAGAGGGCGACGGTGGCGAGCGTCGTCGCGCCGTCCTTGAAGGTGACCGACCCGGTCGGCGAGACGCCGCCCGAGAGCGTCGCCGTCAGTGTCACCGGCGCGCCGAACGCCGGCGCGGCGTTGGACGAAGAGACCGTGATGGTCGGTGCGCCCTTGTTGACGGTGATGGTCACCGTCGCCGGCGCCGACGTGCCACCGAGATTGGTCGCGGTGTACTGGAAGGAATCCGCGCCGGTGTAGCCCGCCGTCGGCGTGTAGGTGATCGACGTGCCGGAAACCGAGGTCGAGCCGTGCGCCGGCGCGGTCGAGACGGCGACGCTGGTCGCGGAGCCGCCGGAGAGGGCGAGCGTGATCGGGTTGTTGCTCGAGTTGGGTTCGACCGTCGCCGAGACGGCGCCGGCGACCGGCGCCGCGACATAGGTGAAGCGGTCGCCCGCCCCGGTCGCCGAGGTGCCGCCGAGCGTCGTCACCGTCACGTCGACGGTGCCGGCCGAGCCCGCCGGAGCGGTCGCGGTGATCGACGTCGCCGAGGTCACCGAGAAGCTCGTTGCGTCCGTCGTGCCGAACTTCACCGCCGAAGCGGCGAGCAGGTCGGTGCCGGTGATGGTGACGACCGTGCCGCCACTCGTCGGACCCGAGGTCGGCGCGATCGACGTCACGGCGGGCGTCGTCGCCTGTACCGCGAAGCTGCGCGTCACCCGCGTCGCCGCGAGCCAGGCGCCGTTGCCGGCCTGATCGGCGTCGATGGTGCAGGTGCCGAGCGTGACGAAGGTCAGCGTTCCGCCCGAGGTGACGGTGCAGACGCCGGTCGTCGACGAGGAGAAGGCGACCGTCAGGCCGGAACTCGCCGTCGCCGACAGCGTCGGCGAGGTGCCGAAGGTCTGGGCGCCCGGATTGGCGAAGGTGATGGTCTGCACCCCCTTCGGCGTCACGCTGTTGGAGGCCGCCGACGCCGCGCCGGTGCCAGCCGTGTTGGTCGCCGTCACGGTGAACGTATAGGCCGTGCCGTTGGTGAGCCCGGTCACGGAGATCGGCGAGGTCGTCCCCGTTCCGGTGAAACCGCCGGGCGACGAGGTGACGGTGTAGCCGGAGATCGTCGCGCCACCGTTCGAGGACGGCGCCGTGAAGGTCACGCTCGCCTGGGCATCACCGGCGGTCGCCGTGCCGATGGTCGGGGCACCGGGCGCGACGGCATTGACCGCGAAGCTGCGGCTCACCCGCGTCGCCGCGAGCCACGCGCCGTTGCCGGCCTGATCGGCGTCGATGGTGCAGGTGCCGGCAGTGACGAAGGTCAGCGTCCCGCCGCTCGTGATGGTGCAGACGCTCGTCGTCGACGAGCCGAAGGTCACCGTCAGACCGGAGCTCGCGGTCGCCGAGAGCGTCGGCGTCGTGCCGAAGGTCTGCGCGCCGGGATCGACGAAGGTGATGGTCTGCGACGCCTTCGGCGTGACGCTGTTGGACGCGCCCGAGGCCGCACCCGTGCCGACCGTGTTGGTCGCGGTGACGGTGAAGGTGTAGGCGGTGCCGTTGGTGAGCCCGGTCACGGTGATCGGCGAGGTCGTGCCCGTCCCGGTGAAACCGCCGGGCGACGAGGTGACGGTGTAGCCGGTGATGCTCGCCCCGCCGTTCGACGTCGGCGCCGTGAAGGTGACGCTGGCCTGGGTGTCGCCGGCGGTCGCCGTGCCGATGGTCGGTGCGCCCGGTGCGACGGCATTGACGGCGAAGCTCTGCGTCACCCGCGTCGCCGCGGTGAAGGCGGCATTGCCGGCCTGATCGGCGTTGATGGTGCAGGTCCCGGTCGCGACGAAGGTCAGCGTGCCGCCGGACGTGATGGTGCAGACGCTCGTGGTCGAGGACGTGAAGGCGACCGTCAGCCCGGAGCTGGCGCTTGCCGAGAGCGTCGGCGCTGTGCCGAAGGACTGGGCGCCTGGATTGGCGAAGGTGATCGTCTGCGTCGCCGTCGGCGTCACACTGTTCGAAGCGGCGGAGGCCGCACCCGTGCCGGCCGTGTTGGTCGCGGTGACCGTGAACGTATAGGCCGTGCCGTTGGTCAGGCCCGTCACCGTGATCGGCGAAGTCGTGCCCGTCCCGGTGAAGCCGCCGGGCGAAGACGTGACGGTGTAGCCGGAGATCGTCGCGCCGCCGTTCGAGGCCGGCGCCGTGAAGGTGACGCTCGCCTGGGTGTTGCCCGCCGTCGCCGTACCGATGGTCGGGGCGCCCGGCGCGACGGCATTGACCGCGAAGCTGCGCGTCACCCGCGTCGCCGCGAGCCAGGCGCCGTTGCCGGCCTGATCGGCGTCGATGGTGCAGGTGCCGGCGGTGACGAACGTCAGCGCGCCACCGCTCGTGATGGTGCAGACGCCGGTCGTCGACGAGGAGAAGGCGACCGTCAGGCCGGAACTCGCCGTTGCCGAGAGCGTCGGCGAGGTGCCGAAGGTCTGGGCGCCCGGATTGGCGAAGGTGATGGTCTGCGCGCCCTTCGGCGTCACGCTGTTGGAGGCCGCCGACGCCGCGCCGGTGCCGGCCGTGTTGGTGGCCGTCACGGTGAACGTATAGGCCGTGCCGTTGGTGAGCCCGGTCACGGAGATCGGCGAGGTCGTCCCCGTTCCGGTGAAACCGCCGGGCGACGACGTGACGGTATAGCCGGAGATCGTCGCGCCACCGTTCGAGGACGGCGCGGTGAAGGTCACGCTCGCCTGGGCATCGCCGGCGGTCGCCGTGCCGATGGTCGGGGCACCGGGCGCGACGGCATTGACCGCGAAGCTGCGGCTCACCCGCGTCGCCGCGAGCCACGCGCCGTCGCCGGCCTGATCGGCGTCGATGGTGCAGGTCCCGGTCGTCACGAAGGTCAGCGTGCCGCCGCTCGTGATGGTGCAGACGCTCGTCGTCGACGAGGAGAAGGCGACCGTCAGGCCGGAGCTCGCGGTGGCCGAGAGCGTCGGCGTCGTGCCGAAGGTCTGGCTGCCGGGATCGGCGAAGGTGATGGTCTGCGCCGCCTTCGGCGTCACGCTGTTCGAGGCCGAGGACGCCGGCCCCGTCCCCGCCGTGTTGGTCGCGGTGACGGTGAAGGTGTAGGCGGTACCGTTCGTCAGTCCGGTCACGGAGATCGGCGAGGCCGTCCCCGTCCCGGTGAAGCCGCCGGGCGACGAGGTGACGGTGTAGCCGGAGATCGTCGCACCACCGTTCGAGGACGGCGCCGTGAAGGTGACGCTGGCCTGGGTGTCGCCGGCGGTCGCCGTGCCGATGGTCGGTGCGCCCGGTGCGACCGCGTTGACCGCGAAGCTCTGCGTCACCCGCGTCGCCGCGGCATAGGCGGCGTCGCCGGCCTGATCGGCGTCGATGGTGCAGGTTCCCGTCGTCACGAAGGTCAGCGCGCCGCCGCTCGTGATGGTGCAGACGCCGGTCGTCGACGAGCCGAAGCTCACCGTCAGGCCGGAACTCGCGGTGGCGGTCAGGGTCGGCGTGGTACCGAAGTTCTGGGCGCCGGGATTGGCGAAGGTGATGGTCTGCGTCGCCTTGGCGACCGACAGGGTCAGCGTGCCGCTGGTCTGCGAGAAGCCGCCGGTGCCGGTCGACGAATCCGTGACCTGAAGCGTGAAGTTGAAACTGCCGCCGGCGGTCGGCGTGCCGGAGAGCGCGCAGTTCGAGCCGATCGAGACGCCGCCGGGCAAGGCGCCGGAAGCGACCGAGGTGGCGCAGGTGTAGGGCGACTTGCCGCCGGTCGTCGCGATCGAATAGCCCGACAGCGCCGTGGCGGCGGTGGCACCGGAACCGGAGAGCGAGATTGAGAGCGTCGGATTGCCGACCGTGACGGTCACGGTGGCGGTGGCCGAATCGCCCGAGGCGTTGTGGGCGCGGATCTGGAACGTGTCCGAACCACGAAAGCCGACGACCGGCGTGTAGGAGACCACGCCCGCCGACGTCACCGACAGCGAGGCCCCGTTGGTCGAGGTGCCGGTGGTCGAGGTGCCCGACGAGCCGAGGTAGTAGGCGGTCGGCGCGTTGGTCGGCGAACCGAGCGCCACCATGTCGATCGACGTCGCCGAGGCCGAGCCGGTGTTGTAGGCGATCGTCGTCGAATAGGTCAGCGACGTCGAGGAGAAGGAGGGCGTCGCGAGCGGCAGATTCGACATCGAGATCGTGTCGAGCGTGTCGGTGATCGCGTAATAGTTACCCGTCGAGTTGTAGTAGGCACACGGGCTTCCCGCCTGGAACCATGTCTCCGGGCAGCTCTGCGATGCGTAGTAGAGGCTGACCGAGTCGGATGCCGACGTGCCGAGTTGCGTGAGCTTGAAGGTGTAGGACGAAAACGTGTTGTAGCCGTCGTTCGAGACCGGCGTGACGAGGAACTTGGCACCGTTCGGACCGGTGAGCGTCGCCGAGGTCGGCGTGCTGCCGGGCGAAGAGACTACCGGCAGGCCGGTCTGGCTGTCGAAGCCGTTGGTCGTGTAGAGGCCGGCCCGGAGCCCTTCGGAGCAGGACGAGACGTCGAGCGTCACCGTGTCGTTCAACACCTTGCCCGTGAAGTCGAGCGTGTTGCTGCAGGCCGCCGAGGCGGTGCCTCCGGATAAGACCTGTAGAATCAGACCGAGCACCGCGACCGCGACGCAACGTCCGAGCAGCCTCGCCCAGCCGCCGATCACGGGTGCGCGTCCGAGCGCACCGGAGCCTCGCGATCGCGTTCGTGCCGCGCGGCCGAAATTCGACGAACCAACGAACATGGATCCCCACCCTGCCCCATGAGACGCGCGCGATCTGCCGAAGACCGATCCGGCGCGTCGAGTGCGAGTAATGCACGAGTGTCTCGTCGGCACAACCGGACGAAATATTTTTTCAATATAGTCGGAAACATTCCGCGCCGTCCTCGCATACATCCCGTGCGTCATGGAGTCCAATCGAAACAATGATGTGCCGCATTGCGTCATGTGCGACGCCGGTAGACTCTGGTCGACACGGAAGATAGCGATATCGTCGTGCTGCGTTGCAATCATGATACAGGTCTATGCGAGGCTCTTCCGCGTCTACCTGTCATGACGAGAGTCGATGTCCCGTCAAGCAGCGTCACAATACAATGACGCTACGACAGACTTCTGTGACGCGCTGGACAGTTCGCCGGACCTATGGTTTGTTCGAAATGCCAAACAACCGGGAGTTTATAAGCATGGATACCTATCTGGGAACCATCATGCCGGTCGGCTTCGCTTTCGCTCCCAAGGGCTGGGCACTGTGCAACGGCCAGCTGCTGTCGATCGCGCAGAATCAGGCGCTGTTCTCGCTTCTCGGTACGAACTTCGGCGGCGACGGGCGCTCGACCTTCGGTCTGCCCGACCTGCGCGGGCGGACGCCGGTCGGCCTCTCGCAGTCTCAGCCGGGCCTTTCGTCGGGAACCGAGACGGTGACGCTGACGGCGAACCAGCTGCCGGCGCACACCCACTACGTCACCGCCACGACGGTGGCCGGATCCGGTCGCGGGACGTCCGCCGCCGGCAAGATCTTCGGGACCAACGGCGATGCCGCTGCGACGCTGTTCGCCCAGCCGTCGAACCAGGTCGCCCTGTCGCAGAGCAACGTCGGCCCGAATGGCGGCAACGCTCCCCACGAGAACATGCAGCCGTATCTCGTCGTGAACTACATCATTGCGCTTTCCGGCATCTTCCCCAGCCGCGGCTGAAGGATCGATCGGCCTGCGACGTTTCTCCGGCAACGAGGGATCGAGACATGGAACCCTATATCGGCACGATCATGCTCTTCGCCTTTCCCCGCATTCCCACCGGCTGGGCCGCCTGCGACGGATCGCTGCTGCAGATCTCGGAATACGAGGCGCTCTACGCGCTGATCGGCACCACCTACGGCGGCGACGGCGTCACCGACTTCGCCGTGCCCGACCTCAGGGGGCGCGTTCCGATCCATCAGGGGACCGGTCCCGGCCTCACGACGCGCGTGATCGGCCAGAACGGCGGCCACGAGATGGTGACGCTCGTCACCACGACGATGGCCGCCCACGGCCACCCGCTCACGGCGGCATCGACCACGCCGCCGGTCGGCGGCACCGCGACGCCCGATCCTTCCGTCGGCTTCGGGACCGGTGTCGGGCTGCTGCCCTACACGTCGTCGATCGCCGGGGCGACGCCGGAGGTCATGGCCTCCACGACGATCGGCGCCAGCGCCGGCGGACTGCCGCACGACAACATGATGCCGACTCTGATCGGCAACTACTGCATCGCGCTCTACGGGATCTATCCGTCGCAAGGGTGATTCCGCCGACCGTCCAAGATCGTCGAACGCGCTCCGGGAGGACCCCATGGACACCTTCTTCATCGGCACGATCATGCCGTTCCCGTACAATTTCGTCCCCTCCGGCGGGTGGATGGCCTGTAACGGCCAGCTGCTGCCGATCCAGCAGTACACCCCTCTGTTCGCGCTGATCGGCACGACCTACGGCGGCAACGGGCAGACCAACTTCGCGCTGCCCAACATCAACGGCACGACGGTCCGGGTGGTCGCCGGACAGGGCCAGGGACCGGGGCTCTCCGACTACACGATCGGCGAGAGCTTCGGTTTGGACGCCGTCACCCTGCTGTCGACCGAGATCCCTCCCCATTCCCATCCGATGACGGTCTACCGCGGCACCACCAACGCGGCGACGCCGACCGCCGGTGCGACGCTGGTCGACCCCGGCATGACCGGCTTCCTGCCGCAGGGCACCACGCCTGCGACCGTGCTGAACCCGTTGACGGTCGGCAACGGAGTGTCGAGCCAGTCGCATCCCAACGACCAGCCGACGCTGCAGTTGACGTACTGCATCGCCACTGCGGGCATCTACCCGAGCTTCCAGTGAGGCATGGACCGTCGACGCGGGTTCGCCCTGCGTCGACGGGACCCCGGGGAGGAACACCGATGCCGACGCGTTCCGCCGTCGAGGACGGCGACGCCCGCGCCGATCGTCCGGCGATCGCCCTGCGCTCGGTCGAGCCCTGTGACGCGGATTTCCTGCGCGCGCTCTTCGTCACCGATCGCCGCGCGCTCTTCGCCGCCGCCGCCCTTCCCGAGCCGATGCTGGCGATCCTGCTCGATCAGCAGTACCGCGCTCACGAGGCGGGCTCGGCGCAGGAGTTTCCCGATGCCGAACGCTCGGTGATCCTCGCCGACGGCGAAGCCGTCGGCCGTCTCGTGACCGCGCCCGATCGCCGCGCGAGCGGACGGACGCTGCGGATCGTCGACATCGTGGTCGCTCCGACCGCCCGCGGCCGTGGCATCGGCACGGCGGTTCTCGACGAGACGATCCGGTCGGCACGGGAGGCGGGATGGACCGCCCTGTCGCTGATGGTCGCCCACACCAATGCTCACGCCGCCCGCCTCTATCGGCGCCTCGGCTTTCGCCCGCTGGGCGAAGACGCCATCGGCACGACGATGGCACTGGCGCTGGACCCGGCGTGAGGCACCGATCGCGGTGTGGACGCCGATTGGTCTCGCGCGACGACAGCGCGCGAACACGGCACCGACGATCGGCGAAGCGTCTGGTCTTCAATGACGAGGGATTTTGTGGCGCGCCCTACGGGAGTCGAACCCGTCTTTGCAACGTGAAAGGCTGCCGTCCTAACCGATAGACGAAGGGCGCTCACGGGGCGGGTTCTTATAGTGCTTCGCGGTTACGGGCAAGCCCCTACCCGCCTCGGACGCAATGGCTTCGCCGAATTGTGGAAATCTCGCCGGCCGGCGCGTGTCTCCGCGCGCCGTCAGCCCTCGTTCGGGGCGTCCGGGATGCCGGGGATCTGCGGCAGGAAGGCGCCGCCGCGCACCCGCACGAAGTCGATCAGCGCCCGCGTCGCCGGCATCGCCTTCTTGCGCGCCAGCCGCACCACGTACCAGCGTCGCCACAAGGGCAGGCCGACGACGTCGAGCACCACGAGGCGATGGTCCTCGACTTCGGCCGCCACGGTGTGGGCGGAGATGAAGGTCAGGCCCAGGCCGGCGATCACCGCCTGCTTGATCGTCTCGTTGGAACCGATCTCCATGCCGATCTTCGGGTGGATGCCCGATCGCACCAGGAAGTGCTCCATCAGGGTGCGGGTGCCGGAGCCCGGTTCGCGCACCAGGAAGGTGCGGTCGGCGAAGCGGGCGGGGTCGATTCGGCGTTCGCGCGCCAGCGGGTCGGTCGGGGCGGCGACGACCACGTGGGGATGGGCGCCGATCAGCGCGCTCTCGACCGGCGCCTCCTCGGGCGGTCGTCCCATGATCGTCAGGTCGAGATCGCCCGCCTCGAACCGCGACACGATGTCCGACCGGTTGCCGACCACCAGCTCCAGCTCGACGCGGGGGTGCTCGCGGGCGAAGGCCGCCAGCAGCATCGGCGCGAAGTATTTCGCGGTCGACACCACGCCCACCGTGACGCGTCCGCCGTCGGGGGTGCGCAGCGCCTCGACGCTCGATCGCGCGTCGTCGAGGATCTTCTCCAAACGCCTTGACGCATCGAGGATTTCCCGCCCCGCAGCGGTCGGCGTCAGGCCCTGCGCGTCTCGCTCGAAGAGGGGGAGACCGACCTCCTCCTCGAGCAGTTTCATCTGCGCCGTGACCGCCGGCGGGGTCACGTGGGTGGCCTGTGCGGCGGCGGCGAAGGAGCGTCCTTCGACCGCGGCACGGAACATTCGGAGCTGCTTCAGGGTGACGTTTCGCATGGACTTCAGATTATCTGAATCTGGACGAAAAGAAATACGAATTTGCTTAATTCGAACGACGGCGCAGCATCCCTCCAACCAAGACGAGGGAACGCCCATGACCGTGATGGACAAGCCTGCCGCCGCCGCTCCGATGGATGCCAAGAAGCGCTACGGCGCGGGCGTGATGAAGTATGCCCAGATGGGCTACTGGGACGGCGACTACGAACCCAAGGACACCGACGTCCTCGCCCTCTTCCGGATCACGCCGCAGGACGGCGTCGATCCGATCGAGGCGGCCGCGGCGGTCGCCGGCGAGAGCTCGACCGCGACCTGGACGGTCGTGTGGACCGATCGCCTGACCGCCTGCGACAGCTATCGCGCCAAGGCCTACAAGGTCGAGCCGGTGCCGGGGCAGCCGGGCCAGTGGTTCTGCTGGGTCGCCTACGACATCATCCTGTTCGAGGAAGGCTCGATCGCCAACCTGACGGCGTCGATCATCGGCAACGTCTTCTCGTTCAAGCCGCTGAAGGCCGCCCGTCTCGAGGACATGCGCTTCCCGCCGGCCTACGTGAAGACCTTCCGCGGCCCGCCGACCGGCATCGTCGTCGAGCGCGAGCGCCTCGACAAGTTCGGCCGGCCGCTGCTCGGCGCGACGATCAAGCCGAAGCTCGGGCTCTCGGGCAAGAACTACGGCCGCGTCGTCTACGAGGGCCTCGCCGGCGGTCTCGACTTCACCAAGGACGACGAGAACATCAACTCGCAGCCCTTCATGCACTGGCGTGACCGCTTCCTCTACGGCCAGGAGGCAGTGATGAAGGCGACCGCCGCCACCGGCGAGATCAAGGGCCACTATCTCAACATCACCGCCGGCACGATGGAGGAGATGTACCGTCGCGCCGAGATGGCGAAGGAGATCGGCTCCTGCATCGTCATGATCGATCTCGTGATCGGCTGGACGGCGATCCAGTCGATGGCCGAGTGGTGCCGCGCCAACGACATGATCCTGCACATGCATCGCGCCGGTCACGGCACCTACACCCGGCAGAAGAACCATGGCGTGTCGTTCCGCGTCATCGCCAAGTGGCTGCGCCTGGCCGGTGTCGACCACCTGCATGCCGGCACCGCGGTCGGCAAGCTCGAGGGCGATCCGATGACCGTGCAGGGCTACTACAACGTCTGCCGCGAGGCGAAGAACGCCGTCGACTATCAGCGCGGCATCTTCTTCGAACAGGACTGGTGCGACCTGCGCAAGGTCATGCCGGTGGCCTCGGGCGGCATCCACGCCGGTCAGATGCACCAGCTGCTGCATCTCTTCGGCGACGACGTGGTGATGCAGTTCGGCGGCGGCACCATCGGTCACCCGATGGGCATCCAGGCCGGCGCCATCGCCAACCGCGTCGCCATGGAGACCATGGTTCTCGCCCGCAACGAGGGTCGCGACATCATGGCGGAAGGCCCGGAGATCCTGCGCGACGCCGCCAAGTGGTGCAAGCCGCTCGAGGCCGCGCTCGCGACCTGGGGCTCCGTCACCTTCGACTACGCCTCGACCGACACGTCCGACTTCGTTCCGACGGCGGCGGCGAGCTGAGCCTCCCTTCGGCCCGCCGCGCGGGAGGCGGCCGGTCCACCCTGAAACCGGCCGCCTCCCCCTTCTCATCCAGACCCGGAGTAGCCTCCATGCGACTGACCCAAGGCGCCTTCTCGTTCCTGCCCGACCTCACCGACGCGCAGATCTCCGCCCAGATCGAACATGCCCTGAACCAGGGCTGGGCGGTGAGCATCGAGGTCACCGACGACCCCCATCCCCGCAACACCTATTGGGACATGTGGGGCATGCCGATGTTCGACCTGCGCGACGCCGCCGGCGTGATGACCGAGGTGCGCGCGGCCCGCGAAGCCAACCCGGAGGCCTACGTGCGCATCAACGCCTTCGACAGCACGCGCGGTTGGGAGACGATCCGTCTCTCCTTCATCGTGCACCGGCCGTCGAAGGAACCCGGCTTCGTCCTCGACCGCATCGAGGAAGCCGGCCGCATCCAGCGTTACGCCGTGCGTCGTCGCTCGGCGGCGTGAGACCGCAGGCGGTTCGTTTCGATCGAGGCGGTCGCCCCGCCAGCCCTTCTCCCCTTGCGGGAGAAGGTGCCCCGCAGGGGCGGATGAGGGGTTCGTCCTCCCCACCCGCTCCTCATTCGAGATGAGAATGCCGCTGCGCGGCGCCCCCTCATCCGGCCTTCGGCCACCTTCTCCCACGAGGGGAGAAGGGTCGGCCTTCGGCCGAGCGACCGACGATCGACGCAGAAGAGGTCCGATCATGAACGCTCCGCTCATCCCAGACCCTGCGGCCGCGACCCCGGATCGGCTGGATCTCGCCGCCCTGTGGCGCGAGACCGAGATCGGGCCTCTGCTCGCCGAGCTCGACCGCGACCTGATCGGCCTCAAGCCGGTCAAGGACCGCATCCGCGAGATCGCCGCCCACCTGCTCGTCACCAAGGCGCGCAAGATCATGGGGCTCGAGACCTCGCCGCCGACGCTGCACATGGCCTTCACCGGCAATCCCGGTACCGGCAAGACCACCGTCGCGCTCCGGATGGCCTCGATCCTCCACCGCCTCGGCTATGTCCGGAAGGGCCATCTCGTCTCGGTGACGCGCGACGATCTGGTCGGCCAGTACATCGGCCACACCGCGCCCAAGACCAAGGAGGTCCTGAAGCGCGCCATGGGCGGCGTCCTCTTCATCGACGAGGCCTATTACCTCTATCGGCCGGAGAACGAGAAGGACTACGGTCAGGAGGCGATCGAGATCCTGCTGCAGGTGATGGAGAACCAGCGCGACGACCTCGTCGTGATCCTCGCCGGCTACGCCGACCGGATGCAGACCTTCTTTTCGGCAAACCCGGGCTTCCGCTCGCGCATTGCCCATCACGTCGACTTCCCCGACTATCGCGACGACGAACTGTTGCGCATCGCCGACGTGATCGCCGAAAAGGAGGGCTACCGGTTCGACGAGGGAGCCCGCGCCGCGCTCGCCGACTATGTCGTGGCACGCCGCACCCAACCCGATTTCGCCAATGCCCGGTCGATCCGCAACGCCTTCGACCGTGCCCGCCTGCGACAGGCCATCCGCCTCTTCGAAGAGGGGCGCGAGGTCGACGTGGCGGACCTGTCCACCATCACCGAGGCGGAGATCCGGTCCAGCCGGGTGCTCTCCAGGAACATCGATCCCTGAGCGCTTCCTCGATCGTCGGTTCGCATAGACCGAAAAAGGCACGAGCGGCGATCATCGTTCAGGGACAACAGGAAACACCGAGAGGTTAAAGTCATGCGCGAAGCATCGACGCCCCCCGATCTGAGTGCCCGGCTGGAGGCCTGGGCCGGCTGCGATCCGTCGCGGCTCGACATCGCCGCGACCGTCAACGCCATCGCTCGCGGCTGTGCCGAGATCGCCGGCCTGATCGCCCGCGGCCCGCTCGCCGGGGCGCTCGGCGCCTCGCGCGGCGCCGACAACGGCGGCGGCGACGTCCAGAAGGAACTGGACGTGCGCTGCGACCAGATCCTCTACGAGGCCTGCCGGTCGGCTCCGGTCGCAGCTCTCGCCTCCGAGGAGGCCGACCACGCCATGGCGCTCGACCCCGACGGACGGCTGCTGGTGGCGATCGATCCGCTCGACGGCTCCTCCAACATCGACACCGACGTCTCGGTCGGCACGATCTTCTCGGTCCGTCGTCGGGTCGAGGGCGTCGATCCGGGCACCGACGAGGCCTTCATGCGGCCCGGGCGCGAGCAGGTGGCGGCGGGCTACGTCGTCTACGGCCCGCACGTCGCGCTGGTGATGACGGTCGGCGACGGCGTCGATCTCTTCGTCCTCGATCCCGAGGCGCGGCGTTTCCGGCTGATCGAGGCGGGGCTCCGGGTGCCGGAGGAGGCGCGCGAGTTCGCCATCAACATGTCGAACTACCGTCACTGGGACGACCGGGTGCGCGCCTATGTCGACGATCTCGTCGCCGGCGGCGACGGTCCGCGCGGCGGCGACTACAACATGCGCTGGATCGCCTCGATGGTCGCCGAGGCGCATCGGATCTTCATCCGCGGCGGCATCTATCTCTATCCCGGCGACCAGCGGAAGGGCTACGCCAACGGCCGCCTGCGCCTCGTCTACGAGGCGGCGCCGATCGGCATGCTGATGGAACAGGCGGGTGGACGGGCGAGCGACGGCAAGACGCCCGTGGCCGACCTCGTACCGGAGAAACTGCACCAACGCGTGCCGCTGATCTTCGGATCGCGGCCCAAGGTCGAGCGCCTCGAGCGCTATCTCGCGACCAATTGGGGCAATTCCGAACGATCGCCGCTGTTTGCCCGACGCGGGCTGCTGACGGCCTGAGCCGTCGCCCGCCTCGCCCGATCCGACATCGCATCAGGGGCCACGCCCCGGAGGACGTCTCCATGTCCGTCAAGCATCCGATCATTTCCGTCACCGGGTCCTCGGGCGCCGGCACCACCTCGGTGAAGAAGACCTTCGACCAGATCTTCCGCCGCGAGGGCATCACCGCCGCCAACATCGAGGGCGACGCCTTCCACCGTCACGACCGCGCCGAGATGAAGCGCGTCATCGCCGAGCGGGCGGCGGCCGGCGACAACCACTTCTCGCATTTCGGCATCGAGGCGAACCTGCTCGCCGAACTGGAGGAGACCTTCCGCTCCTATGGCGCGACCGGCAACGGGCGGACGCGTTCCTACGTCCACGACGTCGAGGAGGCCGAGCGGCTCGGTTCGCCGTCCGGCACCTTCACCGAGTGGCGGAGCTTCGAGCCGGACACCGACCTGCTCTTCTACGAGGGTCTGCACGGCGCCGTCGTCACCGACGAGATCGACATCGCCCGCCACGCCGACCTGAAGATCGGCGTCGTGCCGGTGATCAATCTCGAATGGATCCAGAAGCTCCATCGCGACAAGAACACCCGCGGCTATTCGACCGAAGCGATCATGGACACGATCCTTCGCCGCATGCCGGACTATGTCCGCATCATCACGCCGCAGTTCTCGCAGACCGACATCAACTTCCAGCGCGTTCCGACGGTCGACACGTCGAACCCGTTCATCTCGCGTTGGATCCCGACGCCGGACGAGAGCATGGTGGTGATCCGCTTCAAGGACCCGCGCGGCATCGACTTCGCCTATCTGCGCACGATGTTGCACGACAGCTTCATGAGCCGGGCGAACTCGATCGTCATTCCCGGCGGCAAGCTCGATCTCGCCATGCAGCTGATCCTGACGCCGACGATCCTGAAGATGGTCGACCGCAAACGCCGCTCCGCCTGAGGCGGACGGCCCCGCGACACACGACGGAACGAGGCGCGAGCCTCCCGGCACGGTCCTCCCCCCCTCCCATCAGGGGAGGGGTCGGGGGTGGGGTGAGTGCGGCCTCGCGACCGAGCCGAACCCATCCGGCGGCGGAGCCCGTCGCGACGCCGAACCCCACCCGGCCCTGCGGGCCACCCTCCCCTGATGGGAGGGTGAAACCGCGGCACCGTCGGGAAGCATCACGAACGCTCACGAGGATGCGCTTCCGCCCTCTGCGCATTGCCCGAAGATCCAACCCGAGGAAAGACCGATGAACGCCCCCCTCTCCTTCGCCGGCACCCGTCCCGGCGCCCTCGACTGGCCGGTCACGGCGGCGCTGCGTGCGCTGGCGATGGATGCGGTCGAACAGGCCAAGTCCGGCCATCCCGGCGCGCCGATGGGCATGGCCGAGATCGCCGCCACCCTGTGGCGCGAGCATCTCCGCCACGATCCGAGCGATCCGCGCTGGCCCGACCGCGACCGTTTCGTGCTGTCGAACGGCCACGGCTCGATGCTGATCTACGCGCTGCTGCACCTGACCGGCTACGATCTCTCGATCGACGACCTCAAGGCCTTCCGTCAGCTCGGCTCCCGGACCGCCGGTCACCCGGAGGTCGGCCATACGCCCGGCGTCGAGACCACCACCGGGCCGCTCGGCCAGGGGCTGGCCAACGCCGTCGGCATGGCGCTGGCGGAGCGCACGCTCGCGGCGCAGTTCAACCGCCCCGGCCACGACATCGTCGACCATCGCACCTTCGTCTTCATGGGCGACGGCTGTCTGATGGAGGGCATTTCCCACGAGGCCGCCTCGCTCGCCGGCTCGCTCGGGCTCGGCAAGCTCGTCTGCTTCTGGGACGACAACGGCATCTCGATCGACGGGCGCTGCATCGAATGGTTCGCCGACGACACGCCGGCCCGCTTCGAGGCCTACGGCTGGCAGGTGATCCGCGGCGTCGACGGTCATGATCCGGCGGCGATCGACGCGGCGACCAAGGCGGCGCTGGCCGAGACGAAGAAGCCGACGCTGATCTGCTGCCGCACCGTGATCGGCCGTGGTTCGCCGGGCAAGGAGGGCACCGAGAACTGCCACGGTGCGCCGCTCGGCGCCGCCGAGATCGCCGCGGTGCGCGAGGCGATGAAGTGGCCGCATGCGCCCTTCGAGATCCCCGACGCGGTGCGTGCCGCCTGGGATGCCCGCGAGGCCGGCAAGGCGCGCTCCGCCGACTGGCGCCGCCGCTTCGCCGCCTATGCCGCGGCCCATCCCGAGCTCGCCGCCGAGTTCAAACGCCGCATCGCCGGCCTCCCCGCCCCCGGCTTCGATGCCGGCGCCGCCGCGGCGCTGGCTGCCTGCGAGGCGGCGGGATCGATCGCCTCGCGCAAGGCGGGGCAGCTGGCGCTCGCCGCCTTTGCCGAGCACGTGCCGGAGATCTTCGGCGGTTCGGCCGACCTCGGCCATTCCAACCTGACGGTCCACAAGGGCTCGAAGCCGGTCAGCCGCGATCCGGCGGGCAATCAGGTGTTCTTCGGCGTGCGCGAGTTCGCCATGGGGGCGATCTCCAACGGCCTGGCGCTGCACGGCGGGTTCATCCCCTTCTGCGCCACGTTCCTGGTCTTCTCCGACTATGCCCGCAACGCCATCCGCATGGCGGCGCTGATGAAGCAGCGGGTGATCTGGGTGCTGACCCACGATTCCATTGCACTGGGTGAGGACGGGCCGACGCATCAGCCGATCGAGCACGTCGAGAGCCTGCGGCTCATCCCCGGCCTCGACGTCTGGCGCCCGGCCGACGCCGCCGAGACCGCCGCTGCCTGGGGCGCCGCCCTCGCCCGCACCGACGGCCCCTCGGCGCTGATCCTGTCGCGTCAGAACCTCGCCCCGCAGGCCGGCGCCGTCGACGGGCGCGGCTATCGCACGCTGCGCGATCCGGCCGGAGCCTGCGCCACGCTGGTCGCCACCGGTTCGGAGGTCGGGCTCTCGGCGGCCGTCGCCGACGTGCTGGCGGCGGAGGGCAAGCCGGTGCGGCTCGTCTCGATGCCCTGCGTCGAGGCCTTCGAGCGGCTGGCGGCGGGCGAACGCGCTGCGGTTCTCCAGAAGGGCCTGCCGATCGTGGCGATCGAGGCCGGCACGACGCGCGGCTGGCGCGGCGTGGTCGGCGACCGCGGCCTCGTCGTCGGCATCGACCGCTTCGGCGAGAGCGGGCCGGAAAAGGCGCTGCTCGCCCATTTCGGCTTCACGGCCGAAGCGATCGCCGCGCGGGTGCGGGAGCATCTGGCGACGCTGTGAGGCGGCGGGAGGATTGGGCTCGGTGCAGAGGCCCTTCACCCTGAGGTGCTCGCAACGCGAGCCTCGAAGGGCGGAGGGCCGAGTGGCACGGCCCGTCGACGGCTTCGCCCTTCGAGGCCCGGCTCTGCCGGGCACCTCAGGGTGAAGCCGAACGAGAAGATCTCGCTCACAAGCAACTCTCTACGTCCCTGCAAAACGAGGAGGGACGTCCCCGGAGGCGGAGGCTCGCGTCGGCCCGCGCTTCTCCGCCTCCGGGACATCTCACGAGGCTCGGCCCCCTCGGCCGGAGCCTTCGACGAAACGGAAGCCCGGAGAGACATCATGAACCCGCTGGTCATCGCCCCCTCGCTGCTCGCCGCCGACTTCGCCCGGCTCGGCGAGGAGGTCCGCGCCGTCGAGGCGGCGGGGGCCGACTGGATCCATTTCGACGTGATGGACAATCACTTCGTGCCCAATCTGACCTTCGGCCCGATGGTGCTCGAGGCGCTGAAGCCGTGGTCGACGCTGAAGATCGACGCCCATCTGATGGTCGAGCCGGTCGACGCGCTGATCGAGGGCTTCGCCGCCGCCGGCGCCGATCTGATCTCGATCCACGTCGAGGCCTGCCGCCATCTCGACCGATCGCTGCGGCTGATCCGCCAGAAGGGCTGCGAGGTCGGCGTGGTGCTCAATCCGGCGACGCCGGTCGCGGCGCTCGACTGCGTCCTCGATCAGGTCGACATGGTGCTGCTGATGTCGGTGAACCCCGGCTTCGGCGGCCAGAGCTTCCTGCCGCACGTGCTCGACAAGATCGCCGACGTCCGCGCCCGCATCGAGAAGACCGGCAAACCGATCCGCCTCCAGGTCGACGGCGGCGTCGCCCCCGACACGATCGGCGCCGTGGTGGCGGCGGGTGCCGACACGGTGGTCGCCGGCTCGGCGATCTTCAAGAAGAAGGACTACGCCCAGGCCGTCCGCGACCTGCGCGCGGCGGCGGCCGCCGGCGTGACGCCGGTGCGGGCGAGCGCGTGAAGATCGGACGGGATACGGCTTTCGGCGTTCGGCCCTCTGTTCGGCTTCATGCTGAGGTGCCCGGCGCAAGCCGGGCCTCGAAGCGCGAAGCCATGACGGGCTGTGCCACGCGCCCTTCGCACTTCGAGGCTCGCTGACGCTCGCACCTCAGTGTGAAGGGCTTCCCGCAAGGCGCCCAGAAGCTCCTAGCCGCTGCTCCCTCAGCGCCGCGCGTCGTCGCCGATCCGCCAGTCCCATTCGGCCTTCGGGTTCCAGCCCTCGAGATCGTCGATCGGGTGGGCGGACTTCAGCGCGTAGAGCGCGCGGCGCAGGCGATCGGAGAAGGTCGCCGTCGTCGCGCCCTCGCCGCCGCGGGCGTCGCGGAAGCGCTTCCAGCGCAGGCCCCACTTGAGCAGGAACTGGCGGCTGCCCTTGTTCTTGCGGATGCGACCGGTCGACCGGCAGGCGAAGTGATAGACGCGGCAGGCATCGACCAGCCGGAACTCGCGGCAGCCGACCGTCCACAGCTTCATGACGAGATCGTCGTCGGTCGACATGCCGGGCGAGAATTCGACCGAATAGCCGCCGACCACCTGCCACAGCGTGCGGTGGATCATCGTCGGCTGGGAGAAGACGAAGCGCTCGTCGCCGCGCGTCAGATCACGGTAGTGCGCCAAGAGCTTGTCGCGATCGAAATTCTCCGGCCCCGTGCCGCAGTCGAGGATCATCGGGCGGGTGTCGCCGGTGTCCTTGGGCTCGATCAGGCGCGAGGAGAGGAAGATCCGGTCGGTCCCCGCCTTCTCGATCTCGGTGACGAGCGCCACGTCCCAGCCGGGGCAGACCCACATGTCGTCGTTGAGGTAGAGGAGCCACGGCTTCGTCGCCAGCGACGCGGCGAGGTTCACCGACACCGCCACACCGAGGTTCTTCGGCGCGAAGGAATGGCGCAGGCCCTTCTCGCGCACCCAGGCGAGCGTGCCGTCGGCGTCTTCGTTGACGTGGACGATGATCTCGTGGGCGTAGGCGGAATTCGCCTCGATCGAGGCGATGCAGAGCTTCAGATACTCGAGGTTGTTCCAGGTCGGAACGACGATCGAGAAGCCGAGATCGGCTCCGTGGGCGTTCTTCGGGGCATCCGCCATGTCGCGCGTTCCGCTGTCGAGGGGCCTTCTCGATAGCGCGCGCGGCCCCCGGGCTCAAGGGGCGGCAGGCACGCCCGGCCGCGGGCAGCCTTCCCTTCTCCCTCGCGGAAGAAGGGGGGCTGCGGCGGGTTTCGTGCGCGATCCTTCGAGACGCGCCTGCGGCGCTCCTCAGGATGAGGCTCCGGAGATTGTCTCTGCGAAAACAAACGCCTCATGCTGAGGAGGCGTTCGGAGAACGCCGTCTCGAAGCATCGCGCACGGCGTCGATTTCGGCTCGGGCCGAATTGTGCAACACCCCCTTGCGGGAGAAAGGGGAGCCCGCGACGGCTTTCGTGCCTTTCCCCGGTCCGAAACCCGCCCCTGCGTCCACGCGTTCCGTCTCGGAATCCCCGTCTCCTCACCCCGTCCTCCACCCGATTCTCCCCACCCCTCTTCCCCTCGCCGCGGCGTTCTGCTACAAAGAACAAACAAGGAACATGAGGAGTGGCGCGATGGCTCTCCACGACATGGGCTCCGTGCGACGCGGCTGGCACGGGGGCGAGACGTTGCGTGCCGCGGACGGGTTCGGGCTCGGCGTCGAGGCGATCGACGGGCGGTGCGGCGGGCTCGCGCGTGCCGCCGTCCACGAGATCCTCGCCGCCGGACACGACGACGCGGCGAGCGCCGCCGGCTTCGCGCTGGCGCTCGCCGAGCGGGCGACCCTCGCCGGCCCCGACGAAGGGTTCGGGCGCGATCTCTTCGGCCGGCCCCGCACCGCCGAGCGCGGCGCGATCTGCTGGATCGTCCAGGACTACCTCGCCCGCGAGGCCGGGGCGCTCCATCCGCCGGGCCTCGTCGGGCTCGGCATCGATCCGGCGCGCGTCACCCTGGTGCGGGTGCGCGACATGGCCGACGGGCTGCGCGCCGCCGACGAGGCAGCACGCTGCCGTGGGCTCGGCGCGGTGGTGCTGGCGATGCGCGGCGACGGACCGGCGGGGCGGATCGGAGCAAGCCGGATCGGTGGGGGGCCGCGCGACTGGGATCTGACGGCGAGCCGGCGGCTGGCGCTGGCGGCGTCGGCCTCGGGGGTGACGCTCTTCGTCGTCCGCGTCGCCGCCGGTGCGGTGGCGAGTGCGGCGTCGAGCCGGTGGCAGGTCCGGTCGGCGCCGTCGCGACCGGCATCGGCCAACGCGCCGGGCAATCCCGCCTTCCGGGTGGCGCTGCTGCGCCACGCCAGTCGCGGCATGGGGTCGGAATGGTCTGTGGAGTGGAATCGTGCGTACCGAGCCTTCGATCTCGTTTCCGACATCCGCGGGGCGGCGTCTTCTCGCCCTGTGGCTGCCCTTCCTGCCGACCGATCGGCTGCGGCGGACCTCCGCCGCACCGCCTGAGACGGCGCTGGCCGTGGTCGGCCGGCGGGGCGCGGCGCGGGTGATCGAGGCCTGCGACGCGCGGGCGCTGGAGCTCGGCCTGCGCCCGGGAACGGCCCTCGCCGACGCGCGGGCACGGTTTCCCGATCTGGTGATCGAGGAGGCCGATCCGGCCGGCGACGAGCGGTTGGTCGCCCGGCTCGCCGAGGCCTGCGAGCGTTTCACCCCGATGGTGGCGATCGATCCGCCGCACGGGCTGATGCTCGACGTCACCGGCTGCACCCATCTCTTCGGCGGCGAGGCGGCGCTGGCGGCGGAGATCGTGGCGCGCTGCGGCCGCTCGGGGCTCACGGCGAAGGTGGCGCTCGCCGACGGGCCGGCGACGGCGCGGGCGCTGGTGCGCTACGGCGACGGCGGCATCGTCGCGCCGGGGGCAAGCGAGGCCGCGGTCGGGCGCCTGCCGCTCGCCGCCCTCGAGGCCGGCGAGGAGACCCATCGCGCGCTGCGGCGGGCGGGCTTCCGCACCCTCGCCGATCTCGACGCCCATCCGTCGGTGCTCTTCTCCGCCCGTTTCGGCGAGGCGACGACGCGGAAACTCGCCGAGATCCTCGGCCGGGTCGACCGGCGCATCACGCCGCTGCGCCCCCTGCCCGACTGTATGGTCGAGCGTCATTTCCCCGAACCGCTGGTCCATTCGCCGTCGCTGCGCGAGACGCTCGTCCATCTCGTCGACGAGGCGGGCGAGATGCTGGAGCGGCGCGGTCAGGGTGGGCGGCTGTTCGAGGCGACCTTCTTCCGCTCCGACGGCGTGGTGCGGCGCATCGCCGTCGGCACCGGGCGGCCGGTGCGCGAGACCGCCGTGGTGATGCGGCTCTTCGACGAGCGCCTCGCGGCGCTGGCCGATCCGCTCGATCCGGGCTGGGGCTTCGACGCGCTGCGCCTGTCGGTGCCGGCCGGCGAGGCGCTGACCGCGCGCCAGCCGACGCTCGACGGGCGGGTGAACGAAGATCGGGCGCTGACCGATCTCCTCGACCGGCTGGTCGCCCGTTTCGGCCGCGACCGGGTACTGCGCTTCGTCGCCCGCGACAGCCATTGGCCGGAACGCGCCGCCGACGCCGTGTCGATCGCCGAAGAGGCGCCGCGCGAGGACGTCGCGTGGACCGCGCCGCTGCCGGGCGATCCGCCGGCACGACCGCTCACCCTGTTCGATCCGCCGCAGCCGATCGAGACGCTGGCGACCGTGCCGGACGGGCCGCCGATGCGCTTTCGCTGGCGGCGGGTGCTGCACGAGATCGTCCGCGCCGAGGGGCCGGAGCGGATCGCCCCGGAATGGTGGCGCGACGGGGCGGACGCGCCGACGCGGGACTACTACCGCATCGAGGACGCGGCCGGCCATCGCTTCTGGGTGTTCCGCAGCGGCCTCTTCGGCGAGGTCGAGACGCCGCGCTGGTTCGTCCACGGGCTCTTCGCATGAGAGCGGACGGCTCTTCGCGGAGGGCCTTCATCCTGAGGTGCGAGCGCGAGCGAGCCTCGAAGGGCGAAGGGCCGAGTGGCAAGGCCCGTCGTGGCTTCGCCCTTCGAGGCCCGGCCGACGGCCGGGCACCTCAGGGTGAAGCCGAACGGAGAAAGAAATCTCGCAACGCCGTGGGTTCGCCATGAGACCCTTCGCCCCCCCGCCGCGCTTCGCCGAGATGGTCGCGGCCAGCAACTTCTCCTTCCTGCGCGGCGCCTCGCCGGCGGAGGATCTGGTGGCGACGGCGCTGGCGCTCGGCCACGGCGGCATCGGCATCGCCGATCGCAACACGGTCGCCGGCGTGGTGCGGGTCCACCGCGCCCTCCTCGATCTGCGCGAGGCGGAAGACGAGGCCGTGGCGGCGGCGGCGAAGGCGTTCAAACTCGCGGCCGGGGCGCGGCTGGTCTTCGCGGACGGCGCGCCCGACGTGGTGGTCCATCCGACGACGCGCGACGGCTGGGGGCGGCTCTGCCGGCTGCTGACGCTCGGCAAAAGGCGGGCGGCGAAGGGCGCATGCACCCTCGTCCTCGACGATCTGATCGAGAGTTTTGCGATCGCCCCCGTCGATCTGGCGCTGATCGTGATGCCCGACCCCGAGGCGCCCGAAGCCGTCGCCGCGGCGCTGGCGCGGCTCACCGCGGTGTCGCGGACGGAGGTCCGGCTCGCTGCCGCCATGCCGCGCGGCGGGGCCGACCGGCGACGGCTTTCCGGGCTGATCGAGACGGCCAGCGCGGCCGGCGTTGCGCTCATCGCCACCAACGACGTGCTCTACGCCTCGCCGCAGGATCGCGACGTGCAGGACGTGTTGTCGGCGATCCGCGAGCGGGTGCCGCTCGCCGCCATGGGGCGGCGGCTCGAGGCCAATGCCGAGCGGCATCTGAAGAGCGAAGCCGAGATGCGCCGCCTCTTCGCCGATGCGCCGGGAGCGGTCGACGAGGCGGGGCGGCTCCTCGCGTCGATCCGCTTCGATCTCGGCGACCTCACCTACGAATACCCCGACGAGCCGGTGCCGGAGGGTTGGACGGCGCAGGCCTGGCTCGAGGATCTGACCCGCCGGCAGGCCGCCGAGCGCTGGCCGGCGGGCGTGCCGGAGAAGGTCGCGGCATCGCTCGCGAGCGAGCTGCGGCTGATCGGCGAACTCGACTACGCCCGCTATTTCCTCACCGTCCACGACATCGTCGCCTTCGCCCGCTCGCGCGGCATCCTGTGTCAGGGGCGCGGCTCGGCGGCGAATTCCGCGGTCTGCTACGCGCTCGGCATCACCTGCGTCGATCCGGCGGAGAACGACCTGCTCTTCGCCCGCTTCATCTCGGCGGAACGGCGCGAGCCGCCCGACATCGACGTCGATTTCGAGCACGAGCGGCGCGAGGAGGTGATCCAGCACGTCTACGAGAAATACGGTCGCCATCGCGCAGGCTTGGTGGCGACCGTCATCAGCTATCGCCCGCGCAGCGCCATCCGCGACGTCGGCAAGGCCTTCGGTCTGAGCGAAGACGTCATCCGCCGCCTCGCCGGCGTGCTGCGCGACGGGCGCGGCGGCATTTCGGCCGAGCGGGCGCGGCAGGCGGGGTTCGATCCCGACAATCCGACCATCGCGCGGGTGCTGACGATCGCTTCGCGCATCCTCGGTTTTCCCCGCCACCTGTCGCAGCACGTCGGCGGCTTCGTGCTGGCGCGCGGGCGGCTCGACGAGACGGTGGCGATCGGCAATGCGGCGATGGACGACCGCACCTTCATCGAATGGGACAAGGACGACATCGACACGCTGCGGCTGATGAAGGTCGACGTGCTGGCGCTCGGCATGCTGACCTGCATCCGCAAGGCCTTCGACCTGCTGCGGCTGTCGGGCGGGCCGGACCTCGGCCTCGCCGACGTGCCGCTCGACGATCCCGAAGTGTGGGCGATGCTGGGGCGGGCCGACACGATCGGCGTCTTCCAGATCGAGAGCCGGGCGCAGATGAACATGCTGCCCCATCTCGCGCCGAAATGCTTCTACGACCTCGTCATCGAGGTGGCGATCGTGCGGCCCGGGCCGATCCAGGGCGGCATGGTGCACCCCTATCTCCGCCGTCGGGCAGGGCTCGAGGACGTCGTCTTCCCCTCGCCCGCTCCCGAACACGGGCCGCCGGACGAACTCCACGGCGTGCTCGGCAAGACGCTCGGCGTGCCGCTCTTCCAGGAGCAGGCGATGAAGCTCGCCATGGTGGCGGCGAAGTTCACCGACGCCGAGGCGAACCGCCTGCGCCGTGCCATGGCGACCTTCCGCAATCTCGGCACGATCCAGCCCTTCGAGGAGATGATGGTCGGGCGCATGGTGGCGCGCGGCTACGATCCGGCCTTCGCGCAGGCCTGTTTCGAGCAGATCAGGGGCTTCGGCTCCTATGGTTTTCCCGAGAGCCACGCGGCGAGCTTCGCCAAGCTCGTCTGGATCTCGGCCTGGCTCAAGTGCCGCCACCCGGCGGTCTTCGCCTGTGCGCTGCTCAATTCCCAGCCGATGGGCTTCTATGCCCCGGCCCAGATCGTGCGCGACGCCCGCGATCACGGCGTGGCGGTCGGCGCGGTCGACGTCGCCCGCTCGACCTTCGACAACCGGCTCGGCGCCCGGCCGGACGGGACGATCGCCCTGCGCCTCGGCTTCCGGCAGGTCGACGGGCTGTCGCAGGCCGCCGCCGATCGCATCGCCGAAGTGCGTGGGGGCGGCTTTCTCTCGGTCGAGGATCTGGCGCGGCGGGCGCGGCTCGACCAGCGCTCGCTGCGGCTCCTCGCCGATGCCGACGCCTTCCGCTCGATGGGGCTCGACCGGAGGGCTGCGGCCTGGGCGATCCGGCGGCTGCCCGATGCCGAGGCCCTCCCCCTCTTCGCCGCCATGGGGGCGCCGGAACTGGCGGCGGAACCCGCCATCGCGTTGCCCGAGATGGGGCTCGCCGAACAGGTCGTCGCCGACTACCAGACCGTCCGCCTGTCGCTGAAGGCCCATCCGATGGCACTCCTGCGCGATCGTTTCGCCGCCGAGGGCGTGCTGACCACGGCGGATCTCGCCGCCGCCCGCGACGGGGCGTGGGCGAAGACGGCCGGCGTCGTGCTGGTGCGCCAGCGGCCGGGCAACGGCAAGGCGATCTTCGTCACGCTGGAGGACGAGACCGGCGTCGCCAACGCGCTCCTGTGGGCGCGCGAATTCGAGCGTTTCCGCGCCCAGGTGGTCGGCTCCCGGCTGATGCTGATCGAGGGCGTGGTGCAGAAGAGCCACAAGGGCGTCGTCCATCTGATGGGCCGGCGGGTGGAGGACCGCACCGCCCTGCTCGACGGCCTCGCCCTCGACGACGGCTCGGAGACGGACCCGACCGGCAACGCCGCCCGTCATCCTCGCGACGTGCGGGTGCTGCCGAAGTCCCGTGACTTCCATTGAGGTAGGCGACACGCCGCACCACGGACGCGCCGCAGTTGACAGGAGGCGGCCGGACCTGCCCCGATAGGGGTGACGCAACGAAACGACGGACGAGACGATGAAGACCCTGTTCGCCGCCGCCCTCGCGGCCGCCGCCGCGACCTTCGCCACGACGACCTTCGCCACCCCGGCGCTCGCCGCCGGCTGCCCGACGCCGGGCGACATCGTCTCGTTCAACTCGGACGATCCGGCGGCGATCATCTTCCTCAACGGGACGAACCGGCCGTTGCGCGTCCACTGGCTCGACTTCCGCGGAGACGCCAAGTTCTACCGCGAACTCCAGCCGGGCGAGGCCTATCGCCAGCAGACCTATCTGACGCATCCCTGGATCGGTGTCGATCCCGCCGGAAACTGCGTCGGCGGCGTCTTCATGGCGAGCCGGCCGGGCGACAATCGCATCACTTTCTCGGACCGCTGAGCGGTCGCGAGCCGGCGGTCGGGAGCCGCCGCAATCGGGGGGACGGACGATGAGCGACGACAATTCCAGCAGCGACGTGTCCTGGGCACCGACCGACGAGGCATCCGGCCCCGACGTGGTGGCGGCGCCGGAAGGCATCTTGTCCCGCATCGGCAATTCCTTCTCGGCGGTGCTGATCGGCATCCTCTTCGTGATCGGCTCGTCCATCGGCCTGTTCTGGAACGAGAACAACGCCGTCGAGGTCGCCAAGGCGCTGAAGGAAGGCGCCGCGACGGTGCAGACCGCCGCCACCGATCGGGTCGACGCCTTCCTCGACGGCCGGCTCGTCCATGCCTCCGGCGAGACGGTGAGCGCGCGCGGCGTCGCCGATCCCGATCTCGGCCTCGCCACCGCCGGGTTGAAGCTCGAGCGCAAGGTCGAGATGTACCAGTGGTACGAGACCGAGAAGGGCTCGGGCAGCGACCGCCGCTTCGTCTACGACCGCCAGTGGTCGACGAACCCGATCAATTCGGGGGGCTTCCATGCTCCTCAGGGTCATACCAACCCGCCGTTCCGGATCGAGCGCGGCGACTTCACGGCGCAGGACGCGCGCATCGGCGCGCTGGCGATCTCGCCGGCCGCGCTCGGCGAGTTGCCGACGGGCGACCGTTTCTTGCTCGACGACGCCGCGGTGGCGAAGGCACGGTCGGTGCTCGGATCGCGCACCCGCGCCGACATGGGCGGGCTCTACGTCGGCCAGGACCCGGCGAACCCGCACGTCGGCGATCTCCGCATCACCCACACGATCGCCCACGTCGGCCCCGCCTCCTTCGTCGGGCGCCAACAGGCGGGCGCGATCGTCGCCCACACAGCCTCGAACGGGCGTCAGATTCTGCTCGCCGATCGCGGCATCGTGCCGGCCGACGCGATGTTCAAGGAAGCGCAGGACGAGAACCGCACCTTCACCTGGATCATCCGCGGCGTCGGCCTCGCCTTCATGCTGATCGGCTTCACGCTGTTCTTCGCCCCCGTCCAGCTCCTCACCGACTGGATCCCGATCGTCGGCAGCCTCGTGCAGGGTGCCGTCTTCCTGGTGTCGCTGACGGCGACGGTGGTGCTCGGATCGATCGTCATCGCCGTCGCCTGGTTCGCGGCGCGGCCCTTGCTCGCGATCGGCGTGCTCGTCGCCGGCGGGGTGATCGCCTGGGGTCTCACGCGCCGGCGGGCGGCGAAGCAGGCGATGGCCGAAGGCCGAACAACCGCCGCCCGAGCATGAGATGCACCACGTGCGACGATCGAGAAGGCGCCGATTTCGGCGCCTTTTTCGTCATGGTGGTGACCTGAAGGCTCCACCATGGTGAGAACAAAGGGTCTCGCTCGACGGGGAAATGCGTAGCAGCATCGGGGCTTCTTCACCCACCGGGACAGAGCGCCATCATGACCACCAACGCCGATCTCCTCGCCCGCCGCGCCGCAGCCGTTCCGCGGGGCGTCGCCACTGCGACCCCCGTCTATGCCGATCGTGCCGAAAACGCCGAGATGTGGGACGTCGAGGGCAAGCGCTACGTCGACTTCGCCGGCGGCATCGCGGTTCTCAACACCGGCCATCGCCACCCGAAGGTGATCGCGGCGGTGGAGGAGCAGCTGAAGCGCTTCACCCACACCGCCTTCCAGGTCAACGCCTACGAGAGCTACATCGAGCTCGCCGAGAAGCTGAACGCGCGTGCGCCCTTCTCCGGCCCGGCCAAGACCATCTTCTTCACGACCGGCGGCGAGGCGCTCGAGAACGCGGTGAAGATCGCGCGTGCCCACACCGGCCGTTCGGGCGTCATCACCTTCACCGGCGCCTTCCACGGCCGCACCATGCTGACCATGGCGATGACCGGCAAGGTCCTGCCCTACAAGAAGAAGTTCGGCCCGATGCCGGCCGAGGTGTGGCACCTGCCCTTCCCGAACGAGGCCCAGGGCGTCACCGTGAAGCAGGCGCTCGATGCGCTCGGCTTCCTCTTCCGCGCCGACGTCGAGCCCGATCGCGTCGCCGCGATCGTGGTCGAGCCGGTGCAGGGCGAAGGCGGCTTCTACGAGACCCCGACCGAGCTGTTCCAGGCGCTGCGCAAGATCTGTGACGAGCACGGCATCGTGCTGGTCGCCGACGAGGTGCAGACCGGCTTCGGCCGCACCGGCAAGCTCTTCGCGATCGAGCACACCGGCGTCGAGCCGGATCTCATCACCATGGCCAAGTCGCTCGGCGGCGGCTTCCCGATCTCCGGCGTCATGGGTCGCGCCGCGATCATGGACGCGCCGGAGCCGGGCGGCCTCGGCGGCACCTATGCCGGCAGCCCGCTCGCCTGCGCCGCTGCGCTCGCCGTCCTCGACGTCATCGACCAGGAGAAGCTGCTCGACCGCGCCAACGCCGTCGGCGCCAAGATCAAGGGCCGTCTCGAGACGCTCGCGACCCGCAACGACATCGTTCCGATCACCGGCATCCGCGGCCGCGGCGCGATGATCGGCTTCGACATCGTCAAGTCGCACGGCGCCTACGAGCCGGATGCCGACGCCACCAAGCGGGTGACCGCCGCCGCCCTCGAGGCCGGCCTGATCCTGCTGTCCTGCGGCGTCTACGGCAACGTGATCCGCATCCTGGTGCCGCTGACCGTCTCCGACGCCGTCCTCGAGGACGGCCTGAAGGCGCTCGAGACCGCGCTGGTCGCCGCCCGCGCCTGATCCGGACGCCGATCGGGCAGATCGGCGTTCCCCGACACGACCATCGACGATCCCGGCACCGTGACCGGGATCGCCGCCGGTTCGTTTCCGCCATCGCGCAGCGGTCGGACGGGACCGCGAGGAGAAGCCATGAACATCGCCGTTTCCTTGAAGCCGCTGGCGGATCGCCTGCGGGATCCCTCCCTTCTGGCCACGCAGTGCTGGCTCGACGGCGCCTTCGTCGGTGAAGGCGTCGACCCGGTCGACGATCCGGCGACCGGCGCGCGCCTCGCCCTGGTGCCGCGTTTCGGCGCCGCGGAAGCGACCGCCGCGGTCGAGGCGGCCGCCGCCGCCATGCCGGCCTGGGCCGCCAAGCTCGCCAAGGAGCGTTCGAAGATCCTGCGCCGCTGGTTCGATCTCATCACCGAGAACCGCGACGATCTGGCGATGATCCTCACCGCCGAGCAGGGCAAGCCGCTGGCGGAAGCCCGCGGCGAGATCGACTACGGCGCCGCCTATGTCGAGTTCTACGCCGAGGAAGCCAAGCGTATCCGCGGCGAGACGCTGCCGACCCACCGGGCGGACGCGCGCGTCCTCGTCATCCGTCAGCCGGTCGGCGTGGTCGCGGCGATCACGCCGTGGAACTTCCCCTCGGCGATGATCACCCGCAAGGTGTCGCCGGCCCTCGCCGCCGGCTGCTCGGTGGTGGTCAAGCCGGCGCCGGAGACGCCGCTGTCGGCGCTGGCGCTCTGCGTGCTCGCCGAGCGCGCCGGCATCCCCAAGGGCGTGTTCAACGTCATCACCGGCGACGCCCCGGCGATCGGCGGCGTGCTGACGTCGCATCCGGCCGTCCGCGTCGTCGGCTTCACCGGCTCGACCGAAGTCGGCAAGCTCCTGATGCGCCAGTCGGCCGGCACGGTGAAGAAGGTCGCGCTGGAACTCGGCGGCAACGCGCCGTTCCTGGTCTTCGACGACGCCGACGTCGATGCGGCGGTCGAGGGCGCGCTGATCGCCAAGTTCCGCAACGCCGGCCAGACCTGCGTCTGCGCCAACCGCATCTATGCCCAGGCCGGCATCTACGACGCCTTCGTCGCCAAGCTCTCCGCCGCGGTGGCACAGCTCAAGGTCGGCGTCGGCACCGAGGACGGCGTCGTCCAGGGTCCGCTGATCAACGACGAGGCGATCGCCAAGGTCGAGCGTCACGTCGCCGATGCCCGCGCCAAGGGCGCGGCGGTGGTGACCGGCGGCAATCGCCATGCCCTCGGCCGGACCTTCTTCGAGCCGACCGTGCTCGCCGGCGTGACCGCCGACATGGCGGTGGCGCGCGAGGAGACCTTCGGTCCGCTCGCCCCGGTCTTCCGCTTCGAAACGGAGAAGGAAGCCATCGACGCCGCCAACGCCACCGAGTTCGGCCTCGCCGCCTATGTCTACACCCGCGACATCGGCCGGGTGTTCCGGGTCGGCGAAGGGCTCGAATACGGCATGGTCGGCATCAACTCGGGCATCCTCTCCTCCGAGCTCGCCCCCTTCGGCGGCATCAAGGAGAGCGGCAACTCGCGCGAGGGCTCGCACCACGGCATCGAGGAATTCCTCGAGAAGAAATACATGCTGGTGGCCGGTCTCGGCGCCTGAGAACGACCCGTTCCGGCCGCTCCCTCGAGGGCGGCCGGAACCGCTTTTCCTGACGTCGGGTGAGGTGCGAACCCCGGCTACGACGAACGTATGACGGACGCTTCGGGTCCATACGGGTTTTCGCCACGTTACGGACTGGAAAACTACACGAATCTCGTCGATGCTGCACCTCGCTCGACCTCTCGCGCGATCATGCGAGAGGGGGCCCGCCGCGTCATGCGGCGTGACAGTCTCGAGGGAGGCCGCAATGGTCCGTCGGTCCTTAGGAATTGGTTCCGTGTTCTTCGCTGCCGCCGTGGTCGTCGGTTCGGCTTCCGCGTTCGCCCAGGCGGACGTGATGAAGGCCTGCGGCGCCGAATGGCAGCAGCTGAAGGAATCCAAGCAGGTCAAGCCCGGCCAGACCTGGAACAGCTATCTCGCCGACTGCCGCAAGGCGAAGGCCGCGGCGCCCGCCGCTGCCGCCGCGCCCGCGACCCCGGCCAAGCCCGCTGCCGCTCCGGCCGCTCCGGCGAAACCCGCCGTCGCTGCTCCGGCTGCCGCCGGTGCGGCGAAGTTCCCGGCCGCGATCGACCCGAAGTACGCCAAGGAGAGCGCCGGCAAGCAGCGCATGCACACCTGCCTCGATCAGTACAACGCCAACAAGGCGTCCAACGCCAACGGCGGCCTGAAGTGGATCGAGAAGGGCGGCGGCTACTACTCGCAGTGCAACAAGGCGCTGGGCGGCGGCAACGGCTGATCGCCCGCGCCCGACCGATCTCGAAGGCCGGCAGTCTCGACTGCCGGCCTTTTTCGTCGGTGTTTCTATACCCTCCACACTACTCGCAATAATTGTGATATGCTCCAATTATGCAATCGTCGATTCGGGGAGGAAGGCCATGACGGACAGAGAATTTCTTTTTAGCTTTAGAAAGCTCCCAAATGGTATGTGGCAGTGCATTAAGCCTGTTCAAATCAGCAGCCCTAGCGGCAACATCGGGATAGGGCCCGGTATGTCTTTCGGACACGGAGTTGCATTCCTGGGCCGTAATTTGGCAGAGGAACTCGACCAACTTGCTTCAACCTATGGAAATCCTACCTAGAATAATGTATCAAGATTTTTGATCAAAATATATGAGATATATTGACGCCTAAATTGATCTTACAATGACATGTTACATATCCAGGAGCAGAGCCTCGCTGCTTTTGGATTGTCAATTTTGTCAGTGTCTAGGATGGACAGGCCCGACTCAGAAGTCTGGCTTGCTAACTCGTCTTTTGCGTCTCGGGTGCACGTGATGAATCGATTTCTGCGACGACACCGCACTTGCGAAAGGACGGGGTCGAGAAGAAATTTCGACGAACTAAATTCACGCGAGATTCGCCATGGACCTCTTCTACGACCTCGACGGCAAGCGCCTGCTCGGCCGGATGCCGGAGACCCTACCGCGGATCGGCGAGACCATGGTGATGACGCGCTACGGCCGGGTGCGGCCCGAGCGCTGGGTCGTCAAGGGGATCGACTGGATCCTGGCGCAGGAAGAGGGCGCTCAGCACTTCAACCGCCCGAAGACGGTCGTCATCCGGCTGGTCCAGGAGGCTGGGCCGGGCGGCGGTGCCGAGGCCGGACAGGGCGGGGAGACGTGACGCCTCCCCGCGGGGGCCGTCAGTTGGCGCGCGACCAGGTGTCCGACTTGCAGATCAGGCCGCCGAGCACGCAGCCCTGCAGCTTGAGCGAATCCGAGCCGGTCAGCGTCAGATAGCCGGTGTAGGTCTTGCCGTCCTCGGCATTGTAGACCTCGCCCTTCCAGCGATCGGCGCCGTCCGGCTTCATGCCGAGGATCACCTTGCGACCGGTGATCGGGTCGTTGCGCTTCGCCGGATCGGGATTGAACGTGTCCTTGCGCGGCGACTGTTCCCACACCACGGTGCCACAGAGCGCCGAGCCACACTTGTCGATGCGGATCTTCGACGAACCGCTGGCGCGCAGCCACGTACCGGTCGGTTCGGCAGCCTGGGCCGCACCCGCGGCGAGCAACAGGCCGCCGATGATCGATGCCGCGAAAAGGGTCTTCATGTCCGTCGTTTCCTCCACGGGTTATGGTTGACGTAATGGTACGTTCTTTTCCTGAAAAGTAAAGACGATGCCGGGGTACGCCGAGGCCGGCACAGAACGCGAAAGGGCGCAGGTTTCCCGGCGCCCCTGGCGATTTCGACAGGCCTCGAGCGGGCACCGTCACATGGCGTAGGCCGAGCGCAGGCCGCCCCAGTGACGCCCCTGGATCACCAGCGGAATGTCGATCTCCTTCATCGGCACGATCTTGCCGCCGCCGAGGTCGCGCAGATAGGACTGCACGAGGAAGGGCCGCGTGTTGCGGGCGGCGAGCAGGCCGGTGCGATCGTCGTAGATCCGGCGATTGCGACTGTTGGCGGTGTTCCACAGGACATCGCCGGGACGTTGCGGCTGCGAATAGATCCGGTTGTGGACCGGCAGCCAGCCGTTGATGTCGACGGCGGCGCAGAAGGCCATGCGGCCGTCCTCGGTGAGGACCGCCTCCTGCACCGGCGGCAGGATGCGATCGAGCGCGGCCAGCGCCGCGGTCTCGTACTGGACCGGCGCCGAACCGGGGATCTCGCGATAGTTGGTGTCGAAGAGGTCGGCGAGCGACAGTTCGCCACCCGCGACCGCCGCTTCGATGGCGCCGCGGATGCGGCCGGCGGCGCGTTCGGCGCGCTCGATCATCGGACGGAAATCGGCATCGAGGCGGGCGATCTCCGCCGCCAGACGCGTCTCCTGTTCGCCGCCGAGTTCGGAGAACCTGACGTGCAGTCCATTGGCCGAGCGGCCGACCAGTGTGCCGACGAAGCCGCCGAGACCGGAAACGTCCAGATCGAACCGCGCACCGATCGGCGCCGGCAGATCGCTTTCGGGAACGATCAGGGTCCCGCCGAGCGACAGATCGATGGTGCGGAAGCCGACGGTCCGGCCGGCGACGGTGACCCGGCCGCGCTTCTCGACCGGCCAACGGTCGTGGCGGCGGCGATCGGCCTCCGGCGTCTGGCGCAGGACCGTGACGAGCTGGCGGTTCATGCTCGCGACCGCGCCGTTCATCGTGTCGGTGGCGCCGGCGACGTCGCGGCCGAGTTCGGCGGCACGCGCCATGCCTTCGCTCATCTGACGGGCACGGTTCGCGACCTCTTCCGCGAAATGGACCGTCTCGTTGGCCGAGCGGCCGATCTCGGCGGTCGTGCCGATCTGCATGCGGACGGACTGGGAGACCTCGCCGAAGACCGGGCCGATCTCGCCGACCAGTCCGACGATGCGATCGACCGCGGCGATGTTGGCTTCCGCCGTGGTGCGCAGGCGGCCGATGGTGGAGCCGATCTCGCTCGTCGCCTTCTGCGTCTCGACCGAAAGCGCCTTGACCTCGGAGGCGACGACGGCGAAGCCGCGACCCGCGGCACCGGCGCGCGCCGCTTCGATGGTGGCGTTGAGGGCGAGGAGATTGGTCTGGCCGGCGACGTCGGAGATCAGTGCGACGACCGCCTGGATCTGTTCGATCGCCACCCGGAGTTCGGCGACCGAGGCGGCGGCGACCTTGGCGACCTCCACCGCGTCGTCGACGAGACGCTGCGAGGTCTCGGCGCGGCGGCCGATCTCCTCGGCGGTCTGATGCAGTTCGTCGAAGCCTTCGGCCAACATCGAGAGATTGTGCTTGGCGGTCTCGGTCTGGTCGACCAGACCTTCCGCCTCGTGGCGCAGGTCGTCGATGATGACGATCGCCTCGCCGACCCGTTCCTTGGTCTTGCGCCCCTCGCCTTCCATGCGGCGTCCGGCGCGGTGCAGGTCGGCCTCGAGCAGTTCGACGACGTCGCGCGTCGACGACTGCAGCGCGGCCGCGACCGCCTTCGCTTCGTCGATCGGGGGGTGCGCGAGTGGCGTTTCGGTCTTCAGGTCGTCGTCCCGGCGAGCCTTCGTCTTCGATCCGAAGTGAAACATGTCTCGACACCGTCCAGAGATCGTTTGTTCCTCCAGTGTTGCCTAGCTCCACGTTAGTGATTGGTTAAAATTCCAGAATTCGCGGCAATTTCGACCCAAAGTCGGAGGCCGCCCGGTGGTCCAAACGGATTTCCGTAACGTAAAATTCGACGACCTGAAATATCGCATGTGTCCGACGCCGTGCGAAGACGCCGTTGGACGGTCGTAACGCGATGATTTGCTCGACGCCGATCGACGATCCAGAGTGATCGTCGAGGCAAGGAGATTCGGACATGGGCGCCCGCCCCGCGATCGTCTGGTTTCGCGACGACCTGAGGCTCGACGATCATCCCGCACTGCAGCGTGCGGTGGCGAGCGGTCGGCCGGTCGTGGCGCTGTGGCTGCTCGACGAAGCGTCGCCCGGCCTGCGGCCACTCGGCGGCGCGGCGCGCTGGTGGCTCGATCGGTCGCTGCGCTCGCTCGCCCGGGCGCTCGAAGCGCGCGGCGGCCGCCTCGTCCTCCGGCGCGGGCCGGCGAGCCTCGTCGTGCCCGCCGTGGCGGCGGAGACCGGCGCCGAGGCGGTCTATTGGAACCGCCGCTACGGCGCGGCGGAGGTCGCCGTCGATCGCGAGATCGAGGCCGATCTCGACGCCCGCGGGATCACGGTCGCGCATTTCCACGGCTCCGTCCTCTTCGAACCGCACGCCACCCGCACCGGCACCGGCGGGCCCTACCGCGTCTTCACCCCGTTCTGGCGCGCCTGCCGAACGGGTGCACCGCCGCGTGCGCCTTACGAGGCGCCCGCGCGGATCGCCGCCCCTGCCCTGTCGATCGCCTCCGACGACCTCGACGCCTGGGGCCTGACGCCGACGGCGCCCGACTGGTCCGGTGGCCTCGCCGCGACCTGGGAGCCCGGCGAGGCCGGTGCCGCGGCGCGACTGGCGACCTTTCTGTGCAAAGGAATATATTCCTATGCTGAAGACCGCGACCGGCCCGACCGGGAAGCGGTGTCGCGGCTGTCGCCCCACCTGCGATTCGGCGAGATCTCGCCCTTCCGGGTCTGGGCAGCGGTCGATGCGGTGGCGGCCGAGCGGCCGACGGCGTCGGTCGAGAAGTTCCGCGCCGAACTCGGCTGGCGGGAGTTCTGCCATCACCTTCTCTTCCATTTCCCCGACCTCGAGGAGCGATCGTTCCAGCCGCGTTTCGACGCCTTCGCCTGGCGCGACGATCCCGCCTTCCTCGCGGCCTGGCGACGCGGGCGGACGGGCTATCCGCTGGTCGACGCCGGCATGCGGCAGCTGTGGCAGACGGGGTGGATGCACAATCGCGTGCGCATGGTCGTCGCCTCCTTCCTGGCCAAGCACGGGCTGATCGACTGGCGCCACGGCGAGCGCTGGTTCTGGGACACGCTGGTCGACGCCTGTCCGGCCAACAACCCGGCGGGCTGGCAGTGGGTGGCGGGCTGCGGCGCCGATGCGGCACCCTATTTCCGCATCTTCAATCCGATCACCCAGTCGGAGACCTTCGATCCCGACGGCGCCTACATCCGCCGCTACGTGCCGGAACTCGCCCGCCTGCCCGCTCACGCGATCCACGCGCCGTGGAAGGCGCCGGCCGCGGTGCTCCAGGGAGCCGGCGTGCGGCTCGACGACACCTATCCGCGGCCGATCGTCGACCATGCGACGGCCCGCGCCCGCGCCCTCGACGCCTTCGCCGCGACGGCGGCGGGGTGATCGGAAGACGGCTCACGAACCGCGGAATTCCGCGGATCGATTGACAGCGCGGCAACCGATGGGGCAAGTCTTGCGGGCCAGAAGCGGTGCGTCGCCCGAGGGTCCGAGGACCCGTCCGTCGGGCACGGTCGGAACCGACGACGAAAGCGAGCGAGATCCCCCGAGATGTCCGTGAAGAAATCCCCGGCGACGAACGCGAACGGTTCGTCGGAACTGGGCCTCGGCCGGCTCTTGGCCTTCGCGCTGCCGGCGCTGCCCGTCGCGGCCTTCCAGCTTCCCTTCGTGATCCTGGTTCCGAAATTCTACGCCGAGAACGTCGGCCTCTCCTTCATCGCGGTCGGGGCGATCATCACCATCGTCCGGCTGATCGACGCCTTCCTCGACCCGTTCGTGGGCTACTACGCCGACCACACCAGCCCGCGCTGGGGCCGGCGCCGGACGTGGTTCGGCCTCGCGGCGATCCCGACGACGCTGGGCGCGCTCTTCGTCTTCAACCCCTGGCCGATCATGCCGTTCGACAACGCATGGATCTCCGGCCTGTGGTTCTTCGTCTGGTCGATGATGCTGTCGGTCGGCTACACCGCGCTGTCGCTGTCGCATCTGTCGTGGGGCGCCGAGGTCTCGACCAGCTACTACGGCCGCAACCGCATCTTCGCCGCCCGCGAGGTCCTGGCGGTGATCGGCACGCTGGTGGCGACCGGTCTGCCCTTCGTGCTGTCGCGCGCCGGGTTCCACGGCGACACCTCGGTGCTGATCGCCCTGTCGGTCCTGGTCGCCGCGACGCTGCCCGCCTTTGCCGCCTTCACCGTCTTCTCGGTGCCCGAGCCCAAGCACGTGGCGCGCACCCATCTGAACTTCGTCGAGGGCCTCAAGGGCCTGCTCAAGAACGAACACTTCGTCCGCCTGCTCGGCGCCTACGCGCTCGCCAACATGGGCAACGGCGTGCCGGCGACGCTGCTGCTCTACTACGTGCGCGACTACGTCCACGGCAACGAAGAGACGCAGCGGCTGTTCCTGCTGCTCTACTTCCTGTTCGGCGTGCTCTCGACGCCGCTGTGGCTGTGGGTCTCCAAGAAGACCTCCAAGCACCGCGCCTGGAGCTTCGCCATGCTCACCGCCTGTACCGGCTTCATCTGGTCGCCCTTCGCCGGCCACGACGTGCTCGGCGAGAACGCCGTCTATGCCTTCGGCGTCATCATGATCCTCGCCGGCATGTCGGTCGGCGCCGATCTGATGCTGCCGGTGTCGATGCAGGCCGACGTCATCGACGTCGACACCGCGCGCTCGGGCGAACAGCACACCGGCTTCTATTTCGCCTCCTGGGCGCTCGCCAACAAGATCGCCCTGTCGATCGCGCTCGGCATCGGCTTCGTGCTGCTCGGCCTCGTCGGCTACGACAAGGGCGATCACGTCCCCGACACGCTGTCGAAGGCCGAGATCCACGTGATGACCCACGCGCCGACCGAAGGCGCCGTCGTCGCCCCCGCCGAGGTCGAAAAGCCGCCGGTGCCGCCGAAGAAGCGCAAGCACCATGCGCCCGACGCCGACAAGCCGGTCAAGCAGTCGCCGCTCGCCACCTGGACGCTGATCTTCCTCTACTGCGTCGTGCCGATCCTGCTGAAGCTCGCCGCCGTCCGCCTCGTGTGGAACTTCCCGATCGGCGCCGAGGAACAGGCCAAGCTGCGGGCCGAGATCGACCAACGCCTGCGCGAGAACGGCAACGGAAACGGAAACGGAAACGGCGCCGCCCACGGCTGAGCCGTAGGCGCCGGCCGCACTCGAGCATGGCATTCTTCCGAGGGGCCGGAATTCGGAACGGCATGCCTTCGCGCGCGCCCGTCGGCACGGCATGATCCGACGCGAGGCTGCGCGAGGGGCGCGGCCCGTCGAGGTATTCCGGCATGACTTCTCCCGCGTGGGTTCCGCCCGTCCGTCTCGACGTGATCGAGGCGATCGGCAACACGCCGCTGATCCGGCTCAATCGCGCCTCGGCCGAGACCGGCTGCGAGATCCTCGGCAAGGCGGAGTTCATGAACCCCGGCCAGTCGGTCAAGGACCGCGCGGCGCTGTGGATCGTCCGTGATGCCATCGCCCGCGACCAACTCCGCCCTGGCGGCACGATCGTCGAGGGCACCGCCGGCAACACCGGCATCGGTCTGGCGCTGGTCGCCTCGGCGCTCGGCTTCAAGACCGTCATCGTCATTCCCGAGACCCAGTCCCAGGAGAAGAAGGACGCGTTGCGGCTCGCCGGCGCCGAGCTCGTCGAGGTGCCGGCGGCGCCCTACAAGAACCCGAACAACTACGTCCGCCTCTCCGGCCGTCTCGCCGAGGAACTGGCGAAGACCGAGCCGAACGGTGCGGTCTGGGCGAACCAGTTCGACAACGTCGCCAATCGGCAGGCCCACATCGAGACGACGGCGGAAGAGATCTGGGCGCAGACCGCGGGCAAGGTCGACGGCTTCGTCGCCGCGGTCGGCTCGGGCGGCACGCTCGCCGGCGTCGGCCTCCGCCTCAAGGCCAAGCGCGCCGACGTGACGATCGCGCTGGCCGATCCGCACGGCGCCGCGCTCTACGAGTGGTACACCAACGGCGTCCTCAAGGCCGAGGGCTCGTCGATCACCGAGGGCATCGGCCAGGGCCGCATCACCGCGAACCTCGAGGGCGCGCCGGTCGATCGCGCCTATCGCATCGCCGACGACGAAGCTCTCCGCGAGATCTTCGACCTCGCCGAACACGAGGGTCTGGTGCTCGGCGGCTCGTCGGGCGTCAACGTCGCCGGCGCCAAGCGGCTCGCCCGCGACCTGGGCCCCGGACACACGATCGTGACGATCCTCTGCGATCACGGCGGGCGCTATCAGTCGAAGCTGTGGAACCCCGCCTTCCTCGCCGAGAAGGGGCTGCCCATCCCCGAATGGCTGGTCCGCAAGTCGCAAATCGCGGTTCCCTTCGCGCCCGTCTCGTGATCCCATCGCGCCTCCTGTCCGAGCCAATCGAGAGGCGCCATGTTTCCCGCGACCGAACCCGTCTTCCGCGACGATGCCTATGCGAAAACCTGCGAAGCGACCGTGATCGGCCGCGGCGAGAAGGGCGGCATCATCCTCGACCGGACGATCTTCTACCCGACCGGCGGCGGCCAGCCCGGCGACTGCGGTCGCATGGTCTGGGCCGACGGCACCGAGACCGGCATCGTCACCACGGTCTGGGAGGACGGCGGCAAGACGGCAATCGCCCATGTCGCGACCGAAGGCATGCCGCTGCCGGAACCCGGCACGAAGGTCACGCTCGAACTCGACTGGGACCGCCGCCACAAGCTGATGCGCATGCACACGGCGCTGCATCTCCTCTCGGTGGTGCTGCCCTATCCGGTCACCGGCGGTTCGGTCGGCGAGGAGGAGGGCCGGCTCGACTTCGACATTCCCGACGCCGATCTCGACCGCGACGCGCTCGACGCCCGGCTCGCCGAGCTGGTCGACGCGGATGCCCCCGTCACCTTCGACTGGATCACCGACGCCGAACTCGACGCCAATCCGGACCTCGTCAAGACCATGTCGGTCGCCCCGCCGCGCGGCTCCGGCCGGGTGCGGCTGGTGCGCGTCGGGCCGCCCGACGCCTCGATCGATCTCCAGCCCTGCGGCGGCACGCACGTCCGTTCGACCGGCGAGATCGGCCGCTTCTCGATCGCCAAGATCGAGAAGAAGGGCAAGATCAACCGCCGCGTCCGCGTCCGCTTCGTCTGACACTTCCGAGAAAGATCCTCATGACCGACCGTTCGAAGCTGCTGATCTCGACCGATGACCTCGCCGCGCGGCTGGGCACGCCGGGCCTCGTTATCGTCGACGCCTCCTGGTACATGCCGGCGGAGAACCGCTCCGGCCGCGCCGAGTGGGAGGCGGAACGCATTCCCGGCGCCGTGCATTTCGACCTCGACGCCATCGCCGATCATTCGACCGACCTGCCGCACATGCTGGCGGGCGCCGAAGCCTTCGCAGCGGCGGTTGGGGCGCTCGGGATCTCGGAGACGGCCGAGATCGTCGTCTACGACGGCGCCGGCTTCTTCTCCGCCCCGCGCGTGTGGTGGAACCTGACCGTCTACGGCGCGAAGAACGTCCGCATCCTCGACGGCGGCCTGCCGAAGTGGAAGGCCGAGGGTCGCCCGCTCGACACGGCGGCGCCCGAGGTGCCCGCGCCCGCGACCTTCCGTGTGATGATCGACACCGGCCGGATCGCCGATCTCGACGGCGTCGTCGAGGTGCTGTCGACGGGGTCCGCGACGGTGGTCGACGCCCGCTCGGCGGTACGTTTCGCCGGTGAGGCGCCGGAGCCGCGGGCGGGTCTGCGTGCCGGCCACATGCCGGGGGCGAAGAACGTGCCGCATTCGGCGATCGTGGCGGCCGGCCGTCTCGCCGACGAGGCGACGCTGCGCGCGGCCTTCGCGGCGGTCGATCTCGATCGGCCGATCGTGACGTCCTGCGGCTCGGGCGTGTCGGCGGCGATCCTGTGGCTGGCGCTCGAGAGCCTCGACGTCCCGCGTTCCAAGCTCGCGCTCTACGACGGTTCGTGGACCGAATGGGGCGGTTCGCCGAAGACGACGGTCGTCACCGGAGAGTGAGAGGGCGGATCCGGCGAGTTACGCTCAGGTTCCTTGCCCTCTGTTCGGCTTCACCCTGAGGTGCCCGGCAACGCCGGGCCTCGAAGGGCGAAGCCTCGACGGCGCCGTGCCTCTCGGTCCTTCGCCCTTCGAGGCTCGCTTCGCGAGCACCTCAGGATGAAGGACCTCCGCAAGATGTCGAAGATATCTCTCTTCCGGCGCTCCTTCGGCCGTCACCCCTCGCCGAGCAGCTCCAGCACGATGCGCGTCGCCGTGGCGCCGGGGGTCTCGGCGAGGCCCTCGCGCATCGTCGCGTCGAGCCGGGCGAAGGCGGCGATCTGCGCCGCCCGCGCGTTGCCCGGCGTCGCGAGATCGGCGAGACGGGCCGCGACCGTCTCCGGCACCAGAGCCTCGTCGATGAACTCCGGCACCACCAGTTCGCCGAGCACGATGTTGGGGAGCAGCGCCGTGCGCACCTTGGCCATCGCGCGCAGCGGCTTCGGGATGTCGAGGAAATGCTTGACGATCCGCCCGATGGCGTCGAGCCGGTAGCAGGCGACGTGCGGAATGCCGGCGAGCGCCAGTTCGAGCGTCACCGTGCCCGAGGCGGCGAGCGCCAGATCGGCGGCGCGGAAGGCCTCGAACTTCGCCGCCTCGCCCGAGACGATGCGGGGGACGACCGGCCAGTCGGCGACGCGGGCCTCGATCTCGGCGCGGACGTGGTCGACCGCCGGGATCGTCACCTCGAACGGGCCGATGCGATCGGCGAGGCCGCGCAGCACGTCGCCGAAGGGCGCCATCAGCCGCGTCACTTCCGAGCGTCGGCTGCCGGGCAGTACGAGCAGGTTCAGCGGCCGCGTGCCCGGTGCAGGCAACTCCGCACGATCGGGGCGGCGGACGGCATCGACGCGTTCGATGTAGGGATGGCCGACGTAGGACGTCGGCGGCCCGCCGAGGAGGCGGTGGACCTCCGGCTCGAAGGGCAGCAGTGCCAGCAGCCGGTCGGTGAAACGGGCGATCTTGCCGGCCCGCCCCGGACGCCAGGCCCAGACCGTCGGCGAGACGTAGATGACGATCTTCTGCTCCGGCCGCACCTTCTTCACGCGCTTGGCGACGCGGTGGCAGAAGTCGGGGCTGTCGATCAGCACCAGCACGTCGGGGCGCGCGGCTATCGCCGCTTCCGCCGTCTCGCGGATGCGCCGCAGGATCAGCGGCAGGCGGCGCAGCACCGGGCCGATGCCCATGACGGCGATGTCGGAGATCGGAAAGAGGCTGGCGAGCCCCTCCCCCGCCAGCGCCGGCCCGCCGACGCCTTCGAGCATCAGCCGATCGCCGAGCGCCTGCCGCAGCCCGTGGGCGAGACGGGCGCCGAGCAGGTCGCCGGAGGTCTCTCCCGCCACGACGAAGACGCGGACCGGGGGCTCGGGGACCTCGCTCATGCCGTGACCTCCTCGACGCCGAAGACGAAGACGCCGGTCTCGTCGGCGGCGCGCGCGACCTCGGTCCGGTCGGCGACCAGCGTCGCGCCGGCGACGACGGCGATGCCGGAGAGCCCGGCGGCGGCGGCGGCGCGCACCGTGGCGGGGCCGATCGCCGGCATGTCGAGGCGCAGATCCTGGATCGGCTTCGGGCACTTCACCAGCACTGCCGGCGGGTGCTTCTCGGCCCGCGCGGCATAGGCGGCGATCATCGCGTCGGTGCCGGACCAGTCCTCGGTGAGGACGACCGCGTCGCCCTCGAGGATCACGCCCTGGCCGACGTCGCCGAGCCCGTGGCGACGCGCGGCGGCGACGCCGACGGCGATCGCGGCGCGTGCCGGCTCGTCGGGGGCGACGCGGCCGAGCGGGCCGGCGGGCATGAGGAGTTCGGGCGCGGCCTCGGCGGCGCCGACGAGGCGCAGGCCGCGGCTCTCGAAGATGCGGCCGACGCGGCGCAGGATGCCGTCCTCACCGCCCGCCAGGATGCGCAGGCTGCGCAGCAGCACCCAGAGGTCGGCGAGATCGAACTCGCCCCAGCGCGGCAGGCGCTTGCCGACCGATCCGACGATCACCAGATCGCGGGCGCCGCGGTCGCGGGCGAGGCGGATCAGGCGGGAGACCTGGCCGAGCGAGATCCAGACGTGGTCGTGGGCCTCGATCTCGGCCGAGGCGTCGCCGCGGATGGCGGCGATGGTGACGGGGCGGCCGCGGGCGGCGGCGGCATCGGCGACGAGGCGCGGAAAGCGCCCGCCGCCGGCGAGCACGATCAGCGGACCTTCGCCCTCGTCGCGCCGCGCCGTCATCGCATCCTCACCGCGGCATGCAGACGCGGCGGTCACCGCCCTCGCGGATGAAGGACACCACGTCCATCACCAGCGGCTCGTCGGCGAACATCGTGGCGACGTCCTCGACGCGCTCGAGCAGCGTGCCCTCTTCCGAGAACAGCATGCGATAGGCGGCGCGCAGCTTGTGGATGCTCTCGCGCTCGAAGGCGCGGCGCTTGAGGCCGACGATGTTGAGACCGCCGAGGCGGGCGCGATCGCCGATCGCCGAACCGTAGGGGATCAGGTCGTTCTCGAGGCCCGAGAGGCCGCCGAGGAAGGAATGCGGCCCGATCCGCACCCACTGGTGCACGGCCGAGAGGCCCCCGAGGATGGCGTGGTCGCCGACGGTGACGTGGCCGGCGAGCGTCGCGTTGTTGACGAGGATGACCTCGTTGCCGACGTGGCAGTCGTGGGCGACGTGGGCGCCGACCATGATCAGGCAGCGATCGCCGATCGAGGTCAGCAGGCCGCCGCCCTCGGTACCGGGGTGGATCGTCACGTGCTCGCGGATGGTGTTGCCGGCGCCGATCGTCAGGCGGCTCGCCTCGCCGTGGTACTTGAGGTCCTGCGGCGGGTGGCCGATCGAGGCGAAGGGATAGATCTTGGTCTTGGGGCCGATCTCGGTCTTGCCGGCGACCGAGACGTGGCTCACCAGCTCGACGCCGTCGCCGAGCACCACCTCGGGGCCGACGACGCAGAAGGGACCGATGGACACGTCGGCGCCGACGACCGCGCCGTCCTCGACGATCGCGGAGGGATGGATCTTCGCCATGGGGACGATTCCTCGTCTGTGTTGTTCGCGTCCGTGGTCTATCGACCGGAAGGGCGCGAACGAAATCACTTCGTGTGTCGGTATGTGACGACGGGCGTCAGGCGACCAGCATGGCGCTGACTTCGGCCTCGGCGACGATCTTGCCGTCGACCTTGGCCTCGCCGCGGAACCACCACATGTTGGACCGCTGGCGCTGCTTGGCGACGTGGAACTCGACCGTGTCGCCCGGCACCACCGGCTTGCGGAACTTCACCTTGTCGACCGTCATGAAATAGACGACCGAGGGACGCGCGCCGCCGCCGGACTTCTTGCTCTTCAGCACGCACATCGCGCCGGCCGTCTGGGCCATGGCCTCGATCAGATAGACGCCCGGGAACACCGGCCGCTCCGGGAAATGGCCCTGGAACTGCGGCTCGTTGTAGGTGACGTTCTTGATGCCGACGCCGCGGTCGTCGCCGTCGATGTCGACGATCTTGTCGATCAGCAGGAAGGGATAACGGTGCGGCAGGAGCTCGAACAGCTCCTGGATGCCGACGGATTCGAGCGTGGTGGCGGGTTGGTCGGTCATCGCGCTCCTCTTTCCTCTCTCGTCTCGGTCCACGACGGCGCCGCAATTGCGCCGGTCGGGTCCATCAGTCCTTGGCGTCCGAACGGGCGGCGAGACGCGCCACCGCGGCCAGTTCGCGCGCCGCTTCCATGAAGGGCTTCGCCGGCGCGCCGACCCAACGGGCTCCGGCGGGGACGTCGGTGTGGACGCCCGAGCGCGCGCCGAGCTGGGCGCCCGCGCCGATCGTGACATGGCCGGCGATGCCGACTTGACCCGCCAGGACGACGAAGTCGCCGAGCTTGGTCGAGCCGGAAATGCCGACCTGCGAAACGATGACGCAGTGGCGGCCGATCTCGACGTTGTGGGCGATCATCACCAGATTGTCGATCTTCGAGCCCTCGCCGATCACCGTGTCGCGGTTGGCGCCGCGGTCGATCGTCGTGTTGGCGCCGATCTCGACGTCGTCCTGGACGACGACGCGACCGGTCTGCGGCACCTTCTGGTGGCCGCCGGCGCCCATGGCGAAGCCGAAGCCGTCCTGGCCGATGCGCACGCCGCCGTGGAGGATGACGCGGTTGCCGATCAGGCAGTGGATCAGCGAGGCGTTCGGGCCGACATAGGCGTTGCGGCCGATGCGGACGTCGTGGCCGATCACCGCGCCGGCGCAGATCGCCGTGCCGGTGCCGATCTCGGCGCGGGCGCCGATCACCGCGCCCGGCTCGACGGTGACGCCGGGTTCGAGCCTGGCGGTCGCGTGGACATGGGCGGCGGGCGAGACGCCCGGCTCGGCGCCGAAGACGCCCTCGGGGCGCAGGGCGGCCGGATAGAAGCGGCCGGCGACGGTCGCGTAGGCACGGTAGGGATCGCGCACGATCAGCGCGACGACGCCCTCCGGCACCTCCTTGGCGAAGCGCTCGGCCACCAGGCAGGCGGTCGCCCGGGTCGCGGCGAGCTGCGGCGCGTATTTCTTGTTGTCGAGGAAGGTCACGTCGCCGCGACCGGCACCGTCGAGCGGGCCGACGCCCTTGACGACGGTGGCGAGCGCCGTCTCGTCGGCGCAGGTGGCACCGGTCCAGGCGCAGACTTCGGCGATGGTCGCCGGCTTGGGGGCAGCGAAGAAGGACGGATCGCTCATCGCGATGGAACTCCGACACGGTCGAACGGTCGGGCAAATCCGGGTCCGTTCAAAGAAAAAGGGCCGCCGCACGGATGGCGGCGGCCCGATCGATGCGGTCGATCGACCTCAGAACTGGGTGCCGCCCGAGAAGCGGAAGACCTGCGTCTGGTCGTACTTCGACTTCGAGACCGGGATGCCGAAGTCGGCACGCAGCGGACCGAAGGGCGAGCGCCACAGGATGCCGACGCCGACCGAAGCGCGGACCTTGTTCTCGTCGACGTAGTTCAGACCGGCCGGAACCGAGCGCTTGTCGATGCTCCAGAGCTGGCCGGCATCGGCGAAGGCCGACATGTAGAGGCCGAACTCGTCCGGGGTGCCCGGAACCGGCATCGAGACTTCCGCCGTCGCCGCCCAGTAGTTGCGACCGCCGAGGGCTTCCGAATAGACGCCGCCGATGTCGCGCGGGCCGAAGCCCGAGGAGGCGAAGCCGCGGATCGTCTCGCCGCCGAGGAAGAAGTTGTCGATGATCTCGAGCTTCTTGCCGACGCCGGCGATGTTGCCCGCGCGGCCGCGGACCATACCGATCACGCCCCAGTCGGCCCACAGTTCGCGATAGTAGCGGGCGTCGAGCGTCGAGCGGATGTAGCTCGCGTCGCCGCCGGCACCGGCGAACTCTTCGGTCCACTTGGCGTAGATGCCGTCACGCGGGAACTGGATGTTGTCGACCGTGTTGTAGACCAGGCTGACGGCCGGGGTCGACACGATGCGGCTGCGCGACAGAACGCCGGCACCGGCGCAGTTCGCCTGACCGCAGATGTAGTACTTGTAGGCCAGCGAGGCTTCGCCGTTGGCGGGGTTGGTGTCCGCCTGGGTCGCGTCGAGCGAGATCTTCGACTGCAGCAGGGTGTAGCTGACGCCGAAGGTCAGATTCTCGGTGATCGGCAGGCCGAAGCGCAGCGTACCACCGGTGTCCTTCTGTTCGTAGTTGCGGTAGCTCGTGGTGAGCTGCTGCTTCTGGAACACGTCGAAGCCGGCCGAGATGCGATAGCCGAGGAAGTAGGGCTCGGTGAAGGAGAACTGCCAGCCGCGGGTGTGCTGACCGTACTGCACCGAGGCCTTCAGATACTGGCCGCGACCGAGGAAGTTCTTCTCGGAGAAGGACACGTCGCCGATGATGCCGTCGGCGGTCGAGTAGCCGGCGCCGAAGCCGAGTTCGCCCGTGGGCTGTTCCTCGACGTCCACGTTCACGACGACGCGGTCCGGGGCGGAACCCGCCTCGGTGTTGACCTTGACCGACTTGAAGAAGCCGAGACGGTTCAGGCGACGCTCGGCCTTGGAGACCAGCGCCTTGGAATAGGCATCGCCCTCGCCCATGTCGAACTCGCGACGCACCACGTAGTCACGGGTACGGTCGTTGCCGCGCACGTTGATGCGCTCGACGTAGACGCGCGGACCTTCCTCGACATAGTAGGTGATCGAGATGGTGCGGCCGGCATAGTCGCGCTGGGCGCGCGGACGCACCTGAGCGAAGGGATAGCCGGAGCGGCTGGCGGCCAGCGACAGCGCCTCGATGGTCTTCTCGACCTCTTCGGACGAATAGACCGAACCCGAACGGGTGCCGACTTCCGAGCGCAGCGCGGCGGCGTCGAGACCGGCGAGCGAGCTCTGGACGTCGATCTCGCCGTAGGAATACTGCTGACCCTCGTCGATGGTGAAGCCGACGAAGAAGACGTTGCGCTCACGGTCGAGGTCGGCCGTCGCGGAGACGATGCGGACGTCGGCGTAGCCGTTCTTCATGTAGAACTTGCGCAGCGCCTCCTGATCCTGCTGGAGGCGATCCGGATCGTAGGTGTCGGTCGAACGCAGCCAGCCGAGCAGACCGGTCTCGCGGGTCTTGACGACGTCGCGCAGGCGGCCGGCGGAATAGGAATTGTTGCCGGAGAACGAGATGCGGGTGACGGCGGTCTTGTCGCCCTCGTCGATCTCGTAGACCAGGTTCACGCGGTTGTCGGGCAGGTTGATCACCTTGGCCTCGACCTGGGCGCGATAGCGACCGTTGCGGCGATAGGCCTCGAGCAGACGCTGCACGTCGGACTGCACGTCGTTCTTCGACATGAAGCCGCGCGGCTTGGCCTGAATGACGCCCTTCAGCTGCTCGTCGGTGATGCGCTTGTTGCCCTCGAAGGCGATCTTGTTGATCTGCGGGCTCTCGGTCACGACCACGACGGTGTTGCCGCCCTCGCGGGTGACCTTCACGTCGGAGAACAGGTCGGTCGCATAGAGCGCCTTGAGGACCGCGTCGGTGTCACCGCCCTTGGCGTTCTGCACCACGTAGGAGCGGATCGTCTCGGTCTCGATTCGCTTGTTGCCACGCACGATCACGTCGGCCTTGGCAACGCTCGCCCCGAAGATTGCACCGTCGCCCATCGCGACGGGAACCACCGTCAGCAGCGCCGCCGCGAGGGCCGTCTTCTTCATCGTGCTCGCGAAGGAACTCATCGTATTTCGGCCCCGTTTCACTTCGACCCTCGACACCCTGCGACCTCCGCTGAACGCGGGACGCAGGCCCAACCCGGCGAGGATCGGAATCTCTTCGTCCGTACCGTGCTTTGTACAGCCTTTTGGCACATGTGCAACCCGACCGCCGGACTCTTCCGACGGGTTTGTGAGCGACCGTTGCCCGATCGCCACGTCATCGGCTCCCCACGGCTCGACCATACGCGATACTCCCCGAGCGTGAATGCGACACGACGCCTGCACCCCCTCAACCGCCGCTGCGCAGCGAGACGAGATGGAGGATGTCGTACCACGACGAAACCAGCGTCAACGTCAGAATCAGCCCCAGACCGATGCGGAATCCGATGTCCTGGGCGCGTTCCGACAAGGGTCGGCCGCGCACCGCCTCGGCGGCGTAGAAGACCAGATGGCCACCGTCGAGCATGGGAATCGGGAACAGGTTCAGAAGGCCGATCGACACCGACAAAAGTGCAACGAGATTGATCAGCGCCGGGAAGCCGAGCCCGGCGACCTCGCCGGAGATCTGGGCGACGCGCAGCGGGCCGCCGATCTGGTCGATCGATTCCCGGCCCGAGAACAGGCCGCCGACGTAGGACAGCGTCTTCTCGACGAAGAACCACGTCTCCTTGACGCCCTCGACGACCGCTTCGCCCGGACCGAAGGTCCTGAGGTGGCGATCGGCGGGATCGGTTGAGGCGCGGATGCCGACGAGACCGCGGCGCTGGCTACCGAAACGGCTCTTCTCCTCGAAGAGGCGCGGAGTCAGCGTCACGTCGACGCGCTGGCCGCCGCGGTCGATCTCGAATCGGGTCGTCTGGCCGGCGCGCTCGGAGACGATGCGCATCACGTCCATGAAGGTCGAAACCGGCTTGCCTTCGATCGTCATGATCAGATCGCCCGGGCGCACGCCGGCCTCGGCCGCGACCTCGCCCGGCGACACGTCGCCGACCTTGGGCAGCAGATCCCAGCGACCGCCGAAGAACAGCAGGCCGGAGAAGACGACGATGGCGAGCAGGAAGTTGGCAATCGGACCGGCGGCGACGATGGCGGCGCGGGCCCCGACCGACTTGGTCTGGAAGGAACGGTCGCGCTCTTCGACGCTCATGCCGTCGAGCGCCTCGCGATCGGACACCGAGGCGGCGTTCTCGTCACCGACGAAGCGGACGTAGCCGCCGAGCGGGATCATCGAGACGCGCCAACGGGTGCCGTGGCGATCGTTCCAGCCGAAGAGCTCGGGGCCGAAGCCGATCGAAAAGGTCACGACGCCGACGCCGCAGAAGCGGCCGACGAGAAAGTGCCCCAGTTCGTGAAAGAAGACCACGAGCGTGAGGACGAAGAGAAACGGCGGCACGTAGCCGACGAAACTCCACACGTCGTTGAGCACTTGCATCCACCACCCTCGACTACCGGCGATACGCCCCGGTTCCCCGAGTGTCGCACGCCAATCCTTTACGAATGTTCCACGGGATTCCGGCCGATTTCCGACCGGATCCGAGAACTCAACCCGCCGCGAAGAGCCCGCCGCGGACGACGACTAAGGCGGCGGCGACGAGAGCCGCCGTCACCAGACCGTCGACCCGGTCGAGCAGACCACCGTGGCCGGGAATGATCCAGCCCGAATCCTTCACCCCGAAACGCCGCTTGAGGCTCGACTCGAAGAGATCGCCGCCCTGCGAGGCGATCGACATGACGGCGGCGAGCAGCGCGATGGCGAAGAGCCCCTTGGCGCCCGCCACGGCCGCGGCGGCGACGCCGCAGATCGCGGCGGCGGCGAGCCCGCCGAGGGCGCCCGACCAGGTCTTCTTCGGCGACACCGCCGGCCACAGCTTCGGTCCACCGATCGCCCGACCGGTGAAATAGGCGGCGATGTCGGTCGCCCAGACCACGGCGAAGAGAAAGATCACCTGCGCGAGCCCGGAGGGGCCTTCGCGAAGAAGCTCGAGCGAGAGCGACGGCAGCACCGCGTAGAACGGTCCGAAGGGCGCCCAGCGGTCTGCCCCGGCGACGGTCCCTGCCCTCGCCTCGACGAAACCGACCGCGGCGGCGGCGAACATCGCGCCGGCCGAGAGCAGCACCGCGACCTTGCCCGCGGCCGGCACCAGCCCGACGCCGACCGCGACGGCGAGGCCGACCAGCGCCAGCTGGACGAGGCGCAGCGGCGCCCAGGAGCGGCCCATGGCGATGGTCGCCCATTCGGACGCCATGACGACGCCGCAGAGGACGACGAGGAGCGAGAAGGCCGTCCCGCCCGCCCAGGTGACACCGAGGGCGACGGGCGCGATCACCACGGCCGAGGCGACGCGCAGCTTCAGTTCGCGTGCCTTGTCGGAGGCCGGGTTCGCGTCGGTCATTTGGCCCCCAGGGAGACGCCGATGCCGCCGAAGCGGCGTTCGCGGCCGTTGTATTCGTCGATCGCCGCGTCGAAGGCGGCCTCGTCGAAGTCGGGCCAGAGCACGGGCGAGAAGACCAGCTCGGAATAGGCCGCCTGCCACATGAGGAAGTTGGAGAGCCGCTTCTCGCCCGAGGTGCGGATCAGTAGATCGGGATCGGGGATCCCGTCGGTCCACAGGGCATTGGCGAAGGCGTCGCGATCGATCGCGTCGGCCGAAATCTCGCCGCGGGCTACCCGCTCGGCGAGGATGCGGGCAGCGCGCACGATCTCGTCGCGCGAACCGTAGTTGAAGGCGATGATCAGGCGCAGGCCGGTGTTCGCCCGCGTCAGGTCCTCGGCCTCGGCGAGCAGCGCGGCGATGTCGGGAGCGAGGTCGCCGCGTTCGCCGATCACCGAGATGCGGACGTTCTCGGCATGGAGCTCGGCGAGGTCGCGGCGGATGAAGTACTTGAGGAGCCCCATCAGGAACCCGACTTCCTCCGCCGGCCGACGCCAGTTCTCCGAGGAGAAGGAATAGAGCGTCAGATGGCCGACGCCGCGCCGCGAGGCGTGGCGGATGATGCGGCGCACCGTCTCCATGCCGCGGCGATGGCCTTCGGTGCGCGGCAGGCCGCGAGCCTGCGCCCAACGGCCGTTGCCGTCCATGATCAGGGCGACGTGGTTCGGCACCTCGCCGGCGGCACCGGCGAGGTCGCGTTCGATCGAACCATCGGACGCCATGCTCATGTGCTCGGTCCCCGTCCCGTCCGTGACCCGGATCAGACCTTGGTGATGTCCTGCTCCTTGGCGGCGAGCAGCTTGTCGATCTCGACCACCGTCTCGTCGGTGAGCTTCTGGACGCGATCGGCGAGACGGGACTCCTCGTCCTCGCTCATGCCGTCCTTCACCGCCTTCTTCAGGCTGTCGATGCCGTCGCGGCGGACGTGACGGACGGCGACGCGGGCCGCCTCGGCATATTTGTGGGCGACCTTGACCAGCTCCTTGCGGCGCTCGGCGTTGAGCTCCGGGATCGGCACGCGCAGCGTCGCGCCTTCGGAGATCGGGTTGAGGCCGAGGTTCGCCTCGCGGATCGCCTTCTCCACCGCGCCGGCCATGCCGCGATCCCAGACCGAGACCAGCAGCATGCGCGACTCGGGCACCGAGACGGTGGCGACCTGCGACAGCGGCATGCGGGCGCCGTAGGCCTCGACCGTCACCGGCTCGAGCAGGTGGGTGGAGGCGCGACCGGTGCGCAGGCCCGAGAGTTCTTCCTTGTAGACGTGGACCGCCTGGCCCATGCGGCGCTTGATGTCTTCGATGTCGAACTTGTGTGCCATGGGGACTTCCTCGGAAAGCTTCCTCGGGATCGGCCCGGCCGGCGAGGCGATCGCTCGGAGCGGGCCCGGACGACACGGGGATCGGCCCCGGCGCCCGTGATGAAAAGCGTCTTGCGTCGCGGCGCGGGCCGGTCAGGCCTCGCGTCCGGCCACCAGGGTGGCGCGGCCGGAGCCCTTCAGCACCTCGATCAGGGCGGCGGGCTCCTCGAGCGAGAACACGATTATCGGAATAGCGTTGTCGCGGGCAAGTGCGAAAGCCGCCGTATCGAGCACCTTGAGATCGCGGCCGATCGCCTCGTCGAAGGTCAGACGATCGAAGCGGGTCGCCGTCGGGTCCTTCTTGGGGTCGGCGGTATAGACGCCGTCGACGTTGGTCGCCTTGAAGATGGCGTCGCAGCGCATCTCCGAGGCGCGCATCGCCGCCGTGGTGTCGGTCGTGAGGAACGGCGTGCCGAGGCCGCCGGCGAAGAGCGCGACGCCGTCGGTCGCCAACGCCTCGAGCGCGTGGCGCTGGGTGAAGTCGTCGGCGACGGCCGGCATCGACAGGCCGGAGAAGACCTTGGCCTTGAGCCCGCGGGCGCTCAGCGCCTCGCGCATGGTGAGCGCATTCATCACCGTCGCCATCATGCCCATGTGGTCGCCGGTGACGCGGTCGGTGCCCTGCTTCTGCAGCCAGGCGCCGCGGAAGAGGTTGCCGCCGCCGATGACGATGCCGATCTCGGCGCCGAGCGCCCGGGCGGCGACGATGGCGTCGGCGATGCGGCCGACCACGTCGGTGTCGATGCCGAGCGGCGCGCCACCGGCCAGCGCCTCGCCCGAGAGCTTCAGAAGGACGCGTTTCCAGGCGAGGGTCTCGGTCATTCGTGGCTCCTTCGGTCGGGCGGCGGGGCGAGTCGCGATGCGCCTCGCGCGTGCGGGCTGGCAATACACGAAGCACGGCGTTTCGTCATCAACCGGGCCTCAATAAGAGAAAAGGCCGCCCGCGGGTCTCGCGGACGGCCTTTCTTCAATCGTTCGATGCTCGGATCAGACGCCCGCGGCGGCGGCCACTTCGGCGGCGAAGTCCGAGGTCTCCTTCTCGATGCCCTCGCCGATCACCATGCGCACGAAGGCCTTGATGGTGACGGGGGTGCCGAGATCCTTGGAGGCCTGGGCGACGAGGCCCTCGACGGTCAGCTCGGGGTTCATCACGAAGTTCTGCTTCAGGAGGGTGACCTCCTCGTAGAACTTGCGGATGCGGCCCTCGACCATCTTCTCGACGACGGCGGCCGGCTTGCCGGACTCGAGCGCCTGAGCGGAGAAGATCTGACGTTCCTTCTCGACGATCGCCGGGTCGATCTCCTCGGTGCGCACGGCGGCCGGGGTCGGATCGTGGGCGGCGACGTGCATGGCGATCTGCTTGCCGAGGGCGGCGAGCTTGGCCTTGTCGGCGGCGGACTCGAGCGCGACGAGCACGCCGATCTTGCCCATGCCGTCGGCGACCTGGTTGTGGACGTAGGACGCGACCACGCCGTCGGCGACGGACAGCGCGGCCGTGCGGCGCAGCTGCATGTTCTCGCCGATGGTGGCCACCGCGTCGGTCAGGCTGTCGGTCACCGACTTGCCGGTCGACGGCAGGGCGGTGGCGGCGAGCTTGGCGACGTCGCCCTCGGCGCCGAGCGCCAGCTGGGCGATGCCCTTGACGACGGCCTGGAAGCCTTCGTTGCGGGCGACGAAGTCAGTCTCGGAGTTGACCTCGACGACGGCGCCGCGCAGGCCGTCGGTGGCGACGCCCACGAGACCCTCGGCGGCGGTGCGGCCGGACTTCTTGGCGGCCTTCGACAGGCCCTTCTTGCGCAGCCAGTCGACCGCGGCCTCCATGTCGCCGGCGTTCTCGGCGAGAGCGGCCTTGCAGTCCATCATGCCCGCGCCGGTCTTGTCGCGGAGTTCCTTCACCTGGGAAGCAGAGATGCTCATGTTGGCCTCTGGGGGGTGCTGTGATGAAAAACGGCCGAGGCGGAGGCCTCGGCGACGGACGGGAACACGGGGTACCGCGCCATCGGCACGGCCTGCTCGAACCATCCGCCTCTGACGTCATCGAAACGCGATTCGACGACGAGCGGGTGACGAACGGCCCGGAGAAGCCCCGGGCCGTCCGAAGGGATCACTGCGCGGCTTCTTCGCCCGACAGGATGGCTTCCTCGACCGGAGCGTCGGAGGCGCCGATGTCCACACCCATGTCGCCCTGAGCGCGCGACAGGCCGTCGATGGCGGCGCGGGCGATCAGGTCGGTGTAGAGGGCGATGGCGCGGCCGGCGTCGTCGTTGCCCGGGATCGGATAGGTGATGCCGTCCGGATCGCAGTTCGAATCGAGGATCGCGGCGACCGGGATGCCCAGACGACGGGCTTCCTGGATGGCGAGGGCCTCACGGTTGGTGTCGATCACGAAGACCAGATCCGGCAGGCCGCCCATGTCCTTGATGCCGCCGAGCGAACGGTCGAGCTTCACGCGGTCGCGGTCCATGTTCAGACGCTCCTTCTTGGTGAGGCCCTGGGCCTCGCCACCGAGCATCGTCTCGATCTTGCGCAGACGGGTGATCGAGTTGGAGATGGTCTTCCAGTTGGTCAGCATGCCGCCGAGCCAGCGGGCGTTGACGAAGTACTGGGCGGAGCGACGGGCCGCATCGGCGACCGGCTCCTGGGCCTGGCGCTTGGTGCCGACGATGAGCACGCGGCCGCCACGAGCGACGGTGTCGGACACCGCCTTGAGCGCCTGATGCAGCAGCGGAACGGTCTGCGCGAGGTCGATGATGTGGATGTTGTTGCGGGTGCCGAAGATGAACTGGGCCATCTTCGGGTTCCAGCGGTGCTTCTGGTGACCGAAGTGGACGCCGGCCTCGAGCAGCTGACGCATGGTGAAATCGGGCAGAGCCATGGCTCTCTTCTCCTTTACCGGTTGAACCTCCGCGGGGGCAGAATGTTTCTCGTGCGAGAAACACCGGTAGGACGCTTGACGGCCCCGAGACATCCTTCTCGGTACCGAGCGCCCGACCCCACGCGTGTGGAATGGCGCGGGACATAGGCGCGATGGCGGGAGATGTCAAGGTGGGAGGGGGATGTGGATGCTCCCCCCCCCTGTCCGACCGCGTCGCCGACCTCTGAGGCCGGGGCGACGATCGGCCCGCTTGCTTCCGTCCTCCGGACGTCTGGAATGGAGGATGCGAGAATCGGTGAGACGATCGGACAGGCGGCCACGATGTCGAAATTCGGAACGAATGCCAGGATCCCCGGGATCGCCGCGGCGATGCTCACCGTCACGATCGCCGCCGCGGAGGCCGGCCCGGCACGGCCGGCGGGAGCCGAGCCTGCCGGCTGGCAGATCGAGGTCACCAGCTACGGCTGGTTCTCGGGCTTCCACGGCGACACCGCCACCCTGCCGCCGCTGCCCGCAGCCCGGGTCGACATGGGCTTCGGCGACATCCTGTCGAAGCTCGACGGCGCGCTGATGGGCATCGTCTATGCCCGCAGGGATCGGCTGATCCTGTGGGGCGACGTGATGTATTCGAAACTTTCGGTCGACGAGCGCTTCGCGACCCCCGCCTCGTCCTCTCTGACCCTGTCGAGCTCGACCCTCGTCGTTTCCGGCGGCCTCGGCTGGAGGGTCGTCGACGATCGGGTCTGGAACCTCGACCTGATGGCGGGCGCCCGCCTCTACCGGGTGAAGACCGACGCGCAGCTGAGCCTGCCCGGCTTCGGCATCACCCGCTCCGGCGACACCGACGAGGTCTGGGTCGATCCGATGCTCGGCGCCCACGCCGGCTTCCGCCTCTCCGACCGCTGGTACCTGACTTCCTGGGCCCTCGCCGGCGGCTCCGACACCGGCTCGAAATTGTCGTGGGACGCCTTCGGCGGCGTCGGCTGGAAGTACGACGATCGCTACACGCTGCTCGCCGGCTATCGCGGTCTCGGCATCGACCATACCCATGGCGGCTACGTCTACGACATCGTCCAGCACGGTCCGATCGTCGGCGTGAAGGCCAGTTTCTGACACGAGCGCCCTCTGACACGACGACCCCGCCGGCTCGAGGCGAACCGGCGGGGCGCATGGGGGATGGTCGTGGTCGTCGTGCCGCTCACGGCGTCGGATGGAGCGCCTTCAGCCGCGCCGTCATCGCCGGATCGAGCTTCTTGATCAGCCGCGCGTTGTAGGACCCCGACGGCATCGGCGCGATGGTCGGATCCTTCGTCGGGTTGAAGGTACGGATGTCCGCCTTCACCAGCTGCTGTGCCGCCACCGCGTAACGGCGCGAGATCGCCGCCGGCGTTCCCTCCTCGACCGACGGGTCGACGTTGACCGTCTCGATGGTGATCGTGTGGTCGCGGTTGAGGAAGATCTCGAAGGTGCGCATCTGCTGCGGGAAGTCGCGCAGCGAGCAGGTCTCGACGTGCCAGAAGCCCTTCTCCGGCGCGCCGACCGGATCGGGCGAGACGAAGGCCTTCACCGTGTTGAGGTGACGGTGGCCGGCGAGCCACATCAGGAGATTGGGGTGGGAATGCAGCTCGGCGAGCAGGTCGGGCAGCGTCACGGCGTTCTGCGGATCGAGCCACCAGCTCATCTCCGAGCGCGGCTCGCTCGGCTCGACGCCGATCGGGATGTGGGCGGCGATGATCATCAGCTGACCGGCCGCATCGCCCGCCGCCAGTTCCTTCTTCAGCCAGGTCCAGCGCGCCTCGTCGAGGAAGCCGTGACCATGGATGTCGAGCGACTTGTCGTCGTCCTTCTGGGTGTCGTCGAGCGAGATCACCCGGATCGGTACGTCCGCCTTCGGTACGAAGCTGTAGCAGGCGAAGCCCTTCTCGGCGGCGGCCCGATCGAACCCGTGTCCGACCGGGTTCGACGTCGTCTCGAAGAACTCCTTCATCCACTCCGCGGTGGTCAGCGACCGCCGGTCCGGATCGGCGGCGACCTTCGGCGGCGTCGCGAACGCCCCGACCGGGCCGGCGAAGGCGAGATCGCCGTAGGGCTTCGATCCGTCGAACACGCCCATGTAGTAGGTGTGGTCGACGATCCGCGACGGGTCGGCGAGCACGTCGCCGGCGGCGAAGACCTCGTCGGAGACGTAGGAGGCCCGGAGGTCGGGCCGCGGGCCGTGATCGACCGAGACCGACCCGAGCCAGAAGTGGTCGTGGTTGCCGAGCACCTGATACCAGGGGATCGACTTGTCGAGCCCCACCGCCTTGAACGGCTTCTGGAACTCGATGCTGTCGGCGCCGAGATGGGCGCCCGAACTCGGCCGGATCTCCTTGCCGTCGAGCACGTCGATGTACCAGCGCAGCTCGTTGTACTGCGTGGAGTTGGCGACGTCGCCGAGCGACAGGCCGAAGTCGAAGGGCGCCTTCGCATGGAGCCGGTTGATCGTCTGCACCGCGGCGTCGAGCACATGCGTCGTGTAGAGCATCACGCCCGAACACAGCGACGCCGTCACCGCCAGTTCCGGATGCAGCCGCTGGAGATAGATGCCCTGATTGGGGGCCTCCTTGTCGGTGATGTGGATGTCGGAGATGGTGAAGAACTTGAGCAGACGGCGCTTCCCGTCGGCCGCCGCGGCATCCCAGCCGGTCGGCATCAGATCGAGCCGGGTCACCGGCGCTGCGCCCTTGCCCCAGGTCCAGTTACCGATGCCGAGCGCGTCGTATTTCGCCAGTTCGTAGACCTCGGCCTTGGCCGTGGGCAGCGCCCCCGGAACGATCGTCCGCTCGGTTGTCGTGACGACCTTCGGGCCGATCGGATACTCGCCGGCCGCGTTGCGCCCGACCGTCGCGGCGAAGGCCGCGCCGAGGCGGCCGATGCCGGTGGCGGCGACCGTCACGGCCCATACGCCCGCTCCGAATCCACGTCTGGTCAATGTGTTCACGGCGAGTCTCCTGCTCGTTCGTTGGGCCGAGGGCGGTCGTCACCCCGCACGAGAGGTGCGGAGAGGGCTCGATCCGATCCGGCGATGGGCACTGCGATCCGAGGAGGGCCGTCCGACGAGGCCGAGATCGGTGTGATCGCGGTGAGGGCGCCAGCGCTCTGTGACGGTCGGGAGGGAGCGAAGTGCTTCATGATCGACGGCGAGGATCGTATTGCCGGCGCGCTTTACGAACGGTTGCCGTCGCACCGCCAGAAGACACGGAAGTATTTCTGCGTAATCATCGGCGTGTCGCACGCCGATCTCGGTCGCGCCGCCGACACCCCGTCTCGCCCTTCCGGCACCGGTCGCTTCGCCTCGGGGGATACGACGGCCACAGTCGAAGAACCGTCTTCTTTTTTACCATTCGAAGACGACCTCGAGAAAAAGCAGCTGCGAATCATTCCCAAATCACTCAAGATCGGCAGAATCGGTCACTCGGCGAGGTACCGGCATGAAGCAGATCGAAGAACGCGATCCGGAAGACCTCATGCGGGCGATCCTGAGTCGCGCGCCGGTAGGGATCGCCGTCATCGACTACGACGGCGTCTACGTATCGGTGAACCCCGCCTATGCTGCCGTCTACGGTTACACCGTCGACGAGATGACCGGGAACAACTTCCTGATGGTGTTCCCGGCGCAGACCCACGACGCGGTGCTGGCGCGTCACAGGGGGTTCCTCGACCACGGCGGGCATCTCGGCGGCGAGTGGGACGTCATGCGCCGAGACGGCGCCCATCTCACGGTCTGGTCGGATTCGGCGCCGTTTCCCTCGGAGACCGGGCGACCGTACCGACTGGTCTACGTTCTCGACATCACCGAGCAGAAGAAGGCGCAGGAGCAGCAGCGCATCGCCGCCACGGTCTACGAGACGACGTCCGAAGCGATCCTGGTCGCCGATGCCGACCGCCGGATCATCGCCACCAACCCCGCCTTCACGCGCCTCACCGGCTATTCCTTCGCCGACGTCGAAGGGCGCTCGGTGCAGATGTTCAGGTCGGACCGCCACGACGAACGCTTCTACGAGGAGATCTGGGAAACGCTGTCGAAGGACGGCCTGTGGACCGGCGAGATGTGGGACCGGCGCAAGTCCGGTGAGTCCTACATCGAGGAGACGACCATCACGGTCGTGAAGGATGCCGCCGGCAACGTCCTCAACTACGTCTCCGTGGCCAGCGACATCACCGAGCGCAAGTCGGCCGAGGACATGATCCGCCGGCAGGCCAACTACGATTCCATCACCGGGCTGCCCAACCGGCACATGTTCCACGCACGCCTCCAACAGGGCGCGGAGCAGGCCGACGCGAACGGCTCGAAGATGGCGCTGCTGCTGATCGATCTCGACCGCTTCAAGGAAGTCAACGACACGCTCGGCCATTCTACGGGCGATCTGCTGCTCGCCGAAGTCGCGAACCGCCTGCGCGAGCATGTCCCCCCCGAGCACACGATCGCCCGGATCGGCGGCGACGAGTTCGCGCTCGTCCTCACCGACATCGCCGACGGCGGCGCGGCCGGGGCGATGGCGCAGGAGGTGCTGCAGCGCTTCGAGGCGCCCGCGACGATCGGTTACGAGCTGGTCTTCATGTCGGCCAGCATCGGCATCTCGATCTATCCCGACGACACGCGCTCGTTGGAGGATCTGTTCAAGAACGCCGATCAGGCCCTCTATGTCGCCAAGGCGTCGGGGCGCAACTGCCTGCACTACTTCACGCCGGCGCTCGAACAGGCGGCGGTCGACCGGATGCGGCTGGCCAACGACCTCCGCCGCGCCGTTGCGGAAGAGCAGTTCGTGGTCCATTTCCAGCCGATCATCGAACTCGCCACCGGCCGTATCACCAAGGCCGAGTCGCTGATCCGCTGGCAGCATCCGACCCGCGGCATGGTCAGCCCCGGGGCCTTCATTCCGCTGGCGGAGGAGACCGGCCTGATCGTGCCGCTGGGCGACTGGGTGGCGCGTCGGGCGATCGACGAGGTCGCCCGCTGCCGCAGCGAGTTCGACCCCCGTTTCCAGATCACGGTCAACCAGTCGCCGGCCCAGTTCCGCAGCAGCCACTTCGCGGAGATCGGCTGGATCGACGAATTGCCGGCGAAGGGGCTCGACGGCCGCGCCGTCGCCATCGAGATCACCGAGGGCCTGCTGCTCCACGCCGACCCGATCGCCAAGGCCAACCTGCTGGCCTTCCGCGACGCCGGGATCCAGATCGCCATCGACGACTTCGGCACGGGCTACTCGTCGCTCGCCTATCTCCGACGCTTCGACATCGACACCCTGAAGATCGACCGCTCCTTCGTCGCCGACCTCGAGGGGGTCGGTCTCGACATCTGCGAGGCGATCATCGTCATGGCGCACCGGCTCGGCCTCGAGGTCGTCGCCGAGGGCGTCGAGACCGAACGCCAGCGCGACATCCTGCGCGACATCGGCTGCGACTACGTCCAGGGCTTCCTCTACGCCCCCGCGCTGCCGGCCGACGCCTTCGAGGCGATGCTGCGAGCGCAGAACACCGTGCAGGCCGAGACCACGTCGGCCTGAGCCGCCCTCCCCGCGCTCAGCGGCCGACGGCCTGCCGTTCGGGCGCCCGGACGAGGGTCGCGGCGAGGAGCTTGGCCAGACAGCCGTAGCCCCAGTCGTTCATGTGCAGCCCGTCCGGGGTGATGAAGGTGGCGAAGTCGTAGTGCCGCCGCTCGCTCCAGCTCTTCATGATCGCGAAGCGGTCGAAGACGCCGACGTGCGTCTCGTGGCCGGCGACAGCCACCAGATCGAGCATGTCGGGGTGGTTCGGACGGGCGAGAACGGTCGGCGAATATTGCAGGTTCATCAGCAGGACGTCGGTGCCGATCGCGGCGAGGCGGCGGACGCCGGCGCGGACGTCGAGGAACACCGACCACATGTCCTGCCCCTTGAGCAGCGTGTTGGTCCCGACCTGCCAGACGACGAGATCCGGTCGCTCGGCGAGAACGTCGTGGTCGAAGCGCAGCAACTCGTCGCGCGTGACGTTGCCGTTGATGCCGCGGTTGATCACCGTGACGTTTCGCCCCGGCAGTGCGGAACGCAGCTCGGCCTCGAGGCGGGCCGGATAGGTCGCCGCCGGCGAGGTGGCGCCGAGACCGAAGGTCGACGACGAGCCGAGGGCGACGACGCGGATCGGCGAGCCGTCGGCGAGCCGGGCGGCGAAGCGCGGCAGCGGCCGGGCGAGCCGCAGCAGGTCGGCCGGCGCGTCGCAGACGGGTCCGGGCAGCGACGGCGCTTCGCCGGCACCGGCGGAGCGGAGCGGGGCGAGAAGTCCGCAGGTGACGATCAGGGCAGCGAGAGCGGCGCGCGGGGCACGGCGGATCGGCGGCGTCGCAGGGGCGTCCATTTCGTCTCCATCGTCGGGTCGGCGTGGGCCGCGACAGGGGCTTCCGAGCGTCACTTGGGGCTCGCCGGCGGTTTGTCGAGGTCCTTGGGGACACGACGGGCGAAGAGGCCGGTGGCGAGCGCGCGGGCCAGATGTTCGGCCATGCAGGCGTCGCCGATGCCCGACCGGTCGTCGAAGAGCGCGGCGTCGCTCGGCAGCTTCTTCAGCCGGGCGAGCGTCTCGCCGACCTCGTAGCGGCGGATGCGCAGCACGCCCTCCTGCCGCGCCACCTCGTTGATCGCCTCGCGCATCGCCTGATACTGCGGGTCGTCGCGCAGGCTCGCCGTGTAGTGCAGGCCGATCAGCACGGTGTCGACCTCGTGTTCGGCGAGCCAGCGGATGGTGGAGCGGATGATCTCCCGGGTCTCGGCCGGGTCCATGCCCGCCATGGCGTCGGCGGTGCCCACCTGCCAGAAGACGACGTCGGGCGCATTGCGGGCGACCTCGAGGCGGATGCGTTCGGCGCCGTCGCGGGCGAGTTCGCCGGAGACGCCACGCTGGACGATCTGCACCTGGAGGCCCTTGAAGGTCGTCTCGAGGAAGCGCTCGACCAGTCCGTAATAGTCGCCGCCGGGGCGCGCGCCGCCGAGGACCGAACTGCCGATCGCCAGCACGACGATCTCCTGATGCTGCGTCATGGCGCGGACGAGATGGGGAAAAGCGACCGCCGGGGCGCCGTCGGTGCCGGTCGCGGCGCATTCGCTCGGCATCGGCGCCAACTGCGGCTCGGCCGCCGCCGGCAGCGCGACGATCGTCGTCAGGGCGGCGAGGAGTGCCGCGATCGCGCGGAGGCGTCGTGTCATCGCTGTCGTTCCCACCAGTCGGCAACGGCCGCAGCCGTGAACAGGACCGCCAGTCCACCGGCGACGATGATCGTATCGCCGACGATGCCGCTTCGAAACACGAATCGCAGGATCTGGGCGGCGAGGCTCACCAGCGAGCCGATGCAGAAGACCAGCAGCGAATTGCGCCCGAGGAGCGACAAGGCACGCCCCAACGCCGGCAGGCTGCGCTCGATCGGCGGCCACAACGCCGAGGCGAGCGCGGCGAGGAGCAGGAACTGGCCGATCCGCGTCGGCGTCAGGAAGCTCTTGTCGTTGACGAAGAGGAGATGCGGCTCCGGCGCCGTCGTCGGGTCGAGTTCCCAGCCCGCCCAGCGCGCCCAGGCGGCGAAGGCGATCACCGGCAGGGCGACGAGCCGGATCTTGCCGATGTGACGACGCACCCGAGCGCCGAGCCCCGTCGGCTGGGCCAGCACGAAGCCGAGCACGAAGGCGAGCTGCCAGCACAGCGGATCGAAGAACCATTCGCCCTGGGTCGGCCAGGTGTCGAAGGTGAACTCGCCGACGAGGCAGACCAGCCACAGCGCCAGCGAGAGCGGCAGCAGCGCCGACGGCCAGCGTCGATGCAGCAGCGCGATGAAGGGCGAGGCGAAGAGCAGCACGACGTAGAGCGGTAGGATGTCGAAATAGCCGAGCTGGTGGGTCAGCAGGACGAGGCCGATGTGGGCCTCGACCGGGGCGGTGAAGACCGCCGAGGCGTTGAACCAGTCGAGCAGCAGCGGGTTGTCGAGCAGCTTCGAGGCGGCGGCGAGCATGGCGATGGCCGCCATGACGATCACCATGTGGGCGGCGTAGAGCTTGCCGGCCCGAAGGAAGAGCCGCATCACCAGCGGGGCCGCCGGGCGCGGATCCTCGGGGCGGCCGACCGCATGGATCAGCGACCAGCCGGCGAGGAAGACGAAGAGTTCGGCCGAATCCGACTGCGACACCACCTTGTGGGTGAACTGCTCCCACAGGTTGCCGGGGATGTGGTTGACGAAGATCTCGACCAGGGCGAAACCGCGCCAGAAGTCGACGGCATTGGGCGAGCGGGGCATCGCCGTCTCTCCCGGGTCCGGCAACGTCCGGCCCGCGCGGGGGCCGAGGACGACGATTTCGTTTCTGCCATGCTGGCGGCGGCGGCGGTCGGCTGTCAAGGCGCCGGGCGCCTCAGCCCCGCCCGTAGACCGCGTCCGCCCGCTTCTCGAAGGCTTCGGCGAAGGTGCGGAAGGCGCGGTCGAACATCGCGCCCATCAGGACGCCGAGTGTGCGGCTCCGGAACTCGTAGGCGATCGAAAAGCCGACGTCGCAGGTCTTCTCGCCGGTCTCGCGGAAGGTCCAGACGTTCTCCAGCCGGCTGAAGGGCCCGTCGAGATAGGTCACGCGGATCTCGCGCTTCTCGCGGTCGAGTTCGACGCGCGAGGTGAAGGTCTCGCGCACCAGCTTGAACGACACCGTCATGTCGGCGATCAGCACCGCCCTGCCCTCGCCCCCGTCCTCGCGCGCCCTGACGCGCAGCGCGGCGCAGAGGGGGACGAAGCGGGGGTATTTCTCCACGTCGGCGACGAGGTCGAACATGTTCTCCGCCGAATGGCGGACCCGGCGCGTCGTGGAGAAGGCCGGCATCAGGCGCTCTTGGCGGCACGCGCCGCGCGCAGCCGCGCGAAGTCGTCGCCGGCGTGGTGCGACGAGCGGGTCAGCGGGCTCGCCGAGACCATCAGGAAGCCCTTGGTATAGGCGACCGTCTCGTAGGACTTGAACTCCTCGGGGGTGACGAAGTGCGTCACCTCGTGGTGCTTCTTGGTCGGCTGGAGGTACTGGCCAATGGTGATGAAGTCGACGTCGGCAGAGCGCAGGTCATCCATCAGCTGGAGCACTTCGTTGCGCTCCTCGCCGAGGCCCACCATGATGCCGGACTTGGTGAAGATCTCCGGATCGAGCTCCTTCACCCGCTGCAGCAGGCGGATCGAATGGAAATAGCGGGCGCCGGGGCGGACCGTCAGGTAGTTGCCCGGCACCGTCTCGAGATTGTGGTTGAAGACGTCGGGCTTCGCCGCCACGACGATCTCGAGCGCACCGTCCTTCTTGAGGAAGTCCGGGGTCAGCACCTCGATCGTGGTCGCCGGCGACTTGGCGCGGATCGCGCGGATGGTCGCGGCGATGTGGGCGGCGCCGCCGTCGTCGAGGTCGTCGCGGTCGACGGAGGTGACGACCACGTGGGTCAGGCCGAGCTTCTCGACGGCGATCGCCACGTTCTCCGGCTCTTCCGGGTCGAGCGGCTGCGGTTTGCCGGTCGCGACGTTGCAGAAGGCGCAGGCGCGGGTGCAGGTGTCGCCCATGATCATGAAGGTCGAGTGCTTCTTCGACCAGCATTCGCCGATGTTGGGGCAGCCCGCCTCTTCGCAGACCGTGACCAGCTTGTTGTCGCGGACGATCTTCTGCGTCTCGTTGTAGACCGGCGAGCCCGGCGCCTTGACGCGGATCCAGGCGGGCTTGCGCGCCACCGGTTGATCGGGGCGATGAGCCTTCTCGGGATGGCGGACCTTGTCGCCCTGCGGGCGCTTGCCGGCGAGGGTGTCGACCACGTTGACCATCGGCGGATCTCTCCTTCCGTCGGGCGACGTGCCGACGTTCGCCTCTGATATAGGCCCTCCCACGCGCGGGCAAGCACGCGCGAGCGCAAAGCCGCTGCCCGGAAGGGGCGGAGGTGGCCGATTCTCGAGGACGTCGCCGGGATCTTCCTTCTCCCCTTGCGGGAGAAGGTGCCCGAAGGGCGGATGAGGGGTGGTGCCGAAGGCACATCCCGGTCGACCGTCCCGCATGCACTGGCGCGCGCCCCCTCATCCGGCCCTGCGGGCCACCTTCTCCCGCGGAGGGGAGAAGGGACGATGCGGCAAGCGCCGTGCGTCTCCTCACGCCGGCGGAAGACGTCGGAGCTCGCTCTCACGCCGGCGGAAGACGCCGGCCGGCCTTGACGCGGATGATCTCCTTCGGCCGGCCCTTGATGTCGAGCGGCACGTCGAGGACGAGGCTCGCCTCGCCTTCCAGCGGATGGTCGAGTTCGAGCTTGCCGAGGAAGCCCTCCTGGCTCCACGACACCGGGAGCGAGCCGCCCGAGGTCTCGTAGACCAGCGTCGACCAGCCCTTGTTGGGCACGATGCGCAGCTGATGGACGATACGGCCGTCGCCGCAGTCGGAACGGGCGACCTCCCAGCGGGCGCCGGCGGATGTGCCGGAACGGGTGACGACGGTCGGGCAGAGGTCGCGGGCGATCCAGGCGCGCAGCGCCATCGGGCCAAAGAGGCCGAGCAGCGCCAGAATGCCGATGCCGATCAGGATCATCCGCCCGCGGCGGCGCTTTCCGCCCGCCGTCGGCGTCGCGACGTCGTCCATGCGTCCCCTCCCCGTCGCCCGCGACCGGTCAGGATCGACGGGCGGTCGCGCGATCCGCCGGCTCGACGATGACGCCGTGCCAGCCCAGTCCCGCATAGGTCTCATATCCGGGCGTGGCGTGGAAGGCCAGGAAGCTGCCGTCGGGGCGCCGCTCGTAGCCGGAGGTGCGGCCGCGCGGATCGAAGGTCAGCGTCTCGGAGAGCATGCCACGACCGTCGGAGGCAGCGATGACGCGGCGGCGACGATCGACCAGCAGCACGCGGGCGATGCCGGCGCGATCGCCCAGCCGAATACCCTCGACGATGGCGCAGGCCTGCGGCTCCCAGTCGAAATGGACGGCGAGCACGCCGAGCGGCCGGCCGCGGGTGGCGCCGCCTGCGCGCACCGCCGTGGCGAAGGTCGCGACGCCGGCGTCGCCGAGCAGCGGCTCGCGCGTCACGTCCTCGGCATGGAAGTCGTCGCCGGTGGCGAGCCCCATGGAGGTACGGAACCACGGCCGATCGGCGACCGACTGTCCGGCGACGGCGAAACGGTCGGCCCGCCCATTGGCGATCACCCGGCCGGACGGGTCGATCAGCCAGAGGTCGAGATAGACCGTGTAGGCGCGCAGGATGACGCCGAGGCGATCGGCAGCGAAGGCATGGAGGCCCGGATCGGTCGTCGCCGCGGCCTCGACCACGGCGCTGTCGGTCGCCCACCAGCGGACGTCGCAGGAGCGCTCATAGAGATTGCGGTCGATCAGTTCGACGGCGTTCAGCGCCAGATCGACCATGCGGTCGCCGTGGGCGGTCTCGGCCATCGAGCGGGCGAGCCGCGCCACGGTCTCGATCTCGCCGCCGAGTTCGGTGTCGAGCCCGCGGGCGAGCGCGTCGACCTCGTCGGAGATCCCCCGCACCTCCTGGCTGACGACGGCGAAGCCACGTCCGGCGTCACCGGCCCGCGCCGCCTCGATCAGGGCGTTGAGCGCGAGGATCTTCATGCGGCGGGTGATGGCGCGGATCTCGGCGACCTTCTGTTCGGCGAGGTCGCGTGCTGCGCCGGAGCACTGGAGAATTCCGTCCAGAGACTGCCCGCTTCCCTCGTCCGCCTGGACACCCGCAACCATGGTTCCCGCTCCCCGTTTCTCGACATGACGCTACGGAAAGACAAGTGCAGCAATACTGAACGATTGCCTAACACAGACCGAGTCGGAAGCCCGAAAATGCGACCTGCACGATATTTCATCATTTTTGTACGTGCGAATGCGACGGGTGGCCCGAAACGCAGGAAGGCGGCGGGCTTTCGGCCCGCCGCCTTCTCGGAATCGCTCGCAGGATGTGCCGTCCGGCGTCAGACGTGGATGGCGCGGCCTTCGCTGTCCAGCACCGCCTCGTGCATCATTTCCGACAGGGTCGGATGCGGGAAGACGGTGTGGATCAGGTCCTCCTCGGTGGTCTCGAGGTTCATGGCGATGGCGTAGCCCTGGATCAGCTCGGTGACGTCCGCACCGATCATGTGGGCGCCGAGCAGGCGGCCGGTCTTCTTGTCGAAGACGACCTTGATCAGGCCCTCCGGCTCGCCCATGGCGATCGCCTTGCCGTTGCCGACGAAGGGGAAGCGGCCGACCTTGACCTCGTAGCCCGCGGCCTTGGCCTTCTCTTCGGTCAGACCGACCGAGGAGACCTGCGGCTGGGAATAGGTGCAGGCGGGGATCTTCTGCTTGTCCATCGGGTGCGGGTGTTTGCCGGCGATCGCCTCGATGCAGATGATGCCCTCGTGTTCGCCCTTGTGGGCGAGCATCGGCGGGCCGGCGACGTCGCCGATGGCATAGATGCCCGGCACGTTCGAGCGGCCGTACTCGTCGATCACCACGCAGCCGCGATCGGTCTTCACGCCGAGCTTCTCGAGACCGAGGTTCTCGACGTTGCCGACGACGCCGACCGCCGAGATGACGCGATCGACGGCGACCTGACGCTGCACGCCGGCCTTGTCCTCGAGCGTCGCGGTGACGCTGTCGGCATGGCGGACGAGGCCGAGCACCTTGGTGCCGACGTGGATCTTCAGACCCAGCTTCTCGAAGTTCTTCTTGGCGACGGCCGAGATCTCGGCGTCCTCGACCGGCAGGACGCGGTCCATGACCTCGACCACCGTCACGTCGACGCCGAGGGCGTTGTAGAAGGACGCGAACTCGATGCCGATGGCACCCGAGCCGACGACCAGCATGGTCTTGGGCAGCGAGGTCGGCTTCAGCGCGTCGAAATAGGTCCACACCAGCTTGCCGTCGGGCTCGAGGCCCGGGACGACGCGCGGCTTGGCGCCGGTCGCCAGAATGATGTGCTTGGCCTCGTATTCACCGCCGCCGAGCGCGCCCTTGGGGGCGTTGTCGGTGCCGGTGACGACGATGTTGCCGGGGTTGGTCAGGATGGCGCGACCCCAGATCACGTCGACCTTGTTCTTCTTCAGGAGGAAGCCGACGCCGGTGTTGAGCTGACCGGAGACGCCGCGCGAACGCTTGACGATCGCTTCCAGATCGAAGCCGGGATTGTCGACCTTGAGGCCGAAGTTCGCCGCATGCTTCATGAACTGGTAGATCTCGGCCGAGCGCAGCAGCGCCTTGGTCGGGATGCAGCCCCAGTTGAGGCAGATGCCGCCGAGGTGCTTGGCCTCGACGATGGCGGTCTTGAAGCCGAGCTGGGCGGCGCGGATGGCGGTCACGTAGCCGCCGGGGCCCGAACCGATGACGATGACGTCGTATTGAGACATGGAGTTTTCTCCGTCCTGCCGTCACGTCGATCCGAACGGGATCCGCGACATTCGATCTCTCTGTTCGGCTTCATCCTGAGGTGCCCGGCAAGGCCGGGCCTCGAAGGACGAAGCCGTCGACGGGCGCATCACACGCCCGATTATGGGCTCTGCCCATCGGTCCTCCGCCCTTCGAGGCTCGCTCGCGCTCGCACCTCAGGGTGAAGGACCTCCGTCGTTCGGGCTTTCAGACCCCCACCCGGCCCGCCTGCGGCGGTCCACCCTCCCCGCGAGGGGGAGGGTTTGATCCGCGGCTCGCCTCACACCAGCATGGACATCGGCGCTTCGATCAGCGCCTTGAAGGCGGAGATCAGTTCGGCGCCGAGCGCACCGTCGACCGCACGATGGTCGGTCGACAGCGTCACCGTCATGGCGGTCACCACGGCGGGGGCGCCGTCCTTGACCACCACCCGCTGCTCGCCCGCGCCGACCGCCAGGATCGTCGCGTGCGGCGGGTTGATGATGGCGGCGAAGTCCTTGATGCCGAACATGCCGAGGTTGGACACGGCGGTGGAGCCGCCCTGATACTCTTCCGGCTTCAGCTTGCGGGCCTTGGCGCGCGCCGCGAAGTCCTTCATCTCGTTGGAGATGGTCGACAGCGACTTCTGCTCGGCCTTGCGCACCACCGGGGTGATGAGCCCGCCCGGGATCGACACGGCGACGCCGACGTCGGAGTACTTGTGCTTCACCATCGCGCCGTCGGTCCACGACACGTTGGCATCCGGCACGCGCTGGAGCGCCAGCGCCAACCCCTTGATGACGAAGTCGTTGACCGAGACCTTGAAGGCCGGCTTGCCGTCCTTGACCGGGGCGCCGGCGTTGATCTGGGCGCGCAGCGCGAGCAGCGCGTCGAGCTCGACGTCGACCGACAGGTAGAAGTGCGGCACGGTCAGCTTCGATTCCATCAGCCGCTTGGCGATGGTCTTGCGCATGCCGTCGTGCGGCACGAGCTCGTAGGAGCCCGGCTCGAACAGCTTCAGCACCGCCTCGTCCGACGGACCGGCCGGCAGAGCCGCCGGCGCGGCGGCGGCCGGAGAAGCGGCCGCCTTCGGCGCCGCGGCAGGCGCCCCGGCGACGGCGGTGCCGGCGGCGGAAGCGGCATCGACGTCCTTCAGGACGATGCGGCCGCGCGGGCCGGAGCCGGCGATCTTCGTCAGATCGAGACCCTTCTCCTTGGCCACCCGACGGGCGAGCGGCGAGGCGAAGATGCGATCGCCGGAGGCGGCGACCGGGGCTGGGCCGGCGGGAACCGCGGCGGGCGCCGGAGCGGCGGCAGCAGCAGGCGCGGCAGGCGCCGGGGCAGCAGCGGCCTTGGGGGCCGGAGCGGCACCACCGGAAGCGGCGGCGGCGGCGACGTCCTCGCCTTCGCCGGCGATGACGGCGATCGGCGTGTTGACGGCGACGTCGGTGCTGCCGGCCGGCACGAGGATGGCGGCGAGGATACCCTCGTCGACCGCCTCGACTTCCATCGTCGCCTTGTCGGTCTCGATCTCGGCGAGGACGTCGCCGGACTTCACGGTGTCGCCGACGGCCTTGAGCCACTTGGCGAGATTGCCCTTCTCCATGGTGGGAGAGAGCGCGGGCATGAGGATGTTGGTGGGCATGAAGACCCCCGAAATCGTGTCGCGAGCTGTCGGCCGGTGACGGCCGGGCGGGAAGCCGATCGGTTGCCCGACCGGCTCCGGGACATCAGCGGTAGGTCACCGCGCGCACCGCCTCGATCACCTCGCCGACGTTCGGCAGGGCGAGCTTCTCGAGGTTGGCGGCGTAGGGCATCGGAACGTCCTTGCCCGTCACCTTGAGAACCGGGGCGTCGAGATAGTCGAAGGCCTCCGAGACCAGCCGCGAGGCGATCTCCGAGCCGATCGAGCAGATCGGCCAGCCCTCTTCCACCGTGACGCAGCGACCCGTCTTCTGCACCGAGCGGATCACCGTCTCGATGTCGAGCGGACGGATCGAGCGCAGGTCGATCACCTCGGCCGAGATGCCGAGCGCCTCGAGTTCGGCCACCGCCTTCATCGTGTAGGTCATGCCGATGCCGAAGGAGACCAGCGTCACGTCCGAACCCGGACGCACGATCTTCGCCTTGCCGATCGGGGCGACGAAGTCGCCGACCGGCACGTCGAAGGACTGGCCGTAGAGGATCTCGTTCTCGAGGAAGATCACCGGGTTCGGGTCGCGGATCGCGGCCTTGAGCAGCGCCTTGGCGTCGGCGGCCGACCACGGCTGGACGACCTTGAGGCCGGGGATCTGGGCATACCAGGCGGCGTAGTCCTGGGAATGCTGGGCGCCGACGCGGGCGGCGGCGCCGTTCGGCCCGCGGAACACGATCGGGCAGCCCATCTGGCCGCCGGACATGTAGAGCGTCTTGGCTGCCGAGTTGATGATGTGGTCGATCGCCTGCATGGCGAAGTTGAACGTCATGAACTCGACGATCGGCTTCAGACCGGCCAGCGCCGCACCGACGCCGAGGCCGGCGAAGCCGTGCTCGGTGATCGGCGTGTCGATGACGCGCTCGGCACCGAACTCCTGCAGGAGCCCCTGCGTGATCTTGTAGGCGCCCTGGTACTCGGCGACCTCCTCGCCCATGACGAAGACCTCGGCGTCACGCCGCATCTCTTCCGCCATGGCCTCGCGCAGCGCCTCGCGGACGGTCTTGTGCTCGAACTCCGTGCCGGCCGGATAGTCCGGCTCGAGCGCGACGGGGGCGAGCGGCGCGGCGGCGACGGTCGCCGGGGCCGCGGCCGGAGCGGCGGCGGCCGGAGCCGGCGCCGCGGCGGGCGAGCCGGCGGCGGTGTCGGAGGCGTCGGCGCCGATCACGGCGATCGGCGTGTTGACCTTGACGGCCTCGGTGCCGGCGGGAACGAGGATCGCCGAGAGGACGCCCTCGTCGATCGCCTCGACTTCCATCGTCGCCTTGTCGGTCTCGATCTCGGCGATGACGTCGCCGGACTTCACGGTGTCGCCGACGGCCTTGAGCCACTTGGCGAGCTTGCCCTCTTCCATCGTCGGGGAGAGCGCGGGCATGAGAATTTCTACGGCCATGATCGCTTCTCCTCAGCGCACGATGTCGGTCCAGAGCTCGGAGACGTCCGGCTCGGGATCGGTCTGGGCGAAGTCGGCGGCTTCCTGGACGACGGTGCGGACCTCGGCGTCGAGCACCTTGAGTTCGTCCTCGGTGGCCAGCCCCGACGCGAGGAGACGGGCACGGACCTGCTCGATCGGGTCGTGCTCGTTGCGCATCTTCTGGACCTCCTCCTTCGACCGGTACTTGGCCGGGTCGGACATGGAGTGGCCGCGATAGCGGTAGGTCATCATCTCGAGGATGTAGGGACCCTGGCCCGAACGGGCGTATTCGAAGGCGCGGGCGGAGGCCTCGCGCACTGCGCGGACGTCCATGCCGTCGACCTGCTCGCCGGGGATGCCGAAGGACACGCCGCGCTTGGAGAAGTCGATCTGCGACGAAGAGCGCGTCACCGCGGTGCCCATGGCGTAGCGGTTGTTCTCGATCACGTAGATCACGGGGAGCTTCCACAGCTCCGCCATGTTGAAGCTCTCGTAGACCTGACCCTGGTTGGCGGCGCCGTCGCCGAAGAAGGCGACCGAGACGAGGCCGTTCTTCTTGTACTTGTTGGCGAAGGCGAGGCCGGTGCCGAGCGGCACCTGGGCGCCGACGATGCCGTGGCCGCCGTAGAAGGCCTTCTCGACGCTGAACATGTGCATCGAGCCGCCCTTGCCCTTGGAATAGCCGCCGCGCCGGCCGGTCAGCTCGGCCATGACGCCCTTGGCTTCCATGCCGGCGGCCAACATGTGGCCGTGGTCGCGGTAGGAGGTGATGAACTGGTCGCCCTGCTTCATCGCCATCTGCATGCCGACGACGACGGCTTCCTGGCCGATGTAGAGGTGGCAGAAGCCGCCGATCAGGCCCATGCCGTACATCTGGCCGGCCTTCTCTTCGAAGCGGCGGATGAGAAGCATGTTGCGGTAGGCGGCGAGCTCTTCGTCGCGGTCGAAGGGCGCGGGACCGGTCTCGACCGGTGCCTTGGATTTGGAAGACTTCGGGGCAGCCATCGCGTTCTCCCTGCATGCCGTCTCGAGCGGCCGGCGTGCGACGGAGGATAGAGCGAAGCGTGCCACGCGCAAGTGCGCGAATTTGCCGGTGAAGTACGTTTCAAATCACTGCAATGCAACATGAAAATGACATTGAACTCGAATTCGGTTGATTCGAGTTGATCAACTCATTTCCGGTTCATCCAAACATGCTGCGGTGCACTCGCGACGATGGCAATTTCCTTCGCATTTGCGAAGCCGAGAATCTCCCGCGCGCGCTCGTCGAGCATGTCGCTCTCGAGGCTGGAGGAGCGCAGCAGGGTGACGCGATGCTCGATCAGCCTGCGCTCCTTGCGGACCTTGTCGAGCTCCTCGTCGAGACGGGTCGCTTCGACCGCGAGCTGACGGCGCGCCTCGATGCCGAAGGAGCCGTGCCAGCCGTGCCAGGCGAAATAGCCCGAGAAGGCGAGCGCGATGGCCGGAACGATCAGTGGGCGGATCCAGGACTTGCGACGCTGACGGGTAGACATGAGATACGCTGGACCCCTACTCGAGAACGCCCTTCTGGGCCCCGATCGGTTTTCCATATGAACAGCACAGGGTTAACACCGCCTTGCCGGAGCCGTCGGGAGCGGTGAAATTCGACGGATCGCCGCCTCGTGCCGGTGCGCCGCCGACGGTTTGTTCACGCTTGCCGTGCGAAGATCGCGGCGACTTCGAAAGGTCCGCGCCCTCGGAGGAACGCACCATGCGTCGTCTGCTCCTCGTCCCCCTCCTCCTCGTCGGTCTCGTGGCCTGCGGCCGCGAGCCGACGGACATCGACGTCGAGATCGATACCGACAAGGTCTCCTCCGTCGACGTCGACCGGGCGCTCGACCAGATCCGCAATGCCTGCCGGCCGCTGTTCTCCACCCACGCCTCCGACGTCGAGCGCATCCGCGCCATCGTCTCCGACGAGCCGGGCACGATGGCGCGCCGATACGGCTGGGGCGTCCACATCGATCTGATCGTCGACCTGCGCCGAGCGACCTCCACTCTCGACGGCGAGATCGAGCCGCAGGCCCGCTTCCTCGCCGGCGGCGGGGCGCGGCCGGGCATGCTCGCCTTCTCGCCGACGTCTGCCGCGCTGTGCAATCAGCCGCTGGCGACGGGCCGGCGCAACGCCTTCATCCCCGTCAAGAGCCTCGCCGAGGAACTGCCGCAACGGATCGACAACCCGACGAAGGAACAGGTCGCGACCTATCGCGCCGAGGAGGCGGCAGCGCTTTCCGGCGACTATCAGAGCCAGCGCAACATGGCATGGTGTTTCGTCGACGGCTGCACCGGCGTCGAACCGATCGACGACCTCAAGGCCTGCATCTGGAGGCTGGTGATCGCGTCCTCGGGCCATCCCAGGGTCGATCAATCGGACCGCGACAACGTCCGTATCGACTGCGACCAGTCCCTCGCCGCGGAAGACCGTGCCGCCGCCCAGACCCAGGCCGGCGCCCTCTTCCAGAAGATCTACAAGAAGCCGATGCCGTGAGGCGGGGGTGTGGCGCGCCGGCCACCGCGACCGACGTCGGCCCCGTCTTAGCCGCGAGCACCCCTTCCCTTCTCCCCTCGCGGGAGAAGGTGGCCGAAGGCCGGATGAGGGGCGCGTGCGACAGCACGCAAGGCGTCGACGGCCGCGGGCTCTCGCGCCTTGCGGCGCGCGCCCCTCATCCGCCCCTGCGGGGCACCTTCTCCCACGGAGGGGAGAAGGGGGGAACGTCCCTCGCCGAAGCCCTCGCCTCCCTCTCGCCGAAACGAAAACGGCGGCCCGAAGGCCGCCGTCGTCATGTCTCGTGCGAGCGAACCGCTCACGCCTTGAGGATCGAGAGCCCCGCGTAGCGCGCGGCGTCGCCGAGCTGTTCCTCGATGCGGAGCAGCTGGTTGTACTTGGCGAGCCGGTCCGAACGGGCGAGCGAGCCGGTCTTGATCTGTCCGCAGTTGGTCGCGACCGCCAGATCCGCAATGGTCGAATCCTCGGTCTCGCCCGAGCGATGCGACATCACCGCGGTGTAGCCGGCCTTGTGCGCCATCTCGACCGCCTCGAGCGTCTCGGTCAGCGAGCCGATCTGGTTGACCTTGACCAGGATCGAGTTGGCCGTGCCCGACTTGATGCCTTCGGCGAGACGCTTGGAATTGGTCACGAACAGATCGTCGCCGACCAGCTGCACCTTGTCGCCGATCAGGTCGGTCAGATACTTCCAGCCCTCCCAGTCGTCCTCGGCCATGCCGTCTTCGATCGAGATGATCGGATAGGCGGCGGCGAGCTTGGCGAGATACTTGGCCTGGGCCTTGGAATCGCGGGTCTTCTTCTCGCCTTCGTAGACGTACTTGCCGTCCTTGAAGAACTCGGTCGAGGCGCAGTCGGCCGCGAGGTACACGTCCTTGCCCGGCGCGTAGCCGGCCTTCTCGATCGCCGCCATGACGAAGTCGAGCGCCGCCTCGGCCGACTTCAGGTTCGGCGCGAAGCCGCCCTCGTCACCGACGTTGGTGTTGTGACCGGCCTTCTTCAGCTCGCTCTTCAGCGTGTGGAAGATCTCGGCACCGGCGCGCAGGCCCTCGGCGAAGGTCGGCAGACCCGCCGGCATGATCATGAATTCCTGGAAGTCGATCGGGTTGTCGGCATGCACGCCGCCGTTGATGATGTTCATCATCGGCACCGGCAGCACGCGGGCGTTGGGGCCGCCGACGTAGCGATAGAGCGGCAGACCGGCGGCCTGGGCGGCGGCCTTGGCGACGGCGAGCGAGACACCGAGGATCGCATTGGCGCCGAGACGTGCCTTGTTCGGGGTGCCGTCGAGGGCGATCATCGTCGCATCGATCTGGATCTGGTCCTCGGCGTCGAAGCCGGAAACGGCGTCGAAGATTTCGGTGTTGACGGCTTCGACGGCCTTGAGCACGCCCTTGCCGAGATAGACCGACTTGTCGCCGTCGCGCAGTTCGACCGCCTCGTGGGCACCGGTCGAGGCGCCCGACGGAACGGCGGCGCGGCCGAAGGAGCCGTCTTCCAGAACGACGTCCACCTCGACGGTGGGATTGCCGCGGCTGTCGAGAATCTGGCGGCCGACGATGTCGACGATGGCGGTCATGTGCGTTGCCTCTCCTGATACGAGATGAACTCGGGTTCGGTCGCTGCTATAGCCGAGCGGAAGCCCCGTTTCCAGCCCGGCAAGAGCCGTATGCAACCGGAATCACGAGACGAAGGACGGAACCCGCCATGACCGAAATCGACGCGACCGGCCTGCAACTGGGCAAGGCCAGCGAATGGCCCACCTCGCCCGAGGCCGCCCGGCTCGACCGTGTGCCGAACCCGCAGGCCGACACGCGCTATCTCGCCCGCTTCACCGCGCCGGAATTCACCTCGCTCTGCCCGGTGACCGGCCAACCCGACTTCGCCCATCTCGTCATCGACTACGTGCCGGACGGCTGGCTGGTGGAATCGAAGTCGCTGAAGCTCTACCTCGCCTCGTTCCGCAACCACGGTGCCTTCCACGAGGACTGCACGGTGGCGATCGGGCGGAAGATCGCCGAGCTGATCGCACCGCATTGGCTGCGCATCGGTGGCTACTGGTATCCGCGCGGCGGCATCCCGATCGACGTCTTCTGGGCGACCGGCCCGCAGCCCGCCGATCTGTGGATCCCCGACCAGGGCGTCGCACCCTACCGCGGGCGCGGCTGAGGCGGCGATCGCCCCGAACGGTCGGCGGGAAGCGCCGGCCGTTCGGCTCGGATTTCGCCGCGCGCGTCTTTCCGCCTTGACCCCGCGGCCCTGCCGACTATGGTGCGCGCCCTTTCCCCCCGCAGACGTTTCCGTCCGTCGGCTCCGCCGACCGATCGCCGACGCGTCCGCCCGCCCCTCGAGGAGACCGCCCCATGGCTCGTGCCCGATCCGCCGCCGCATCGCGCCCCACGCTCGGCCTCGACTTCGGCACCACCAACTCGGTCGCGGCGCTCGCCGACCCCGTCCATCCCGGTCGAGTCGTGCCGGTGACCTTCCCGGACGCGGACGTCACCCATTCGGTCTTCCGCTCGGCGCTGGACTTCTGGACCGAGGGCAGCCGCGACACGCGCCGCACCCTGGTCGAGGCCGGCCCCTGGGCCATCGCCCATTTCGTCGAGAGCCCAGAAGGCTCGCGATTCCTGCAATCGTTCAAGACCTTCGCGGCGAGCGCGTCCTTCCGCTCGACCAGCGTTCACGGCCGCGCCTTCCGCTTCGAGGATCTGCTGTCGACCTTCCTCGGGCGCTTCGCCGACCATGCCGCCCCCGACGTGTCGCCCCTGCCGCGCCGTCTGGTCGTGGGCCGGCCGGTCACCTGGGCCGGCGCCGCGCCCGATCCGCTGCTCGCCCAGGCGCGCTACGACGACGCCTTCCGCGCGGCCGGCTTCGACGAGGTCCACTACGTCCACGAGCCCGTCGCCGCCGCCTTCTGGTTCGCGCGCGGGCTGAAGAAGGACGCCACCGTCCTCGTCGCCGACTTCGGCGGCGGCACGTCGGACTTCTCCATCGTCCGCTTCACCGTCGGCACCGACGGGGTCCATGCCCACCCGCTCGCACAAACGGGTGTCGGCGTCGCCGGCGACGGCTTCGACTACCGCATCATCGATCGCGTCGTCAGCCCCCGCCTCGGCAAGGGCAGCCGCTACAAGAGCTTCGGCAAGTGGCTCGACGTGCCGACCCACTATTTCGCCGACTTCGCCCGCTGGAACCGCCTCGCGATCATGAAGACCGGTGAGACCTTGCGCGAACTCGGTCGCCTCGCCGCCGCCGCCGAGGATCCGACCGGGCTCGAGCAGCTGATCGAAGTGATCGAGGAAGATCTCGGCTATCCGCTCTATCGCGCCGTCAACGACGTCAAGACCGCACTCTCGCGCGCCGACGAGGCGAAGCTCGTCTTCCGCCATCGCGACATCGCGATCGAGGAGACCGTGCGCCGCGCCGATTTCGAGAGCTGGATCGCCGGCGATCTCGAGAAGATCCGCGCGTCCTTCGAGGAGGCGATCACCCGCGCCGGGCTCGCCGATCACGAGATCGACCGCGTCTTCCTCACCGGCGGCACGTCGTTCGTGCCGGCCGTCAGGCGCCTCTTCGAAGACCGTTTCGGCGCCTCCCGGATAGAGACCGGCGACCAGCTCCTGTCGATCGCCTATGGTCTCGCCCTGATCGGCGCCGAGGAGGACATCGCGCGCTGGACCGTGCGCGAGACCCCGGCTGCGGCCTGAGGGGCAGCGCGGGCGTGTCCGGCGCCTCGACGGCGTCACACCAGCTGGACCAGCTCCACGCCCGGCAACGCCCGCAGGCTGCCGGCGACCTGCGGCGAGACGCGGTACTTGCCCGAGAGCTTCACCTCGATCTCGCGGGCGCCCTCGTCGAGCATCAGGACGAAGCTCACCTCGCCCTCGCCGCGCCCGATCGCTTCGAGCTGACGTGCGACCCCGTCGACCGGCTTGGCATCACGCAGGAAGAGCCGCAGATTCTGGCTCTCGCGCGCCGCCAGCGCATCGAGCGGTTCGACCTTCTCGATACGGACCGAGACGCCTTCGGCACGCTCCTCCGCGGCGGCATAGACCACGACCGACTGGCCGGTCTCGAGCAGATCGCGGTACTGCGCCAGACCTTCCGAGAAGATCACCGCCTCGTAGGAGCCGGTCGGATCGGACATGCGGACGATGCCCATCTTGTTGCCGGTCTTGGTCTTTCGCTCCTGACGACTGGTCACCGTGCCGGCGAGACGGCCGAAGTTGGCGCCGCGCTTCACCGAGGCCTGGAACTCCGCCCACATCTGCACGCGCATCTTCTCGAGCACGCCGCGATATTCGTCGAGCGGATGGGCGGAGAGGTAGAAGCCGATCGCCGAATGTTCCTTCTGCAGCCGCTCCGACGTCGTCCACGAGCCGGTCGCCGGCAGACGGATCGGCTCGACCGAGGCGGTGCCGCCGAAGAGCGCGCCCTGGCCCGCATTCATGTCCTCGCGCACCCGCGCGGCGGCTGCGACGATCGTGTCGAGTGCCTCGGCGACGCGACCGCGGTCCTTCTCAAGCTCGTCGAAGGCGCCGGCCGCCACCAGGCTCTCGAGCGTGCGTTTGTTGAGCTGCTTGGGGTCGATCCGGTGGGCGAAGTCGGAGAGATCGCGGAACGGCCTGTCGCCACGCGCCGCCACCAGATGTTCGACCGCCTGACCGCCGACGCCCTTCACGGCAGCAAGCGAATAGACGATGGCGCCGTCCTGGACGTCGAAATATTCGCGCGAGCGATTGATCGACGGGGGGATGACAGAAATCCCGAGCCGCATCGCCTCGCGGCGGAAATCCGCCAGCTTGTCGGTGTTGCCCATGTCGAGCGTCATGGTCGCGGCGAGGAACTCGACGGGATAGTTCGCCTTCATCCAGGCGGTGTGATAGGCGACCAGCGCGTAGGCGGCGGCGTGGCTCTTGTTGAAGCCGTAGTCGGCGAACTTGGCGAGCAGGTCGAAGATCGTATCGGCATGCTCCTTCGTCAGCCCCTGTTTCAGGGCGCCGTCGACGAAGCGGATGCGCTGGGTGTCCATCTCCGCCTTGATCTTCTTGCCCATGGCGCGGCGCAGAAGATCGGCTTCGCCGAGCGAATAGCCGGAGAGGATCTGCGCGATCTGCATCACCTGCTCCTGGTAGACGATGATGCCGAAGGTCTCCTTCAGCACCGGCTCCAGGAGCGGATGCATATAGTCGGGCTTTTCCTCGCCGCGCTTGCGCGCGCCGTAGACCGGGATGTTGGCCATCGGGCCCGGCCGGTAGAGCGCGACCAGCGCGATGATGTCCTCGAAGCGATCCGGCTCGATGTCGGCGATCGCCTTGCGCATGCCGGTCGATTCCAGCTGGAACACGCCGACCGTCTCGCCCTTGGCCAGGAGCGCGTAGGTCGGCGGATCGTCGAGCGGCAGGGCAGCGAGATCGACGTTCACCCCTTTGCGTTCGATCAGCTTCACGCCGGTCTGCAGCGTCGTCAGCGTCTTCAGGCCGAGGAAGTCGAACTTCACCAGGCCGGCGCTCTCCACCCATTTCATGTTGTACTGGGTGACCGGCATGTCGGAGCGCGGATCGCGGTAGAGCGGCACCAGCCGGTCGAGCGGCCGGTCGCCGATCACCACGCCGGCGGCGTGGGTCGAGGCGTGGCGATAGAGGCCCTCGAGCTTCAGCGAGATGTCGAGGAGCCGCTCGACGATCGGCTCTTCCGCCCGCGCCTCCTGAAGCTTGGGTTCGCCCTCGAGCGCCTGCTTCAGCGTCACCGGATTGGCCGGGTTCTGCGGCACCAGCTTGCAGAGCCGGTCGACCTGGCCATAGGGCATCTGCAGCACGCGGCCGACGTCGCGCAGCACGGCGCGCGCCTGGAGCGAACCAAAGGTGATGATCTGGGCGACCTGATCGCGGCCGTATTTCTCCTGGACGTAGCGAATGACCTCTTCGCGGCGGTCCTGGCAGAAGTCGATGTCGAAGTCGGGCATCGACACGCGTTCGGGATTGAGGAAGCGCTCGAAGAGCAGCGCGAAACGCAGCGGATCGAGGTCGGTGATCGTCAGACACCACGCCACCAGCGAGCCCGCGCCCGAACCGCGGCCCGGGCCGACCGGAATGCCGTGGGCCTTGGCCCACTTGATGAAGTCCGACACGATCAGGAAGTAGCCGGGAAACTTCATCTTCTCGATGATGCCGAGCTCGAACTCGAGCCGGTCGCGGTAGTCCTGCTCGGTGAGGCCCGGTGCGATGCCGTGGGCGGCGATGCGGCGGTCGAGACCGGCCGTCGCCTGTGCACGCAGCTCGCGCGCCTCCGCCGCCTCGGCGTCGGCACCCGAACCGGTGAAGCGCGGCAGCAGCGGCTTTCGTTTCACCGTGCGATAGGCGCAGCGCCGGGCGATCTCGATGGTCGAGGCGAGCGCCTCGGGCAAGTCGGCGAAGAGCTTCACCATCTCGGCGCGCGACTTGAAATAGTGCTCGGGCGTCAGCCGGCGGCGGTCTTCCTCGGCGATGACGCGCCCCTCGGCGATGGCGATCAGCGCGTCATGGGCCTCGAAGTCGTCGCGGACGGCGAAGAAGGGCTCATTGGTGGCGACCAGCGGCAGGCCGAGGTCGTAGGCGATGTCGATCAGCGCCGGCTCGGCGATCTTCTCCTCCTCGAGGCCGTGGCGCTGGATCTCGACATAGAGCCGATCGCCGAAGATCGCAGCGAGCGTCTCGACCCGCTTGCGGGCGAGATCGGTGCGGCCGCCGACGATCGCCCGATCGATCGGGCCGGTCGGCCCGCCGGTCAGCACGATCAGGCCCTCGTGGAACTCGGCGAGATCGTCGGGCTCGACATGCGGCGGCTCGGCGCCTTCGGTGCCGGTATAGGAGCGCGAGACGAGGCGGACGAGGTTCTCCCAGCCGTGCTCGTCGCGGGCGATGAAGACGAGGCTCGGCAGACGCTCGTGCATCACCGGGCGGCGGCCGGGCTCCGCGGTCTGGTCGACGAAATCGACGGCGATCTGGCAGGCGGCGATCGGCTGGATGCCCTTGTCGGTCGCCTTCTCGGAGAATTCCAGCGCGCCGAAGAGATTGCCGGTGTCGCAGAGCCCCATCGCCGGCTGATGATCGGCCTTGGCGAGGTCGAGCAGCCGGCCGAGCGGCATGGCGCCCTCGAGCAGCGAATAGGCCGAATGGCAGCGCAGATGCACGAAGCCGACGCCGGCCTTCGCGCTCTCGGTCGCCGTTCCCTCGGCCATGACACCCTCCTCGCGACGACTCGCGTTCATCCGAAGCGTTCAAACTAGCGCCGGGCGAAAGCGGATCAAACCACGGACCGCTCGCGAGGCGGCGCGACGGAGGGGTCATCCCCGTTATCCCGCGACGCGTCCGCCGGGCGACCGGACGCGCCATCGGACCTCGACAGATCGATCGGGCAACCGGCCGGGCGTGCTCGGCATGGGCGCACCCTGCCGTCGCGCGCCTCACCGGCCGAGCACCCACCTCGAGCGACCCCGCTGCGGATCGACCTCGTCCGCGAGGCCCTGCCCTCCTCGCGACCTCGCCTCTCCCGCGACACCGCGGCCAGATGCGATCTTCGAACCCGCCGCACCCTTTCGTGCCACAAGGGTTCGTGATATGTTCTCAGTAAAATGCAGCTTTTCCGATCGCTTCGCCCCACATGGCGATCATGGCGACGAAGGACACGACGGCGCCCAGCGAAAAGGCATCCCGAGCGAGACCACGAACAGCGTTTCCCATGTCCATCTCCTCCGCTTTCATCCACCGGATATCCACAACTATGTTCGTGTTTTGTTCCGTCGTCAAGAACTGATTTTCGAGAAGGGATGGCCGAGGGAATCGCGCCGGGCGCTCGGCGCGCGGCCACGGACTCGACAGCAGACCCAGGGCTCGGCTGCGGGAACCGGGATCGGCAACGGCACCGGATCCCGCAGCGGGGGCCGGGCGCAGCAACTTGGCCTCGGGTCGGGGACGGGCTCGCCAGCGGGACCCTGCACTCGCAGCGAGGCTCGAGGATGTGGTGGATCTCGGCCGGGTCGGACTTCGTGAACGGGTTCCCGGCAGAACGCGGCGGCGGAGGCGACGGTCGGGCGGGACGCTCTCGGGCAGATCGTGGTCGTCACCGAGCGGATCGGGAGACGTCGTCGATGTCGACACGACCGAGCGAGATGCTCCGGAGCGGCGTATGATAGGTTTCGAATGGACAAGGCGACGGCGTCGCGGCAGCGCGAACGGGTGCGTGGCCCGAACGAACGCCGTCCCGGGTGACCACACGACGGCGCTGCCTGCTCAGCAGACGGCGGCAACCTTCGCTCGGGGAACACGACCGCAGGAGGCGGACATGACGCGCAAGCTGTTCAACTGGGCGGTCACCGAGCGCGCGTTCCTTCGGCAGGAGATCGCGTGGTTCAGAGCCGGGGCGACTCTGCGGTCGCCGAGCGGCGAGGACATCACCACGAAGAAGATCGACGAACTCACCATCCGTCTCGAACAGGCGAACATCGTCATCGAGGATCAGGAAACCGGCGAGACGTCGTGAGCGCGTCACCGTTCGGCGGATCACCCGATCGCGAACCGCCTCCCACCATCACCTCACCCGCCCCGCAACATCACGACGCCGGCGACCACCACCGTCACTGCGGCGACGTGGACCAGGCCGACGCGTTCGCGGAAGAGGACGCGGCCGAGGATCAGGGCGAAGACGATCGACGTCTCGCGCAGCGCCGCCACCAGCGCCACCGGGGCCTGCGTCATCGCCCAGACGGCGACGCCGTAGGAGACCATCGACGCGATGCCGCCGAGGAGGCCGATCGCCGCCCTGCCCTTCAGGGCCGCGACGATCTGCGCCGGGCGGGTGGCGAGGCTCCAGCCGACCAGCGGCAGGGCGGCGAGTGCCGCGCCCCACAGCGCATAGGCGATCGGCGAGCCGGAGAGGCGAACGCCCTGGCCATCGGTGATGGTGTAGCCGGCGATGAAGAGTGCGTTGAGCAGCGCCAGCGCGATGCCCCCGAGACTGCCGCGGCCACGACCGGCGAAGACGAGGCCGCCGATGCCGGCGCCGACCATCACCACGCCGATCCAGCCGGCGGTCGAAGGAACCTCGCCGAAGACGCCGACGCCGGCGATCGCCACGATCACCGGGGCGGCGCCGCGCATCAGCGGATAGGCGACGGTCAGGTCGACGAGGCGGTAGGCCCCCGCCATCAGCGCGAAATAGATCACCTGCAACACCGCCGAGGCCGCGAGCCAGGGCCAGGCGGCGGGTGCGGGCGGCGGCAGGAAGGGCGCGACGACGAGGCCGAGCAGGCCGGAGCCGGCGGCGACCAGAACGGTGGTCGTCGCCTTGTCGGCCGCGCTCTTGACGAGGGCGTTCCAGCCGGCATGGACGGCGGCTGCGGCGAGCACGGCGAGGAAGACGAAGAGACTCATGGCTCTTCGTCACCTCGTTCGCCGGCAAAGACAAGGGGTCAGGCGGCGTCTTCCGCTTCGGCCAGATCGTCGTCGTCGAACTCGAGGTGCGGGCGCACCATCGAGGCGGCGAGGTCGACGAAGAGAGCGGCCGGCAGGGCGGGGGCGAAGACGTACCCCTGCGCCGAGGTCACGCCCTTGGCGCGCAGGCGCTCGAGCTGCTCCTGGGTCTCGACGCCCTCGGCGACGACGCCCATGTCGAGCGAGTTGGCGAGTTCGACCAGCACGTCGACGATCGTCGAGGCGCCGAGGTCGGCGCCCATCGCATCGACGAACATCTTGTCGATCTTCACGATGTCGATGCCGAGCTGTTGGATGTAGGCGAGACCGCCGTGGCCGGTGCCGGTGTCGTCGAGGGCGACGCGGCAGCCGAGCGTGTGCATCTCGGCGATGATGCGGCGGGCCTGCGGCACGTCGCGCAGCGGATAGCGTTCGGTCACCTCGAAGACCAGCTGATCGTAGGCGATCGGCCCGCCGCCGAAGATCGCCTCGATGTCCTCGATGATCTGGTGATCGTCGAAATGGCCGGCGAAGAGGTTGATCGACAGCTTGAGCTCGGGGTTGGCGGCATAGAAGGTGCCCAGCGCGGTGAGCGACTTGCGCATCAGCTGGCGCGTCATCTCGAAGACGTGGCCGGAGCTCTCGACATAGGGCATGAAGGCGCCGGGCGAGACGGTGGTGCCGTCCGGCCGGATCCAGCGCGCCAGCATCTCGCAGCCCTCGATGCGGCCGGTGTCGATGTTCATCACCGGCTGGAAATAGGGCTCGAACTCGGCGCGGCCGAGCGCCACGGCGATCTCGTCGTCGACTTCCGACGTCGGCTTGCGGAAGAGCCAGAGCGAGAAGCCGATCAGGACCACGGTCGAGGCGATCGAACCGATCGCCAGCGTCGCCTCGAGCGGACGGACGAGTTCCGCCACGCCCGCGTGAGAGACCTCGACGCGGACGGTGAGCGGGAAATAGTCGGAGCGCGCCTCCGCCACCATCGCCTCGCCCTGGTCGGTGCGGCCGCCCCAGGCGGCCCAGACGCCACCGCCGAGCTCCACCGTCACCGAGCGGGAGCCGCGGAGATAGGCGGCGCCGCCGTCGAGGTCGAGCATCGAGGGGGCGATCTCGGCGACGAGATGGACACCGACCGACGTGCGCCAGGCGACGACGACCGTCCCCTTGGCGGCATCCGGCACGACCTCGGGGTCGAGCACGGCGAGCGTCACGGCGCGGGCGGGATCGGGGCGGAACAGCGCGGCGCCGCGGCGGCGGGCCGGCGGCGGGTCGAAACACATCGGCAGGCCGGTGGCGTCGACGATGCCGATACGGCGGATGTACTGCGAACGCGCCGCCTTCTCGCCGAGCAGCGCGAGATCTTCCGGTCGGCAGGTCGACAGGCCGGCGCGATCGGCCTCGCGCAGCACCGAGATCGCCTCGGCGACGACGACTTCGGCGCGCTCGAGCTGGCGGGCGGCGACGGCGGAGATCTCGTCGCGACCGAAGCGTTCGGCATGGGTCGTCAGCACCCAGTGACCGAGCACGAAGGGCGCGACGCCGATGATCACGGCAATGCCGATCGCCGAGAGAAGAAGAAGGCCGCGACTGGTCACCGTTCGATCCGATCCCCGTTCGCCGGCGAGTTTGGACGCACGTGGTAAACAGGGACTGAACGCAGCCGACGGAACGGCCGGAAGGCGCCGAATTCCGGGCGTTTGCGACGCTCGGCTCGATTGCTTTCGCACGCGATGCGGTCCACCCTCGGCCGAATCGCAATTCCGCCACACGGCACGGGCACTCGATCGCGCGCGCCGCATTTCGTCTTTCGTTCTTTCGCTCTCTTTCAACGAGGCCTGGCCATGTCCACTCCCCGTCGTTCCCTCCGCTTCTTCGTGGCCTCGCTGGTGATCGGCGTCTCGCTGCCCCTCGCCGCGCCGGCGCTCGCCCAGAGCACGCGCGACAAGATCATCGAGATGACGACGCAGTCGCTGAAGGCGAGCGGCGCCAAGGATGTCGTCTTCGGCAAGATCGAGGGCGACGACGCCCGCTTCGTCGTTTCCGACACCCGCGTCGCCTCCGAGGTCGAAGGCAAGAAGACGACGATGAACGTCGCCAAGACCACCTGGACCGGCGCGGTTCCGTCCGCCGACGGCGGCTACGACGCCGCCGAGATCACCGCCGAGGGCGTGCGCATCGAGGGCGACGACGCCCGGATCGCGGCCGAGAAGCTGGTGCTGACCAACTATCACGGCGTCGCGCCGGCCAAGGTCGTGCCGGGCAAGATCACCGGCGAGCGGGTCGAGAAGGCCGTCGCCACCAACCTCGTCGTCGATACCGAGGACGGCAAGAAGGTGCCGATCGCCTCGGTCACCTTCGCCGCCTCCGACTATGTCGGCGACACGCCGCGCAAGGCCGCCTTCGACCTCAAGGGCATCGAGGTGACGCTCGACCCGAAGGATCCCGACCTCGCGCCCGCTCGTGCGCTCGGCTACGAGAAGCTGTCGATCGACGCGGGCTTCGAGGGGACCTGGGACGACAAGACCGGCCGTCTCGACATCGCCCGCATCACGGTGGGCGCGGCGCAGGCCGGCGAGCTCCGTCTCTCCGGCGTGATCGGCGGCCTGACGCCGGCGACCGTCGACGCGCTGAAGAAGGCCGACGGCGACAATGCCAAGGAGATGGAGATCCTCCAGGGCCTGACCGTCGAAAAGCTGACGCTGCGCTGGAACGACGGTTCGCTCGCCACCCGCATGCTCGACATGCAGGCCAAGGAGCAGGGCACCGATTCCAAGACCTACGCCAAGCAGCTGAAGCTCCTGATCCCGGCCATTCTGTCGATGATGGGCAACAAGGACTTCGAGAAGAAGGTGGCATCTGCCGCCGGCACCTTCCTCGACGCGCCGAAGTCGTTCACCATCGCCGCGAAGCCGGCGACGCCGGTCTCCTTCGGCCAGATCATGGGCACCGCCATGGCGGCGCCGCAGGCGCTGCCGAACGTGCTGGCCGCCGAAGTCACCGCCAACGATTGAGCGGACGACGACGGATCGTCACGGGGGGCGGCGAGGAGCCGCCCCTTTTCGCGGTTTTCCGCCGTTTCGACGGCCGGGTCGCGGGGCGGACGGCGCGGTGGTGTTTACGCCGGGCGCCAAATCGACTAGGTTCCGCCACCGACGCAACGACAGGGTCCGACGCAGTTCCGACAGGAAGGCGTACGGCCGTTTGCCAGAGCGAGAGCCCCGAGAGCGCATGAGCCCACAGCCTGCCACTTCGGACAAGGGAATCCGCTCGATCTTCGCGACCGCGCTCGACATCCCGCCGCCCGAGGCGCAGGGGATCTTGGCACGTCTGCGCGAGGCGATCGGGCATGTCCATGTCGGCCACGCGCTGGCCGGCGGGACGCTGGGCGCCGGCGCGGCCATCGCCGGTTTCGTGCTGCTGGCGCTGTCGGCGCCGCGCTCCGTCTCCGCCGACACGACCGCCTTCCGCGACGAGATCCCGATCGCCACGATCGCCAAGGGCGACCGCATGCCGATCTTCGGCCGACGCTTCGCCGCCTCCGCGACCGCCTCGGCGACGGAGATCGACCTCGGCGTGCCGCCGTCGCAGGGCTTCACCGGCTCGGCGATGGCCTATGCCGCGCTGCCGCTCTCCGGCGCGTCGCGCAACGCCCAGGACGCCATCGCCGCCAACGTCGGTGCCGGCACGCAATACGCCTCGCTCGGCCAACAGACGCTGATGGTACCCGGCGCCGCCGCGGCGGCCGCCGACGTCAACGAAGGCGAGGACGACGAGGGCGACGATCAGGTCGTCGCCATTCCGCGCGCCCGGCCGCCGCACATGGAAGAAGCCGCGCCGCCGATGCCGCGGGCGCGGCCGCACTACGCGTCCGTCGCGCCGCTGTCGATCACCGGCAACGCGCCCGAGCAGCAGGCCGAGGAAGACGAGACCCCGCCCGGGATCGCCGAGCGGATGGAGCCGCAGCAGCCCGAGCCCAAGGCCGCCCTCGGCTTCTTCTCGAGCCCGACCGACCCGGTCAAGGCGCCGCCGCGGCTCAAGGTCGATACGCCCTTCGGCATTCCCTACGTGCTGCAGACGGCCTCGGTCGAGACCGCCTGTCTCAAGCCCGACATGATCGAGCTGCTGCACAAGATCGAGTCGAAATATGGCCAGAAGGTCGTGATCACCTCCGCCGCGCGCGATCGCGGCCGGCGCGGCTCGATGCATCGCCAGTGCGCCGCCGCCGACATCATCGTGCCGGGCGTCTCGGCCGAGAGGCTCGCGGCCTATGCCCGCACCATTCCCGGTATCGGCGGCGTCGGCACCTACTGCCACTCCGAGCTCGTCCACGTCGACACCGGCACGCCGCGCGACTGGAAATACGGCTGCGGCTCGTTCTTCGCGATGCGCGGCGCGCCGGGCAAGTGGGGCAAGGTTCCGGCCGCGCTCGCCGCCTCCCAACCGGCCGGCGACGCCAAGATCGACATGAGCCAGATGGCGGACTGATCGACGCGGTTCGTCCTCGCCTCATCGCCTCCGACGCCGACCGCGGACGACCGTCTTCGGCTTCGCGCCGGACACCGAGACAGCCCGCATCCACAGACCGAGGAGCGCGAACGCCGCGCCGACCCCGGTCACCATCTTCGCCGCCGAACTCGGACCGGCGACCAGCCAGGCGTCGTCCGGATCGGCCGGATTGACCGCGACGCTCGCCCGCGACCCGACCGGATGGGCTGAGCCGAGATCGCGCGACACTTGCGAATTCTGTAGTCCGAGGTCGCCCCGCTCGACGCCGTGGGCGATGTGCTCGACGCCGTCGATCGTGTAGCGGAAGCTCACGGCATAGGCGGCGAACTCGCTGCGTGGGCCGCCGGAGACGACGCCGATCGACGGCGTGCCGCTCGACGTCGAGCTCGTCCGAACGGTGACGTCGGAGGAGACGATCTCCGCCTCGACCCGCGGCCACTTCGTCGTCTCGAAGCCGCGCCACAGGCCGCGTCCGCCGATCGCGGCGAGCACCGCGCCGAGGCCGACGAGGAAGATCCAGAGGTTCGTTCGCGTCGGCGGGCGATCGTCGTTCGCCGCCTCGCCGACGATGCGATTGCCGTTCTCCTCACCCGTCATGGCCCCCTCCTCGCCCGATCGCGCAATGATGAGGCCGGCCGTTCCGTCGCGCGAGACGTCTTTTGCCGCAGTCACGAAAAAGGGGCCCGAGGGCCCCTTTCGCATGTCGGTTCGGCGTCCCGCCTCAGTTGGGCAGGTTCAGCTTGATGTGCAGCTCGCGCAGCTGCTTCGGGGTCGCCTCGGCGGGGGCGCCCATCAGCAGGTCTTCGGCGCGCTGGTTCATCGGGAACAGCGTGATCTCGCGCAGGTTGGTCGCCCCCACCAGCAGCATGACGATGCGGTCGACGCCGAAGGCCATGCCGCCGTGCGGCGGGGCGCCGTACTGGAAGGCGCGGTACATGCCGCCGAACTTCTCTTCCACCACGTCCTTGGACATGCCGGCGATCTCGAAGGCCTTGACCATGGTCTCGGGCGAATGGTTGCGGATCGAGCCCGAGGCGATCTCGTAGCCGTTGCAGACCATGTCGTACTGGAACGCCTTGATGGTCAGCGGATCCTGCGACTGCAGCGCCTCCATGCCGCCCTGCGGCATCGAGAAGGGATTGTGGCAGAAGGCGACCGCCTTCTCTTCCTCGTCCCACTCGTAGAAGGGGAAGTCGACGATCCAGGCGAGCGCGTAGGAGGCTTCGTCGACGAGGTTCAGATCCTTGCCGACACGGGACCGCGCATCGCCGGCGAACTTGACGAACTTCTCCGGGCGACCCGCCACGAAGAAGCAGGCATCGCCGACGCCGAGCCCGAGCTGGGCGCGGATGGCTTCGGTGCGCTCCGGACCGATGTTCTTGGCGAGCGGGCCGGCGCCGCCCTCTTCGCCCTCGCGCCAGAAGATGTAGCCGAGGCCGGGCTGGCCTTCCGACTGCGCCCAGCCGTTCATGCGGTCGCAGAAGGCGCGGGAGCCGCCGGTCTTGGCCGGGATCGCCCAGATCTCGACCTTGGGGTCGGCCGCGATCATGCCGGCGAAGACCTTGAAGCCGGAGCCGGCGAAATGCTCGGTGACGGCCTGCATCTCGATCGGGTTGCGCAGGTCGGGCTTGTCGGTGCCGTACTTGCGCATCGACACGTCGTAGGGGATGCGCGGCACGTCGCGGCGGACGGTCTTGCCGTCGGCGAACTTCGCGAACGTGTCGAGGATCACCGGCTCCATCGTGGCGAAGAGGTCGTCCTGGGTGACGAAGCTCATCTCGAGGTCGAGCTGGTAGAACTCGCCCGGCAGACGGTCGGCGCGCGGGTCTTCGTCGCGGAAGCAGGGGGCGATCTGGAAATAGCGATCGAAACCCGCGACCATCAGCAGCTGCTTGTACTGCTGCGGCGCCTGCGGCAGGGCGAAGAACTTGCCGGGATGGATGCGGCTCGGCACGAGGAAGTCGCGCGCGCCTTCCGGCGACGAGGCCGTCAGGATCGGCGTCGAGAACTCGTTGAAGCCGATGTCGTTCATCTTGTTGCGCAGGGTCGAGATGACCCGGGTGCGCGTCATGATGTTCTTATGCAGCGTCTCGCGGCGCAGATCGAGGAAGCGGTACTTGAGGCGGATGTCCTCGGGGTACTCCGGCTCGCCGAAGACCGGCAGCGGCAGTTCCTTGGCGACCGAGAGCACCTCGATCTCGCGGGCGAAGACCTCGATCTCGCCGGTCGGCAGGTTCGGGTTGATCGTCTCGGCCGTGCGCTTCTTCACCTCGCCGTCGAGGCGGATCACCCACTCGCCGCGCACCGACTCGGCCACCTTGAAGGCCGGGCTGTCGGGATCGCAGACGACCTGGGTCATGCCGTAGTGGTCGCGCAGGTCGATGAAGAGGAGGCCGCCGTGATCGCGCACGCGATGGACCCAACCGGAGAGCCGGGCGGTCTTGCCGGCGTCGGCCGCGGTGAGCTGGGCGCAGGTGTGGGAGCGGTAGCGATGCATGGCGCGATCTCGTGATCTACGGGGTCCGGGGACGTCGGCCGGGCGGCTCGCGAGGCCCCTCGCCTCATCCGGCGAATCCTTGCGGGCGATCGAACCCGACCGGGTCCGAAAGTGGCCGCACAAGCGCACGCGACGCCCGCCTTGTCAAGATTTCCCGACGGATCCGAGGGCTTTCGCCGCGACGTCGGACGAGGGGGCGCCGGGGTCAGCACGCGGTTCGCCGGGCGACAATCTCGCGCCTGCCGGCGCGTCCCCTTCGTCCGCTCCTGCGGGGCCCCTTCTCCCGCGGTGGGGAGAATGGTGCGTGCGCGGTGAAGCCTCTGCCCAGCGACACCCCGCTTGCCGCGTCGGCCCTCCCGGCGCGGTCATCCCCGCCGGTCCGTCCCCGGCGCCCTCTCGACGGTCCCTCCCCACGGTCCTCTCCCCACAGACCTCCTCCCCCGGGGCCCCTCCGCCGCCACGCCCCCGCCCCTTTGCCTCCGCATTCCTACTCTTGCGAATGGTTATCGCTTGCACATATGATGTGTCGATCGATCCGCTCGACCGGGTCGGCGGGCGGGTTCGAGTTGCGGCACGGGCCTTGCGAAGATGGAAGCGGACGGCCCGGCTCGAGGGACGCGCGTCGCAAAGGCGACACGGACGGCGGGGCGACCGGAGCGAAGTCCGACGCGGCGGGAGGCCCGAGTGATCGTCTGTTCCTGCAATGCGCTTTCCGACCGGGCGATCCGGGGCGTGGTCGACGAGACCGGCGGCTGCGGTCGCATGTCGGAGGTCTTCGGCTGTCTCGGCTGCCGGCCGCAGTGCGGCCGCTGCGCCCCCACCGTCAAACAGATCATCCGCGAGGCGACGAACCGCGATTGCGACGCCTGCCCGGCGGTGATCGACGACTTTCCCGCCTCCACTCCCGGCACCGAATGGCCGATCGCCGCGGAGTGAACGGAGACGCGACGAGCCCGCCCCCGATTCTCCGGGAACGGGCTCGCGGTTTCATTCTCGGACGGCAGGAACGCCGCTTCGGCGCGGCTCAGGAGCCGCTTTCGGTTCTCTTTTCGGCGCGGCTCAGGAGCCGCTTTCGGTTCTCTTTTCGGCGCGGCTCAGCAGCCGCTCTCGCCGATCTTGGTCTGGGTGTAGAGCTCGAGGCCGATGCGCTCGATCAGCGACAGTTCGGTCTCGAGGAAGTCGATGTGGCCTTCCTCGTCGGTCATCACCTTCACGAACATGTCGCGGGTGACGAAGTCCTTGACGCTCTCGCAATAGGCCGCGGCCTCCTGGTAGAGCGCGCGGGCGCCGAGTTCGGCGGCGAGGTCGGCCTCCAGCACTTCCTTCACGGTCTCGCCGATCCTGAGCGGATCGAGCGTCTGCATGTTGGGGAAGCCCTCGAGGAAGAGGATGCGCGCCGTGAAGCCGTCGGCGTGCTCCATCTCCTCGATCGATTCCTTGCGCCAGATCTTCGCCATGGCCCTGAGGCCCCAATTGTCGAGGATCCGGTAGTGCAGCCAGTACTGGTTGATCGCCGTCAGCTCGCTGCGCAGACCGCGATTGAGAAAGTCGATGACCTTGGCATCACCCTTCATGGTGCTCTCCATGGGAAAGCGCTGGCTGGGTTCGGCCGCCGAGCGCGGCTCCACCGCTGGCGATGCGCGGTTGGAATTGTTCCAGATCAAGTTACCGCGAAAGCCCGTCGAGGGGAACGGGCGTGGTCCGTCGCCCGTCCGCGGAGCGGGGTGCGGCGACGGCGCGGAGGCGATCGACGCGCATGCAGGCGACAAGCCGGAAAAACCGCGCTATAGAGCGCGTCCATGCACCTGATCACGACCACCGAAGACCTCGCCGCCGCCTGTGCCCGTCTCGCCGCTCACGATTTCGTGGCCGTCGACACCGAGTTCCTGCGCGAAACCACGTTCTGGCCCAAGCTCTGCGTCGCGCAGCTCGCCGGGCCCGACACCGCCGTCATCGTCGATGCGCTGGCTCCGGGGCTCGACATGAAGCCCTTCCTCGACCTGATGCGCGACGAAAACGTCGTGAAGGTCTTCCATTCGGGCCGGCAGGACATCGAGATCGTCTTCAATCTCGGCGGCTTCGTCCCCCATCCGGTGTTCGACACCCAGGTCGCGGCGATGGTCTGCGGCTTCGGTGATTCGATCTCCTACGACCAGCTGGTGCAGCGCATCAGTGGCCACCACATCGACAAGTCGTCGCGCTTCACCGACTGGACCCGCCGGCCGCTGACGCAGAAGCAGTACGACTACGCGCTGTCGGACGTGACACACCTGCGCGACGTCTATCATTTCCTGAAGAAGCGGCTCGAGGAGCAGGACCGCGCCCATTGGGTGACGGAGGAGATGGAGGTTCTGACCTCCACCGACACCTACGACCTGAAGCCGGAAAACGCCTGGGAACGCCTCAAGCTCCGTATCAGGAAACCGATCGAACTCGCTGTTCTGAAAGAACTCGCGGCGTGGCGCGAGCGTGAGGCCCGCAATCGCGACGTGCCCCGTTCGCGCATCCTCAAGGACGATGCGCTCTACGAGATCGCCGCCGATCAGCCCAAGGACGCGGCGGCGCTGTCGAACCTGCGTTCGCTCTCCAAGGGCTTCGAACGCTCGCGCGCCGGCGAGGAGATCCTCGCCTGTGTCGCCCGCGCCCAGGCCATCCCGCGCGACCAGCTGCCGCCGGTGCCCAAGGGCAAGCCGATGCCCGACGGGGCGAGCGCGGCGGTCGACCTGATGAAGGTGCTCCTGAAGCTCGTCTGCGAGCAGAACGGCGTCGCCTCCAAGGTGGTGGCGACCGTCGACGAGCTCGATGCGATCGCGGCCGACGACGAGGCCGACGTCGGCGCGCTCAAGGGCTGGCGGCGCGAGCTCTTCGGCGAGCGGGCGCTCGAGCTGAAGCACGGCCGCCTCGCCCTCTCCTTCGACGGGCGCAAGGTGATCGCCATCGAATGCGAATCGATGCTGCGGAAGCCGGCACCGAAGAAGGCGTGATGCCCACTCGGCGCGCCAGAGGCGCGCGGCTCGCTACCCGATCAGGCGCTCACGGCGCGCGGCTCGCCCCGCGCGCCGCCTTCTTGCGACCGGCCCCGCTGCGCGCCGCCGGTGCGGTCGCGGCTTCCGCGTTCCACGTCCGCCGTGCCCGCCACAGCGAGGTGCTGTCGGCGTAGCCGAGCGCATGGGCGAGGCGCGAGCGGTTGCGCTCGTCGGTGCGCTCGAAGGACGCCGCCTTGGTGATGCGATAGCGCCGGAGCAACTCGCGCAGGGACACGCCCTCCTCCGCCAGTCGCCGCTGCAGGGTGCGCGGCGCAGTGCCCAGTTCGCGGGCGAGGCTCGCGGTGGTGACGTCCTTGAAGCCGAGATGGATGCCGAGCAGCGCCCAGACGCGTTCGGACCAGCTCACCGGCTTGCCGAGTTCGCCGGAGAGATCGGCGATGTGGCGTTGCAGCATCTCGACCAGCGCCGGGTCTTCCTGATGGTGGACGCGGTCGGCCTCGACCGTGTCGAAGATCAGGCGGTTGGCCGACTGGCCGAAGCGCAACGGCGCCTGGAAGATGCGCCGGAGCGGCCCGATGTCGGCGGGCGCCGGGTGTTCGAAATGCACTTCGACCGGGTTCCAGCCGGAGGCGAAGCACTGGCGCACCAGATGGCAGGTCGCGGCGAGCGTGTATTCGCTGTCCTGCCGGCGCGGCCACAGGGCCGGGTCGCTGATGCCGTAGCTCCACACCAGCATGTCGCCCTTCTCGGTCACCTCCGAGCTCGTCGCCCCCTGGAACGCGCTGACGAAGCGCGACAGGCGCTCGAAGGCGCGGCGGATGGTCGGCGCCATGGCGAAGAGCATGCCCATCGGCCCGATGTCGGCCGGCTTCAACCCGATGCCGAGGCGGGCGCCGAGGCTCGGATCGCCGACGAGTTCGGCGGCGTGTTCGAAGGTGGCGAGATAGCCGCCGATCGGAACGGTCGAGTAGGGATCGGCGAGTTCGCCGCGAAAAATGCCCTGCCCGGCCATCAACAGATCCGCTTTTCCGGTCCGTTGATCGAGTTCTTTGACGATCGGCATCAGTGCAGAGGCCCGAATTGATGCGATCATCGGCATTCGTCTGGTCAAATACCGTGCATTTGCCGTCTCGATCATCGTCTTCACCCCGTTTGGCGCGAATTATCGATTCACTGGCGTACCTTGCAATATCGAGACCAGTGGCGCGCCCCTAATTTACTGTGCAGGATCATGCACATGAGGGGCACCATGACCGTGGACGCTACACTTTCCGATGTCGGACCGCGCCTCGCGCGCAATTCGGTGGGCCTCGCCCACATCGTGTTCTTCGTCGTCGCCGCGGCCGCGCCGCTGACGGCGGTGGTGGGTGCGTCGCCGGCGGCCTTCGCCTTCGGCAACGGCGCCGGCGTTCCCGGCGCCTTCGTGCTGGCGGGGCTGCTCTACGTGATCTTCTCCGTCGGCTTCACGGCCATGGGGCGTCACGTCGAGGCGGCCGGCGCCTTCTACACCTACATCTCGCAGGGCATCGGCCGACCGGCCGGCGTCGCGGGCGCGCTGATCGCGCTCGTCACCTATTCCGCCGTGCAGGTCGCGGTCTACGCGCTGTTCGGCGTCTTCGTCGCCGGTTCGCTGGCGCCGCACGGGCTCGATCTGCCGTGGTGGGTGTGGTCCTTCACGGCGCTGCTCGTCGTCCACTTCGCCGGACGGCGCAACATCGCCTTCTCCGGCGCCATTCTCGGCGTCTGCATGATCGCCGAGATCGCCGTGCTGCTGCTGCTCGACGTCGGCATCCTGGTGAAGGGCGGCGGACCGGAGGGGATCGGCCTGACCTCCTTCGCGCCCTCCGTGGTGTTCGGACCGGGGCTCGGTTCGGCGCTGGTCTTCGTCATCGGCTCGTTCATCGGCTTCGAGGCGACCGCGATCTTCGGCGAGGAGGCCGAGGACCCGGAGACCACCATCCCGCGGGCGACCTATGTCGCGGTCTTCCTGATCACCGCCTTCTACGCCTTCTCGACCTGGGCCATCGTCCAGTACTACGGCCCGTCCAAGGTGCAGGAGGTCGCCAACGCCGGTCTCGACACGTTCTTCTTCGTCGCCGCCGACGCGGTGCTCGGCCCCTGGGCGAGCAAGCTGATGAACTTCCTGCTGATCGCCAGCCTGTTCGCCTGCCTGCTGTCCTTCCACAACACGCTCAACCGCTACTTCTTCGCCCTTGGCCGTGAAGGTCTGGCGATGCGGGCGCTGGGCCAGGTCCACGAGAAGCACCTGTCGCCCCATGTCGCCGGCCTCGTCCAGTCCGCCAGCGCGGCGCTGATCGTCGGCCTCTTCGTGGTGGGCGGCGCCGATCCCTACACCGTGGTGTTCTCGTGGATGTCGGCGCTCGCGGTGATCGGCATCCTGTCGATCCAGGCGCTGGTGAGCATCGCCATCATCGTCTACTTCCGCCGCCAGCCCGACGGGCACGGCCTGTGGACGACGCTGGTCGCCCCCCTCGCCGCCTTCGTCGGCCTCGTCGGCGGCCTCGCCCTGGTGATCGCCAACCTGTCGCTGCTCTCCGGCTCCGAGAGCCCGATCGTCGCCGCCTTCCCCTATGGCATCGCGGCGGTGGGTCTCGCCGGCGTCGCCTTCGCCTACCGCATCCGCGCCAAGCGCCCGGATCTCTACGCCGGCCTCGGCCGCATGCTCGAGTGACGAGCCGGGCGCGCCGCGGCACCGCCCCGGCGCGCCCCACCCCGATCATCCCGCCTTCCCGCTTCCCCGAAGACCATCCCACCGGCGCCGACCGATGCGCGCCGAGAGAGGCCGCGCGCCTCGAGAGACGAGAGACGACACGATGACCGAGAACACCCGGATCGACTTCATCTACCTGTCCGAGAAGGACATGATCCGTGCCGGCGTGACCGACATGGCCGCCTGCATCGACACGATGGAGGAGATGTTCGCCCTCCTCCACCACGGCGACTACCGCATGGCCGGCGCCAACAACGACAGCCACGGCGCCATCGTCACCTTTCCCGAGAACTCGCCGTTCCCCGACATGCCGAAGCCGACGGCGGACCGTCGCTTCATGGCGATGCCGGCCTATCTCGGCGGCAGCTTCAAGACCGCCGGCATGAAGTGGTACGGCTCCAACATCGCCAATCGCGAGAAGGGTCTGCCGCGCTCGATCCTGATGTTCACGCTGAACGACGCCGACACCGGGGCGCCGCTCGCCCACATGTCGGCGAACCTGCTCTCGGCCTATCGCACCGGCGCGGTGCCGGGCGTCGGCGCGCGGCACCTCGCCCGCAAGGACGCCAAGGTCGTCGGCATCCTCGGCCCCGGCGTGATGGCCAAGACCTCGTTCTCGGCCTTCATGGCGGCACGGCCCGGCATCGACACGGTCAAGGTCAAGGGTCGCGGCGAGAAGAGCCTGAAGTCCTTCCTCGACTGGATCGCCGCGACCTATCCGCAGGTGAAGAACGTCTCCGTGGTCGACGACGTCGAGAGCGTCGTACGCGGCTCCGACATCGTCACCTACTGCAATTCCGGCGAGGTCGGCGATCCCTCGACCTATCCGATCGTCCGGCGCGACTGGGTGAAGCCCGGCGCCTTCCTGTCGATGCCGGCGCTCTGCAACATCGACGAGGGGCTGGAGGCGGCCGACATCCGCAAGGTCTGCGACAACGTCGGCCTCTACGAAGCCTGGTTCCACGAGCTGCCCAAGCCCGCCCACAACCACGTGCCGATCATCGGCGTGCGCTTCATGGACATGATCGCCGAAGGCAAGATGGACGCCGACGCGCTCGAGGATCTCGGCGCCATCGTCGCCGGCGAGACGCGCGGCCGGGTGAGCGAGGACGAGATCATCATCCTGTCGGTCGGCGGCATGCCGGTCGAGGACGTCGCCTGGGGCACGGTCCTCTATCGCAAGGCGGTGGCCGAGGGGATCGGCGTCAAGCTGAACCTCTGGGACGTTCCCGAACTGCGCTGATCACGGAGGCCGGCCGCGACGCCGCAGCCCGCGGCCGGCTCCCCGCACGCTCCTTCTCCCATCATCACGGATGTATCATGCCCAGGGTCGTCAAGGTCGGGACCGGTTCCAGGTTCGAGGACCACGCCAGCTATTCGCGCATCGTCGCCGTCGACGACTGGATCTTCGTCTCCAACACCGCCGGGCGTGATCCGGCGACCGGCGAGATCCCGGCCGAGATCGAGCCGCAGACGCGGCAGGTCTTCGCCAATGTCGAACGTGCACTCGCGGCGATCGGGGCGAGCCTCGCCGACGTCGTCGCCTCGCGGGTCTTCGTCCAGGAGCCCGCCGACATGCAGGCGGTGATGACGATCGTCGGTGAGAAGTTCCGCGGCATCCGCCCGGCGCTGACCGCCACCTGCCCGCCGCTCGGCTCGACCGTTTACCGCGTCGAGATCGAGGTCACCGCCCACCGCGGCGTCGGCGCCGCGAAGGCCGAACTGATCACCGTTTCGCTCTGACGACGGCGCGCGCCGCGCGTCGAACCTCCCGAGGACGCATCATGCCCCGTATCGACTTTTCCCTCGCGACGTCGCCCGACATGCCGGCGGCGACCACCGTCGTCGTCATCGGCGGCGGCATCGTCGGCCTGACGGCGGCGCTCGAGCTCGCCGAACGCGGCATTCCGGTCGTCGTGCTGGAGAAGGGCCGGGTCGGCCTCGAACAGTCGTCGCGCAACCTCGGCTGGGCGCGCAAGATGGGCCGTGCCGCGCCCGACGTGCCGCTGTCGCTCGCCTCCGACCGGCTGTGGGCCGGCATGGCCGAGCGCGTCGGCTGCGACGTCGGCTATCGGCAGGAAGGCATCATGTATCTCGCCCGCACCGAGGACGAGATGGCGATGCACCGCGACTGGCTCGCCTCCGTCGCCCATCTCGACCTCGATTCCCGACTGCTCGGTCAGGCCGACATCGATCGGCTGGTGCCGGGTGGCCGGGGCAAGTGGGCGGGCGGCATCCACACGCCGTCGGACGGCCGCGCCGAACCGACGATCGCTCCCTTCGCCATCGCCGCGGCGGCCATGGCCAAGGGCGCGGTGATCGTCGAGAACTGCGCCGTGCGCATGCTGTCGCTCTCGGCCGGCAAGGTCTCGGGCGTCGTCACCGAGCGCGGCGAGATCCGCTGCGACCGGGTGCTCCTCGCCGGCGGTCTGTGGTCGCGGCGCTTCCTCGGCAATCACGGCATCTCGCTGCCGACGCTGCCGCTGATCTCGTCCGTGCTGCGCACCGCGCCGATGGAGGGACCGACCGAGATCGCCGTCGGCGGACCGGACTTCTCCTTCCGCAAACACCGCGACGGCGGCTACATCGTCACCCAGCGCGGGGCGCTGATCGCACCGCTGACGCTCGATCACATGCTGATCGGCATGCGCTATCTCGGCTCGCTCGGCGGCAACCACAGCCTGCTGCGCATCCGCCTCGGCGGTCACTTCCTGCGCGATCTCATGCTGGCGCGGCGCTGGAACGCGACGAGCGTCTCGCCCTTCGAGCGGGTGCGCACCATGTCGCCGGAGGCGGACGAGGGCATCAACGCCGAGGCGCTGCGCAACCTCACGGCCGCCTGGCCGGCCTTCGGCAAGGCGGTCGTCGAAGAGGTCTGGGCGGGGATGATGGACATCACGCCGGACTCGCTGCCGGTGATCTCGCCGGTCGCGGCGATCCCCGGCCTGACGGTCGCCTCCGGCTTCTCCGGCCACGGTTTCGGCACCTCGCCGGCGGCCGGACGGCTCGCCGCCGACCTCGTCACCGACGCGACGCCGGTCGTCGACCCGACGCCCTATCGCCTCGGCCGCCTGACCACGAGCGGCGACGCGAAGTCCTGACGCCGCAGGGCGCCGGGGCTCGGCTCAGGACCGTTCGTCGCGCAGGTGATACCAGCGATAGAGCCAGGCCTGACCGAGGCGGCGGAAGGGCGTGCGCCAGCCTTCGTGCGGCAGTTCGCCGGAGAAGATCGGAAGGGCGGAACCGGCGCCCTTCCCCATCGCCATCCTGGCCATGCGCCGGCCGGCCTGGGCGGCATACATGACGCCGTTGCCGCCGTAGCCGAGGGCGTAGAAGAGCGGCGTCTTCGGATCGGGTCGAGTGATCCGCGGCACCATGTCGTGGCTGACGTCGACCCATCCCCACCAGGAATGATCGAGCGCGACGCCGGCGAGGCCCGGGAACTTGCGGGCGATGGCGTCGTGCAGCAGCTTCTCGTGACGGGGGGCCGCCGCATCGCGGCCGGTGATCGCCGAACGCGAGCCGATCTGCAGCCGGCCTTCCGGCAGCATGCGGTAATAGAACCGCAGCGTCCGCGTGTCGGTCAGCGGCGCATGGGTCCTCGCCCCGACCGAGGCGATCTCCTCGCGCGTCAGCTGGCGGGTGACGCAGTTGTTCGACAGGATCGGCATCAACCGATCGCGGGTCGAGCCGTGCAGGTCGCGCCCGGTGTAGCCGGCGGTCGCGATGCAGACCGCGCGCGCCCGGACGACGCCGCCCGGCGTGTGGCACCAGAGCGAACCGCCGCGCTCCTCGATCCGCGTCACCGGCGAGGCGGGATGGAGCTTCGCCCCGAGCGAGCGCGCCACGCGGGCATATTCGAAGGCGAGCTTGGCGGGCTGGACCGAGACGCCGTCGGGCTCCCAGACGCCGCCGTGGGCATCCATGTCGCGCACCGCCTCGTCGTGGATCTCCTGCCGCGTGACGATGCGGGTGGCGTAGCCGAAGGCGTCGCGCATCACCCGCGCCTCGGCCTCGAGCTTCGGCATCATCCAGGGGCGATGGGCGATGTACCAGTGGCCGCCCTCGATGGCGTCGCACTTCAGGTCGTGCTCGGCGATGAGGGCGCGGAAGAGTTCGAAGCCCTCCATCACCTCGGCGTGCATGGCGCGCGCGGTGTCGAGGCCCCAGCGTTCGATCCACTGGCTGCGCTTGAGGCGGCCGTTGTTGATCTGGGCCTGACCGCCCGACCGGGTCGAACAGCCGAAGGCGATGCCGTTGGCCTCGAGCACGTGGGCCTTCACGCCGTGGTCCTTGGCGAGATGGATCGCGGTGGAGAGACCGGTGTAGCCCGAACCGATCACCACGACGTCGACATCCATGTCGGCGACGACCGGGCCGTCGTCCTCCGGCGGCGGGCCGGCGGTGGCGATCCAATAGGTCGGGGCATAGGCGGCGCCACGGCCCGGCGTCGTGTCGACGAGCGGATCGTAGGCCGGGTCGTAAGGCGTGCGCGACGGGGTTCGCGAGGCGGGGGCGGACGAATTCATGGGCGATCCCGCGCGGTCAGCGCGCCTCCTGCAACGGCCGGTCCTTGCGGAAGGCGTGCTTCTCGACGATCGCGCCGTCGCGGATGCGGAAGAGATCGCAGCCGTCGGCCTCGATGCGCCTGCCGTCGGCGCGGGTGCCGGTGAAAGTCCATTCCGACACGGCGCGATCGCCGGCGACGAAATGACCCCTCTGGTGCCAGTGCGCGTCCGGCATTCCCGCCCAGACCGCGGCGAAGGCGGCGGCGATGGCCTCGCGGCCGGCGATCTTCGTGCCGAAGACCTCGGGGCCGCCGACGGTGAAGAAGACGCAGTCGTCGGCGAAGTGCCGCATCACGCCCTCGACGTCGTGGCGATTGAAGGCGTCGAACGTCTCGCGGAGGTGTTCGGCGGTGAATGATGACGGCATCGACGTTCTCCTTCGCCGCGATCGACCGCCGCTGGGGCCTCCCGGGCGATCGGCCGCGACCGAGGTCGAGACATGGGTCGAGCGTCGTCGGACACGACCGCGGCGGCGGTCGCGTCCCGCAAGTCTGCTCGGGACCCGTATGGGACGGACGACGCCTCGGCGCCGTCAGGGGGAAGTATCGCGTGGCCGGAGGAGACCGGTAGCGCCAGCGCCGCGCGGCGCATGGGGCCAGCGGTGGATCAAGTCGGACGTTGCGCCTCGACCAGCGGCGCCAGCGCCTGGATACCCGGCACGATGCGGCCGGCCGGGATCGACGAGAAGCCGAGGCGGAAGTGGTTCATCGGCGCCGGCTGGGCGAGGAAGTGGACGTCGCCCGGCTCCAGCATGATGCCGCGCTCGAAGGCCTCGCGGGCGAGGCGCTGGGCGTCGAGCCAGGCCGGCCCGCTGACCCAGCACGAGGCGCCACCGCCGACCGGCACGAAGTCGACGGCGGGCACGTGATCGCGCAACGCCTGTTGCAGCACCTGCGCCCGCTCGCGGTGGACGACGGCGACCTCGCGCATCAGCGCGTTGAAGTAGCCGAGCTGGAGGAAGAGCGCGAAGGCGCGTTGAATCAGGCTCGGCGGGTGGCGCACCATCAGCCGCCGCAGGGCGCGCAGATGAGTGATCAGCTCGGCCGAAGCGACGATGAAACCGAGGCGCAGGCCCGGCGCGATCGACTTGGAGAGCGAGCCGACGTAGATCACCCGGCCGGAGCGATCGAGGCTCTTCAGTGCCGGATTGGGCGGCCCGGCGAAGCTCGTCTCGGTCTCGTAGTCGTCCTCGATGATGACGATGTCGTGCCGCGACGCCGCCTCGAGCAGGGCGATGCGCCGGTCCATCGGCATGGTGACGGTGGTCGGCGACTGGTGGCTGGGGGTCGCATAGACGTAGTCGCAGCCGATCAGCCGGTCGTCGATCCGGAGGCCGCCCGCGTCGACCGGCAGCGGCCGCACCTCGCCGGCGCGCAGCATGAAGGTGTTGCGGGCATCCGGGTAGCCGGGGTCCTCGATGCCGACGCGGACGCGGTCGTTCACCAGGAGGTCGGCGATCAGATAGAGCGCCTGCTGCGCGCCCGTCGTCATCAGGATCTCGTCGGGCTTCGCCCAGACCCCGCGCAGGGGCAGGATCTTGGTGCGCACCTCCTCGATCAGCGTCGGGTCGTCGCGGGTGATGAGATCCTGCGCCCAGCCGCGCACCTCGAGCACCCGCATCGCCTGGACGCAGCACTCGCGCCAGGCGTTGAGCGGAAAGGTGTCGGCGTCGAACTGGCCGTAGATGAAGGGATAGCGGCAGGTGGTCCAGTTGGACGGCTTGGTGATGTTGCGCTGGGCGTGCGGCAGGATGCGCAGGCGCGACGACCACGCGATCGCCGCCTCGTCGGCGGGCTCCGGCGCGGCGTCGGGCTCGGCGACCGCCAGCCCCGGCGAGACGAAGCAGCCGGCGCGCGGCTTGGTATAGAGGTAGCCCTCGTCGGTCAGCTGCTGATAGGCCAGCATCACGGTGTTGCGGGCGACGTGCAGGTGGTCGGAGAGGATGCGGCTCGAGGGCACCGACGCATGGGCCGTGAGGCGTCCGCTGCGGATCGCCGCGACGATGGCGCGGCGGATCTGGCCCTGCAGGCTCATCGTATCGTCGCGCCTGAGTTCGAGCAGGTTCGACCACAGAACCTCGTGCCGCGCCGCCATGTCGAGCCTCCGATCCGGGCGGTGTGACCGCCCCTCGCCGCACGCCATGGTGCCAGAATGGCCCCGGGCCGCCGCCGCCTCGAAGAAAATATCCGTAAAATACCGAATGCGAACAGACGAATTCGCCCTCTGGCACAATGCTCGGTCGGACTCTGGCGCTAACGGCGGCGGAGATCGATGGGGGAACATTCCAGCCATCGGAGACGAGAGGTCGGTCCAGCGCCGTGCCGCATGGCACCAGCGGGGCCACCGACAAGGAGAAGACCATGATGCGTACGATCAGCAGACGTGCCTCCTTGCTGTTGGGCCTCACCGCCCTGACGATCAGCTTCGGGGCCCAGGCACAGACCAAGGAAGTCACGATCGCCTATCAGGACATGATCGTGCCCTTCCGCCTCGCCCAGGTGACCGGCGACCTCGAGAAGGCGACCGGTTACAAGATCAACTGGAAGATGTTCGGTGGCGGCGGCGACGTCATCAAGGCGATGGCCTCGGGCGACATCCCGCTCGGCGAGGTCGGCTCGTCGCCGGCGACCGCCGCGGTGGCCCAGGGGCTCGACGTCGCGGTGATCTGGATCCTCGACGACATCGCCAATGCCGAGCAGCTGGTCGTCAAGGAGAGCCTCGGCGCCAAGTCGCTCGCCGACCTCAAGGGCAAGAAGATCGCCACGCCCTTCGTCTCGACCTCGCACTATCAGTTGAGCTTCGCGCTCGACAAGGCGGGTCTCGGCGGCGCCGTCCAGCTCCTCAACCTGCGCCCGCCGGAAATCGCGGCGGCCTGGGAACGCGGCGACATCGACGGCACCTTCGTCTGGGATCCGGTGCTGGCCAAGGCCAAGGGATCGGGCGGCAAGGTGCTGCTCTCCTCCGCCGACATCGCCAAGCAGGGCGCGCGCACCTTCGACGCCGTCATGGTGCGCAAGGACTGGGCGGCGAAGAACAAGGACTTCGTGAAGGCCTATGTCGCCGCCATGGCCAAGGCCGACGCCGCGTACAAGGCCGACCCCGCCGCCTATCTGAAGGGCGACGCGGTCAAGACGATCGCCAAGGTGGTCGGCGCCGACGAGAAGGACGTGACGCCGGCGCTCGCCGCCTACGCCCATCCGAGCGCCGCCGAACAGTCCTCGGGCGAATGGCTCGGCGGCGGCAAGGACGGCGGCGTCGCGCAGGCCATGGCCTCGACCGCCAAGTTCCTGAAGGCGCAAGGCCGGATCACCGACATCCCGGCGGACTTCGGCGCCTCGGTCGACCCCTCCTTCGCCGCTGCCGCCGCGAAGTGATCGCGCCGGAGCGGTCCGGATCTCGGCATCTCTCCCCGATGCCCCGGAACCGTCCGACCGACAGAGCCCGGAGTGGGGTCGGCACCGACAGCGTCGAGCCGGCCCCCACTCCGCGGATCGCGCGGCGCAGACGCCGCGGCCTCCTCCTCGGCTTCGACGCCGCGGACCGACCGCAATGGACCCTGCCATGAGCCACGCCGAACAGACCGCAGCGAGCCCGCGGACACGCACGTCGTCCGCTCTCGACGTCCAGGACCTCACCATCCGCTACGGCGCCCGCGACGGCGCGATCGTCGCTCTCAGCCACGTCGATCTCCAGATGCGCAACGGCGACTTCGTCGTCGCCATCGGCGCCTCGGGCTGCGGAAAGACCACGCTGCTCTCCTCGCTCGCGGGTTTCCTGCCGCCGAGCGAGGGGCGCATCCTCCTCGACGGCAAGGACGTCGAAGGCCCCGGCGCCGACCGCGGCGTCGTCTTCCAGAAACACGCCCTGCTGCCCTGGCTGAACGTCGTCGACAACGTCGCCTTCGGCCTGATGCTGCGCGGCATGCGCAAGGCCGAGCGCCACGAGATCGCCTCGCGCAATCTGGCGCTGGTCGGCCTCTCCGGCTTCGAACGGAAGATGATCTACGAGCTCTCCGGCGGCATGCAGCAGCGCGTCGGCATCGCCCGGGCACTCGCCTGCGACCCGGAAGTGCTGCTGATGGACGAACCGCTCGGGGCGCTCGACGCGCTGACCCGCGAGCAGGTCCAGGAGTTGATCCTCGACGTTTGGGACCGCACCGGCAAGATGGTCTTCTTCATCACCCATTCGGTCGAGGAGGCGCTCTTCCTCGCCACCCGGCTGGTCGTCATGACACCGCGCCCGGGCAAGATCGAGAAGACCTACGAACTCGACTTCGGCCGCCGCTTCATCCGGTGCCGCGACGCGCGCGCGGTGAAGGCCGATCCGGAATTCGTCCGCATGCGCGAGGTCGTCCTCGCCGACATCCAACAGCGCGCGCCCAGTGCCGCGGTCGTGGCGGGAGACTGATCATGACGGATCCGACCGAAACCCGCCCCGCCCCCGAGCCGGCGGCCGAGCCCGCCCCCGACAAGCCGCGGAAGATCAGCCGCTATCGCACCCTCGGCGAGGGGTCGAGCCTGGGGTTCAACATCCTCACCACCATCGCGATCTTCGTGGTGTGGGAGCTGACCACCCGCTTCGGCCTGATCAAGCCGCTGTTCCTGCCGCGGCCCGAGGCGATCTGGAACGCCTTCCTCCAGGCGCTCGCCGGCGAGCTCGACGGCCATCCGCTGTGGGTCCATTTCGCCTGGAGCTTCGGCCGCGTCTTCGTCGCCTTCTGGCTGGCGGTGCTGATCGCCGTGCCGACCGGCATCGCCATGGGCGTGTCGCGTATCTGGCGCGGCATCTTCGATCCGCCGCTGGAGTTCTACCGCCCGCTGCCGCCGCTCGCCTATCTGCCGCTGATGATCATCTGGTTCGGCATCGGCGAGTTGGCCAAGATCATGCTGCTCTATCTGGCGATCTTCGCCCCCGTCGCCCTCGCCGCCCGGGCCGGTGTGCGTTCGGTGGCGCAGGAGCAGATCCAGGCGGCGCTGTCGATGGGCGCCAGCTACTGGCAGCTGATCCGCCACGTCATCCTGCCCGGCGCCATTCCCGACATTCTCGTCGGGCTGCGCATCGGCGTCGGCGTCGGCTGGACCACGCTGGTCGCCGCCGAGATGGTCGCCGCGGACGCCGGCCTCGGCAAGATGGTGTTCAACGCCTCGAACTTCCTGCGCACCGACGTCGTCGTCCTCGGTATCCTGATCATCGGCATCGTCGCCTTCAGCTTCGAGATGATGATGCGCTGGGTCGAGAAACATGCCGCGCCCTGGAAGGGACGCGTGTGACGCGCGCCTTCGCGCGGGAAGATGCCCCGAAGAAGGCGTGACGGCGGGCGGTTCGTCCGCTCAGACCGCCTGACCGGTTTCCAGGAAGTGATAGACGACGAAATGTTCGATCGGCTCGACGACGATCGTGATCCGTCGCCCTTCGGCTCCGTCGCGGAAGGTCAGCGTCGAGCGGCCGCTCACGGCGCTGGCGCCCGATTCGCCGGTCAGTACCCATCCGGCCGTGTCTCTGATCCAACTGCGCAGGTCGGCGACCGTCGACAACGACAGTCCGACCTGCGGCAGACGCAGCAGCGCGCGCGCGCGATTGTTGACGAGCAGGATCTCGCCTTCGTCGAGTGACCGGTCCTCACCGATCGGTCGCGACGCCGCGATCATCCCGATCGGGGAGCGTTCGAAGGTCGCCGCCAGGATGTCGAGCTTGTCGTCCAGAGGCTCCGAATAGGTCATGATGAACTTGGCCTGCTGTCGATCGTCGGAGACGAGCGGCAGCGCGACGCGTTCCCATCGGACGTGACGAGCCGAGAATTCGGTTCGGAACTGGATGTAGCGCGGCTGCATGTCGCGCAATGCGCCGTTGTAGAAGTTGAGAAACGACGTCGTCATCGTTCCTTCGATGGTCGAGAGCATCAGACCACGGAAGATCTTCCCATATCTCTCGACCGAAACGGCACCCTGTTGCACGTAGATGAAGTCGCTGCCCTGCTGCAGCAGCAGCATCGCCTCGTCGAGACGTGCCTCCTCCTCGTTGCCGTACAGGTCCTTGAGGAGAGGCGTGACGTTGTTCTTCGCGAGCTTCTGCCAGTGCTCGTAACGATTGCGCAGGAACGCCGAGCGGCAGACGTCGCGGATCTTCGGCCCCGACCAGATCTGAATCTCGGAGCCCGAGAGCTGCGCCATGTCGGCCCGAGCCGGACGAACGCCGATCGGGCGCTTCGCAGGTGATCGATAGAGCGTGACGGGCATCGCCTCTCGTCTCCTTGGTGTTCGAACGACTGCGGCAACGATCGATTTCGGCCGTGCGATCGGAGGTGACGGTGTCGGCCGTCCACGACCAAACCTCTATTCTACAGAAAATTTAACATTTCGAGTCCGACAGGTCGATCGGCCTGCTCGAATGCGGGTCCACGCGATGGGCCCCGCCCCCGGCTCAGTCGTCGAAGGCGTGCTTGCGCCCGTCCGGGTCCTCGACCGACCAGCGGCTCCCGCCGTCGCTCTCGCCGACCCTGGTCAGCGGATCCGGGCCGATAGGCACCTTGCCGAAGCCGCCGGGGATGTCGAGCACATAGGTCGGTTGGGCGATGCCGGTGAGGCGGCCACGCAGCCGCTTCATCAGCGCCCTGCCCTCGGCGACCGAGGTGCGGAACCGCGCCGTCCCCTCGGCGCGATCGAGGTGGTGGAGGTAATAGGGCTTCACCCGGAGCGCCACGAGACGGCGGAACAGCGCCTCGAGCGTCGCCGCGTCGGCATTGACGCCCGCGAGCAGCGTCGTCTGAGACAGCACCGGCACGCCGGCGTCGACGAGCCTTCCGATCGACGCCGCGGCGGCCTCGGTCAGTTCGCGCGGATGATCGACATGGATCACCATCCAGGTGGCGAAGCGGCGGCGCAGGCCTCGGGCGCTCGCCTCCGTCACGCGGGCGGGATCGACCACGGGGACGCGGGAGTGGATGCGCACGACCTCGACGTGGGGGATCGCCTCCAGCCGATCGAGGATCAGGCCGAGACGCCGATCCGACAGGATCATCGGGTCGCCGCCGGTCAGGATCACCTCGAAGATCTCGGGCCGCGCCGCGACATAGGCGACGGCCTCATCGAGTTCGGCCTCGGAGAGGTTCGCCTCGCCGTCGCCCACCCGGTCGCGGCGGAAGCAGAAGCGGCAATAGACGCGGCAGAGATGCGTCGGCTTGAGCAGAACCCGGTCGGGATAGCGATGGACGACGCCGGGGGCCACGGCATGGGGGCCGTCGCCGATCGGGTCGGTGGTCTCGTCGGGGCGGGCGTCGAGTTCTTCCGGCGACGGCACGAACTGGGCGGCGATCGGGTCGGCCGGATCGGTCGGATCGATCAGCGCCGCCATGTCCGAGGTGATGGTCAGGGCGAAGCGATCGACGACGCGGGCGAGCGCCGGGGCGGCGTCGGCCGACACCAGACCGGCGGCGACGAGACCCGCGACGTCGCGGACGTCGCCGCGACCGGAGGAGGACCCGCCGCTCATGCGCGACGGATCTCGGTGTCGAGGCCGGCGAGCTTGGCGAGCTGGCGGAAGCGGCGCTGCAGCACTTCGCCGTCGAGATCGGCGAGATGCGGCGGCAGGTCCATGGTCAGGCGGCCCGCGAGGCGGCCGACCTTGACGTCCGGCAGGATGCCCGGCATCGCCGCCGACAGGATGAAGGCGACGCGGAAGGCCGCCCCCAGCGACTTGGCGCGGGCGAGGAGCCGCGGCGGCGCGAGCTGCACCAGACGCGGGCTGACCGCGTCTTCGACCAGACCCATGTGGCGGTAGTAGTTCGACAGCGCCAGATAGGCGCGGCCGGGGTGGTCGACGCCGATGAAGGCGGCATTGGAGATGATGTTGAGGCTCTGCGACCCGCGATAGTCCGGATGCGCGCGCCAGCCGATGTCGGCGACGAGGCAGGCGGCGGTGCGCAGACGGCGCTCCTCGGCGGTCTCGTCGAGGCCGAGGGCGGCGAAGACCGCGCCGGTCCAGGGCCCGGTCTCCTCGGTGTGGCGCGGCGAGCGCGAGCGCAGGTAGCCGAGTTCCTCGGCTGCGGCGAGCAGCGGATCGCGGGCGCGTTCCTCGGGCGACAGCAGGTCGTAGAGGTGCCCCTCGCGCAGGCCGAGGGCGGAGAGCACGACGTTCTTCGGCTTGCCGGCGCGGATGATCTGGGCGAGCACCACGGCGCCGAAGGGCAGAAGCTCGCGGCGCTGCTTCGACACGGTCTCGATGCGCGGCAGCAGTTCGACCGCGCCGCGGCCGACCTCGCGGCAGAACTCCAGCGCCACCTCGGCCGGCATGGCGTAGTTGTGCATCACCCGCAGCGGATAGTCGGTCTGGTGCATGTGCAGCTTGGCGAGCGAGCGCCAGGTGCCGCCGACCGCGTAGAAGGACCGCCCGGCGAGCCCGCCGAGGACCGGCGACTTGTCGAGGATCTGGGCGGCGATGCGCTCGGCCTTGCGGATCGAGCCCTCGGCCGCCTCCTGCAGGCGGATGCCGCCGAGCGGATAGGTCAGCCCCTTGCCGATCGTGTCGCCGTGGATGTCGACCAGCTCGAGCGAGCCGCCGCCGAGGTCGCCGGCGATGCCGTCGGCATCGTGGACGCCGGCGACGATGCCGTAGGCGGCGAGGCGGGCCTCGTCGGCGCCGGTCAGGACCTGGACCTGGACACCGCAGATGCGCTCGAGTTCGGCGACGAAGGGCGGGCCGTTCTCGGCCTCACGCGCGGCGGCGGTCGCCAGCACGTGGAGGCCGACCGAGCCGCACTGGTCGGCGATGTGCTTGAAGCGGCGCACCGCATCGAGCGCCTGGGCGAGCGAGGCTTCGGCGAGACGGCCGGTCTTGGCCAGCCCCTTGCCGAGGCCGGCGAGCACCTTTTCGTTGAACAGCACCGTGGGGGCGCGCGTCAGCCGCTCGTAGACGACCAGGCGCACCGAGTTGGAGCCGATGTCGATGACCGCGAGCGGCCCGTAGCCTTCGAGACGACCGGGGGTGCCGCAACGCGACAGGAGCCCCCGCCAACCCTCAGGTCCTGGGCACACGGATGATGTTTCGGGGCTGATCGTGCTTCGAGGATTTTCCACGGCCGGACAACGATGGGTTGGTCATGAAGTACTTGTGGACGTTGAAGGGCTCCTCGCCCTCCGCCGGCCGGATGCGTTCGTGACCCCCGTCGGGCAACAGACGCCAGCTCTGCTGGTTGTCCCGGAGGTTGGCGACCATGATCTGATCGAGCACCTGCTGGTGCACCGTCGGATTGATGATCGGGCAGAGCACCTCGACGCGTCGATCGAGATTTCTCGGCATCATGTCCGCCGATCCGATGTAGACGATCGCCTCGGCCGAGGGAAGACCATGACCGTTGCCGAAGCAGAACACGCGGCTGTGTTCGAGGAAACGGCCGACGATCGACTTCACCCGGATGTTCTCCGACAGGCCCGGGATGCCGGGTCGTAGGCAGCAGATGCCGCGGGCGATGATGTCGATCTTCACCCCCGCCCCGCTCGCCTCGTAGAGCTTGTCGATGATCTGCGCGTCGACGAGGCTGTTGAGCTTGATCCAGATCTGGGCGGGACGACCGGCGCGGGCGTGCTCGATCTCGGCCTCGATGTGCTCGACGATGCGATGGCGCAGCGACAGCGGGCTCACGCCCATCTTCTCCAGCGCCTGCGGCTCGGCATAGCCGGTGACGAAGTTGAAGATGCGGGCGACGTCGCGGCCGATCGCCGGATCGGCGGTGAAGTAGCTGAGGTCGGTGTAGATGCGGGCGGTGATCGGGTGATAGTTGCCCGTGCCGATGTGGCAGTAGGTCGCCAGCTGGCCCTGCTCGCGGCGCACCACCATCGACAGCTTGCCGTGGGTCTTCAGCTCCATGAAGCCGTAGACCACCTGCACGCCGGCCTTTTCCAGGTCGCGCGCCCAGCGGATGTTGGCCTCCTCGTCGAAGCGCGCCTTGAGCTCGACGACCGCCGTCACCGACTTGCCGGCTTCCGCCGCTTCCGACAGCGCCTTGACGATCGGGCTGTCCTTGGAGGTGCGGTAGAGCGTCTGCTTGATCGCCACCACGTCCGGGTCGCGTCCCGCCTGCATCAGGTACTGAACGACGACGTCGAAGCTCTCGTAGGGGTGATGGACGACGAAGTCCTTGGCCTTGATCGCGGCGAAACAGTCGCCGCCGAACTCGCGGATGCGCTCGGGGAAGCGCGGCGCGTAGGGGCCGAAACGCAGCTCCGGCCGATCGACGCCGACCATCTTGGAGAGTTCGGTCAGCGCCAGCATGCCGTCGACCAGATGGACGCCGTCGGGCTCGACGCCGAGGCTCTCGGCGACGAAGCCGCGCAGCTTGGTCGGGGTCGCGGCCTCGATCTCGAGGCGGATGACGACGCCGCGGCGGCGGCGCTTCAGCATGGTCTCGAAGACGCGGACGAGGTCTTCCGCCTCTTCCTCGATTTCGATGTCCGAATCGCGGATGACGCGGAAGGCGCCCTTGGCCTTGACGTCGTAGCCGGGGAAGAGGCCGGCGATGTGCAGGCAGATCACCGTCTCGAGCGCGATGTAGCGCTTCACCCCGGGCTTCGTCGACGGCAGCTCGATGAAGCGCTCGAGCGTCGAGGGGATGCGGATCAGCGCCGTCATGCCCTCGCCGCCGCCGACGCGGGCGAGGTCGAGGATCAGCGAGAAGCCGAGATTGGGGATGAAGGGGAAGGGATGCGCCGGATCGCAGGCCTGGGGCGTCAGCACGGGGAAGATGTGGCCGAGGAAGTGATCCTTGAGCCAGACCCGTTCGCCGTCGGTCAGGCTGTCGCCGTCGACCATCACCAGGCCGACCGTCGCCAGCTCGCGCTGCAGCTCGCGCCACAGGCGCTGCTGCTCGCCGGTCAGCGACGACACCGCCTCCTCGATCACCACCAGCTGCTCGGCCGGCGTCAGGCCGTCGTCGGAGCGGGTGGCGAGGCCGGCACGCATCTGTTCGACCAGGCCCGAAACGCGGACCATGAAGAACTCGTCGAGATTGTTGGCCGAGATCGACAGGAAGCGCAGGCGCTCGAGCAACGGATGATCGACGTTGGCGCTCTCTTCGAGGACGCGTCGGTTGAACCCGAGCCAGGAGAGCTCGCGGTTGACGAAACGACGGGGGCTCGACGTGAGGTCGGCGGGATCCACGATGCGGCGCTCCTTCGATGCGGTTCTCGGCAAGACGAACTCCTCCTGGGCGGGCGGGCGATTCACGCGCCGACCATCCTTCACCCGACTTTGTGCGAGTTTCGTGACGAATGTGTCACGCGTCGTCGGGATCGTCGAGTTGGGGTTCCTGCCGAGCCCGCTCGCCGAGGCCGGCGACGACGCGGGCGGCCACCGCGCGGGTGATCGGCGTCTTGGCGGCCAGCGCCTCGCGGTCGAGGGCGGCGACGAGATCGTGGGCGGCGGCGAAGGAACGCTCCATCCGCCGGGCGAGGAAGGCGATCACCGACGGGTCGACCATGGTCTGGCGGTCGGAGAAGAGCTTGGCGAGCAGTGCCTCGAGCAACGCATCGTCGGGCTCGCGCAGGGCGACCGGCGTCGCGGCGCGGAGCCGCGAGGCGAGATCGGCGAGGCGCAGGCCCCATTCCGACGGCGGCGTCGCGGCGGTGAGCAGCACCCTGCGGTCGGCCTGACGGGCGGCGTTCAGCAGATGGAAGAGCGCCGTCTCGTCGAGCCCTTCGCCGAGATCCTCGACGACCAGCGCGGGGTGGTCCGCGAGCTCGACCGGGTCGCGCGCGCCGAGGTCGGCGGCGGGAAGGATGACCGCCCCCGACAGTTCGGCAAAGACATGGGCGAGATGGCTCTTGCCGGCGCCGATCGGGCCGGTCACCAGCACGACGTCGCCCGGCCAGTCGGGGAAGCGCTCGATCAGCGCCGTCGCCTCGACGTTCGCGTCCGAGACGATCCAGTCGTCGCGGCCGCGGCGTTCGGCGATCGGCAGATCGAGCGGGATCTGGCGGACATCAGCCATCGATCGCGCGCTCGCGGACGGCGACGGGGCGGGCGTGCTCGTCCTCGACGGGGCCGTGATGGAGCGGGCTCGCCAGATACTGTTCGAGCGCGAAACGGGCGAGGACGCCGACCGACGCAGCCGCCGGCACCGCGATCAGCATGCCGACGAAGCCGAAGAGCGAGCCGAAGGCGAAGAGCGCGAAGAGCAGCCACACCGGATGGAGCCCGACCGAACGGCCGACCCAGTTGGGCGTCAGGATCCAGCCCTCGATCCCCTGTCCGACGCCGAAGACGACCAGCACCATGACGATGCCGTGCCAGTCGGGCCAGAACTGCACCAGCGCCACGATCAGGCCGGCGATGAGACCGGCGCCGAAGCCGAGATAGGGGATGATGCCGAGGAGACCCGACATCAGACCGATCAGCAGGCCGAAGCGCAGGCCGACCAGGGCGAGGCCGAGGCCGTAGTAGACGCCCATGGTCACCGAGACCGCCACCTGTCCGCGCACGAAGCCGGAGACGGCGGCGTCCATCTCGGAGGCGAGCCGGCGAACGGTGTCGCGATGGCGCAGCGGCAGCCAGCCGTCGATGCGGGCGATGGCGCGATCCCAGTCGACCAGCATGTAGGCGGCGACGACCGGGGCGACGGTGACGACCGAGAGGATCGACAGGATGGTCTTGCCGCTCGACAGGATCGACTGGAGGAGCTGCGAGACGAATCCCGCGCCTTGCGACAGCGCCTGTCCGAGCGACCCCTCGAGGGCGGAGACGTCGCCGCCCATCAGCCTGGCGAGCGGGCCGTCGACCATCGGCGAGGCCAGCGCACGCAGGCGGGTGACCAGCGTCGGCAGTTCGGTGACGAAGGCGGCGAGCTGGTCGCCGAGGAGCGGCACCAGCAGGATCAGCACCACGAGACCGGTGAGCACCAGCCCGAGAATGATGGTCAACGCCGCGAACCCGCGCGAGAAGCCGATCGCCTCGAGCCGATCGGCGGCGGGGTCGAGCAGATAGGCGAGCGCGATGCCGGCCACGAAGGGCAGCAGCACGCCGGAGAAGAGCCACAGGAAGCCGACGAAGAGAGCGGCTGCGGCGAGCCAGAAGCGGAGCTGGCGTTCGAGCGTCACGCGTCGTTCCTTCCCTGGGGTTCGGTTTCCTCGCGCCGCTCGGCCGGGCGGCCGGGATCGCCCGGCGCCTCCGACATGGCGGTCAGCCAGTCGACGACATAGGCCGCGCCGGAAACGATCGTCAACGTGGCGACCACCACGTCCCCCACCGTCCACAGGATGCCCGGCTCCCAGCCGAAGGCGCCGGCGGAGAGGGCCAGCGCGGCGAAGGCGATCTGCGCCGCGGTGTTGGCCTTGGAGACGAAGATCGGCCGGATCGGCACCGGGCGGCCGATCAGCCACGACAGCATCACGCCGCCGATGATCAGCACGTCGCGGGAGACGACGAGCAGCGCCAGCCATCCCGGCAGCACGCCGACGATGCCGAGCGTCACGAAGATCGAGACGAGCAGCGCCTTGTCGGCGAGCGGGTCGAGATAGGCGCCGAGTTCGGAGCGCTGATCGAAGCGGCGGGCGATCCAGCCGTCGATGCCGTCGGAGGCACCCGCCAGCACGAAGACCCAGAAGGCGATGTCGGGCCGGCCGGCGACGAGCGCGTCGACCGCGACCGGAACCATGACGAGACGGGCGATCGAAATCAGGTTGGGGATGGTGACATTCGACGCCATGGACCCTCCACTCGCCCGATCGAGCCGCGACACCCCAATGTGGTCCCGATTCCAGTCGCTTCCAAGAGGTGTCGCGCGAATTGCGCAACCCGGCCCGCCGGCGCTCGGCTCTCATACGGACTTGCAAAAGCGGTCTCGATCGTCCATCGAACCGGACGAGATCTCGAGGGAGGACGCCATCCATGTCCGAGGGCAAGAACAGCTGGACCTACGCCCGGTCCGGCGTCGACATCGAGGCCGGCAACGCGCTGGTCCGCCGCATCGCGCCGCACGCCAAGGCGACGTCGCGCGTGGGTGCCGACACGCAACTCGGCGGCTTCGGCGGTCTGTTCGACCTCAAGGCCTGCGGCTACCGTGATCCGGTGCTGGTGGCGGCCAACGACGGCGTCGGCACCAAGCTGAAGATCTCGATCGAGACCGGCATCCACGACACGATCGGCATCGACCTCGTGGCGATGAGCGTCAACGACCTCGTCGTGCAGGGCGCCGAGCCGCTGTTCTTCCTCGACTACTTCGCCACCGGCAAGCTCGAGCTCGACGTCGCCGAGCGCGTCATCGCCTCGATCGCGCGGGGTTGCCAGATCGCCGGTTGCGCGCTGATCGGCGGCGAGACGGCCGAGATGCCCGACATGTACAAGGCCGACGACTACGATCTCGCCGGCTTCGCGGTCGGCGCGGTCGAACGCGACGAGATCCTGCCGAAGAAGACCACGCGCCCCGGCGACGTGCTGCTCGGCCTCGGCTCGTCCGGCGTCCATTCCAACGGCTATTCGCTGGTCCGCCGCCTCGTGAAGGAGGCCGGCCTCGACTGGAACGACGACGCGCCGTTCCAGCCCGGCACCTCGGTCGCCCGCGCCCTGCTCGAGCCGACCCGGATCTACGTCAAGCCGATCCTCGAGGTGATCCGCAAGATCGGCGGCGTGAAGGCCATGGCCCACATCACCGGCGGCGGCTTCATCGAGAACATTCCGCGCGTGTTGCCGGAACTCTGCGTCGCCGAGATCGACCTCCACGCCTGCGCCGTGCCGCCGGTCTTCAAGTGGCTGGCCTCGGTCGGAAACGTCTCGGAAATCGAGATGCTGCGCACCTTCAACTGCGGCATCGGCATGGTTCTGGTGGTCGACGCCGACAAGGCGCACGACATCTCCGAGATGTTCCGCCTTCTCGGCGAGAGCTGCGTCACACTCGGCTGGCTGCAGGACGGCTCCGGCCGCGACGCCGACGAGCACGGCAGGCGCGCCTGGGTCGATACCCGCGGCAAGCTCGATCTCGCCTGGCCGCCGCGCGGCCGCTGATCATGGCGAAGCGGGTCCGCGTCGGCATTCTGATCTCGGGCGGCGGCTCGAACATGGCGGCACTGATCGCGGCGGCTGCCGATCCTGCCTACCCGGCCGAGATCGTCTGCGTCGTCTCCAACGTCGCCGAGGCCGGCGGTCTCGCCAAGGCGTCTGCCGCCGGGGTCGCGACCGCGGTGGTCGACCACCGGGGCTTCGAGACCCGCGAGACCTTCGAGCGCGCGGTGGTCGCCGAACTCGTACGCCACGGCGTCGAACTGGTCGTGCTCGCCGGCTTCATGCGGCTCTTGACCCCGTTCTTCATCGAGCGCTGGCACGATCGGCTGATCAACATCCACCCGGCGCTGCTGCCCTCCTACAAGGGGCTGCACACCCACGCCCGCGCGCTCGCCGACGGCGTCAAGATCGCCGGCTGCACCGTGCATTTCGTCCGCGCCGAGATGGACGTCGGGCCGATCATCGTCCAGGCCGCAGTGCCGGTTCTCGACGACGACACGGCCGACACGCTGGCCGCGCGCGTGCTGGCGCAAGAACACCGGATCTACCCGCTGGCGCTCGCCCGCGTGGCGAGCGGAGCGGCCCGCGTGGTCGTCGACGCCGACGGCCGCGAGCGGGTGGTGACCGGCGGCACGACGTCCGCGACCACGGCGCTGATCGCGCCGGTCTGAGGCCCGCTCGGGACCTCTCGACTCGTCGGACGCGGCGCAGAGGCCGGTCGCCCAAAGCGTGCGCAAGCGATTTCGAGCAGCGAAAGATCAACGGGCATTGATCTTTCGGGGGTCCTTCGGGTTGCCGCGCGCCGCCGCCGCACCTTGATCGCTCCTCGGCAATTCTCCTAGGATCGCAAGACCTTCCGCGGCCACCTCCCGGCCGCGACCGCGGTCATTTTCTCAGTCGATCGGAGTGCAACCTTGTCGAGCGCAAGCCCGATTTCGTCGTCGGCGTCCGTGCCACGTTTCCGGACACGGTTCGTCCTCTCCCTCGGTGCCGCTCTGGTGATCGTCGCGACCCTCGGCGCCATGGTCTGGCTCGCCACCTCGACCCGGCGCGAGACCGCGACCGACGATCGTGCCGCGCGGATGCGCGCCGTCGGACAGGCGGTGACCTCGGCGATCGATCAGGCCGGCCGTTTCGCCCAGGCTCAGGCGGAGGCGATGGCGCGGCGCTCCGCCGTGCCGGCGCCGCTCGCCGCCAACGACCGCCAGGCGCTCACTGCGCTCTCGGCCTCGACCTGGACCTACCTGAAGGAACAGGCGGGCGTCACCGTCTTCGGCTTCCATTCGGCCGACCTGCGCTATCTGCTGCGCCTCCACAAGCCGGAGAGCCACGACGACGACATCTCGCGGCTGCGCCCGATGGTGCTCGCCGCCAACAAGACCGGCCGCGGTCAGGTCGGCGTCGAGATCGGCGTCACCGGCATCGTCGGCGTGCGCGGCATCTCGGTGATCCGTCAGGGCGAGGCACTCGCCGGCACGATGGAGGTCGGCCTCGATCTCCAGCCGATCCTCGAGCAGATCAAGACCGTCACCAATGCCGATCTCGCCGTGGTGCTGTCGCGCTCGCTTGCCGGTCTGCCGGCGTCCGCCGACAACGGCGGCGATCTCGTCCTGTCGTCCTCGACCGATCTCGCCCGTTTCTCCGCCCAACTGCGGGCCGGACGCCTCGGCGTCGCACGCGAGACCGAGGTCGGCGACATCGACATCGACGGCACCGACGGCGCGATCCTGCGCCAGCCTCTGGTCGACTATTCCGGCCGCCTCGTCGGCAACGTCGTGGCGCTCGCCACCTTCCCCGAACAGGCGGTGCAGGACCGCCGGCTGCGCTCCGATCTCGGCGTGCTGGCGACGGTCGGGGGCATCCTCGCCTTCGTCTTCTTCTCGATCCTCGCCTTCGGCGTGATCGCGTCGCCCGTGCGCGACGAGGAGGCGAAATGAGCCGGCTCGTCGCGGCTCTCGCCGCTCTCCTCTTCGCCACCCTCGCCGCGCTTTCCTCGGCACGCGCCGAGACCAGCCTGCCACAGGGGGTCGAACTGCCCGTGCGGGTGCGCGTCGCGCTGCGCATCCTCGACGTCACCGAGATCAAGGAAGTCGCCGGCAAAGCGCGGCTGTGGGTCGAGGTGACCCAGCGCTGGCGCGACCCGCGCGACGGTTTCGATGCCGTCGAGGCCGGCAGCCCGCGGATCGACCGCGTCGGCGCGGAAGCCGACAAGTATCTCGAAGGCATCTGGACGCCCGGCGTCGTCGTCGACAACCAGATCGGCGACGTCGACGGCCGCACGGTGGCCACCTCCACCCATGCCGACGGCTCGGTCGTCGTGGTCGAGCGCTACGAGGCCGACTTCCGCGTCGCCACCAACATGACCGCCTTCCCCTTCGACCACCAGAAGATCACCCTCTCCTTCTCGGCACCGCGCCATGCCAAACAGGACGTGCTGCTGGTGGCCACCGACGCCGATCGCGGCTTCTCCAAGGTCGCCGAGCACCTTTCCGTCACCGACTGGCAGCCTCTGCGGCTCGACTTCTCCAATGCCGAGGCGGCCGGCTGGAACGCCCGCAGCTATTCCCGGCTCGAAGCGTCGCTCGAGGTGGAGCGGCTGTCGGAACGCTACATCCTGCGCATCTTCATCCCGATCGCCGCAGTGTTGGCCGTCTCGATCTACGTGTTGTGGGCGCCCGGTATCGGGGCGACCGACAAGGGCGGGCTCATCTTCTCGGCGCTCTTGGCGCTCGCCGCGATCAGCTTCACCTTCGAGTCGAGCTTCCCCGGCTCGATCTCGCTCAATACGCCGATCGCCCAGATCATCTCGATGGGCTATGTCTATCTGGTCACGGTGCTGCTCTTCGACAGTATGCTGGGCGTGCCCTGCGGGCGGCCCGGCTCGCGGCTGTATCGACCGTGCCTCGAGATCAGGCGGCAGATGTCCTGGGCGCTGCCGGCGATCATGACGGTGATCTGCGCGGGAGCGGTGATGAGGGCGCTTCCGGCGTGACCCGGCTTTCGTGACGAAAAGCCGCGAACGGCCGCGCCCCGCGCGGCCGTCTTCGTTTCAATGCCTTGTTTTGTTTCTGAAATTCTCTCTCGTTCGTTCGACATCAAAGTGTCATCGACCGTGTTGCATGGTCGGAACGTCCCGGGATACCCCGGCCAACAAGGAGAGATTTCCGTCATGAAAAAGGCCGTCCACTCGGTGCGCGCGACGCTCGCTGCCGTCACCATGCTCGGCATCTTCACCGCGCCGGTTCTCGCCGGCGACTTCACCGGTGCCGGCGCGACCTTCCCCGCGCCGGTCTACGGCGCCTGGGGTGCCGACTACAAGGCCGCGACCGGTTCGGCCCTCAACTATCAGGCGATCGGTTCGGGCGGTGGCCAGACCCAGATCCTCAACCGCACCGTCGACTTCGGTGCCTCCGACGCCCCGATGGCTCCGGAGAAGCTCGAGAGCGGCAAGCTGCTGCAGTTCCCGACCGTGGTCGGCTCGGTCGTCGTGATCGTCAACCTCGACGGCGTCGCCGCCGATCAGCTCAAGCTCTCCGGCCCGGTCATCGCCGACATCTACCTCGGCAAGATCACCAAGTGGAACGATCCGGCGATCGCCAAGCTGAACCCGGACGTCAAGCTGCCCGACCTCGCCATCCTGCCGGTCTACCGTTCGGACGGCTCGGGCACGACCTTCGTCTTCACGTCCTACCTCAACGCCGTCTCGGCCGATTGGAAGGGCAAGGTCGGTTCGGCCACGTCGGTCAAGTGGGAAGCCGGCAACGGCGCCAAGGGCAACGACGGCGTCGCCGGTTCGGTCAAGAACGCCAAGGGCTCGATCGGCTACGTCGAGTACGTCTATGCCTCGGCCAACGCTCTGACCACCACCCAGATCCAGAACAAGGCCGGCAAGTTCGTCAAGCCGACCGTTCCGTCCTTCCAGGCCGCCGCTGCGGCTGCCGATTGGGACAAGGCCAAGAACTTCGACGCCTCGATGATCGACACCGCCGGCGACACCGCCTGGCCGATCGTCTCGGCCACCTTCATCCTTCTGCCGAAGGACCCGAAGGATGCCGCGCAGTCGGCCGAGGTCATGAAGTTCTTCGACTGGGCCTACAAGTCGGGCGACGCCGCCGCCGAGAAGCTGCACTACATCGCGCTTCCCGCCGCCGTGAAGGACCGCGTGCGCAAGGCCTGGACCGCCGAGGTCAAGGACGCCTCGGGCGCTCCGATCTGGAAGTGATCTTCCCCGAACCGACCACCCCTCCGCGGCTCGCCCGCGGAGGGGTCTTCCCGGATCCACGCGAGACAAGCCCTTGACCGCGCTCAGCCCCGACCCGGCTTCGACCGATCTCATCCCGCCGTTGCAGGCGGTCCAGGCCCGCCATTCCAAGCTCGTGAAGGATCGTCTCTTTCACTGGGCCCTGACCGGCGCGGCGACGCTCGTCCTGGTGCTGCTCGGCGCCATCGTCGTGCTCCTCTTCCACGGCGGCTTCCCGGCGCTGAAGGCCTTCGGCCTCGGCTTCTTCGTCTCCACCGAATGGAACCCCGTGACCGAACAGTACGGCGCGGGCGTCATGCTGTGGGGCACGCTGATCACCTCGGTGATCGCGATGGTGCTCGCCTTTCCCGCGTCGCTCGGCATCGCGCTGTTCCTGACGGAAGTCGCGCCGCTGAGCCTGCGCCGGCCGATCGGCACGGCGATCCAGCTTCTCGCCGCCGTGCCGTCGATCATCTACGGCATGTGGGGCTTCTTCGTCGTGGCGCCGCTGATGTCGGCCTGGGTGCAGCCGGTGCTGACCGCGGTCCTCGGCCCCCTGCCCTTCGTCGGCCAGCTCTTCTCCGGCGCCCCGGCCGGTACCGGCGTCCTGACCGCAGGCCTGATCCTCGCCCTGATGATCATGCCCTTCATCACGGCGATGTTCGTCGAGATCTTCGGCTCGGTGCCGCCGGTGCTGAAGGAGGCCGCCTACGGCGTCGGTGCCACCACCACGGAAGTCTTCCGCGCGGTGACGGTTCCCTACGGCCGGTCGGCGCTGGTGGGTGCGGTCATGCTCGGCCTCGGCCGCGCGCTCGGCGAGACCATGGCGGTGACTTTCGTCATCGGCAACGCCAACCGCATCAAGGCCTCGCTCTATGCGCCGGGCGCCTCGATCGCCTCGACCATCGCCAACGAATTCCCTGAGGCCGGACCCGGCTCGATGAAGCTCCACGCGCTTCTCGAACTCGGTCTCGCGCTCTTCGTCATCTCCTTCGTCGTGCTGGCGCTCGCGCGTTGGCTCGTCGGCTCGCGCGCGGAGGGCTGAACATGACCCGTCTCGAACGCCGCCTCGTCGTCGACCGGTTCTGGCGCCTCGTCGCCACCGGCCTCGCCGTCCTGGCGATCGTGTTGCTCGCCTGGATCCTGTGGACACTGTTCTATCGCGGCGCCACGGCCCTGTCGTTCTCGGTCTTCACCACGCCGACCATGCCGCCGGGTCGCGGCGGCGGTCTCGCCAACGCGATCGTCGGCTCGATCGTGCAGGTGGCGATCGGCCTGGCGCTGGCCGCACCGGTCGGACTGCTCGCCGGCACGTGGCTCGCCGAACTCGGCCGCGGCCGCTTCGCCGACGCCGTCCGCTTCGTCAACGACGTGCTCCTGTCGGCGCCGTCGATCCTGGTCGGCCTCTTCGTCTACCAGCTGCTGGTCCAGCCCTTCGGCGGCTTCTCCGGCATCGCCGGGTCGATCGCCCTCGCCGTGCTGATCCTGCCGGTGGTGGTGCGTTCGACCGAAGACATGCTGCGGCTGGTTCCCGGTTCCCTGCGCGAGGCCGCCTTCGCGCTGGGTGCGACGCGGGCCCAGGTCGTCACCTCCGTCCTGTGGCGGGCGGCGCGACCGGGCATCGCCACCGGCATCCTGCTCGCCGTGGCGCGTGCCGCCGGCGAGACGGCGCCGCTGCTCTTCACCTCGCTCGGCAACCTCGGCTGGTCCTTCGACATGACCCAGCCCATGGCCAGCCTGCCCGTTACGATCTATCAGTATGCCGGTAGCCCCTTCGACGAATGGGTGGCACTCGCCTGGGCCGGCGCGCTGATGATCACGATCGGCGTCCTCTTCCTCAACGTCCTGTCCCGGGTCGTGCTGGCTCCTCGCGGAAAGGCTTCCCCGTGAACATCGAAGTGATCCCCATGTCCGAAGCGCTGCGCGATTCCGTCCCCGCCTCCGCGGGAGAACCGAAGATCTCGATCGAGAACCTCGAGTTCTTCTACGGCGACAACCGTGCGCTGCACGGTATCGACATGAAGGTGCCCGAACGCAGGGTCACCGCCATGATCGGTCCGTCGGGCTGCGGCAAGTCCACGCTGCTGCGCGTGCTGAACCGCATGTACGATCTCTATCCGGGCCAGCGCGCCACCGGCCGGGTGATGCTCGACGGCGAGAACGTGCTCTCTCCCGAGGTCCAGGCGGTGCGTCTGCGCAATCGGGTCGGCATGGTCTTCCAGAAGCCGACGCCCTTCCCGATGTCGATCCGCGACAACATCGCCTTCGGCATCCGCCTCAACGAGAGCATCGGCCGCGCCGACCTCGACGAGCGGATCGAATGGTCGCTGTCGAAGGCCGCCATCTGGAACGAGGTCAAGGACCGGCTCGACACCCCGGCGACCGGCCTCTCCGGCGGTCAGCAGCAGCGCCTCTGCATCGCCCGCACCATCGCGGTGAAGCCCGAGGTCGTCCTGCTCGACGAGCCGACCTCGGCCCTCGACCCGATCTCGACGGCGCGCATCGAAGAGCTGATCGACGAGCTGAAGAATGAGTTCACCATCGTCATCGTCACCCACAACATGCAGCAGGCTGCGCGTTGCTCGGACATGACGGGCTTCTTCCTGCTCGGCAATCTCGTCGAGTTCGGCGAGACCAACCGCATCTTCACCAATCCGCAGGATACCCGCACGCAGGACTACATCACCGGCCGCTTCGGCTGAGGACAGGTCCGCGACGGAAGATCCCGAAGACCCCCGCGAGCACCGGCTCGCGGGGGTCTTCTCGTCTTCGGGAGCGCGAGGCGGAAGGTCACGCCGTCCGCGTCGGCCGGGTGACGAAGACGAAGAGCAGCACCGCCAGCACCATCAGCACGCCGGCGACGTGGAAGGCGACGTCGGGGCTGACGATCGGCGCATGCGGCGCGAGGAAAAAGCCGAAGACCTGCGTGAAGGCGATGGTGCCGGCGAGCATGGCGAGGTTCATGCCTGCCGACAGCCCGCCCTGCAGCGCTCCCTGCGCGTCCTCCGGCACGGCCCGCGACATCATCGCGCTCAGCATCGGATGGACGAAGCCCTCGATCGCGTGGATGACGAGGATCGGCAGGACGATCGCCGTGGTCGGCGCCAGCCCGTAGGCGAAGCACGACGCCGCCCCGACCGCGAGGCCGGCGAGCGCCAGCGGCCGTTCGCCGAAGCGGGCGACGGCGGGACCGGTGGCAATCCCCTGCATCAGCGCCATGGCGGCGCCGGAGACGGCCAGCGTGATGCCGGTCGTCGACGCCGACCAGCCGTATTTGGCGACGCCCCAGAACGACCAGATCGCGACGTAGACCGAGGTGGCGAAGAAGTAGAGCGTCAGCACGCCGGCGAGCGGCAGCACGCTGCCGTGGGCACGGAAGACGACGAAGGCGCCGAAGGGGTTCGCCTCGCGCCAACGGAAGGTGCGGCGGCGGTCGGCCGGCAGCGTCTCGGGCAGCGCGATCAGTCCGAAGACGAAGTTCGCCGTCGCCAGCGCCGCCGCGCACCAGAAGGGCACGCGCGTGCCGAAGGCGCCGAGCAGACCGCCGATCGCCGGGCCGAGGACGAAGCCGAGGCCGAAGGCCGCCGCCATCAGCCCGAAGGCTCGGGCGCGGTCCTCCGGCCGGCTGGCGTCGGCGAGACAGGCATTGGCGATCACCCAGGACGAGCCGCAGACACCGGCGAAGAGGCGGCCGACATAGAGCCAACCGATCGACGGGGCGAGCGCGTGGACGACGTAGTCGACCGCGAGGCCGGCGACGGCGAGCAGCAGCAGCGGCCGACGGCCGAAGCGATCCGAGAGCCCGCCGACCAGCGGCGCGCAGACGAACTGCGCCAGACTGAAGAGCGCGAACATCCTGCCGCCGACGCGCGCGGCGTCGTCGAGGCCGATGCCGCCGACCTCCTCGATCAGCGGCGGCAGCACCGGCAGCACGAGGCCGAAGCCGACGCAGTCGAGGAAGACCACGGCGAGCGCGAAGGCGGTCGCGCGCTTCGCCGCAGCGGGGTCGAGCACGGCGACGGACTCGGGCGGGGTGGTGGTCGGCTCGGACATCGGCGGTCTCGTCTCGCGCCCGGCGGCGCGACGGTGATGCCGTGATCTCCGAGATCGGTGCGGCATGCGGGGCGCGGTCGATAGCCGATCGGGGAAGACAGAGCAACCCCGCGTGGCGTCGCGCTCGCGCGAACGTGACGGGGGTACAGTGCAGTGCGTCAGGCGCCGGTCGGCAACAGGTCGTCGACGAGGACGCCGAGGGCGCCGGCGAGCTTCGCCATGGTGTCGAGCGTGCCGGAGCGCTTCCCCGTCTCGATCTGCGAGAGATAGGACTGGGCGATGCCGCCGGCCTCGGCGAGCGCCTGGGCGGTCAACCCGCGATGCTCGCGCCAGACACGGACGGGCGATTCACCGGCGAGGATGCGGTCGACCAGTTCCGAGGGCAGCATCTCCTCCTCGCCGGCCTCGCGCGCGGCCCGGAAGCGGCGCAGCGCGTCGCGATCGGCAGCGTCTTCGGCGGCCTCCAGCAGCGCCAGATAGTCGGCCTCGGCCAGAACCGCGAGCCGTTCGCCCGAGGGCGTGACGATGATCTGCGCGTTCATCGATCGATCCTCATTCGTACGCGGCCCCTCGCGGAGCGATCCTGACGATGGCGACGACCTCGCCGTCCTCGCCGAAGAGCACGCGCCAATCGCCGACGCGCAGGCGGAACACGCCCGGCTCGCCCTTCAACGCCTTGACGTTGGCGGCGAGCGACGCCGGATCGACGGCATATTGCTCGATCTTGGCGCGGATCAGCGCGGAGACGTTGGCCGGCATCCGCCGGAGCGTGCGCAACGCGTCCTTGCTGTAGGTGACCCGCTTCATGACCACACTATAGCATTTTGCAAAAGATGAGAAATCGAAATCTTCGCGATACGCGAAGGCGCGAGACCGTTTCGATCTCGCGGGAATGTGGCGACCCCGGCAGGAATCGAACCTGCGACCAACAGCTTAGAAGGCTGTCGCTCTATCCTCTGAGCTACGGGGCCGCGATGGCGGGCTCTGCCGCCGATGGTCACGGCACGCTTCGCGTGTCGACGGGATCGCGGGCTGCGATCCCGTGTCGACGCCGGCGTCGGCCGACCGGCGCTCAGTGCGTCCAGGTGCCGATGCGGCCGTATTTGAAGTTGTCCGAGTAGGAGACGGTCTTGGGCGCCCGCTCCTGCGGCTCGATCACCCGATACTCGAGGCCCTTGCGTTCGGCATAGGCGATCGCCTCTTCCTTCGTGGCGAAGAACAGGCGGATCTGGCCCTTCATGTCCGAGCTCGAGGTCCAGCCCATCAGCGGGTCGGCCGACTTGGCCGTCTCCGGCTCCCAGTCGAGCATCCAACGCTTGGTCTTGGCCTGACCGGACTGCATGGCCGTCTTCGCCGGTCGAGAGATGCGCGCCACCATGTCGTCCACTCTCCTCAGTCTCTTCGTTTCCCGACGGCCGAGCCGTCCGATCGCCTGTCGCGGCTTGCCGATCGCGCGACCGGGAGCCGGTGGTCGGGGTAGTCAGATTCGAACTGACGACCTGAAGTACCCAAAACTTCCGCGCTACCAGGCTGCGCTATACCCCGTGTCCGCCGGTCGCGCGTCGCCGCGAAACCGCTCCGCCGGCACCTCGCGGCGCCGAACTTCGCTCTCGCGTCCGCAATACACGCCCCGGCGAGGGTGGGCAAGCGTCTCGCGGATACGACCTTCATCGACCGAGCATGATCCGCGCGTGGCGGACCGTGTCGCCCGCCGAAAGGTGCAGCCGCCGCGCCGTCCCGGCATTGACCTCGAGCACGTAACGCACCGCGCCGCGCGAGGAAACCGTCGCCTCCGACAGCGGTGTCGTGTCGTGCGCGATCGAGACGATGCGGCCGTCGGCGGCGATGAAGATCATGTCGAGCGGGATGTAGGTGTTCTTCATCCAGAAGTAGACCGGCTCCTCGCGGCGGAAGTCGAAGAGCATGCCGTGGTCGTCGGGCATCGACTTGCGGAACATCAGCCCCTTGGAGCGGGTCTCGTCGGTGTCGACCACCTCGACCTCGAACTTCGTCTCGGTCCGAACGCCGCCGGCACCGGCGACGACGAGCACCAGCTCGGTCTCGGGCGGAATCGGCGCCAGCGCGCGCGCCGGCCATGCCACGGCGACGAGGCAGACGAGGGCGAGCAGCCATGCCGCCGCCGTCGGGGCGAAGGCGCCGCGTCGCGACGCGGCGATGCCGGCGAACGACGGGCGGAGAAGATCGCGGACGAACGACAAGACGCGCGGCTCCCGACAGGAGGAAAGCGGACGCATCCCCGGCTCAGTGCGACGCGGGGGCGCCGGCGATGCCGTCGGGACGGACCTCGGCGGCCATCAGGCCCTTGGGGCCGTCGCCCCAGCGCACCCAGACCTCCTGGCCCGGACGCAGCTCGGCGAGGCCGTAGCGGCGCAGCACTTCCATGTGGACGAAGATGTCGGGCGTGCCGTCGCCGCGCGTCACGAAGCCGAAGCCCTTGACGCGGTTGAACCACTTCACGACCGCCTTCTCCAGCGGCGAGGTCGGGACGATCTGGACGTGGGTGCGCGGCGGCGGCATCTGGGCCGGGTGGATCGCCGTCGTCTCGTCCATGTGCTTGATGCGCAGGGCCTGCAGGCCGCGCGGACGGTTCAGCACCTCGCAGACGACACGGGCGCCCTCGTAGGCGGTCTGGTAGCCGTCGCGGCGCAGGCAGGTGACGTGCAGCAGGATGTCCGGCATGCCGTTCTCGGGGACGATGAAGCCGTAGCCCTTGGCGATGTCGAACCACTTGATGGTGCCGACCACCTCGATGACGTCGACGGCATCGTCGGAGACGTCGTGTTCGAGCCGCGAGCCGTGATCGAGATGGGACCCGGCCTCGAGATGGGTGTCGTGTTCGAGACGGGCGTCGAATTCGGTCTTGGCTCCCATCGGCCTCACTCCCTGCGTCCGTCCCGACCGCCCGGAACGAAGCTCACACGACTTCACGTGGGGACCGTCCCGATGCGCGCGAACGTTGCCCGATTGCGTTCGAATCGCTTCCTCGAATCCCTCTGACGCGGAGGATACCATCGGCCGTGGGCACGGCCACCGGCTTTCCGCCGTCGTGCACGGATCTGTGGGCCGATCAGCCGCCGAGACCGGAAAAGACCGCGCCGATAGAGCCCCGCAACACCGCATGGGCGATGTGGTCGAGCGGCGTCGCCTCGCCGTTGACGATCACCAGCCGGGCACCGTGATACTTGGCGATCATCGGCAGGGATGCCGCCGGCTGGACGGTCAGCGAGGAGCCGACCGCCAGGAAGAGATCGGCCTCGTGGATCGCCTCCTCGGCGCGTTCCATCTCGCGGGTCGGCATGGCCTGACCGAAGGAGATCACGGCGGCCTTGATCAGGCCGCCGCAGGCGCAGCGCGGGCTCGCGCCGGTCGCCGCGATCGTCGCCTCGGCGGCGTCGAGTTCCTGGCGCTCGCCGCAGTCCAGGCATGTCGCGAAGGTGGCGTTGCCGTGGATCTCGATCAGTCTATCTTCGGGCACACCGGCGCGCGCGTGGAGACCGTCGATGTTCTGCGTGACGACGGCGTTGACCTTGCCCGACCCGACCAGCCGCGCGATCGCCCGGTGGGCGACGTTGGGCTCGACGCTCGCGATCTGGTCGCGAAAGGCGAAGCGCCGACGCCAGTCCTTCAGGCGCGCCGTTTCCGAGGAGACGAAATCGTCGAACCAGATCGGCTCGATCTTCTTCCACAGACCGTTCGGCCCGCGAAAATCGGGAATGCCCGATTCGGTCGAGATGCCGGCGCCGGTGAAGACCACCACGGTGTCGGCGGCGTCCACCAGTTCGGCGAGGAGGGCGGCGCCCTCCCGATCGTCCTCGACGATCCTCGTCATGTCACTCTCTCCCGACCCTTCACGAGGTCCCCGATGCGATATCTGCACACCATGGTCCGTGTCCGCAATCTCGACGAGAGCCTGCGCTTCTGGCGCGATCTCGTCGGCCTCGAGGTGGTCCGCCGCGACGACTATCCGCAGGGCCGCTTCACGCTGGTCTATCTCGCCGCGCCCCGCGACATCGATTCCGTCGGCGCCGACGTCGCACGCGGCCGGCGCGAGGCACCGACGCTGGAACTCACTTGGAACTGGGACGACGAAGATTACGGAACCGCCCGCAACTTCGGCCACGTCGCCTTCGAGGTGGACGACATATATGCCACTTGTGCCCGACTGATGGCGGGCGGCGTGACGATCAACCGGCCGCCGCGCGACGGCAACATGGCCTTCGTGCGCTCGCCCGACCTGATCTCGGTGGAGTTCCTGCAGAAGGGCGAACGCCTCACCCCGGCCGAGCCGTGGGCATCGATGCCGAACACCGGGGTGTGGTGACGACGTCTCACGGGACCCGGCCGGCGAGCAGTTCGTGGACATCGAAAGCCATGACGGCAAGAAAGCCGGTCAACCCGAGATAGAGGGCGACATATTCGGCCCTCTCGGCGACGGGGAGCGCACGCCGCGCGGCGTTCTCCGGCGCCTCGGGGTCGTAGTGCCAAGCGGCGACGAGACTGGGGATCGCCAGGATCAGCACCAGCAGCAGCATGGGGCTCGGCCGCCACAGGAGGCAGGCGAGCGCGAGCGGCGCGCCGAGGAGCCAGATGCGCGGCGTCAGAATCTGCGTCACCCGACCGCCGTCGAGCGGCGCGAGCGGCAGCAGGTTGAAGAGATTGAGCACCAGCCCCGACCACGAGACGGCGAGCAGGAGGCGGTCACCGTCCTGACGGGCGAGAAAGTAGACCGCGACCGTCACCAGCGTCCCGACCAGCGGACCGGCGATGGCGACCTCCGCCTCGACGCGAGGGTCGAGGATGCGATCCTTCAGCTCGATCCACGCACCGACGAAGGGCACGAAGGTCGGGAGGCCGACGTCGAGCCCGTGACGGCGGGCAGCCGCCCAGTGACCGAGTTCGTGGACGAGCAGCAGTCCCAGGAAGCCCGCCGCGAAGCGCCATCCCCACATCTGGCCGTAGACGCCGAAGGAAATCAGCATGGAGAGCGCGGTCACGCCCAGCTTGCCGAGCTTCAACGGGCCGAGCAGGAGGAGGAGCAACGCCTTCATGTCGGTCGATCAGGCCGTGGGGCGGCCGAACAGGCGCCGCACCAGCCGCAGGAGCCCGAAACCGGCCGCGGCGATCGCGACCAGGCCGAGCTTGCCGAACTTCAGCGCCATGACGCCGAAGACCGCGAGCAGCCCGAGCTTCTTGGCCGCGACGCCGCCGACCAGCGCTGCGATGCCGTAGGCTGCGACCTTGTCCGTCGATGGCTGGAAATCCTCGTAGCGCTGCCCCTCGACGAAGGAGACGCGCGAGACCAGGTCGGACGCCTCGGCGACGTGCCGTTCGACATCCCCGGCGCCGGCCAGCAGGTTGAGCGAGACATAGCCGGTGCGGCCGAGCACGAAGGTGTTGTAGTTGACCGAGTCGTTGATCGACCCGTCGCTTTCGCGCGATCTGCCGGTCGCAGCCCACACCAGACGATGGCCGACGGCGTCGTAGGTCGGCGGCTTCACCCATCCGACCACCTCGACCGGCGAGAACCCCCGTTGCGCACGCTCGACGTTGGCGGCGATGGCGCCCGAGAGCAGCGACTGCATCAACGCGTCGGCCTTCCAGTCGCGGGCCTCCTCGTCGCCGACATGGCCGTCTTCCGTGTGGGTAACGACCGCCATCCAGCCACCGCGCATGTCGATGGCGAGGCCGAGGAAGTTCGGCCCGACGAGGTTTCCGTTCGCGAGCATGAGCCGCCGCCCCTCGGCCAGCGGAACGAAGCGCAGCGCCCCTTCGAGACGCAGGCGGGCGACGCCGGCGAGCGGTTGCACGGTGTCACCGACCGAAGCGCCGATGGCGGCCGCGATGGCGGCCTCACGCTCTTTCTCGCGGGCCTCCTGCGACGTCGCGGCGGCAGCCCGCGGAGCCGCCGGCGCGCTCTGGGCGCGCGCACGAGGCGCGGCGCCCAGACAGAGGACGACGGCAGTGGCGAGGACGATACGGGATATCTTCATGGCGCAGCCCCTTGGGCGACCGGAGCCGCGAGCGGTGCGCAAAAACTACAGCCTGAAGGCGAGCACGACAACCCCTGGCTTCACCGCGCAGAGATCATCGCCTCACAGTTCCTCGACCTTGCCGTCGGCCAGCGTGATGCGCCGGTCCATGCGGCCGGCGATGTCCATGTTGTGGGTGGCGATCAGCGCCGCCAGACCCGAGGACCGCACCAGCGCCTGCAGCGCGTCGAAGACGTAGTGCGCCGTCTTCGGATCGAGATTGCCGGTCGGTTCGTCGGCGAGCAACAGACGCGGCACGTTGGCGACGGCGCGGGCGATCGCCACGCGCTGCTGTTCGCCGCCCGACAGCTCGGCCGGCAGGTGATGCACCCGCTCCTCGAGCCGCATGTAGGCGAGCAGCTGCTCGGCACGCTTGGTCGCTTCCTTCTTGCCGAGGCCGCGGATCATCTGCGGCAGCATGACGTTCTCGAGCGCGGTGAACTCGGGCAGCAGGTGGTGGAACTGATAGACGAAGCCGATCTCGAGCCGACGCATACGAGTGCGTTCGGCGTCGTTGAGCGTGCCGGTCGCCACGCCGCCGAGGTAGACCTCGCCGCCGTCCGGGCTCTCGAGCAGGCCCGCCAGGTGCAGCAGCGTCGACTTGCCGGCGCCCGACGGGGCGACCAGCGCGACGATCTCGCCGGCACGGATCTCCAGATCGGCGCTCTTCAGCACCTCGAGGAAGCGGTCGCCCTCGGAATAGCGGCGCTCCACCCGGGCGAGCCGCAGGACGGGCTCTTCGACGAGCCCCGCCGCGGCCTTCTGGTCGTCGAGATCGATCGCCATCATTCGTACCTCAGGGCTTCGACCGGATCGAGCTTGGCGGCCTTGCGCGCCGGGAAGATGGTGGCCAGCAGCGACAGAACCAGCGCCATCACCACCACGGCGACGGTCTCGGCGATCTTCATGTCGGCCTTCATCTTGGCCAGGAAGTAGATCTCCGGCGGATAGAGCTGGGTGCCGAGGATCCACGACAGCCCTTCCCTCACCTCCTCGATGTGGCGGCAGAGGAAGAGGCCGAGCAGGAAGCCGGCCATGGTGCCGATCGTGCCGATCGTCGCGCCGGTGATGAAGAACACCCGCATGATCGAGCCGGATGTGGCGCCCATCGTCCGCAGGATCGCCACGTCGCGGGCCTTGTCCTTCACCAGCATGGTCATGCCGGAGACGATGTTGAGCGCCGCCACCAGAACGATCAGCGTCAGGATGATGAACATCACGTTCCGCTCCATCTCGAGCGAGGCGAAGAACGTGACGTTGCGATGGCGCCAATCGGTGACGTAGACCGAGCGCTGGGCGGCCTCCTCGACCGGACGGCGCATCTCGCCGACCTTGTCGGGGTCGTCGGTGAAGATCTCGATCGCACTCGCCCGGCCATCGAGGTTGAAATAGCCCTGCGCCTCGGAGAAGGGCATGAAGACGAAGCTCGCGTCGAACTCCGACTGGCCGACCGAGAAGATCGCCACCACCGGATAGGCCTTGACCCGCGGCGTCACGCCCATCGGGGTGACGTTGCCGCGGGGGCTCACGATGGTGATCGGGTCGCCGATGCCGAGACCGAGGTTCTGGGCGAGACGGGTGCCGATCGCGAGACCCTTGCCGGCCTCGAAGTCGTCGAGGCTGCCGAGCTTCACGTTCTTGGAGACGAGCTCGATCTTGTCGACGTCCTTGCGCTCGAGGCCGCGCACCAGCACGCCGACCGCGCCGGCGGGGCCCGAGCCGAGCGCCTGACCCTCGATGAAGGGGAAGGCGAACTTCACGCCCTTGACGCCGGAGATGCGCTTGGAGACGTCCTCGTAGTCGGTGAACTGCGAGGCCGTCGCCTGGACCAGCATGTGGCCGTTGAGACCGAGGAACTTGCCGACCAGTTCGGTGCGGAAGCCGTTCATCACCGCCATGACGGTGATCAGCGTCGCCACCCCCAGCATGATGCCGAGGAAGGAGAAGGCGGCGATGACCGAAATGAAGGTCTCACGCCGGCGCGACCTGAGATAGCGCCAGGCGATCATCCATTCGAAACCGGCGAAGGGCGCGGTCCCGGTCGGTTCGTCGAGTTCACTCGCCTTGGCCATGCCTTCCGCTCGTCCTCTCGTCACGCCTTGGCGCCCAGGCGCGCCAGCGCCTCGGCGATCGGCAGGACCTCGCGTTCGCCGGTCTTGCGGCGCTTCAGCTCGACCTTGCCTTCGGCCAGCGACTTCGGCCCGGCGATCAGCTGCCACGGCACGCCGATCAGATCGGCGGTGGCGAACTTGGCGCCGGCGCGGGTGTCGGTGTCGTCGTAGAGCACGTCACGCCCGGCGGCGCCGAGCTTGGCGTAGATCTCGGCCGCGGCGGCATCGCAGGTGGCGTCGCCCGGCTTCATGTTGATCAGCACGACGTCGAAGGGCGCCACCGCGTCCGGCCAGACGATGCCGGCATCGTCGTGGCTCGCCTCGATGATGGCGCCGACCAGACGCGACACGCCGACGCCGTAGGAGCCCATGTGGACCGGGCGCTCGACGCCGTCGGGACCGGCCACCTTGGCGCCCATCGGTTCGGAATACTTGGTGCCGAAGTAGAAGATGTGGCCGACCTCGATGCCGCGCGCCGAGACCTGCTTGTCGGCAGGAATGGCGGCGAAGGCGGCTTCGTCGTGCTTCTCTTCGGTCGCGGCGTAGAGGCGGGTCCACTCGTCGACGATCGGCTTCAGATCGCCGCGGAAGTCGGTGTCCTCGGCCGGGATCGGCAGGTCGAGCACGTCCTTGTGGCAGAAGACTTGGCTTTCGCCGGTCGAGGCCAGAATGATGAACTCGTGGCTCATGTCGCCGCCGATCGGGCCGCTGTCCGCCTGCATCGGGATCGCGGTGAGGCCGAGGCGCGAATAGGTGCGCAGGTAGGCGACGAACATGCGGTAGTAGGCTTCGCGCGCCCGATCCTGATCGACGTCGAAGGAATAGGCGTCCTTCATCAGGAACTCGCGGCCGCGCATCACGCCGAAGCGCGGGCGGCGCTCGTCGCGGAACTTCCACTGGATGTTGTAGAGGTTCAGCGGCAGGTCCTTGTAGGACCGCACGTAGGAGCGGAACACGTCGGTGACGACCTCTTCCGCCGTGGGCCCATAGAGCATCTCGCGATCGAGGCGATCGGTGATGCGCAGCATCTCCTGGCCGTAGTCGTCGTAGCGGCCGCTGTCGCGCCAGAGCTGGGCCGACTGGATGGTCGGCATCAGCAGCTCGACGGCGCCGGAGCGGTTCTGCTCCTCGCGGACGATGTCGGCGATCTTGTCGAGGACCCGCAGACCGAGCGGCAGCCAGGTGTAGATGCCGGCCGACTGCTGGCGGATCATGCCGGCACGCAGCATCAGCCGATGGGAGACGATCTCCGCCTCGGCAGGGGTTTCCTTGAGGATGGGCAGGAAGTAACGCGACAGACGCATGGGGATCGGGGCCTCGTCGAAGGCTCGGGAATCGCGGGCGGCGTATCGATCGACCTGCCACGAGAATCCCGGCGAAAAGAAGATCTCGTCGGCCCTTGGTGGACGAGACGCACGAAAAACACAAGGGCGGGCAAGCCCTGTGTATGGTCGCGGGCATTCGGAAATATTCCGACGGCACCGGCATCCCCGCAGCCGTCGACATCGCGCCAGGCCCGTGCCGAAAGCCCCATAACCCGCCGCCGACGACCTATGGCGATATCAAACCCGCTTGCATGCGGACTCGACGGGCCACCTCGCCACCCGATACATCGAGGCTGCTGAAAGACTCATCCGCTTCTTCTCCACGACCATCGCCAAATCGTGGACAAGAAAACTCGACGACAGGTCTCAACGCTCTTCCGCGGTCGGTGGTCGAGCCGTTGAAAGACGAGCCGGAGATGAAGCACCGCATTCCCTGAAATGGTGCCGCGCCTGGGTGAGAGACAGAGAGGCATTGGGACCGCCGCGAACCTCGTCGGCATCGTGGTCGTCCTGCCCGTCATCCTCCCAGCAACATACGGGGCAAATCTCATCGCCGCCCCGTTCGTGCAGTGTCCGGCAACCGCAGCAGGGGCACCGATAAGTCGGTTCCCGAAGGAATGGCTCGACGATGTTGCGAAAGATCATGACCACAGGTTATGCGCCGTCCATCGATCTCGTCAACGCAGTCCGACAACCCGGAACTTCTCCCATCACCTTTTCGAGCGTGTCGAGATCGAGCGCCGCTTCGGCCTTGAAGGCTCCGCGATAGGCGAGATGCTCCTCGGCGAGGTCGTAACAGGTCGCCCCCATCACATCCATCAGCACCGCGTCCATCCCCGCCTCGCGGAAGGCGACGTGGCGCTTCACGAAGAAGTCGGAGCAGCACATGCCGACATAGGCGGTGACGCCCTGTGCCTTCATCGCCGCGAGCGTGTCGGAGAGATGCTCGAAGTCGAGGATGGTCGTGACCTCGAGGCCGCGGTCGCGCGCCATGCGATAGGCGTCGCCGACGGTGCAATGGCCGCAGTCGATGCAGTCGGGCGTCGGCCGCAGCGCGCACCACGCCGGTTTGGCGCAATAGGGTACGAGTACGACGCTCGCCCGATGCAGGGTGTCGCGGGCGTCATTCCCCGGCCCTGCCAGCATCAGCCGGCAGGTCGCGGCGGATCCCAGACCGACGGCTTCGGCGATACGGCCCTTCTCGACTGCGCGGGCGGCGAGGCGGACGAGGTCGGCGGACGTGAAGCCGACGAAGACGTCGTCGTCGCGCAGGGCGGATGCGATCGCCGCGGGCAGATCGGCGACGGTCCGCCCTTCGCCCGCCACGGCGATGCGGGGGCCGAGGTCGACCGGCACCCAGGCGGCGTCGGTCGCCAGCCGCAGGTCATCGATGCGGCCCTCCGTGTCGCGGTCGAGCCGCAGGCGCAGCGTCGCACGGGCGGTGCGCTCGATCGTCTCCCAGCCGTCGCGCGGCACGGCGTCCCAGGGGGCGGTGTCGGGAATCGGCGCCGGGCTCGGATCGGCCGCGGCGAGCGGCGTCGCGCGCTGCCAGCCGGCGGCGGCAAGGCCGAGACCGGCGGCGAAGGCCTGTGTCAGCGCTTCGACGACGACCGCGTCGGCGGGCACGGCGCCGAGCCGATCGGCCAGCGTCGCCACCCGCTCGCGGGCGTGTTCGAGGCCGGTCAGCGTCAGCTTCTCGGTCGGCACCAACAGGGCCGACAGCGCCGAAGCGACGTCGAAGTCGGCGAGCAACGTGGCAAAGAGCACGGCGCGGGTCGTGTCGCCCGCGAGGAAAACCGAGGCGATCTTGGCGCCGCCCGGCACCACGAGGTCGTTGGGCGCCACGAACACCGCCTCGACACCGAGGCGGGCGAGCGCGTCGGCGACGATCGCCCCGCCCTTCGCCAGCCGCTCGGCCGGGTCGGCGCCGAGCAGGCCGGCGTCGCAGGCGAGAAGCGCCACCCATTGGCCGGCGTCGTGCCACAGGGCGCCGCCGCCGGTCGGCCGCCGCGTGACGGCGATGCCGCGCTCGCGACACCAGGAGAGCCGCACCTCGCGGGCGACCGCCTGTTCGCGCCCGACCGACACGGCGGGCTCGGGACGGAAGAGGCGGAGAATCGGTACCGCGGACGAATCGACCGACGCCGCGACTGCGGCGAAGGCGTCGTCTATCCGCGCCGGACGGTCGTCGACCACCAGCCGCGCGTTCAGCCCTGTTTCCCTCGCCCGAACGGTCATTCGCCTGCGGATCTCCTCGTTCGCGGGGACCAGCTTGCGCCCTCTCGGACGGCCGCGTCCATAGCGAGGTTATCCCGTACGACTTTCGTCTATTTGGTTCCGAGAAACATTGAATTTCTCGCACAATATATTGTTTTTACGGTGATATTTCGATTGGCGAAAAATGTGGCAGCACCTGCCTGAAAAGATGACAAACCGATTTAGACCGATTAAGGTCCTCAACATCAAAAGAGGGCGAGCACAGACCGGAACGGCAGCTCGAAGCCCCGAAAGATGAAAACGCGGTCTAAGTCTCGGGAGGATGTCCCCGGGCGCCCGAAGCGGGAAAACCCGCACGGAGCTGCCGGCATCCGTCGCCTTCGGGGGTGACGGGCGCATCAATGGGAAGCACGCGCAACTGCCAATGAAGCAAGGCCCCGCAAGGTGCCTTGCTTTTTTATTTTGGGCTTCGCCCCGCAGCGACGGGCGCGGACGATCCGACCATCCGAAACGCGAGAGCCCCGCCCGGAGGTCCAGACGGGGCTCTCTTCGTTCAAACGGGATCGGCCGATCAGCCGACGATCTCGAGACCCGAGAAGAAGAAGGCGATCTCTTCGGCCGCGGTCTCCGGAGCGTCGGAGCCGTGCACCGAGTTCTCGCCGATCGACAGCGCGAAGTCCTTGCGAATGGTGCCCTCGGCGGCGTTGGCCGGGTTGGTGGCGCCCATGACTTCGCGGTTCTTGAGGACGGCACCCTCGCCTTCCAGGATCTGCGCGACGATCGGGCCCGACGACATGAACTCGGTCAGCTCGCCGAAGAAGGGACGGTCCTTGTGGACGGCGTAGAAGGCTTCGGCCTGACGCTTGGAGAGCCACAGGCGCTTGGAGGCGACGACGCGCAGACCGGCCTCCTCGAAGCGGGCGACGATGGCGCCGGTGAGGTTGCGCTTGGTCGCATCGGGCTTGATCATCGAAAAGGTACGTTCGATCGCCATCTCGGGGCATCCTCTCGTCGGAAATTGGGTTGGAGCGACCGCGGGAACGGCCGTTGGCGGGGCTTCTAGCACCGCGAGCGGCATCCGCCAAGCCGAAGGGCCGGCGAAAGCGCCGTCGCGAGCGCCGCAGGCACGCTTTCGCGCGCGCCGGCGACGCTCCCTGCCCGCTCAGCGATCGCGGAAGTCGCGGAAGCCGACGTCGGGGGCCGAGGTGTTGTGGGTCGAGGGCTGCGGCCGGTCGAAGGAGACCGAGGCGGCCTGGCCGTCCTTGTAGTCGACGACGACGGTCGGGATCGGCGCGGCGCCGGGCGTGGCGCTCACCACCGTCCGGGCGGTATCGGCGTTGCCGGGGGCGACATACATCGAGCGCAGCGCCGCGAAGGGCAGGCTCGAGAGGTCGACGCCGTCGAGCGCCACCTCGACGGCGGCATTGCCCACCGTCAGCTCCTTCAGCGTCACGACCGCCTTGCCGCCGCGGGCGAATTCGAGGGTGAAGGCGAGCTTCGCCGGATCGAAGGCGACGGTCTTGTAGGCGACGAAGGGGCGCGTGCTCTCCTCGACCGGACCGATCAGGAAGGACGAGCCGTAGGTCACCTCGCGCATGCGGAAGGGCGGCAGCGCCTTGAGGCGCCAGTAGCCGTCCTGCGGGTAGAAGACGAGGAACTCGATCGGTCCGGCCGGCGTCTTGCGCCACAGCTGGACGAGATGGAGGAAGTTCTGCTTCAGCTTGCCGATCGTCACCGGCACCACGGTCGGGCGCCAGAAGTCGGGATAGACGACGCCCTTGAGGATGTACTCGTCGTCCTCCCACAGCGTCGCGGTCGGCGGCGTGTAGTGCGAAGCGCCGTCCGCCCCGCCGGAATGGCCGAAGTTGCAGCCCGAGAAGTCGGGCGCGCGGATGTCGCGCACGATGGTGTCGACGTAAGGAGGGGTCTTCGCCTCGACCACGAAGGAGGCGACCTTGGGCGAGGTCAGCGTGTAGTAGACGTTGTCCTCCTCGGCGCACTTGGTCACGTAGGACTTGTTGTGCAGGTCGACCGAGATCGGCTCACCGGCAGAGGCCGGGGCGGCGAGCGCGAGGCCGGCGAGAAGTCCGGCGAGCGCGCCGATGCGGATGAGGGTCATGTGTCGGGTCTCCTCGGGGCCCGCCGGGGAAGGTTCGACGGGCTGCCTCGCCATCGCCGCGGAGCGGCGTTCGATCGGTGGTAGCCTCGCCACGCCCCGGCGGCAAGAGGCGGCGAAACGCGCCCCGACCGCGATCGGGGCTTGACGCCGGCACCCGAACGACCACATCGGGGAAGCTCGTCACCCTGGGGGAAGGCAGAGACATGACCGACGACGTTCCCGGTTCGCAGGACAAACCCGCGAAGCCCTCGCTTCTCGCCCGCGTCCTGCGTCTGCCGACGCTGGTGTTCGTCGCGATCTACTTCCTGATCGACGACGTCGTGCTGGCGGCGTTCCGGCCGATCGTCGCGTGGGCGGCCGGGCTGGAGATCACCCGGCGCTTCGCGATCTTCCTCGATCGACTGCCGCCCTATCCGACGCTCGGGCTGTTCCTCGTGCCCTTCGTGGTGCTCGAACCCTTCAAGTTCGGCGGCCTTTGGCTGATGGCGACCGGGCGGTTCCAGAGCGGCCTGATCATGCTGGCGATCGCCCACATCGCTTCGATCGTACTGGTCGAGCGGCTGTTCCACGCCACCCGCGACAAGCTGCTGACGATCCCGTGGTTCGCGGTCGCCTACGGCTGGGTGATGAAACTCTACGACTGGTCGCTCGGCCGGCTGCGCCGCACCGAGGCCTGGCAGCGGGCCGCGGCGATGCTCGCCGCCGCCCGCGCCCGGATCGCCGTATTCGTCCGCGCCGTGCGGGCGAGCCCGCTCGCCGAAAGGGTCCGGGCGATCGTCGCCGACCTGCGCCTGCGCCTCACCCACTGGAAGATCCGCCTCGGCCGTCGCTGAGGCGCCCTCCCCTCCGCTCTCAGCCGCCGACCGCCTTCGCCGCATCCGCGAGCGCACCCGGCAGGGCGGCGGCGAGCAGGTCGAGGTCGGCGTCGTTGCCGGCGGAGATGCGGATGCAGCGGTCCATCGGCGGCGTCCAGGGCTTACGCACGAAGAGATCGCGCTCGATCAGCCCGTCGAGCACCGCCTTGGCGAAGTCGACGTCGCGACCGCAGTCGACCGTCACGAAATTGGTCGCCGAGGGCAGCGCGACGAGGCCGTTCTCGGCGGCGATTTGGGCGATCCGCGCCTTGGAGCGGTTCACCCGTTCGATCACGGAAGCCAGCCATTCGTGATCGGCGAGAGCTGCGAGCGCACCGGCCTGGGCGACGATCGACACGCCGAAGTGGTTGCGGATCTTGTCGAAGGCGCGCGTCACCTCCGGCGCGCCGATACCATAGGCGATCCGCATGCCGGCCAGCCCGTGGGCCTTGGAGAAGGTACGGAAGCGCAGCACGCGCGGATCGTCGGGATCGACTTTCGGCAACACGCCTTCGGGGGCGAACTCGCCATAGGCCTCGTCGAGGATCATCAGGCTGTCCGCGGGCAGACGGGCGATCGCCGCCTCGACGTCGCCGGCCGACCACCACGAGGCCATCGGGTTGTCGGGATTGGCGAAATAGAGAAGCGGTGCGGCCTCGCGGATCGTCGCCTCGACCAGCCCCTCGAGGTTCTCGCGATCGTCGACGTAAGGCACCCGCACGAAGCGGCCGCCGTGGCCGGCGACGTGATAGTCGAAGGTCGGGTAGCCGCCGAAGGAGGTCACGACCGGCGTGTCCTTCTCGACGAAGAGGCGCACCACGAGACCCAGCAGGCCGTCGATGCCCTCGCCGACGACGATGTTGTCGGGCCGCACGCCGTGATGGGCGGCGAGCGCCGCCTTCATCTCGAAGAGCTCGGGATCGCCGTAGAGCCAGCTCGTCGGTCCGGCCGCCGCCATCGCCGCGAGTGCCTTGGGAGACGGGCCGAAGACGCTCTCGTTGGCGCCGATGCGAGCAAGGAAGGGCCGGCCGCGGCGGCGTTCGATCGTCTCGGCACCGACGAAGGGCACCGTGGAGGGGAGCGAGGCCATCAGCGGGGTGAAACGGGGGGGCATGGGCGGTCCTGGGGCGTTTGCGCGGTTCGTCGTCTCATCTACCGAGACGGCGGGGGGGATGTCGAGCGTTTGCGACGCGGGGGTGCCGTGCCCTGCCCTCGCCGACCTCGTACAACGGGTTGCCGCCTGCCCTGCGGCGAATTGCCTTGATCCCGACACGAACTTCGTGCATTGACGGGTCCAGCGACGCCGCGGCCGTCCACAGGGATGCATCGCGGAGGTTCGACAGAAGCGTGAAGAACGCCCGCGCGCGGCCCCGAAGGCCCGAAACATGCGCGGCTGGCGTTCTCTCTCGAGCCGCTCGATCGCTTTTCCCCGACAGCCCCCATCTCACGCGGGGATCGTCATTCGATCCCGTCACGCGAGCCCGCCGACATCGGCCGGCTCCGGGGACTGTTGCATACGAAGGCTCACCACTTGACCCAATTCACCGATTTCGGCCTCGCCGCCCCCATCCTCCAGGCGCTGGCCAAGGCCGAATACACGACGCCCACGCCGATCCAGGCGCAGGCGATTCCCCATCTCATGGAAGGCCGCGACCTGCTCGGCATCGCCCAGACGGGCACCGGCAAGACCGCCGCCTTCGCGCTGCCGCTGATCCATCGGCTGATGGCCGATCATCGCCGCCCCGGCCCGCATTCGGCCCGTTCGCTGATCCTGGCGCCCACCCGTGAGCTCGCCTCGCAGATCGCCGAGAGCTTCCGCACCTATGCCGGCACCGCGCCGCTCACCGTCGAGGTCGTCTTCGGCGGCGTCTCGATCGGCAAGCAGGAACGCGCCATCTTCCGCGGCGTCGACGTCCTCGTCGCCACTCCCGGCCGTCTGCTCGACCTCGTCGATCGCGGCTCGTGCCGCCTCGACCGCGTCGAATACCTCGTCCTCGACGAGGCCGACCAGATGCTCGACCTCGGCTTCGTCCACGCGCTGAAGCGCATCGCCAAGCTGGTGCCGGCCAAGCGTCAGACGCTGCTGTTCTCGGCCACCATGCCGAAGCAGATCGCGAGCCTCGCCGAAGGCTGGCTCAAGGAGCCGGTCAAGGTCTCGGTCGCGCCGGTCGCCACGACCGCCGAGCGCGTCGAGCAGTCGGTCTACTTCTGCGACGTCAAGTCGAAGCAGGCGCTGCTCGAGCACCTCCTGGTGCAGCCGAACTTCGACCGCGTCATCGTCTTCACCCGCACCAAGCACGGTGCCGACCGCGTGGTGAAGCACCTCGATCGCGCCGGCATCGTCGCCGCCGCCATCCACGGCAACAAGAGCCAGCCGCAGCGCGAGCGGGCGCTGGCCGCCTTCCGTGACGGCGAGATCGGCGTGCTGGTCGCCACCGACATCGCGGCGCGCGGCATCGACATCGACGGCGTCTCCCACGTCGTCAACTTCGACCTGCCGAACATCCCGGAGAGCTACGTCCACCGCATCGGCCGCACCGCGCGCGCCGGCGCCGAGGGCTCGGCCGTCTCCTTCTGCGCGCCCGACGAACGCGCCTATCTGACCTCGATCGAGCGTCTGATCCGCGCACCGGTGCCGAAGCTGCACCTGCCGACCGGCATCAAGGAGCGCGGCATCCAACTCGCGGCCGAGAACCGCCGCGAGGACGACGAGATCCTGCAGCCGCGTCGCGAGCATCACCACGCCGGCCGTCCGCGCGACGGTCGTCGCGGCGGCGCCCCCCATGCGGGTGGCGGCGAGCGTGATCGCAACGGTCCGGCCAAGGCGGCCCGTCCGCAGGGCGGCCGCGGCCCGCGTGCCGAGACCGCGCCGCGCGACGGCGCCCGTACCGAACAGCGCACCGGCAATCGCCCGCGCGTCGACGGTCCGGCCGATCTCGCCCGTCGGGTCGAGGCCGCGGCACCCCAGGCCCCGCGCGGCGACGCCCGTCGCGGCCCGGCCAAGCCCGCCCACGGCGACAAGCCGCGCGACGGTGCCCGCCCCGACAATCGCAAGGCCGAGGGCGGTCGTCGCTTCGACGCAAACGCCGATCGTCCGCGCGGCCGCAGCGGTCGCCCGCCGCGTCGCGACGCCTGATCGGCAGCGCCAGAAACACGAAAGGCCCCGGAGCGATCCGGGGCCTTTTCATTTGCTTGTCGTCGCCCGCCTCAGCGGCCCGAGACGAAGGGCACCGAGACCGGCATCCTGAAGAGCGTCGCCGTAGGTTCGGGCCCCCAGCGGTGGCCGGAGGGGGTCGGCGTGGCGCTCATCGGATCGCGGCGGGGACGGGCGAACATCAGGCACCAGTAGACGTCGCCGCGCTTCCTCGGGTTCTCGACCGAGGCGATGCCCATCCGCGTCATGTCGGCGTCCTTGAGGCCGCGATCGTGCGGCGGCGACTTCTTCCAGCCGGCGATGGTCTGCTCGATGGTGCGATAACCCTGACCGAGGTTTTCACCCGCGGTCTCATAGGCATAACCGCCGCTCTTCAAGCGCTTTTCGAGCCCGCCCCACGGCTCCAGCTCGTGCGTCATGCGGCCCGCCTCGGCGAGGTGGCCGGCATATTCGCGCGCCAGACGCGTCAGTTCGCCGTCGAGCGCCAGCGGCGCGACGCCGTTGGCGGCGCGGTATTCGTTGATCAGGCGCATCGCCTTCTGCGGGTCGACCGGCACGTAGCCGACGTCGTCGATCTCCTCGACGTGGACGGGGCCGCGGGCGCAGGCGGCGAGCGGCAGGGCCGCGAGACCGACGACGAAGGCGCGACGCGCCGGATCGGCGAGGGTCCTGGACGGGGGCAGCATGGGGAATCGTCTCCGGGGCATCATCCGAGCCCGCCTGCCATACGCGCGCGGCGAGACGATGGCCAGACGGGCGACCGCATGGCGGAAACACGATGCCGCGAGCGGGCGGGATCGCCCGGACCCATGCCGAGACGACGCTGCCCGATCCTCGGCCTTCCGTTCGGCTTCACCCTGAGGTGCCCGACCGAAGGGAGGGCCTCGAAGGGCGAAGCCACGACGGGCCGTGCCACTCGGCCCTTCGCCCTTCGAGGCCCGGCCGATGGCCGGGCACCTCAGGATGAAGGGCCTCTGCTTCGCGCCCGACGGCTCGAGGTCACCCGTCCCTCACTCGAAGAGGTCGTCGCTGCGGCCGGGGAAGATGCGGAAGGTCTTGTTCTTGGTGAACTCGACGACCTTCAGCTTGGAGAGGCGCCGCAGGCCGCGCGACAGGGTCTCGGGCGTGGTGCCGATCAGCGCGGCGATGTCGCGCTTCATCAGCGGCGTCTTCACCTCGATCATCGCGTCGTCGGCGTCCGAGCTCTCGGCCAGCGTCAGCAACGTGTGATAGAGGCGCTGCGGCACGTCGAGGGTCGAGAGATGGAAGATGTGATCCTCGTAGGTGGTCGCCTGTTCGGCGGCGAGCCGCATCAGCTCGAGCAGCAGTTCCTCGTTCTCGTGCAGCGCGGTCTGGAAGCGCTCGGCCGGGATGGTGATCAGCTCCGACGGGCCGACCGACTGACAGCTCGAGCGGTGGATGCGGCCGCCGAGCAGGTCCTGCCAGTCGAGCAGGCCACCGACCTGATGGGTGCCAAACATCGCCACCCGGCCACATTCGTCGATGCGCTCGAGAACCAACGTGCCGCTCAGCGCCAGATGGACGGTCGCCACCGGCGTCCCCTGATGGAAGACGTAGGAGCGCGCCCGGAAGCGGGTCGTCGCCGCGCATTCCTGCGGGAAGAGGCGGTGGACGATCTCGAGCAGGGTTTCGGAGCTGCCGGCCGGAGCCGCGGTCTTCAGCGATCGCGTTTCAACCATCGTGTGGGTCTCTCGAGCGGGATGACGTTGGCCGCGCGTTCGGCGACCACGGGGAGGTAGATCTCAAGCGTGCTGCCGCTCGAGGAATCGACGCGCGACTGGATCCAGCCGCGGGCGCCGTCGACCACCAGTCGGACGATGGCGAGCGAGAGTTCCTCGCCGCGCTCGTCGCCGACCCGGCTGGTCTGGAAGCGGAGAACCTTCGACAGGGTGCGCGGTGCCTGGGTGGTGCGGTCGTCGCGGATGGCGATGCGCAGATGATGACGTCCCTTGGTCTCGCAGACCTCGGTCGAGAGCCCGACCACGCCGGGCTCGGTGCCGACCGTCTCGGCGAGATAGCCGATCAGGTTGGCGATCATCTGGTCGACCGCCTCCGGATCGCTCGCGACCCGCGCCTCGAGCCCGTCGAAACGGGTCTCGACCAGGATGCCGGCGGGCGACTTCGGCCCGTGTTCGGCGAAGGCGGCGGCGAGGCGGGCGACGACGTCGACCGGCTGGATCGGGCGATCGGGATCGAGCGCCAGTTCGAGCTGTTCGGCCAGCCGCTGGATGCGCAGCGCCACCTCGTGCGCCTCGCGGGCGGCGCGCCAGGTCTCGGTGCCGCTCGGCGTCTCGCGCAGGATCTTCTCGGTGTTGCGACGCAGCGGCTCCCAGAGATGGGAGAGTTCGCTGCCGAGGCCGGAGGCGAGACGGCTGGTCGCCTGGGTCAGGTGCAGCCGGTCGAGCTCGTCCTGCAGGTGGCGGCGCTCCATCTCGGCCTGTTTGGCGGCGGTGACGTCGAGGGCGACGCCGTCCCACAGCCGGCCGTTGCCGGTCTCGACCGCCGAGGCGAGGATGCGCACCCAGGCCGGCGGGCGGCCTTCGGCCCGGCGAATGCGGCATTCGAAGTCGAGCGAGCCGCCGCCCATGCGGCGCAGCAGATGCAGCAGCACCAGCCGGTCTTCCGGCGCGATGCAGGCACGCAGCACCTTGCCGACGCTGCGGTCGAGGACGTCGCCGTCCTTCAAGCCGACGAGTTCGTGCAGCTTGCGCGACACCGCGACGACGCGGGCCGGGCCACCCTCGACCTGGGCGACGCGGAAGACGATGCCGGGCAGGCTGTCGAGCGTCGTGCGCAGGCGATCGGCGGTCTCGGTGCCGCGGCGCGCCTCGAGCAGGTCGCCCTGGATCAGTCGATCGCGCAGGGCGGCGACGTCGCGGGCGAGGCCGGCGATCTCGTCCTGACCGCGCGCGTCGGCGAGCGGCACGAGGCGCTTGCCGTCGGCGAGCTGGCGCAGCGCCGTGCCGAGCCGGTGCATCGGCGGGATGACGCTCCAGCCGAGGACGACGATCAGGCCGAGCGACAGCGCGACGATGCCGAGGATGCCACCGCCCATCGCCACCCCGTGGCGACGCGCCGCACGGGCGATCTCCTCGGTCTGCCGCTCGATCTCGCCGACCAGTTTCTTCTCGACCGCCCACATGCGTTGCAGGCGCAGGCCGGAGGTGTCCGACCAGTCGCCCGCCGAAGGCCGATCGGCCGGAGCCTCCTCGAAGCCGCGGCGCATGTGCTCGAGCATCGGCGAGACGGTCGCGGCGGCGGCGAAGAGATCGTTGATGCGGCCGTCCGACAGCATGACGAAGGTGCGGGTGAGCGTCTCCTGCTCGGTCGCCAGCTGTGCGACGAACTTCGGGTCGTGCGACAGGACGTTGATCTTGACGCCGGCGAGCAGCGAGGTTCCGAGCATCCGCTCGGCGCCGGCGCGCTCGCGCGCCTTGGTCATAAAGACCCAGGAACTCACCTGACGGGCGACCGCCGAGGGGTCGAGGCGGCGGGTCGCCGCCGGGACGATCTCCATCAGGTCGGCGACGATGGTCTCGTAGTACTCGATGGTGGAATAGACGTCGTAGCTGCCGGTCTGGGCGTCGGAACGCGAACGCGGCAGCAGGGCGAGCGAGGCGGCGGCGTTGTCGAGCGCGTCGAGCACGGCGCGGTCGGCGACCTCGGCGCGGATCCGCGTCGAGGCGTCGACGAAGCGGGCGATCGCCACGTCGGTCTTGGCCAGCTGGTCGTTGAGCACGGCGCGCTCGCGACGCGGCGAGCCGACGATCATCACCGCCTGATTGCCCTCCTCCTGCAGCTCGTAGACCAGATCGCCGATGCGGGCGTCGATCTCGACCACGGTCGCCAGCAGATCGGCGGCGCGGAACTCCTCGACCGAGCGCGTGACGAAGATCGAGGTGAGACCGAGCACGACGATCAACGGGATCACGCCGATCAGCATCAGCCGCCAGCGCAGCGGCAGGAAGTCGAGGCGGATGCGCGATCCGAAGGGGCGCGCGCCGTCACGCGCCGAACGGTCGCCGAACTCGGCGTCCTGCCGGCCGACGTGGTCGTAGACCCAGGCGCGGACGAAGGCGACGATGCGGCCCATCTGTTCGGCGTCGCGCAGGTCGAGCGGATGCGACACCAGCCAGGAGCGCGAGGTGATGAACTCGGAATGCCGCCGATCGAGATCGGTGCAGCCGGTGGCACGCAGGACGTGGGTCTCGGATTCGAAGTGGCGATCGAAGGCCGCGAGCAGGCTGCGCAGCAGGCGCGCGACGGTGCGGCGCTGCCCACGGGCATGGGCAGTCTCGATCTTGTCGAGAAGGTCGAGCAGATCGGCGTGATCCCGCTCGATCGTTCCCATCATGGTCCTCGTCGCGGACGACGGCATGGCACCTTCACGGATCGCCTGCGACCCGCCCGCCGCCTTCGGGTGGGCGACATTCGACGGGGCGTCATGCTCCGCTTCTAGGCGCGCGGAAGCCGGCGGCCGTGACGCATGTCAAGTCTAAGGAACCATACGCTGTGTCGAAACAACGCAGCGGAAGGGGCGGCCGACCGACCGTTTCAGCGGCCTTCCGACGATTCCCGCAGCAGCTCGACCACGATCATCGGGCCGGTCCGGGTCGTGAGCACCGTCTCGCGCGTACCGTAGCCGGTGACGACGGCCGGGTCGTCGAACCCGCCCCGTCGGGCGACGAAGGCGTCGAGATCGGCGACGTGGAGATAGTCGACCACCCGGCCGACCAGCGCCGCCGCGACCGCTTCGCCGTGGACGGCGGCGATGTGGGTGTGCGTCGCGAGAATCTTGTGGCTGCGGCCGGCGCCGAGGCCGACACAGCCGGGATCGCCGGTCTCGACGATGTCGAAGCCCATGGCGCGCGCCTCGGCGACCGCCTCGTCGATCGTCTCCATGACCAACAACGGCGTCGTCCGGAGCAGGCCCGCTCGCGTGCTCGGCGCCGTTGCGACGAGGCTTCCCGCCTCGACGTCCAGCGCGGCGGCAATGGCGAGAAGGGTCTCGGCACGCGCCGAATGGCCCGATTCGAGGCGTTGGACGGTGCGCAGGCCGACGCCGGCGGCGTCGGCGAGATGTTCCTGGGTCCAGGCCTTCTTCAGGCGGCGTTCGCGCAAGGGGACGGCGGATCGGGTCATGGGTGCCTCCGGCTTTCCCGATCGATAGCGCGACGCCGCCCCGCGCGGAACGTCGCGAGGCCGCCACCGCACCGCCCTCCCCGCTCACGGCAACGGACAGGCGGCGGCCGGCATCGCGAGCTTCGGATCGATCGAAAGCCGGCGATCGGTCAGGCTGCCGAGGAAGGCGGCGATCTCGGCGCGGTCGGTCTCGGAGAGCGTCGGCACGAGGCCGGGCGCGTCGTGGAGGCGGATGGCCTGAGAGAGCGTCGTCGCCCGGCCGTCGTGCCAGTACGGCCCGGTCATCGCGACGTTGCGCAGCGGCGTGGTGCGGAAGGCGAAGCGATCGGCGGGCTTGCCCGTCGTCTCGAAGAGACCCTCGTCGTACTCGCCCTCGACATGCCCACGCACGACGTGGAAGGCGTCGTCGGTGAAGTAGGGCGGGGCGTGGCAGGTGGCGCAGCCGCGCTCGACGAAGAGCGCCCGGCCGCCTTCGGCCGCCGCGTCGGCGAGCCGCGTGCCGGCCTTCGCCGCGCGGTCCCAGTCGCTGTCCTCGGCGACCATCGTCCGCTCGAAGGCGGCAATCGCCGACGTCACCTGCGTCATCGTCGGCTTGGCCGCATAGTCGGCGAAGGACGCCGCGAACAGGCGGGCATAGCAGGGATCGCGGGCGAGGCGCCCCATCACCTCGTCCTCGATGCCGCCGATGGCCATCTCGATCGGCGCGGAGCCGGTCAGCGGATCGAGCGCCTGACGCTCGAGGCCGCCGGGGAGATCCTTCGCCCAGGTCAGGTTGCGGAAGCGGCCGACATTGGCGAGGCCCGGCACGTTGCGCCGGCCGAGATGGCCGAGCGCGCCAGGATGGGTGCGGTTGCCGTCGGCGAAGCCGTGCTTCTGCTCGTGGCAGGTGGCGCACGACATGGTGCCGTTGACCGACAGGTCCGCCTCGTAGAAGAGCCGCCGACCGAGTTCGATCCGCGTCGCCTCGTCGGCGTGGGCCGCGCCCACCGTGAGGAATGCCGCCGCCGCGACGGCCGCGATGCCGCTTCGCATAATCGCCTCCCCCTCAGCGCTTCTCGACGACGATGACGCCGCCGGTCGCCGCGTCGCTCGCCGAGAGCATCAGGACATGCGAACCGGCCGGCAGGTCGTAGTCGACGATCTTGCCGATGCCGGAACAGGCAGGTCCGCCGCCGTGGCCGACGGAGGCGGCCGGCTTGCCGTCGACCACCACCTCGATCCAGCCGCGCATGCCGATCGCCACCCGCCACACACCGGCATGGGGGATCGTCAGACGGAAGAGACCGCCGCGGCTGACCGAGCCGCCCGGGGTTGCCGGACGCGGCTCGAAGGTGACGGTCGAGGCGGGCTTCAGCTCGACGTCGACGGCCTTCTCGACCGGCACGATCGCGCCGGCGAGGCCGGCCGCATCGGTGGCGGCGGCGACCTTCACCGTTCGCGCCGTCCAGGAGGCGAATTCCGGCGGGATCGGCTGGGCCTCCTCCGGGCATTTCGGCTGGCGCTGCGCGGTCGGTGCCGGCAGCGGCTCCTCGGCGAGGACGGGAACGGAGACGGCGGCGACGCCGGCGAGGGCGAGCGTGGCGAGAAACAGCGTGCGCATGGGTTTCGCCTCAGGGGTTGGCGTGAGCGGGACGAAGGGTCGCGACCCAGTCGACGATCGCGTCCGGATCGGGGGTGAGCGGCGTCCAGTCGTCGCCGACGAAGGCGATCCAGCCTTCGAGGTGGTTGCGGTCGACGGCGACGACGGTGGCGATGCCGGCGTCGATCGCCTCGGCGAGCGGCACGCGGATGCCGCGGCCGGCCAGTTCCTCCTTGGCGAAACGGCCGCAGAGGAGCACGTCGGGCGCGGTCTCGATCGCCGCGGCGAGGCGCATGGTCAGCGAGGCGATGCCGTTCGGATCGAGGCAGCAGGCGTCGGAGCCGGGACCGAGGTCCTGCGAGATCGGGATCTCCTCGCCGGTCAGGATGTCGTCGAGCCACATCGAGGGCCGGCCGTTGCCGTGCGGGGCACCGAGGCGCGGCACCACGCCGGCGACGCGCAGATCGCCGCGGGCACGGAGGCGGTCGCGGGCGCCGGCGAAGGCGGCTTCGATCGGATCGCCCTTGTCGTGGACGATCACGGCGAGCGGGATGGAGGTCATCGTCTTCCCCTTTCGCGGTCGAGGCGGCGGATTTCGGCATCGGCGCGCACGACGACGCGGCGGCCGCAGGCCGTCGTCTCGAGCCGAACGTCGGTGCGGTAGAGCGCGGCGAGGCGCTCGGTGGTGAGGATGTCGTCGACCGGGCCGACCGCCAGACGGCGGTCGTGACCGAGGACGGCGACGCGATCGGCGAATTCGAAGGCCTGTTCGGGCTCGTGGGTCGAGACGATCAGGGCGCGGCCGTCGGCGGCGGCGACGCGGATGCGGTCGACCAGCGCCCAGCGATTGCCGAGATCGAGGCTGGCGGTCGGCTCGTCCATGACGACGACCGGCGTGTCCTGCGCGAGCGCGCGGGCGATCAGCATCAGCTGCCGCTGGCCGCCGGAGATGCGGTCGACACGGCGGCCGGCGAGATCGGCGAGGCCGAGCGCCTCGAGCGCTTCGGACGTGGCGCGGCGATCCTCGCGGCCGGGCACGGCGAAGAGGCCGAGCCGGCCGGTGCGCCCCATCAGCACGACGTCGAAGACGGTGTGGCCGGGATCGCCGAGGAAGGCCTGCGGCACGTGGGCGACGGCACGGGCGATCGCGGACGCCGATGCGGCGGCGACGTCGAGCCCATCGACCAGGACGCGGCCGGCGAGCGGCGGGATCAGGCCGAGGACGGTGCGCAGCAGCGTCGTCTTGCCGATGCCGTTCGGCCCCATCAGACAGACGATGCCGCCGGGCTCCAACGTGAAGGAGACGTCGTGGGCGAGCACCGTCGCCGGGTCGTGGCCGATCGCCACGCCGTCGAGAACGAGAACCGGGGCGGGGGTGGGCTTCGCCGTCATGACCGCCTCCACGAGGCGATGCCGGCGCGCCGCGTCATCAGCCAGACGAAGAGGCCGCCGCCGATCAGCGCCGTCAGGATGCCGATCGGCACCTCGATGCGGGCGACGGTGCGGGCGACCGTGTCGACCACCACCATGAAGGCGGCGCCGAGCAGGATCGACACCGGCAGCAGGCGATCGAATCGCGTGCCGACGAAGAGCCGCGCCATGTGCGGTACCATCAGCCCGACCCAGCCGACGACGCCGGAGATCGCCACGACGCTCGCCGTGATCAGCGTCGCCGCAGCGATCACCACGAAGCGGACACGGCGGACGTCGATGCCGAGCGAACGGGCGTCGTCGTCGCCGAGCGCCATGACGCCGATGCGCCAGCGCAGCAGGAACAGCGGCACCAGACCGAGGATCACCGTCGGCGCCACGACGAGGATGTCCTCGCGGCGGACGCCGGCGAGGCTGCCGAGCAGCCAATAGGTGATGAGCGGCAGCTGGCCGTAGGGGTCGGCGAGGATCTTGGCGAGCGAGATCGCCGCCGAGGCGAGCGCGCCGACGACGATGCCGGCGAGCACCAGAACCAGGATGTCGCCGTGGTGGCGCAGCACGCGGGCGAGGATCGCCACCAGCACGACCGCCACCGCCCCGCCGACGAAGCCGAGGAGCTCGACGAGGGCCACCGGCAAGCCGAAGAGCAGGCCGATCACCGCGCCGAGGCCGGCGCCCGAGGAGACGCCGAGAATGTCGGGCGACACCAGCGGGTTGCGGAAGAGGCTCTGATAGGCCGCCCCCGCCGCCGACAGCGCCGCGCCGACCAGCACGGCGGCGGCGATGCGCGGCAAGCGGACGTCGAAGAGCACGGCATTGGCGGTCGGATCGCCGGGGCTACCGGCGAAGCGGTCGACGATCGTGGCGACGACGGTCGCCGGCGTCAGCGGATAGGGTCCGATACAGGCGGCGGCGACGATCAGCGCCACCAGGAGGCCGGTCAGAGCGGCGACGATCACCGAGATGCGTTCCGGCTCGTCCACGTCATTTCTCCAGGCCGGAGAGGAGACCGTCGAGCATCGCCGCGTCCGGTTCGACCCCGTAGAAGAGGCGATGGAAGCGGGCGACCTCGGCGCGCAGCGGCGTCGCCGGCCGGCCGGGGTAGAGCACGTGCGTCAGGATCGGCAGGCCGACCAGCCTGTTGACGGAAGGGGGAAAGTCGACCGAGCCGAAGGGCCGGTTGGGCGCGAGGAAGACGCGGCGGCGGGCGACCGCCGGCACCGCGCGCCATTCCGGTCGGGTCAGGACCGCGTCGCGCACCGGCGGATCGATGGTGACGATCGTGTCGGGCGCCCAGACCAGCACCTGTTCGGGCGAGACGTGGACGAGGCCACCGGCCTCGCGCACGCCGACGGCGACGTTGATGCCGCCGACCCGTTCGAGGATCTCGGTGTTGATCGAGCCGCGCGAACCGGTCTCGAACCCGTCGTTGCCGCGGGCGAGATAGAGCCGCGGACGCTCGGCCTGCGGCACTTGCGTCAACACGCGGTCGACGTCGGCGAGGATGCGCTCGGCCTCGGCGGCGAGCATCTCGCCGCGGTCGGGCGCGCCGAGGATGGTGCCGAGCAGGCGCAGCGAGGCGGCCGTCGCGGCGAAGCGGCCCTCGATCAGCAGATAGGGAATGCCGGTCTGGGCCTGGATGCGGTCGGCGATCGAGCGATAGGTCGGATCGGTCGAGCCGAAGTCGACGATCACGTCGGGGCGCTCGGCCATCAGCCGTTCGGTGTTGACGGTGTCGCCACGGCCGGTCAGCCGCCCGGTCTCGGGCAGATCGCGTGCCTCGGGGCGGATGAACGGCCTGTCCTCGTCGCGCAGCGCCCGCGGCCAGCCGATCAGCGTCTTCGGCGCGACGACATAGACGGCGATCGCGGCCGGCGGGCCGGCGGCGAAGACGCGGGTGATGGTGTCGGGAACGCTCACCCGCCGCCCGGCGGAATCGACGACGTCGCGGGCCACGGCCGGCAGGCCCGTCGCCAGCGAAAGCACCGCAGCGAGCGCGAGGCGGCGGAAGGCGCGGGCGACGGTCATACGTCGCCCACCTGGAAGTCGCCGGGCTTCGGCGGCGCCATCGGCATGAAGTCCGAACGATCGGGCTTGATGTCGATCAGCGGCGTGCCGTCGAGACAGTCGATGCCGCGGACGAACAGCACCGGCCCTTCGCGCCGCTCGAGGCGGACGATCGAGGTGCCGATCGGATTGGGGCGCAGCGGCGAGCGGATCGAGAAGGTGCCGCGGGTGACACCGTCGTCGCGCGGGCTCTGGGTCAGGATGTCCCGGCGCGAGCGATGGAGCCAGTAGAAGATCTCCAGCATCTGCCCTTCGGCGATGTCCTGCAGCGCCGGCACCCAAGTCTCGAACACCTCGATGCGGCAGAGCGGCCCGTCGAGACGGCCGTGGCGCGGGCATTCGGACGTGTCGGTCCACGGCGTCCGGATCCGTCCGACGAAGACGAGGGCGGCATCGTTCGCGCCGTTCCATTCGGCGACCGTCTCGCCACGCCTGATGTCCTTCACGTCCATTGCTTCGACCTCTCGTCGATCCCGCGGGAAGGGCGCGGAGGCGCCGACCGCGATCGGGTACTCCGATTCAATTATTGATCTGCATTACATGACGCAAGCCGGTTCGCACCCGATGCGATCGCACTCTCGCATGCGACGACGGCGTATCGGGTGACGGATGTCTTGCCATCCATCGTAGTTCTCAGCTTCGAGCACGGCTCTTCGCCACGATTTCGTCGCGAATGAGCGACAGATCGATCACACATAAATGTCATTCACTTTCATATTGTCCGTATTCACAGATACCATTCAATCCGATGTCACGCATACATTCTCAAGACCGGCTGCATGTCGAAATTTTATAATGAATAATTTGGCATCGATCGTCGTAATATACCGATTAATTCTACACAATTATTCAGGTATATGTCGACCGTTGCACTTCGCGACAGATTTTCGACACGTGCAGCAAAACGTCACGCATCCCCGGCGACGGACTGGCGTTGATGACCTGTTTATGTAAACTGATTGCATAGCGATCGTCGCGTCACGGTGGGAACGGGGGTTCCGGACCGGCGGCGCGTCGGGCCTCGGGGAGGTGCGGAAAGCACCGTTCGAGGCGCGGGGGCCGGTCGCAGACTTGTCGGCAACTCGAATGGCCGTACGGGGTGTTCGTCCCGCACGACCGATCCCCGGGGGGACAGATGAAACTACGATCGACGCGTTCCGCACTTCTGGCCGGCATCGCCGCCTTCCTGCCGGCGGGCATGGCCGTGGCCGGCGAGAGCGACGTCTACGACCTCGGCCAGATCCACGTCACCGCCGACAAGGAGCGCTGGTCGATCTTCGATCGCTTCGGCGGCACCGTCGTCACCGACGAGCAGACCCAGCTCCACGCCAAGGAGACGCTCGATCGCGCCGTCGATCTGGCGCCCGGCGTCGTCTCCAACAACTCGGGCGGCACCCGCAACGAGCAGCTGATCTTCGTCCACGGCTTCGACCGCTTCCAGGTTCCGCTGTCGATCGACGGCGTGCGCGTCTACCTGCCGGCCGACAACCGGCTCGACTTCGGCCGCTTCCTCACCGGCGACATCGCCGAGATCCAGATCGCCAAGGGCTATGCCTCGGTGCTCGACGGCCCCGGCGCCATGGGCGGCGCGATCAACCTCGTCACCCGCAAGCCGACCAAGGCCTACGAGGGCGAGATGCGCGTCGGTACCGAATTCGGCAACGACGGCACGTATGACGGGGTCAAGACCTACCTGCGCGCCGGCACCAAGCAGGAAGCCTACTGGGCGCAGATCTCCGGCACGTTCAACCGTATGGCCGGCTGGGAGCTGCCGCAGAGCTTCACCCCGACGGCTTACGAGAACGGCGGTCGGCGTGACCATTCCGACACGCGCGACTGGAACGTCAACGCCAAGGTCGGCTTCACGCCCAACGCCACGGACGAATATTCCATCGCCTACACCAAGCAGGAGGGCGAGAAGAACGCGCCCTACAACACGCTCGTCAGCACCAACCGCTACTGGTCCTGGCCGGAGTGGAACGTCCAGAACCTCGCCTTCAATTCGACGACGGCGATCGGCGACAAGTCCTACGTCAAGACCCGGCTGTTCTACACCACCTTCGACAACACGCTCGACAGCTGGGGCGACGCAGCGCAGACCCGGCACACCAATGCCGGCTACGTCTTCACCTCCTACTATCGCGACTGGTCGGCGGGCGGTTCGGTCGAGGCCGGGACCGAACTCTTCGGTCGCGACACGCTGAAGGGTGCGCTCCACTATCGCCGCGACAATCACACCGAGTGGAACGCCAACTACACCAATGCGTCGGGCACGTCGGCGGGGTGCACCGTCAACGTCGTGTGCTTCACCGAGCCGAAGCAGACGACGGTCGAGGACACCTGGTCGCTGGCGCTGGAGAACACCTATCGGCTGACGCCGTCGGTCGACCTCGTGCAGGGCATCTCCTACGATTGGCGCAAGTTGTGGCAGTCCGAGGACTTCACCTCGGGCGCCTATGTCCACTACCCGCTGCGCGACAAGACCGCCTTCAACTGGCAGATGGCGGCGATCTGGCGCTATGCCGAAGACGCCAAGCTCTACGCCAACGTCTCGGATCGCACCCGCTTCCCGACCCTGTTCGAGCGCTTCTCGTCGCGCTTCGGTGGCGCGGTCTCCAATCCGGGGCTCGAGCCGGAACGGGCGATCAACTACAAGCTCGGCTGGACCAAGGCCTATGCGCCGAAGAGCCAGGTGTCGATCGAGGCCTACTACGCCTCGGTGCAGGACATGATCCAGTCGGTGCCGATCGTCTATTCGGGCTCGTCGGTGACGCAGTTCCAGAACGTCGGCGACGGCTGGTATGCCGGCGTCGACCTGGCGGTCGACCACGCGCTGCGCAGCGACCTGATCGTCGGCGGCAACGTCTCGCTGATCGAGCGCAAGGTGACGGCGCCCTACATCCCCGGCTTCCAGGCGACCGACGTGCCGGAGCTGAAGGGTCTCGTCTACGCCAGTTGGAATCCGATCACCGACGTGACGCTGACGCCCAACGTCGAGTTCGCCTCGGCGCGCTGGACGTCGCGGACGGTGGGCACCACGACGACCTATCTGCGCAGCGGCGGATACGGGCTCGCCAACTTCTCGGCCGAGTACCGCATCCACTCCAACCTGACGCTGGCCGCCGGCGCCCGCAACATCTTCGACCAGTACTACATGCCCTCGGACGGCTTCCCCGCCCGCGGCCGCTCGTTCTTCGCCTCGCTCAAGGCGACGTTCTGACCCCCCCGGACCGGTGCGCTTCCCGGTTCCTGGAGCGGACGGCGGTGGAGGTGGCTTCCTCCACCGCCGTTCCATTCGTCGCGGCGACCGCGACGTGCGAAGCACCTGACGGACACATCGCATGGACATGACACCCTGGGCGCTCTTCCTGACGGCCGGTCCCGTCGGCAGGGGCGTGATGATCGTTCTCCTCGCCGCCTCGGTGTGGAGCTGGGCGCTGATCGGCGAGGCGGTCCTCGCCCACCGCCGGCTGGCGCGTGCGGTGCGCGCGGCACGGCACGGCGGGGCGCTCGCCCCTGCCCTCGCCGAGATCGCCGAGGCCGGACGCGCGGCGGTCGATCGCTTGCCGGCCGACGCCGACGAGGAACGCCGCCGCTTCGCGTTCGAAGACACGACGACGCGGGCGGCGAAGGATCTGCTGCTCGAGGCCGAACGCGGCCTCGCCGATCTCGCGGTGATCTCGTCGACCGCTCCCTTCGTCGGCCTCTTCGGCACGGTCTGGGGCATCATGGCGGCCTTCGGCAGCCTCGGTCAGGCGCAGGACACCTCGATCGCCGCCGTCGCCCCCGGCATCGCCGAAGCCCTGGCCGCGACCGCCTGGGGCCTCGCCGCCGCCATCCCCGCCTCGGTCGGCTTCAACCGGCTCGGCGCCGCCTTCGCCCGTCTCGCCGCCGGTCTCGACGGCTGGATCGGCGAGGTCGCGGCCGGCGCGACGGACGTTCGGGAGCGAGCCCCATGAGACACGCGCGGCTCACGCGGCCGAGCGTCGCCGAGCGGGCGCGGGCCGACATCAACGTGACGCCGCTGGTCGACGTCATGCTGGTGCTGCTGATCGTCTTCATGGTGACGGCACCGATGCTCGCCGCCGGCTTCCGCGTCGACCTGCCGCGCGCCCGCGCCGGCACGCCGCTGGGCACGACCCGCGCCGTCGTCGTGGTGCTCGGTGCCGACGGACGCATCACCGTCGACGGCGAGGAGGCGACGCCCGAGACCGCCGTCGAGGCCGTCGAGACGCATCTGGGCGACGAGCGCGACCGACCGATCCGGCTGCGCGTCGACGGCGGGGCGCCGTACCGACTGGTCGTCGGACTGCTCGACGGGCTCGCCACGCGCGGGCTCGACAAGGTCGGGCTGGTGACGCGCGTCGCGCACGAGCCGCCGGGCACGGCCGCCGCGGCGACCGCCGCGAGCCCGGTGCCGTGAGCCCCCTGCCCGCCCAGCGCCCGGACGGCGCGCATCGACGGCGGCGCATCGCCTTCGTCGCGGTGGCGACGGCGGGGCATCTGGCGGCGATGGCGGCGCTCTCCGCCCTGCCGCCGCACCCCGGCGTGCCGGCGGGAGTGGGCGGTCACGTGATCACCGCGGAAGCGATCGTCGAGGAGGCCGCCGCCGCGCCGGGACCTGTGGCCGCGGCGCCAACGCCGACGCCGCCGGCCGAGGCCGCGCCGAAGGAGCACGAGACGGCCGAACCATCACCCCCGACGCCGGAACCGCAAACCCCGCCGCCCGAACCCGAGTCGGTCGAGGCGACCGAGCCCGCACCGAAGAAGCCGATCGAGATCAAACAGCCGAAGCCGGAACCCCGTCGCCCGATCGAGCCACGGTCGCACAAGCCGAAGAAGCCGCGCGAGGCGGCCGCCGTCGCCCGCCCGCCGCGGACCGAGCGCACCGACGCCCCGGCGAGCGAGGTCGCGACCGGTTCGGCCGGCACCGCCACGGGCAAGGCGGCGAGCGGACGCGGGCGCACCGAAGCGGCGGCTGCACCGTCCGGATCGGTCATCGCGGCCTATGCGGCGCTGGTGGCGGCCGAGATCGAGCGGCACAAGTACTATCCGTCGGCGGCGCGCGAGGCGGGGCTCTCCGGCACGGTCTCGGTCGCCTTCACCATCGGGCCGAGCGGCACGGTGGTCTCCCACGCGGTGACGCGCTCGTCGGGGGCGCCGGCGCTCGATGCCGTGGTGCCGTCGATGATGGCGGCGACCCGGGTGCCGCCGCCGCCCGGCGGCCGGTTCCGCGGCACGATCGCGGTGCGATTCTCGGTGGGGCGGTGAGGCGCGACGCCGGCCATCGGACGGATGCCATGCGACCATGCGGCCTCCCGCGGAGGCCTTCACCCTGAGGTGCCCGGCTCTGCCGGGCCTCGAAGGGCGAAGGGCCGAGAGGCACGGCCCGTCGTGGCTTCGTGTTTCGAGGCCCGACTTCGTCGGGCACCTCAACATGAAGCCGAACAATGGGTAGCGTCAGGATTGCCCGACTGCGCCCTCACGCCCGCGAAATGCCCAGGCGGCGGATCTTGTCGAAGAGAGTCGTCTTGGGGATGCGCAGGTCTTCGCAGGTGCGGGCGAGGCTGCCGCCGTTGCGCTCCAGCGCGTCGGTGATCAGCATCCGCTCGAAGGCCTCGACCGCCTCGGAGAAACCGGACGCCGCCTCGTCGCTCGCGACCTCCCATGGGCCTTCGCCCGAAAGCCCCAGCACCCAGCGGTCGGCGGCGTTGCGCAGCTCACGGACGTTGCCGGGCCAGTCGTGGGCGAGGAGCGCGCGCAGGCGGTCACCGTCGAGATGCGGCTTCGGCCGGCCGTAGCGGGTCGCCGCCTGGGTCGCGAAGAACTCGAACAAAAGGCCGATGTCCTCTCGGCGACGGCGCAGCGGCGGCAGGTCGAGGGTCGCCACGGCGAGGCGGTAGTAGAGATCGGCGCGGAAGAGGCCGCGGTCGGCGAGATCGCGCAGGTCGACCTTGGTGGCGGCGACGACGCGGCAGTCGATCGGGATCGTCTTGTTGGAACCGAGGCGCTCCAGCGAGCGCTCCTGCAACACGCGCAGCAGCTTGATCTGCGCGGCGAGCGGCATCGACTCGATCTCGTCGAGGAACAGTGTGCCGCCGTCGGCGTGTTCGAACTTGCCGGCCCGTGCCTTGGCGGCGCCGGTGAAGGCGCCGGCGGCATGGCCGAAGAGTTCGCCGTCGATCAGGCTCTCGGGCAGGCCGCCGCAGTTGATGGCGACGAAGTTGCCGTCGCGGCGCGGGCTGGCGTCGTGGAGGCAGCGGGCGACGAGTTCCTTGCCGGTGCCGGTCTCGCCGAGGATCAGCACGTCGGCCGAGGTGGCGCCGAGCGAGACGACGAGTTCGCGGATCCGCGTCATCCGCGGCGAACGGCCGATCAGCCGGTCCTCCGGCCGCTCGGTGGCGTCGCGGCGGGCATCGAGCGCGCGCAGGTCGAGCACCAGACGGCGGCGTTCCAGCGCGTCGCGGGCGACCGTCACCAGATGTTCGGAGGAGAAGGGCTTCTCGATGAAGTCGTGGGCGCCGATCTTCATCGCCTGGACGGCGAGCGAGACGTCGCCGTGGCCGGTCATCAGGATCACCGGCAGGTCGGGGTCGAGCGCGTTCGCCCGCGTCAGCAGCTCCATGCCGTCCATGCCGGGCAGGCGGATGTCGGTGACGACGACGCCGGGGCGCTCGGTCTCGATCGACCGCCACGCCTCTTCGGCACTGCCGACCGCCTCGACGGCGAGACCGGCGAGCTGCAGGGCCTGACGGCAGCCGCGCAGGACGATCGGATCGTCCTCGACGACCAGAACCCTCGGCTCCTCGCTCATGCCCCCTCCTCCGTCGCGGCGGGCAGGTCGAGGCGGAACACCGCGCCGCCCTCCGGATGATCCGACCCCGTCAGCGTGCCGCCGAAGTCGTGCACGATCCCGGACGAGATGGCCAGCCCCAATCCGAGGCCGTCGCCGCTGGCCTTCGTCGTGAAGAAGGGCTCGAAGAGATGGGACTTCGCCTCGCCCGAGAGCCCCGGTCCGCCGTCGCGAAGCGTGACGACGACGCGGTCGCCCGCGCGCGCACCGGCGATCTCGAGCCGGCGCTCCTTCACGCCGGCCATGGCGTCGAGGGCGTTGGCGACGAGGTTGACCAGCACCTGTTCCAGCCGGATCTGATCGCAGGCGACGCGCGCGTCGGCGGCGATGTCGAGCCGCGGCACCACCCGGTCGGCGTCGAGCCGGCGGCGCAGGATGAGGAGCGCGTTGTCGACGGCGCGGGCGATCGACACGGGGCGGACCTCGCCGGCCGACTTGCGGGCGAAGGACTTCAGCTGCGTCGTCAGCGTCGCCATGCGCTTCACCATCTCGACGACGAAGACGAGATTCTCGCGCACCTCGCCGAGTTCGCCGCGTTCGAGATAGGCGATGGTGTTGTCGGAGAGCGTGTGCAGCGCCGCCAGCGGCTGGTTCAGCTCGTGGGCGATGCCGGCCGACATCTGGCCGATCACCGCGAGTTTCGCGGCATGGACCAGCTCGTCCTGCGCGGCGCGGAGATTTTTCGTCCGCTCCTCGACCTTGCGCTCGAGCTCGTCGTGGGCGCGTTGCAGCGTCTCGCGGGCGCGCTGGCGCTCGGCGAGGCGGGCGCGGTGACCGCTCCAGGCGATCGCCAGCAGGCCGAGCAGGGTCCCGCCGGCACCGGCGAGCGCACCGCGGGTCGCCGCGATGGTGCGGACCTCGCCGAGCGGCGACAGCACCGTCATCGACCAGCGGCCGCCGTCGAGCGGCGCGCTCTGGGCGAGGAAGCGGCCGGAAACCGGCACGACCTCGCCGGGATCGGGTCGCGGCCCCGGCAGGTCGACCAGACGGGCGCCGTCGTCGAGGCTGCGCACCGTCTCGAGGCCGAGCAGCGGCAGGTCGTAGGCGTTGTATTGCAGCGAGCGCTTGAGATCGGCGCGGACCTCCGCCGACAGCGGCTTCAGCGCCGCGAACTTCCACGACGGGACCGATGCGAGGATGACGACGCCGTTCTCGTCGGCGACGAAGACCGGCGCCTCGACCGTCGCCCAGGAGGTCTCGAGCGCCTCGAGCCCGACCTTGACCACGGCGACGCCGACGACCGTCCCCTCCGCCGTCAGCGGCGAGGAGAAGTAGTAGCCCGGCTCGCCGCGCGTCGTGCCGATGCCGAAGAGGCGGGCGGGACGGCCGGCCAGCGCCTCCGTCGTATAGGTGCGATAGGTCAGGTCCTCGCCGATGTAACTGTCGGAACGGTTCCAGTTGGAGGAGGCGACGACATGACCGCGGCCGTCGAGGACGAAGATCGACAGCGAACCGGCGCGCTGGTTCAGCTGCTCGAGATAGAGGTTCATCGCCTGGGCGCGCTCGGCGCCGCCCTGCACCACCAGATCGACCACGTCGCGGACGAGGCCGAGGGTCGCGGGGAAATAGGCGTATTTCTCGATCTCGCGTTCGAGGCTCGCCTCGTAGAGTTCGAGGCGCTGGCGGCCCTTGTCCTCGAGGGCGACGATGCCAGCCTCCTGGCTCACCAGGAAGCCGGACCAGCCGAGGATCGCGGCGAGCGCCGCCACCGCCGCGAGGCGCGGTCCGACCGAACCGAGGAGACGGAACTGCATTGCCTTCGCCAACTTGGCGAGACGGCGGGGCCGCCGTCTCGCGAGATCGTCGCCCCATGATAGGGGCAAGCGGGGGCGGCCCTCAACGGGGCCGCGCCCGTAGGCCGTCACTCGGCGGCGCCGTAGGCACCCGCGAGTTCGGGCACGCCGGCATCGTCGTCGTCCGCGTCGGTCTCCTCGGCGATCTCGCCCTCCCAATGGGCGACGACGGCGGTGGCGATCGAGTTGCCGAGCACGTTGGTCGCGGTGCGGCCCATGTCGAGGAAGACGTCGATGCCCATGATCAGCAGCACGCCGGCTTCCGGCAGGTGGAAGGTCGGCAGCACGGCGGCGACGACGACCAGCGCCGAGCGCGGCACGCCGGCGATGCCCTTCGACGACACCATCAGCACCAGCATCATGGTCAGTTGCTCGGAGAGCGGCATCTCGATGCCGTAGGCCTGCGCCACGAAGAGCGAGGCGAAGGTGGTGTAGATCATCGAGCCGTCGAGATTGAACGAGTAGCCGAGCGGCAGGACGAAGCCGATGATGCGCTGGGAGACGCCGAAGGCGGCGAGCCGATCCATCACGCGCGGATAGGCGGCCTCCGACGACGCGGTCGAGAAGCCGAGGAGCATCGGCTGACGCACCGCGTCGACGAGACGGAAGATCCGCTCGCGCAGCACCGTCCAGCCGGCGGCGATCAGGAAGAGCCAGAGCGCGAAGAGCGCCACGTAGAAGAACGAGACGAACTTGCCGTAGACCCACAGGATGCCGAGGCCCTGGGTGGTGACGACGTTGGCGACCGCGGCGAAGACGCCGAGCGGCGCGAAGAGCATGACGTAGCCCGTGAGCTTCAGCATCACCGGCACGGCTTCCTCGATCACCTTGACCAGCGTGCCCGCCGCGGTGTCTCGCAGATTGGCGAGCGCCAGACCGAAGAACACCGAGAAAACCAGGATCTGCAGGATCTCGTTGTTGGCCAGCGCCTCGAAGATGTTGCGCGGGAAGACGTGGGCGAGGAAGTCCTTGAGGTTCAGCGCCGAGGTCTTGAGGCCGACTTCCGCACCGGTCGCCGGCAGCGGGATGCCGACGTTCGCGCCGGGCTGCAGCAGGTTGGCGAGAAGCAGGCCGATGCCGAGCGAGGCGAGGGAGGCCATCAGGAACCAGCCGAGCGCGCGTCCGCCGATGCGGCCGACCGAGCGGCCGTCGCCCATGCCGGCGAGACCGGCGACGAGCGTCGAGAAGATCAGCGGGGCGATGATCATCTTGATCATGCGCAGGAAGATGTCGGAGAGCATCGCGAACCAGCTGGCGATCTCCTTGGCCTGCGCCGGCGTCGAGGCGGTGCGGTTGCAGGCCCAGCCCACGGCGATGCCGAGGATCAGGGCGGCGACGATGGCGGTCGTCTGGCGGTTCTTGTCGTTGGACGGTGCGGCGTGCATCGAAGACCTCTTTCGCGAGGGGATCGTGGACGGCGGGGCGACGTCGTCGTCGGCCCGGAGCGTCGATCAGTCGTGGGAACGGAAACGGGAACGGGCGGATGCCGCGATCGGCGGACGGGAGCGCGCGCCGAGGCTCGGCGGGTGGGGCTCGATGCGGGCGGCGGGTTCGGTCATGTTTCTTCGTCTCCTCCCGGGAGTGCCTTTGAACGCTCCCGGGATCGCAAGACGCAGGCCAAGATCCAGATCGATTGAATGGATTCGGAGCCGTTGTTTTTGTTTCGCTTTTCCGGGCTGCGGCAAAGTGCCGTTCGGAATCCCGAATGACGTCGCGCGACCCCGTTCGGCCGGCCGAACGGCGCGCGTGCGGGACATGCCGGCGGGGCGTAGAGGATCGTCCGTGTGAACCTCTTCGGGGCGCGCGCGGGGCGGCGGAGACCGGATCTCTACGGATCTTTCGCGGCGGATCGCGGCCATGGGCGGCGGCGATCGGACGGCGGGGGTGCGGGAGCGGGCGATGCTGCGCCGCAGAAGCGCGCAACCGCCGCCCGGATGATGGGCGGCGGTCGGAATCCCGAACGGTCGGGCGCGAGCGCCCCCTTCACCAGCAGACGAAGCCGCCGTCGACGATCTGGTCGATGCCGGTGGCGAAGGACGAGGCCCCGGAGGCGAGGAAGGTCGCCGGGTTGAAACCGGCCGTTTCGGCGACAGAGCCGCGAGACACGGCTCTCGCCTTCCCGCGCCATGCTCGGCGGATCGTGTCGAATTCGCCGCAAATCGAGGCATGCCCTCCGATCGTGCAGACAAGGAGGTTGACGCCGCCGCGCCGTCTGACATGATCGTCACAGGCTGCCTCGAAGCGGCCGGTCATGCTCGAACGGCGAGGTTCTCTGTCCCGGAAACGGGTCGAGGACCTTTTTTATTTGGTGGGTTTCATGGGTACAGAGACTTGGCGTGTGGGCGTCCTCTTCTCCAGAACGGGGGTCACCGGAGCGATCGAGCGCACGCAGAACGCCGCCACCCTGCTCGCCATCGAGGAGATCAACGCCGCCGGCGGCGTGCTCGGGCGTCCGATCGAGCCGGTCTTCCTCGATCCCGCCTCGACACCGGCGCTCTATCGCTCGATGACCGAGAGCCTGATCGACGAACACCGCGTCCGCGTCGTCTTCGGCGGCCACATGTCGAGCACGCGCAAGGCGATGCTGCCGGTGGTGGAGGCGCGCGGAGCGCTGATGTTCTATCCGACGCTCTACGAGGGCTTCGAATATTCCCGCCACTGCATCTACACCGGCGCGGCGCCGAACCAGAATTCGGTGCAGCTGGTCGACTACCTGACCGCCCACCACGGCCGGCGGGTGTTCCTCGTCGGGTCGAACTACGTCTACCCCTACGAGTCGAACCGCATCATCGCCGATCTCTTCGGCCTCGCCGGCGGCCATGCGGTCGACGAGCTCTACGTGCCGCTGGCGCTCGGCGAACAGCACATCGAGCGGATCATCGAGCGGATCCGCGCGACCGAGCCGGACGTGGTCTATTCCACCATCGTCGGCGCCGGCATCGTGCCCTTCTACACGGCCTTCCACGAGGCCGGCTTCGACGGACGCGTGCTGCCGATCGCCAGCCAGTCGACCTCGGAGGCCGACGTCGTCGCCATGCGACCCGAGGTGGCGCGTGGCCACGTCACCGCCGCGCCCTTCTTCGAGAGCCTCGACACGCCGCGCGCCCGCACCTTCGTCGCGGCCTATCACGCCCGCTTCGGCGCCGACCTGCCGGTGACCGCGCCGGCGGAAGCCGCCTATTTCCAGGTCCATCTCTATGCCACCGCGCTCGAGCGGGCGGCGAACGACCGGCTCGACGAGCTCCTGCCGGCGCTGTGGGAGGTCGAATACGACGCGCCGCAGGGCCGAGTCCGCATCGATCGCGACACCAACCACACCCATCTGTGGCCGCGCATCGGGCGCGTCGACGACGAGGGCCGCTACCGGATCGTCCACGATGCCGGCGTGCGGGTGGCGCCCGATCCGTTCATGCTGGGAATCCGATCCCAGAACGACGTCGCGGCTTCGCACCGACGTCCGGCGGAGTGAGCGGCAGGCCATGTCCATCGCACTCCTCAAGGACCTCCGAAACCTCAAGGTCATCGTCATCCACCCGCTGGACGACGACGGCGACCGGCTGGTCGAGCATCTCCGCCGCATCGGCTGCATGGCCAATCTGGTGTGGCCGGTGCCGACGCATCTGCCCGACAACTGCGACGTCGTCTTCCTCGCCATGGAGGACGAGGCGCGCGAGGAGATCGGGCGACTGCTCAAGGCGATGCCCAATCCCGAGCCGACCATCCTCGCCGTCGTCTCCTACGAGAACCCGGCGATGCTGCAGATCGTGCTCGAGAGCGGCGCGCTGTCGGTGATCGAGCGGCCGATCAAGCCCTTCGGCCTGCTGACCAACCTCGCCATCGCGCGCAATCTGTGGCTCCAGCGCCAGAAGCTCCAGAAGGAGGCGCGCAAGTACAAGCGCAAGGTCGTCGGCGACCAGAAGATCGCCCGCGCCAAGGCCATCCTCATGGCCGTCCACGATCTTTCCGAGGAACAGGCCTATGCCGAGATGCGCCGCCAGGCGATGGCCCGGCGCCTGCCGATCGACGAAATCGCCAACGCGATCATCAATTCGGAATCCCTCTTGCGTAAGACGCAAAAAGATGTTGTGATTTGATCACGTCGTGAAAAGACGTACTTCTCGCATCCCCTCCACAATCGAGACCATGCGAGATGAGGCAACCGTAAACATCCGGTTGTGCCGCGGCAATGGAGCCCGCCGATACCTCGATGAGAGGATCGTGTGGGCTTTTTTGTTGCCAGCCGACAGGGCCGTCGGCGTCTTTTTCTACAATCTGCTCTCGCCACGACTTGATCGATCGACGGCGAAGCCGTGCCGAGACCGCTGCCGTCCGCCGGGAGGATCCACCGGGACGAGCGGTCACCAACCCGGCGGCGACACCGCCGTCTCCATCGAACCCGAATGCCGAACTGGGGGAATTCCATGGACATGAATCGACGCCAGCTTTTCCGGGCCGCCGCAGCGACGACCGCCGGCCTGACCCTGCCGGGCACCGTCGGCCGCGCCTTCGCCGCCGCCGACCCGATCAAGGTGGGTGCGCTCTATTCGCAGACCGGCAACCTCGCGGTCGCCGAGAAGCTGCTCGCCAACGGCGTGATGATGGCGGTGGCCGAGATCAACGCCGCCGGCGGCGTGCTCGGCCGTCCGGTCGAGGTGGTGGTCGAGGACGGTGCCTCCGATCCCAAGACCTTCGCCGAGAAGGCCTCCAAGCTGATCGTGAAGGACAAGATCTCGACCGTCTTCGGCTGCCACACCTCCGCCAGCCGCAAGGCGGTGCTGCCGATCTTCGAAAAGCGCGGCGCCATGCTGTTCTACCAGACCCACTACGAGGGCTTCGAGTGCTCGCGCAACGTGGTCTACTCGGGCGCGGTGCCGAACCACCAGTTGGCGAACTACATCCCGTGGATCGTCAAGACGCTCGGCAAGAAGAAGTTCTTCATCGTCGGCTCGAACTACATCTACCCGCGCGAGATGGCCAAGGTCTCCAAGAAGCTGATCGAGGCGGCGGGCGCCCAGTGGGTGGCCGACGAGTATCTCGAGCTCGGCCATTCCGAATGGGCGGTGATGGTCAAGAAGATCAAGGAATCCGGCGCCGACGTGGTGCTCTCCAACGTGGTCGGCGACTCGATCATCGCCTTCTACCGCGAGTTCAAGAACCAGGGCATCTCGCAGGCCGAGATCCCGATCTGCGCCACCGTGACGTCGGAAATCGAGATCGCCGCGATGGGCGCCGACTACGCCGCCGGCAGCTACACCTCGTTCCCCTACTTCATGTCGCTCGACATGCCCTCCAACAAGAGCTTCGTCGAGCGCTTCCGCAAGTTCGTCAACGACCCCAAGGCGGTGACCTATCACTCGCTGGAAGCGGCCTATTTCCAGGTCTTCCTGTGGAAGCAGGCGGTGGAGAAGTCGAAGGACCTGTCGGTCGACGGCATCCGCGCCGGCATCGGCGGTCAGAGCTACGACGCCCCCGGCGGCAAGGTGACGATCGACGCCGACAACCTGCACTGCTGGCTCACCCCGCGCATCGGCCAGTGGCAGGCCGACGGCCAGTCCAAGGTGGTCGACGCCTATCCGCACTCGATCAAGCCCCTGCCCTACTTCGGCTACGGTGAGACGGAGAGCAACCTCTTCTGCACCGCCAAGGGCCTCGACAGCTCCAAGCTCAAGCTCTGAGCCCGATCCGAACCGGTCCCTCCCCCGAGGGACCGGACCGGGCGTGGTCGCGCCCGTCGACGTCCCGGCCCCTCCCTCCTCCTCCGGGAGGGGCCGGGATCCCTCGCTCCGAACCTCGGTCGCCCGTCATGCTGGACGTTCTCTTCATCGGTCTGAGCCTCGGCTCGATCCTGCTTCTGGTGGCGCTCGGCCTCGCCATCACCTACGGCGCCATGGGGGTCATCAACATGGCCCACGGCGAGATGGTGATGGTCGGCGCCTATGTCGCCGTGCTCTCGGGCCTCTGGCTGAAGGCGAGCTTCTGGCTCGCCCTACCGCTCGCCTTCGTCGTCACCGCGGCGCTCGGCCTCGTGGTCGAACGACTGGTGGTGCGGCGGCTCTACGGTCGACTGTTCGACACGTTGCTCGCCACCTGGGGCGTCGCGCTGCTGATCCAGCAGTCGATCCGCCTCGAATTCGGCCTGACCTTCCTCGGCATCCACGTCGAAGGTCTCGGCACCGGCCTGCAGAACGTCGCCGTTCCCGCCGCGCTCCAGGGCGCGGTGACGATCGGCGGCACCGAGATCAACGCCTATCGCGCCTTCATCGTGGTGGTGACCGCCGCCCTCACCGTGCTGACCTGGTTCGTGCTCTACCGCACGCCCGTCGGCATGAAGGTGCGCGCCATCATCCGCAATCCGCAGATGGCGGCGGCCTGCGGCATCGACGTGAAGCGGGTGAACGCGCTGACCTTCGCCTTCGGATCCGGCCTCGCCGGGGTCGCAGGGGTGATGATGTCGGGCTTCAAGGGCGTCTCGCCCGACCTCGGCTCCACCATGGTGGTCGACGGCTTCATGGTCGTCGTCACCGGCGGCATCGGCTCGCTGATGGGCACGCTGATGGCCGCGGGCCTGCTCGGCGAGACCAATGCGCTGGTGGCGATCGCCACCAACGACATCATCGCCCGCGCCGTCGTCTTCGCCGCCGTCATCCTGATCATCGTGATGAAGCCCGAAGGGCTCTTCTCCTTCAAGAGGCGCTGACGTCATGACCCTCGATCGCAAGCTGACCTTCTGCGCCTACGCGCTCTTCGTGGTCGCAATCTTCGCCGCGCCGGCATTCTTCGACGAATTCGGCCTGAACCGCATCGCCAAGTTCCTGGTCTACGGCATGCTCGGCGCCGCCGTGGCGCTGTCCTGGGGCTATGCCGGCATTCTCAACCTCGGCCAGGGCCTGTTCTTCGGTCTCGGCGCCTACATGCTCGCCATGTCGCTGAAGCTCGCCAGCCCGACCAGCGTCCAGCCGGGGTCGGCTCGCCCGCTGCCCGACTTCATGCTGTGGAACGCCGAGCCGGGGGCGGCGGTCGACCTGTGCTGCATCAACAAGGGATCGTTCCTGTGGATCCCCTTCCAGTGGCAGGGCTTCGGCCTCGTCATGGGCGTCGTGCTGCCGGCGCTGGTGGCGCTGCTGCTCGGGCTCGTCGTCTTCAAGAAGCGTGTCGAAGGCCCCTTCGTCTCGATCATCACGCTGGCGCTGGTGCTGCTCGTCCGCCTCGTGCTGGTCGACGCCCAGCCGCTGACCGGCGGCTTCAACGGCCTGACCGATCTCGCCACGCTGTCGGTCTTCGGCTTCGAGTTCGACCCCTACGGCAAGGGCACCTACTGGCTGGTGGCGTCGCTGCTGACGCTGACGCTGGTGGCGACGCGCGTCCTGATCGAGACCCGCGCCGGCCTGATCCTCCAGGCGGCGCGCGACGACCAGCGCCGCGCCCGCTATCTCGGCTTCGACGTGCCGCTCTACCAGACGTTCTTCTTCGTCGTGGCGGCGGCGATCTCCGGCGTCGCCGGCATGCTCTACGTCGTCGTCGCCGAATTCGCCTCGCCGACCTTCATGGACCTCTCCTTCTCGGTGACGATGGTCGTCTGGGCGGCGGTCGGCGGGCGGGCCTCGCTGCTCGGGGCCTGCATCGGCGCCATCGCCATCAACATGATGGAGGCCGGCATGTCGGAGACCGAGGCGCTGGTCGGCGCCTGGAAGGCGATCATCGGCCTCGTCTTCGTCGTCGTGGTGATCTTCCTGCCGCGCGGCCTCGGCGGCCTCGCCCACGATCTCGCGGCCCGCTTCGCCGCACGCCGCCCGGCGGACCGCGACGCCGCCTCCCCTGCCCCTGCCCTGACCGAAGCGAAGGAGGCCTGACATGACGGTCGCTCTCACCATCGACGGGCTCGGCGTCTCCTTCGGCGGCTTCAAGGCGGTCGACGGCGTCAGCCTCACCATCGACGACGGCGAGCTGCGCGTGCTGCTCGGCGCCAACGGGGCCGGCAAGACGACGCTGATGGACCTGATCAGCGGCCGGACGCGCTCCACCGCCGGGCGGATCTGGGTCTACGACACCGAGATCACCAACTGGCCGGAGCATCTGATCGCCCGCGCCGGCATCGGCCGCAAGTTCCAGATCCCCTCCGTCTTCCGCGACCTCACTGTCCGGCAGAACCTGCAGGTGGCGAGCTGCGAGAAGCTCGGCGTGCTGGCCAATCTCGGCCTCGGCTTCTCGGCGCGCGAGCGGGAGAAGGTCGACGCGGCGCTGGAACTGACCGGTCTCGCCGATCAGGCGGGCACCACGGCGGCCTATCTCAGCCATGGCCAGACGCAGTGGCTCGAGCTCGGCATGCTGGTCGTCCAGGATCCCGAGGTGATCCTGCTCGACGAGCCGACCGCCGGCATGACGCAGGCGGAGACGATGAAGACCGCCGAGATCATCAACAACATGAAGGGTCGGCACACGATGGTCGTGGTCGAGCACGACATGGGCTTCGTGCGCGAGATCGCCGAGCGCATCACCGTGCTCCACCTCGGCCGCGTGCTGGCGGAGGGCGCGATCGCCGACATCGAGCGCAATCCGCTGGTCCGCGAGGCCTATCTCGGTTCGAAGGGGTTCGCGTGATGCTGCAGCTCACCGACATCGACAGCTTCTACGGCCGCAGCCACGTGCTGCACGGCCTCTCGCTCGACGTCGCCGAGGGCGAGGTGACGAGCATCGTCGGCCGCAACGGCACCGGCAAGACGACGCTGCTCAAGACCATCATGGCGCTGACCGACGGCGCGCGCGGCCGCATCGTCTTCGACGGCGTCGACCTCGCCGACGAACCGACGCATCGGCGTGCCGCCGCCGGTATCGCCTATGTGCCGCAGGGGCGCGAGATCATCCCGGACTTCACCATCCGGGAGAACATCCTGATGGGCTGCTTCGCCCGCCGCGACGGGAAACGCGCCATCCCGGACCTGGTGCCGGAGCTCTTTCCCTATCTGATGGCCAATCTCGACCGGCCCGGCGGGGTGCTCTCCGGCGGCCAGCAACAGCAGCTGGCGATCGCCCGCGCGCTCGCCGCCGATCCGAAGATCCTGCTGCTCGACGAGCCCAACGAGGGCATCCAGCCCTCCATCGTCGAGGAGATCGAGAAGATCATCGTCCGGCTCAACCGCGAGATCGGCATGACCGTCGTCCTGGTCGAACAGAACATCGGCTTCGTCCGCGCCGCCTCCCACCGTTTCGCCATGCTCGAGAAGGGCCGCGTCGTCGCCTCAGGCCCGATCGACGCCCTCACCGACACCCTCGTCCACCAGCACATGGCCGTCTGACGGCCTCGTTCCTCCCGAGGATTGCACCATGACCACCACCACGACCTACAAGGCCGCGACCGTCCAGTTCGAGCCGACGATGTACGAGAAGGAGCGCAACATCACCCGCCTGCTCGCGCTGTGCGAGGAAGCGGCGAAGGCCGGCGTCCGCCTGATCGTCACGCCCGAGATGGGAACGACCGGCTACTGCTGGTACGACCGCGCCGAGGTCGCGCCCTTCGTCGAGACCGTGCCGGGCGTCTCCACCGACCGTTTCCTGGCGCTGTGCGAAAAGTACGGCTGCCACATCGTCCTCGGCATGCCGGAGGTCGATGGCGGAACCGACCTCTACTACAACACCGCCGTGCTGATCGGCCCGAAGGGCGTGATCGGCAAGCACCGCAAGTCGCATCCCTACATCGCCGAGCCGAAGTGGGCGGCGAACGGCGACGTCGCCCATCAGGTGTTCGACACCGAGATCGGCCGCATCGGCCTCCTGGTCTGCATGGACCTGCACTTCTTCGAGACCGCCCGGCTCGAGGCGGTGGCCGGCGCCGACGTGATCTGCCACATCTCCAACTGGCTGCAGGAGCGCACGCCGGCGCCCTACTGGATCACCCGCGCCTTCGAGAATTCGTGCTGGGTGATCGAATCCAACCGCTGGGGCCTCGAGCGCACCGTGCAGTTCTCCGGCGGCAGCTGCGTCATCGCCCCCGACGGTTCGATCGCCGCGTCGATCGACGTCGGCGACGGCATCGCCTACGCCACCGTCGATCTCGAGCGGGCGCGCGCCCGCGAGGTGCTGGGCGAGAAGGTCTTCGCCAAGCGCCGGCCCGAGCTCTATGCCGAGATGATGACCAACAGCTTCACCTGGAACCCGGGCGACTATTTCCGCCTCTACGGCCATCAGCCGATCCCGAAGGGCGCCAAGTCGAAGCTGGCGGTCGTCCAGTTCGCCCCCACCGACGACGCCGCCGCCAATCTGGTGGCGATCGAGGCGAAGGCGCGCGAACTCGTCGCCGCCGAGAAGCCCGACATGATCGTCTTCCCCGAACTGTCGCTGACCGGCCTCGGCGATCCGGCCGCCCGCGCCGAGACGATCGACGGGCCGACGGTAGCCACCTTCACCCGCCTCGCGATGAAGCTGCGCACCTATCTCGTCGCCGGCTTCGCCGAGCGCGACGGCGGCAAGGTCTACGACACCGCGGTGCTGGCGGGCCCCGAGGGCCGCGTCGGTCACTATCGCAAGACCCATCTCTCGGAAGCCGACGAGGCCTGGGCGACGGCGGGCGACGAATGGAAGGTCTTCGACCTCGCCATGGGCCGGGTCGGTCTGGCGATCGGTCACGACGCGCTCTATCCCGAGGCGATCCGGGCGCTGGCGCTGCGCGGCTGCGACATCGTCGCCTGCCCGGCGGCGATCGCCGGCACCTTCACCGGCGCGCATGCCGGCACGAAGATCCCGCACAACCACCCGATCCCGACCAGCGCCGACCCGTGGCACTGGCATGCCTTCCGCATGCGCGGCGGCGAGAACAACCTCTATCTCGCCTTCGCCAACGTGCTCGATCCGGCGCGCGGCATGGCGGGCGCCAGCGCCGTCTTCGGCCCCGACAGCTTCGTCTTCCCGCGGCGCGAGACGGCGATCCTCGATGCCGAGGAGGCAGCGGCGGCGACCGTCGACACGACCAACCTCGACACGCCCTACCCGACCAACATCGTGCGGCGGAAGGATCTCGTGGTGATGCGCCTGCCGCACCACTACCTGCCGCTGGTCGTCTCGCATCAGTGATCGCGAGACGCGACGACGGAGCCCGCCGCCTCCGCGGCGGGCTTTCGTACACGTGGGGACGTTCCGACGTTCAGGCCGCCGCGACCAGTCCGGCGGCGAAGTCGGCTATCAGCCGAAGGCCGTAGGGCCATGTTCCGAAACCGGATTCGGCGTTGACGTGGCCCGCCTCGCCGAGGTCGACGAGACGGCTGCCCCAGACGCCGGCCCAGTGTTCGGCGCGGGCGAAGCGCGTCACCGGATCGTTGTGCGAGGCCATCACCAGGCTCGGAACGCCGAGGTTCACGCAGGGCACGCGGTCTTCCGCCTCGAAGCGGGTCGGTTCGGCCGGGGCGACCAGCACCACCCCGGCGACCGGCACGACGCGATCGGCGGCGACGCAGGCCGAGGCGAGCGCGCCGAGCGAATGGCCGATCAGCACCGGCGGACGGCGACCGTCGCGGACATGGCGGACGATCGCGGCGATCCACAGTTCGATGTCGGGATTGTCCCAGCGGCGCTGGGCGATGCGCGAGAAGGTCGGCACCTCGGCCTGCCACAGGCTCTGCCAGTGCTCGGGACCGCTGTCCTTGAAGCCGGGGACCAAGACCAGGTCGAAGCGGTTCGCCAGAGCCTCGAGCTCCACCTTCACCGGTTGCTGTACCGTCAGCCCCATCGCCTCGTCCCTTCGGATCTTCCGACACGCGCCATAGCAGTTTTTCGCGATCCAGTCCTCGAGCGAAAAGAGGCAGACGCACGTGTCGGCGGCGCCGGGGCGTCATCCCAGGCAGTGCAGCGTCCAGGTCATGGCGAGCAGGTCGGCCGACCCGCCCGGCGAGAGATTGCGCGCGATGAAGGCATCGTCGAGCGCCTCCAACCGGCCGACGAAGTCGGACAGGTTCGGCCCGCCGGCGTCGAGCAGCGCCCGCGCCTCGGCCTTGGCCCAGGTCAGCCCCTCCATGCCGCCGCGCGCGGCGAGGTTGGTGTCGTCGTTGTGGGCGAGGAGATGGAGGAAGGCGATGCGCAGCGCATCGTCGAGGCCGCGGCCGGCGGCGAGCGCGCGTTCGAAGACCGGCAGCGAGCGCCGCCGGACGGTGGCGAAGCCCGATGCCGCCTCGCCGCGCGCGCCGGTCAGACCGTGGGCGCGGAAGAGCCGTTCGCCGGCGGTGCGCGGTTCGCCCGGGCGCATCAGTTCGCGGGTGACGATGCCGTCGCAGATCGTCGCGACCTCCGCCGTGACACGGTCGCGCGACAGTTTGCGGGTGGTCGCCAGGACGCGCCCGGCGGCACCGAGCAGCAGGCCGAAGGCGAAGATCGAGCCCTTGTGGGTGTTGACGTCGCGGGTGGCGGCGAACATCGCGCGTTCGCAGTCGAGCCCGACCGGGCGCAGCGCCTCGTGGACTTCGCGGGCCGGAAGCGAAGCGGTCTCGACGCCGACGGCAAAGAAGCCGGGGAGCTTCGGCCGCAGCGCGGCGGCGGAGGCGAGGAAGGTCTCGACGTCCATGTCGCGGTGCGAACCGGTGTTGCGGGTGTCGACGAGGCCGGGCTTCGGCGTCGCCAGCACCTCGACGACGAGGGCATCAGCGACGAGATTGCCGAGCGCACGGCCCATGCGTTCGACCCGCGTCGGATCGAGCGGCGGCAGCGGCGGCGGTACGAGCCGTTCAGGCGCGGAGGGCGAGACGAGACGCATCGATCATCTCCTCGATTTTTTCGAGGAGTTCCTCGGGTTCGTGGGCGCGGGAGCGGGCGCAGGCGTGGGCGGGT